>CAWFJC010000011.1:0-81170 GCA_963815975.1 uncultured Actinomycetota bacterium
GACATGGCTCAAACCCTGCCTTCGTCCAGAATGGAAATGCACAACTGCCGACCTCCATTCAGCCGCACTTCGACGCCCGCAGCGGCTGCCATGAGGACCGCGACCGGCTTACGGATGGATCAGCACCTTGATGTGGTCCCCGCTCATCGACGCCTCGAACGCCTGCTCAGCCTGCTCCAAAGGGAACTGCCCGGTGACGAAGTCCTCTGCGCGGACCGCCCCCGACTGAATCATCTCGATCGCGCTGGCGAAGTCCTGCGGGACATAGGTCGCGCTCCCCTGGACGCGGATTTGCTGGTCCTGCATGATCCGGATGGGTAGCTCGAAGTCGGCAGCTGGGACGCCGACGATGACCACCGTGCCGCCCTTGAGGGCCATGCCGATCGCCGCGAGGGTCGTGGACCTGACCGCGACGCAGTCGAAGACGACGTCAGCGCTCTCCCCCAGCGCGGCGCGGACCTGAGCGGTGACATCTGCGGCCATTGCGTCAACGACTGCGTCGGCACCAAGCCGCATGGCCGCCTCGCGCTTGGCGGGCAACGGGTCGGTGACCACTACCTTGGAGGCGCCGTACCACCGCGCCACCGCGAGCATGAGGAGCCCGATCGTACCCGCCCCTAGCACGGCGACCGCGCGCCCCTGAAGCGACCCAGCGATTCGAGCCGCGTGCACCGGCGTCGACAGCGGCTCGATGAGCGCCGCGTTCAGGTCACTAATGTCATCAGGAATCACGTGCAGCCGATCGGCGCGAACGACGAACTGGTCCGCCATACCGCCCTCGGGGTAGCCACACCCGAAGAACTGCAGGTTCTCGCAAAGATTCTCAGCGCCGCTGCGGCAAGGCTTGCACTCCCAGCAGGGCAGGGTCGGCTCAACGACGATGCGGTCACCAACCTTTACCGACGTGACGCCCTCACCGAGCTCCTCGACAACGCCGGTCGCCTCGTGACCAGGCATGTAGGGGATGGGGATGAATGGGTGGCGGCCGTGGAAGGCGTGCGTGTCCGACCCGCACACCCCAATGAGGGTGCTACGCACCCGGACCTCGCCCGGCGCGGGCGCGGGAATCGGCTCCTCGCGCAATTCCATGGTTTGGACTCCCGTCACGACGATGCGGCGGTTGATGGACATTGACGTTGACCTCTCGCGGTGGGTTGTGCCGGCGAACCCTCATCAGAGGACTCGGGCAGGCCGACGGGTCACGCTTCTCGTCACGGCCGTCGCGCCATGCGCTAATGGGTGCAAGTGGGGTGTTAGCGCGCCGTCGAGGTAGGACAGTTCATCCGGCAGCAGGATGCAGGTAGCTTCCTCGGCAAGCAGAAACTCAACGTGTCCACCCTCGCGTTGCCGGCCGTGGGCGGCCCGCGACGGAGACGTACAGCCGATCATGTCACCGTGGCGGCAGTCCTTGCAGACGCTGCAAACGGCGATGTGATAAACCGCCACCCGGTCCCCGACGGAGAGTCGACGAGAACCGGGACCGACCGCCACCACGTGACCGCACGGCTCGTGCCCGGCGGTCACCCCCCGAGAGGCTTCCGATCCGCTACCCAGATGCTCCCGGTAGATGGCGCGGATATCGCTGCCGCAGATCAAGGAGGCCTTCATCTGCAGCAACACCTGACCATGTTCCGGCTCTGGGACATCCACCTCAACCTGCTTGACGGTGCTGTCACCGGAAGGACGACTCCACTCATCGTTGCCCTGACGTTCCTTCTCCGATCGGTGTGCGAAAGTAGCTGGGGGGGTGCTGCACACTTGAGCATGATCAGATCGTCACAGTCAACGACGTCCTGGGGCTGGCCTGGTCTCGCTCCGCCAGCGCCATGACGAACGCACTCAGACAGCTTCCCACTATCCCCGTCGTCCAACTCACCGGAGCTGTTGTCCAGCCCGACGTTGCCGACAGTTCCGTTGATCTGGTCCGCCAGGCCGCCCGCATCTCCGGTGGGGCCGCCCATTTCTTCTACGCCCCCACAGTCGTACACGACCCGGCAACCGCACGCGCCCTCCGTAAGCAGCCTGAAGTCGCGCGCACATTCGGCCGGCTCGGCTCGGTTACCAAAGCTGTCGTCGGCATCGGCCTCTGGGCCCCCGGTGAGTCAACCGTCTGTGACGTCACCGACGAGAAGGTACGGCGTGAGCTGCACCGGCGCGGCGTCTGTGGCGAAATCGCAGGGGTACTGATCGACGCCGACGGGCACGCTGCCAAGTCGGATCTAACTGAACGAATGATCGGCATCAGCGCATCCCAACTACAGGCAATCCCCGAAGTCATTGGGCTCGCCTACAACATCGCCAGAGGTCCGGCCGTCCAGGCAGCGATTCGCGGTGGCTTCATCAAAGCTTAGCCCGGATCCACCGACCTGGTTGTTGAGTTGATCTTGATGGGTTGGCTTGGTCTTGTTGTGGGGCAGGGTTGTCTGGCGGACCTCGCTGTCCGCTGGTTCCAGGGGGTTGCGGTTGCGCCGTCGGGCTGGGTGGTCAGGGAGTCAGCGGGCCGGGCGGGCCCACAACAGGCCTGGTGGAACAGCTGGGTCCAGGCCTGCTCCCACGGCCAGGCTCGCGGCAGATGCATGATGAGGCGCCGTGCCGTGGTGGCGATCCGGGCGGGGAGGTTGATCAGTTGGCGCCGGATGGTGCCGGTAGTGGCCTTGCCCAGCGCAGTGTCTGTGAGGGTCGCGGCGGCCCGGGTGAGGTTGAACGCGATCACCGCGAGGGCCAGCCAGGCCGCGTTGGCGGTGAACCGTCCGCTGGGCAGGTGCGCGAGGGCAGAATTCTTCAGGTCGGCGTGGACGTGTTCGATGACGGCGTGACCACGGTGGGTCTTGTCCGCGGCCACCGTGTCGAGGCTGCTGGTGGTGAAGAATGCGTGGAACCGCCACAAGTCGAACAGCCCGTCTTGCCCGGTTGGGTTGAGCTCGGGGACCCGGCGCACGACCAGCCGGCCGGGCACCTGCTCGCACCGTTTCTGCGCGGCGAAGGCGGTGAAACCGATCTCGGCGACCTCGGCGCGGGAGATCCAGCGGCCCGACGGCTCGTCGAAGACTGCGTCGGGATAGTCGATCGGGGTCCACGCATCCTCGCTGATCTGGGCGATCGCGGCCTTCACCGTCGCGTCGTGTCGGACGGTGACCGAGACGTCGCAGCCGCCGGCGATGGCGGCGCCGACCGCGCCTCGGCCGTAGAACGCCGAGTCCATCCGCACCAGCGGCCGGCTGTTCGGCAGCAGCCGACCGACCTGCGCGGCGGCGTCGGCGACCAGCCGCTTCGCGCCCCGCGGGGACCCGCACGACCCCTTCCGCAGCCGCTGCGCCACGATCACCGGCGCCGTCGACGGGGTCGACACGGTAGCCAGCAGCGCGTTCAACCCGCGCACCTTGGAGTAGCCGAACCCGGCACCCTGCTTGGCGTAGCCGTGAACCTCGATGATGGTGTCGTCGACATCGATGACCACTCCAGGGCCGTGGCTGGCCTGGTGGCCGGTCAGCAGCGGCGTCTGAGCGGCGAGCCTGGCCAGGAACCGGGCCGCGACAGCATCGAGCTGCCGGACGTGGCCGAAGGTGAACGCCCGAAGGAACGAGCCCAACGTCGACGGGGCATACGCACGGGTGAACAGCCGGCTCATCCCGCCATGCCGCAACAGCCCCAGATCCTCAATCGAGTCCGCGCCAGCCACCATGCCCGGCCACCAGGGAGGCCACTTTCCACCCGGCGTTGGCGCCCTTGTCTGTCGGCACCGTCAACTGTTGCTGCGCCAAAGCCGCGAGGCCCGCCGCCTCGGCCAGCGCCACCACCGGCACAAGCCCCGCCGCCGCCACCAGATTCGGCTCGTCGAATACCGCCGACGTTGCCTTGAGCGCGTGAGAGAGTTGCACTCGACGGATGCCCTTCATGCTCGGCGATCAGGAACCTTAGACAAGTCCCAATCTCCCAGCCCACAAGGGCATCCGCCCGTTACGGCACGCTCAACCCATCCAGCTCATCGGTGGATCGCAGCAGCCGCTGTCTTCGTCGAAGACCGCATCGGTGTACTCGATCATGGTCCACGCATCGTCATCGATGGTGGCGATCGTGGCCTTGATCCGCTGGTCCATCCGGACCGTTACCGAGACCGCCGCGCCACCGGCTAGAACAGCGTGCACCGCGCTGCGACCGTAGAACGCGGAATCCATCCGCACCAACACCGCGACGGCCGGGCCGAGGACCCGACGGGCGGCCTTGACCGCATCGGCCACCAGCCGTTGCGCGCCGCGCGGCGACGCGGACCCGCCTTTCCGGAGCCGCTGCGCCACGATCACCGGCGCTGAGGTCGTCGTGCTCACCGTGGCCAGCAGCGCGTTCAGTCCACGGATCCGGTTGTAGCCGAACCCGGCGCCCTGCTTGGCATACCCATGGACCTCGACCACGGTGTCATCCACGTCGACCAACGCATACCCGCCTTGCTCCTCGGCTGTGCGCGTGATGCTCGCCGCGCCGAGCAAGCCCGTGAGGCCCACCAGGTCGAGCAGGAACCGGGAGGCGATCGCGTCGAGCTGACGGATGTGGCCGAAGGTGAACGCGCGCAGGAACGACCCCAACGTCGAGGGCGCGTAAATCCTGGAGAACAGCTTGGCCATCCCACCGTGCCGCAGCATCGCCATGTCGTCGATCGAATCGGCCCCGGCGACCATCCCCGCGACCAGTGAGGCGACCTTCAACCCGGCGTTCGCGCCCTTGTCGGTCGGCACCGTCAGGTGCTGGTCAGCCAGCTGGCCGAGCCCGGCCCGCTCGGCCAACCTCATCACCGGAACCAGCCCTGCCGACGACACCAGGTTCGGGTCGTCGAACACCGTCGAGATCTGTCCAGGAGTGTGAAAGAGTCGCACCTCAAAGATGCCCTTCCGGGTGATGGCGTTTGGACCGTCGCAAGTCCCAGACTCCCAGCCCGCAAGGGCATCCTTGCGTCACGGCACGCTCAACCCGCCCAGCTCATCGGTGGATCCGGGCTTAGTCACGCATCCGTCCCTGGCTCGGGCGCTTCTCGCCCAGCAGGAAAACCAGTCTCTGCCAAACCCACCGTAAGTGGAGACATGTTGGCTAACAGTCGTGTGACCCGTGCGACAAATCGCCTTAGTGGTGCGGAGTCACTAAAGTCGGCTGGTCCGGCCACAAGATCATCACGGCTTCCGATCCGTTGTCGGGTTCGACAAGCCACGCCGCTCACGCGCCGCACGCTGTCGGCCTATATGACGACTAGAGACATCGCAGTATTCCAAGGCGTCAGATAGTCCACTGTGACCGCGTATGTCGCTTGTGGGCAGTTCCCAGCACCGGACGCCGTCGTTGGTCGACGAAGCTCTGGAAAACGGTCAACAGTCCATGTGTGGGCGGTACGTCGTCCAAGGAAGGGCGCACGACCCGGATTAGGGCACGATGAGGGAGGGGCCTATTTGATCTTGCTGAAACTAGGTCTGACTAGGTAATTCACTGGTCGGTCTAAGGGGATTCACATTGAACCCCGCGCTGTGGGCGCACGTCGCGAGTCCGCTGCCAGCCAGGATCGCTCGGAGTCGTGGTCTTCGTCGAGAACGTCGCGTCAGCACACGGCTGGAGGCTGAGACGATCAATCGTTTGGTCGCTGAGTACGTGGCCGGGACAACCGCTGCCGAGCTTGGCCGGCGGTACGGTATCGCCAAGAGCAGCGTCCTTCGGTTGGTGCGGCAGGCGGGCGAGCGGGTACGGCATCCGCGGCTCAGTGCGACTGAGACTGCTCGCCTCGTTCAGCTGTATGAGGCTGGATTGCCGCAGAAGGACATTGCCCAACGGCTTGGCAGGAGCCCGAGCGCAGTGTGGCACTGTCTGCGCCGGTTGGGGAGAGCGTGAACAACGCAAGACTGCCTTTCTGGAGCGGCGCAGATTAGCCAGCAGACTGGCTAGTGGTGTGGGGGAAGGAATGCGTCGGGTTGTGCGTGCGCCCCGACGGGACTGACATGGACATTGGCAGCATTGAGACGTCGGACCCCGGCCAAAAGCCGGTCCTCGGCAAGGTGGGCTAGTTCGTGCGCTTCGGTGATGGTGAGGCTGGGGTCAGCCGTGATGTCGACTTCGGCCCGAAGCCGGTGCCCAATCCAGCGGATGCGCAGCTCCCGGACCTCCTTGACGCCTTTCACGGTGACGAGGGCTTTGGTGGCTTGATCGACGAGCGCGGGATCAACGGCATCCATCAGTCGAGCACCCACATGCATGACCGCTGATCGCAGCACACCGAGAATCGCCACGGTAATGACGAGGCCTACCAGCGGGTCGGCCCATCGCCACCCAAGGGCAACTCCACCGGCACCAAGCAGCACGGCAAGACTGGTGAAACCGTCAGTGCGCGCGTGCAAGCCATCGGCCACCAGAGCGGCTGACCCGATTTGCCGTCCGACTCTGATGCGGTAGCGGGCCACCAGCTCGTTGCCGAAAAAGCCGACCAGGCCCGCAGCGGCGACTGCCCAGAGGTAAGCGACGTCGCGCGGGTGCAGCAACCGGTCGATGGCCTCATAGGCAGCCACGACACCGGACAGAGCAATCATGGCGACGACGAAGAGGCCAGCCAGGTCTTCGGCTCGTCCGTAGCCGTACGTGTAGCGCTTGTTCGCCGGCCGCCGAGCCAGCCTGAAGGCCACCAGCAGCGGGACCGCTGTCAAGGCGTCAGCGACGTTGTGCAATGTGTCGCCGAGCAAGGCGACCGAGCCGGACAGCAGCACCACAACCGCTTGCAGAGCCGCCGTCAGGCCCAGACCGAGCAGGCTGATAATCAGGGCTCGCCGGCCGACGCGGTTGGCCTCTAAGGCGTCATCGATTTGGTCGGCAGCATCATGCGAATGTCCACCGAGCAGCTCAGAGAACGCATGGCGTACCCTGCCTCCCGGTCGATGATGATGGTCATGATCGCCGCGGTGCTGATGGTCGTGGCTATGTCCATGATCGCTAGCGGGTCGGCTGTGGTGGTGGGCTTGGCTCATGGCGTCGGTGGGTTTAAGAGAGATACCTTCACTATACGATATCTGCGCATACGTGAATACATGCGACTGACGATATGATGGGGCATGGTCTCTGTCCGACCCAGTCCTAGCACCACCGCTTCTCCACACCCGGATGTCCTCGACGACTCTCGCGTGCAGGCTGCGGTGATGTCCTTTGCGCTGCTGGCCGACCCAACCCGCGTGCGGCTGTTGTGGGCGCTCCGCGAGAGTGAGGCTGACGTTTCTTCCCTAGCCGAGACGGCCGGCTGTCGTGCAACTGTGGCCAGCCAACATCTCTCGAAGCTCCGCTTTGCTGGCCTTGTCGAGGGTCGCCGCGACGGTCGTCGGGTCGTATATCGGCTGCGCGGAGCCCATGTCCGCAGCCTCTTGGCCGAAGCGCTCTTCCATGCCGACCACCAAGTCAGCGGCGAGCCGGTGCATGACTAACTATCGACCAGTCGCTGACCGGCAGAGTCCTGGAACGTCATAGAAGCTGTCATCACCCATCTAAGCTTTGGGGCTGTTAGGTTCAAACTTCGATCTTCTGGTGGGTCGAAAATAAGCATGGTCGGGGTGACAGGATTTGAACCTGCGATATTGCAATATCCATAGGTGGTCATAAGTGGTCACAGACGCGCATTTTCCTTTGCATCAAAGAAGATCTAGCATTCATTAGCGACCATGGATGCGCACGGGTTTACACTGCTTATGGCACGGTTATGGCACGAGAGGCACCACTGATCAAGACTGTCACCACCACAAAACGATCAAGGACACGCCGCAGTTTCGGAGCAATCCGCAAACTGCCATCGGGCATGTTCCAGACCAGATACCAGGGGCCGGACGGCAAGCAACATACCGCGCCCACGACGTTTGAAACCAAGGGTGACGCCCTAATGATCTTGCTCGCGTCCTGGTGCGCGCTGCGCTTTGGTGAGTTAACCGAGCTACGGCGCGGTGATGTTGACCTAAGCCATGCCCGAGTACGGGTGACGCGCAGTGTGACGTGGATCGACGGCGAGCCGACCATTGGCACTCCGAAGTCCAATGCTGGCATTCGCGATGTCTCGATCCCGCCGCACCTCATGTCCGCCGTCCAGCACCACCTTCGAGATCATGTTGGCTTGGGCAAAGACGCTCTCCTCTTTTCGACCGCCAAGGGTGAACAAATCGGGCGCGGCGGAGCCTTTCAAAAGCACTGGGAGCGAGCAGCAGGGCCGCTGGGCGTGATGATCTGCGCTTCCACGACTTGAGGCACACGGGCGCAGTCATGGCTGCGCAGAGCGGCGCAACCATTGCCGAGCTGATGGGCCGATTGGGACACACGACCCCGGCTATGGCGATTCGGTACCAGCATGTCGCGCAAGGCCGCGACGATGAGATTGCGCGGCGTATGTCTGAGATGATCAAGGTCGCACAGTAGGAGTTGCGCTCTTGAGTACCCATGTGCAATTGCTAGCCTTTTGCCAGGGACTCGGAGTTTCGGGAGAAAAAGATCAAGGTGTCTTGACTCCCAGGAAGAGGAGTGCCTACATGTCCAAAATGGTTTCCATTGCTGCTGCTGCCGATCATTACGGCGTGTCGCGGCAGACTGTCCGCCGCTGGATCTCTAGACGCAAGATCACTGCCTATCGCGTCGAGCCCCGGCTGATCCGAGTCGATCTTGACGAGATCGAGGCGAAGATCATTCACATTGTGCCGACGGTAAACAGTCAGTCCTGATCAACGAAGATGCGGTCGACCTTGAGCACGAGTCGGCACGCGCTGGTGTTGATCTCGCTCGCCGTAGCTGGTGTGGGAGGACCCGTCTGCTGTTGATCGGCGCGCGCTGACAGAGATGCTCATCGACAAGATCATCATCGCTCCACATCCCCACAAGATCGACAAGGACGGCAAGCATCACTACCTCATCCGCGCCATCCCATACCAAGATCCTCAGCAAGAGGCTGAGCGGCTCAAGGCGGTGCACGAGGCGCGGGTCAAGATCGTCCCCAGAGTCTGAGCAGCGGCACGCGGCCGGAATCTTCAGCAGCGACAGGAGAGGGTACGCCATTCCTCCGAAGAGCTTCGACAGCGCGATTTTCTCGCTAGTCTGCGCGTATCCATTCACCATTTGTAGTCGAGTCAGACTAACCAGAATTGGAGGCAATACACCAATGGCAGACACCCAGCCTGTCAGTCCCGTGGCTCATGGCACCGCCGTCTTCGCCGGCGTGCTCATGATCATCGGCGGGGCTTTTCAGGCCCTAGAGGCTCTCGCGGCCATCGTGAACGACAAGTACCTCGTGGTCCTCCCGCAGTACATCTACGCCTTTGACCTCACGCTATGGGGCTGGATTCACCTGCTGGTCGGCCTGGGGTTGCTGGCAATCGGCATCGCCCTGCTGCAAGGTCAGAGCTGGGCTCGCATGGCCGGCATAGTCATCGCGGTGATATCGGCGATCATCAACTTCGTGTGGCTGCCGTACTCGCCCTGGTGGGCGCTCATGGTCATCGGCATTGACGTCCTCATCATCTGGGCGCTCGCCTCGTACCTGCGCCAGCCCGACGTGACGAGCACACAGCCAGCAAAGACGCCCCAGACGACGTCTTAAATGGGATGCTCCACTAGAGGACGTCGAGCTCGACGGACTGCGGGAGCACCCGAATGATCCGGCGGCGGTGTACGAGATCACGCTACGCGGTACACCGCCCGCCGGCCTTACCGCCCGGTTTCCGTCGATGACGCTGCATTCGATACGCCTTTGCAAGCCGCTGGGCCAGGAGGATACAGGCTCGCCTACGCGCGTATTGGGGTTGGCTGCTGCTACGGCGGCCAGGACAATGGGGCTGAGGAAAATTCTGGGCACGCGGTCCGCGCAACGACGAAGGACGACAGCGGAGATACGGATTCGATCATCGCAGATGACACCGTCAATCCTGGCGCTCGTGCGTCGATCACTGTGAATAGCGGCGAGTTCTTCAAGTCAAGTGGCTGTGGCACCTGGACGAGGGTCTAACAGCTTGAAGTCGTGGCGACCACGGTCGCTGATTCGGCGATGATCTTAATGATCGCCGCCGCTATGGCTGACTCAGGCAGGCGATATTGCCTCGTGCGCGCCCGTGCGCGTGCACGCCGTGTGCACGGGCAGTGTCGACCGGCGCAAGAGGTTCTGGGCCACCGGGTCCGTGGCAGAGTTCCCAACCGGATCCCAAGGTGACACGGATGATCGGCACATGGGATTCAACGTTCTCAGCCACACTGATCACAGATCCCCGTAAGAGGCATCGTGACGAAGCATGTGGGGCAGGGGCAACTGTGCTCGTGTGTCACTCGTGTCGCAGATCACAGCCATCGTTGATGGATCGCGGTCAACCCGATGCCACTTCACATGGTGTGCGTTCAACCACCGATTCCCCCACCGATTCCCCAGGCTCCTCCGCTACCACCCCATGGTGAGGTCCCTCTGTCTCGATACGCGTTACAACGCACGCAGATTCGGTAGTGCTCTTGTGTCTCTGGGTTCTCGCGATCCTCCCACTTATGGAGTCGCAAGAGGCACCTCAATGGTTTAGCCATGACGGCGATTGTCGCATCGTGACGAAGCATGTGGGGCAGGGTCAACTCGAACATCGTCCCCCAGACCACAGCCATCGTTGATTCATCGACACGCGCCCCCTATGATCTCCCGTTGGGCGCCGCGCATCGACAGCGAGTCAATGCTCAACTCTTCTGTGGATTCATCCTCGTGGGCTACCCGGCAGGTGACGGTCATGTTCCATGCACGGCCGGAAGAGACCGCCAGTTAGTTCGCTCGATTTGGAGAGGTCACGACCGCTCACATCCTTTTCCGTCACGGTTTCGGTCTAGGTGGTAGGGGTCGGAACCGGTGACGCGGACGGGTCCGGTGTACTTGGGTCCGTTGCCTGAGCCGCCACGACAGTCATAGTCCGACGCGGGGGGAAGGCATGGAGAGTAGCCCGGGGTGCAATTGCGAAGCGAAAGCCAGCGCCGACCAAGTCGGTCACGGTCGCTAAACTTGCCGTTGTCGCGGACGGTCACTTTGTATTCGCCAGGCGCGGTCTCGGTGATCTTGATCTGAGGCCAGTGGTTCAGTGCCCAGAAGTTGCCGTTTCCGCCGGAGTTGGGCCGGTTGGTCAGTTGTGCGTTGACCACACGGTCCAGGGAGGCCGCTTGTGCGGGGAGCGCAACCGTGCCCATGATCAAACCTGCGGACGCTGCGACGAGTCCGAGTGTGATGATCTTGCTTGCTTTCATGGTGTCTTGTTTCTTTCCTTGGTTGGGCGCGGTTGAGTGATCAGCTCGTTTGATGCCGTACGGTCTCATTTCGCGATCTGCGCCCGCTGTGACGGCACTGTGGGAACGCTGTGAGCTTATGATCATGTGGCGTCCACACGCGGTCCGCGTGCCAGAATTTCTTTCCCCCGCAGAGACGCGGACCCGGAGCCCAGAATTTTCGCGGGTTTCTTTGGCACATCCGACCCCAATACGCACGCGGCGCGCACGGGCACGGGCGCGACACACGCACGAGTGTGCACGGCGGACCCCGTGCCTAGAATTTTCCTCGTGCGTGCGTGCGTGCGTGCGTGCGTGCGTGCGTGCGTGCGTGCGTGTGCCGCGCGTGCGTATTGGTGTTCGCTGACCCCAAGAAATTCTGGGCACCGGGCGGTCGTGCGGCCAGTACTGGTGCTCCGACCGTGTCCCATGGTGGGGACCGCCGACCGATCCGAACTCGTCGTGTAGTGGGTTCGCGTGGGCAGAGAAGCATCCTGACGAGTACCCCTGGAATCTGCCGAGATAGCGCGTCAGTAGCTAAGGCCCGTGCCGATCCGAACTCGTCGTGTAGCTATTGGGGGTCGGGTGATGCCTCAGAAATTTTGGGCACTCCTGTCCGCCGTCGGTATTGGTCGGATGCGCTTTGATCAACTGGCCGGACTTGGAGTCGACAGTAACCATCCGTTTGGCAGCTTGGTTTTAATGGCATCGGCATAGGCCTCGTAGCCAGCGGGAGTCGGCTTCGCAGTTTGACGTGGTGAGTTGTTGATGCAAGGGCTCGTGGCCCTGCGCTGAGATGGGTGTGTTCACGCATCCATCGAGGAAGGACCACGAGCTGTGTTCGAGCCTACGGGCTCGCGGCGTGATGCTGCGAGCGTGATCTTCAACCTGCCCGGCTACCGGGTGATCGAGGCGGTCGATTTGCCGTTGGGCGGCCGCCGGGTCAAGGTACAACCTGTTGATCTTGACCAGGGCTGTCCCGACTGCGGGGTGGTGTCGTCGCGGGTACATGCCTGGGTAATGCAGCGGGTGCGCGATATCCCGCACGGCGGCCGGGTCGAGGTGGTGGTGCGCAAACCTAGGCTGGTGTGCGCGGAGCCGGCCTGTGCACGGCGGACTTTCATCGCAGCCACCGACCAGCTGCCGTTGCGGGCCCGGTGCACCACCCGGCTCAGAACAGCACTGTTGGCTGCGGTGATCGACTCTGGCCGTGCCGTCGCGGAGGTCGCCGCCGACTTTCGGGTCGCGTGGTGGACGGTGCAGGCCACCATCAACGCTGCGGCAGTGTTGCTGCCGAACATCGACCAGCTGTATGTGCGCCGACTGGGTATCGATGAGCACCGCTACCGCCGGGTGCGTTGGTTCCGCGACGAAACTGGTGGCTGGCGGCGGGTGGAGCCCTGGATGTCAACCATCGTCAATGCCGACTGCTGTCAGGTGCTGGGCATCGTCGACGGCCGCGACTCCGCCTCCGTGGCGGCATGGCTGGCCACCCGCAGCCAGGCCTGGCGGGACCGCATCGAGGTCGTGGCGATCGACCCGTCCGCCCCGTTCAAGAAGGCCATCCGCGAGCAGCTGCCTAACGCCTTGGTCAGCGTCGACGGGTTCCACCTGGTGCAGCTGGCCAACCTGATGGTGACCCGGGTGCGGCAGCGGCTGATCCGCGACCGGGAGGACCGTCGCGGCCGCAAGATTGACCCCGCTTGGGCGAACCGCAGACTGCTACTGCGCGGCTACAACACCCTCTCCGCACAGGCCCGGGCGCGGCTGGAGGCTGTGTTCGCCACCGACGACCCCACCGATGAGCTGTCGGCTGCCTGGGGTGTGAAAGAGCAGCTCCGGCGGCTCCTGAAGGTGCAAACCGTGGAGCAGGCCCGACACGAGAAGATGATCTTGGGCTGTTACGTGTTGGCCGCCGCGATGGAGGAGAGCTGGCGGCTGTGGGCCACCATCCAGGCCTGGTGGCCTGCCATCGAAGTCCTCATCGAGCACCGGGTCAGCAACGCACGCACCGAGGCCGCGAATACCAGCATCAAACAGATCAAACGCACCGGCCGGGGATATCGGAATCCAGCCCATTACCAAGCCCGTATCCTGCTCACCAGCGCCGCCCGACGCGCGGCGTGAACCCATTGACGCAGCAGGGCACCACCGTCAACGTAAAAGGCCTCTCCACTGGGCGGCGCATTGATGAAAGGGTCCGTGTGGCGCTCGCGGTGACGGAGGCAAACCAGGTTCCCGTGGACTTACCCTTCCTGTATTCCGGTCACTTCATCAGCACGGAGGAGTGGTTCCACATCGCGATGGCACGTCAGTGGCTCTCGGTGATTGCGGGACCGGAGAGCGATCTCTCCTGGTAGTACGCCGGGCCAGGTTCACCTCACAGAGGTGAGGCGCCTAAGCTGTCGACAGCGTTGGATCTTGCTAAACCCGACCAACGGGCACACGGGAAGGCCTGGAACGGGCCAGCGGTCGAAAAAGGGAGAAGACATGGCTATCGGACCGGTACAGCTCATCGTGTTGGGCTTCAACCACCCCAACTTCCACGGTGAGGTCATCGACGAACTGGAACGGCTTCGTGAGAGCGACACCATCAAGGTGATCGACGCCCTGGCCGTCCACAAGGACGCCGACGGAGAGATCGAGGTGGCGCACCTCAGCAACCTCACCAAAGACGAGGCGATCGAGCTTGGCAGCAAGGTCGGCGCCCTCATCGGGCTGGGTATCGAGGGTGAGGAAGGAATGGAAGCCGGCGCCGCCGCCGGTGCCGAGGCAGCAGCCGACGGCGTGAAGGTGTTCAACGACGAGGAAGCCTGGGATGTCCTCGAGGACATCCCGAACGACTCGGCCGCCGCGCTCATCCTCTTGGAGCATCACTGGGCCGTCCCGCTGCGTGATGCCATCGCGCGGGCCGGAGGTTTTCGCCTCAGCGACGGGTTCATCAGTCCGCTGGATCTGGTCGAGCTAGGGCTGATAGAGGCCGAGGAGGCCAAGGAACTGCACGCCATGGAGACGGCCGCCGCAGCGACCACCACACGATGACGTACTGTCAAGACGACTGGAGGTAAAAAGATGCTTGGTTCCCGCAGGGTCGCGCGGCGCACCTCGCGGCGCGTCGCTCGACGCCGCTAGACAGCAGTTTTGACCGCCTCGCGGGCAAGATCAGCAGCCGTGCCGGCGAGGCGAGTGGGCTGCGCCCGGATCTTTCCTTGTCTCGCGCGTGCGTGCGCGCGCCGCGTGCGTATTGGTGTTGCTGACCAGGTCAAAAAATATTCTGGGCACGGGGGCTTCGCCGGCGCTGCCGTACTCGCCCTGGTGGGCGCTCATGGTCATCGGCATTGACGTCCTCATCATCTGGGCGCTCGCCTCGTATACCTGCGCCAGCCCGACGTGACGAGCACACAGCAAGCAAAGACGCCCCAGACGACGTCTTAATGCAGTTGATCTTGGAATGTCTACGCGACCGACCCCCTGTCTACGCGACCGACCCCCTTACGCGCACGCGCGCGCGAAGGCCTAGCATGCTTCGGAGCGGATAGGTGATAAGGGTGTGCAAAGGCGAAGAATTCCCGCCAACGGTAGGAAAGATCCATTGGTCGTCCTCTCCGCGGTAGGCCGCAGTGCAGCGGCGTCGGAATGCGTCATATCCATCGGGCGTCTCGGCCCAACTGCGGGGAACCGAGGCCGACTGGCTTACTTCATCCCACTGGCCTAGCCCTGCGTTCGGGTTGGCCGGCCCATTTCCCGCCAACGTGGGGTACGCGCTGAGATAAGCAAAGATGTCATTCTCTGTTTGCGGCATCGCGAAGCGCCTCGGCATGTTACATGGCGACAGTCCCGGCTTCCGTGAATACAAGGCTGCAAAGGCTCTCTTGGCCCGCGTAGCCGATATCTTGATTCAGCCTCGCAACGTAACGTCCAAGTCATCTACACGGGGCCACGTCACTGTCCTGGACGAAATCACCGGTGATGGCATGGTTTTTACTGGAAAACCATCGGTTCGCCGGCACATTGAAGGCCGAGCTCAAAGCGCGAGGCACCCCGGAGTGGGTTGTCTTGGCAGAGCAAGTGGTGACCCAACCAGGCGAGCAAGACCCAGCGTGATCTTTGCCTTCGCGACGTTGAATAGGTCGAAGACCGCGAAGACCGTCAACTGTCCGCGAAGACTTCGTTACCGGCATCGGTGTCCACGCGTGCGTACGCATTCTGGGCTCCGGGTCCCTGCATTTCGGAGGAGCTAAGTGGCAGAGCGTAATACCTGAGTTTTAGGCCCTACCTGCGAGTACGTCTACGAGCGCCTTGGCGCCCGCCTTGGAGAACGGCTTGACCGGCCGGGATTGGCGCGCTCCCGCCGGAACGACCAGGCGCAAGGCTGCCGGCTTGACCTTGATTTCGACCGGTGAATCGAGCTCGACATTTTCGCCGTCAATGCCGGCCAGGACCTGATCGCTGGGGTCGGTGATAGTGAAGCTGGTGGCCGTCCATTCCTGGTAACCACCGGCTTGCCCGAGCGGCACCAGAGCACCGGCTAACTGCCCAGCAACTTGGTCGTTCATCGCCGGTATGACGATGACATGCAAGATGCCCTCGTCCATGCGTTGGCGTTGGCCCAGCTCGGTCAGGCTGAGAGTGGCCACCCGGTTCACGCCCACCTGGATGACGGCCGCATGGTCTTGTTCATTCCCATCGGCATCCCGGTAATGCAGCGGGAAATATGGCGCGTCACTAGTGACGAGCGCACGGGTGACCTCGCGGGAGACGCCGGCTTTGTTGTTCCGGTAATCCGGCCGGCTAACGATGGCGGCGTATATGCCGAACGAGGCGTTGTTGAGGAAAGTGCGGCCATTAATGACTCCGACATCAACCCGGCGCTCAATGCCGGTGAAGCCCCGCAGCGAGTCGGGCATGTTTTCCGGATCGAGGCCGATGTCGCGGGCGAAGTGGCAACGCGTACCACCAGGCAGTACTACCAATGGCAAGTTATGCCGCATGGCCACCGTCGCTACCGCTGCCAGAGTTCCATCGCCGCCGGAGACGCCGAGCACGTCGGCGCTGTTGCGCACCGCCTCCTCGGCGAGCGCAATGATGTCCTCGCCGGCCTCAGTGACGTGGACCTTAATGCCCAGGTCTTTCGCCTTTGCCGGAATGCCGGCCTTCATGGCCCGGCCGTCGCCGGACTTCGGGTTAATGACGAGCCACGGGTTCTCAAAGTCGCGCCCCGGTCCCGCCGCAAGGGCCTGCTGGCGCCAATAGCGGGCAGCCAGCAGGGACGCTAAGACGGCATACGCCGCACACAAGATGACCATCATCACGATCTGCCAGGCGGCGTTGCGGGCTAAGGCCAGGATCAAAATAAGCAGCCCCAGCACACCTCCGATCGCGATGAACATACCCCAACTGCGCCGGCGGCCGGTACCAGAAAATGCCAGCCATCCTCCCAGCACCAAGATGGCCGCGAAAACGACGTACAGAACAAAGAAACCGAGGTTGGTAAACACCAGCTTGATTCCCGTCAAAATGACCGCGGCAAGTAAGGCCAGTTCGAGACCGGCCAGAATCCGTAAGGACAGGTTGCTGTGCCTGGTCGACATAAAGCACCTCCTTAACAGGCTATTCACAGTTGAGTGTGGCGCCCTGCTGCGTCTGAATGGGCGTCGGGCGGCGCTGGTAAGCAGGATACGGGCTTGGCAGTGCGCCGGATTCCCAAGGGCGGAGGACCTCCTTACGCGCACGCGCGCGCGAAACACAGCTAGGAGCCCCCTGATCATCAGCCCGCCGAAACAGCCCCGTTTCAGGACGATTCAAGGGTGGCCATCAGGTGCTAGACCGGGTGCGCGGGGCAGGCGGTCGACCCGCTCCGATCATGTGTCGAACGGGTAGTAGCAGACCGGCCGCGGAGAGCACGATGAAGACAATCTGGTGGATGTGGTCTTTGCCCGGGGGCAGTTCGGCGACCAGGTGCACCACCCAGAACACCGGATAGAACCACAGCACCGACCACGCCCACCTCTCGCCGCGACGAAACGGGATCAGCACGATCAGCCCACCGAACAGGCCCAGACCGATCGATGCCAGCCCATTCGCGACGATCAGCAAGTTGCCGCCGGCGACAGCCGGCAGCACGGTGATTACTCCGAAGCCAAGAATGCCGACGCTCACGATGACCAGGCACACCCACGCAACTCGCATCAGCCGACGGTCGCCTCTCACTCGGCGAAGCTAACTGATGCAGCGCTGCTTACCGTACTGGCCCCGCATCGATAACAGGATCTTTGCTCGGATGTGCTAGTTGCGCTCTGATCAACTTGTGGCCGATTCGAGCCGGACAAGTTGATCGAGGTAGTGCCCGGTGATCATCTTGTGCTGCCGATGATCATGGAAAGAGTAGAGCGATCATGCGTGGGTTTCGCGTTCCAATTCAAGAAATCACCGCCAAGTGAAAGTGTTGAACTAGTCTCGATCTTGGTACCCGAGGGGCTGCCCCTTTCACCTTAGGGAACGAGGACAGCCTGGCGGTTCTCCAAGGCTTGCCAGGCCAGACCAGATCGCCAGGCTGTCTCCCAAAAAAGGTAGAGACAAGATCACATGACGCACCCGCTCTACACGCCGTCCACCGCGCGATCGCCGAAGGTGATCAGCTTCGAGCCGCTCCAGCGCGGCGCCGACGCCGCAGAGGCCGCCATCCGCGCGACGGAGGACCAACTCGTCGCCGCGATGAAGGCCGAGGAGGCCCGCGCCGCGCTTTACGCCAAACGAGACCAGCTGATCGAAGAGCAGCTGCGCGCCAAGTTCAAGTACGGACGCCTGGGGGCGGGGAGGTGGCGTGACCGTGAGCAAAAACCCGCCGCTGACCGAGGACCAGATCCGCCAGTCGGCTGAAGCCGAGGCCAGGCACGCCCGCCGCCCAGGCGTCGCGCCACGCCCAGCTTGACTACATGATCGCGCAGCAGAGGCAGCAGATCGCCGCCGCGCTCGAGCCAGGCTCGGCCTCGTGCTTGCAGCGGCCTCCGTTGACCATGTGCCCGTTGCACCGGATCACGCGCGGCGCACCCCGCGCCGGGTCGAACGGCGGATCATCAAACTGCGCTATCTGCGTCGGTGGGGGCCGGCCCGGATCCCACCGCTGCACGGTGGGCACCGAGGTTTGGAATCGTTCCGCCGCCCGCCGCAGCGACCAACCGTCGCCGCCCCCCAGGTGCGGAAGCGAGCAGCCGAGCGGCTAATCATGAGCGCGGACCACGTGTCGCAGAAGCTACTCGAGTGGCGGCTATGAACCGAGCTAACTGAATCCGAGGGTTTCGGAACTCCTGACGCTGAACCTAGCCACGCAACCAGTGCGGGCGTGTCGTCTAGAGCTCGCCTACCAGGACCGGCGCGATCGGCGGGACAAGCCAGTCTGCGCGAACATACGTCGCACCTCGTTCGGTCACGCCCCACCGCCCGCTGTAGGGCAGCCCATCCTCGGCGAACGGCGTTGCGGCCATCGGGTTGTCGAACCGAGTGATGCGGGGCCGGTACGGCCCACCGGGGTACCACTCGTGCACTGAGAACACGGCTGACACCTGCTGGCGCTTGCCATCACGGCGGTGACCCCAGTTGAAGACCCGCGCGATCGCGGAGGCGAAGGTCAAGACCGACAAGGTCGACGCGAGGATTCTCGCGCAGCTGCTGGCCGCAGACTTTCTTCCACCGGTGTGGCTGCCGGATGACCGGACCCGGGCGTTATGCAGACAGGTCACCCGGCGGGCCCACCTGACCAAGCGGGCTCGCGAATTCGCCTATGTCGACAGCGACGACCTCACTGAACACTTCGGGGACCATGAGGGATACTTCGGGGAGTAGCCGCCTCGATTGGTGCTCAGAGCGCATTGATGATCATCACCGCCTACCTGCCTTGATCGCGGCCAACTCGGTGCTGGCATTTGCCACCAATCGGCACACCGTCGCCGCAAGCTCCGAATAGTGACGGGGGGATACCACCGTAGGCTGCTGCGGCCAGATGACGACCACGGACTCGGGCTTTTCGACTGGCCGCACTAGCCAGATGCTCAGAATGATGCCGTTGAGGATCTCACCGGATGCCAATTGCGTACGGTTAGTCATGGGTGATCAACTCCTTGCTAGTTGATTGCCTAGCCGCTCGGTGTGTCAGCACTGGGCGGCACTTTGTTCTTATTACAGGAAAATGCTGTACAGCAGAACGCTGTAATGTCAAGACACCCGATTCGATAACTGCGCCGCCCAGGACCGGTAACGTGCCGCGCGTGAGCGAGCCTCTGTCGGCATACATGACGACCAGGGATATCGCCGCATACTTGGGCGTCAAACCGTCCACGGTGACCGCGTATCTGGCCCGTGGGCAGTTCCCAGCACCGGATGCCGTCATAGGGTCGACAAAGCTCTGGAATCGCTCAACAGTCGAAGCGTGGGCGGCACGCCGACCCCGGAAGGGCAAACCCAGCTAGTCAAGTGGCACGCTTATGGCACGGGACTGAGTTGATCTTGCCGAATCTAGCGCTGACAAGGTAAAACAATGGTCGGGGTGACAGGATTTGAACCTGCGACCTCTTCGTCCCGAAGCACGGTCGGTGAGTCGTCGAGGGCGAGAACTAAGCGTGAACTTGGTCCGTGGAAGTGTGCCTGAATGTACGGGTCGTCGACACACATTCACGATCGAGCCGGCGCCGACCGCAACATTGCTGTCCTTCGTCAAGCAGTGAGCATCCTCGATCCGTGACAGATCGCTGGATCAACAAGTCGGGGGTGGTGTCACTCAGCAAAGGTGTCCGGGCGACGCACGCGGGTTTCCCAGCAGGCCCACAGACTGTGTTCGTAAGCCGTCGCGCCATGGGAGCTTCGTCGCAGACCATCCTCCGTCGTCATCGGCGGGGTCATAGCCACCCATCCTCAGGTCGGCTGCATGCCACGTGCCGACGTGAGCACGCCGAACGACCACCGGTTCGCCGACTGAACAACCGGTCGAAGGATGCAGCCACCCTATGATCCGGGGCGGAGCGGGGAAGCCGCCGCGAGCGACCAAGCCGGGTCCCGGTCGATGCGGTCGTTGTCGCTCATCAGGTGACTCACCGCCGGTGCAAGGTCGTCGGCTTGGGCGAGAAGCGCCGTTGCCTTGTCGAGGTCTCCTCGTTCGGCATGCAGCCGGGCCAGCCGGTCCAGGGTGAGCACCTCGACCTCCCCCTGGCTGTCGCGGCGAGCAGCGGCGAGCACCGCGTCCAGGCGGTTCGCCGCCTGCGTCAATCCCCGATCGGCGTCCAGCGCGGCAAGCGCGTAATCGGCCAGCACGGCCCCTTCGCCCCCGCCGGCGGCCTCGAACCACTCGCGGGCCGCCATGATCACCAGCTGGGCGTCGGTGCGTTCGCCGAGCGCGCGCAGCACCCAACCAAGGTGAGCACGGGCGTACGCGGCGGTCCGCGAATCGCCGACCGCCTCGGCTGCGGCGATGGCCTGGTGAAGAGCCGCCCGCGCGGATCCGAGGTCGCCCGCTTCCTGGTGGACGCGACCGAGGTTGGTCAGATGATGAGCGGCTGCCGAACCGAAGCCGAGGTTGCCCGCCGCATCCGCTGCCCGGTCCAGATGGTCGACGGCATCGGCGTAGCGATGCTCGGCCTGGGCGAGGCCGCCCAGGATGGCCTCGGCATGACTCAGTCCCCAGTTGTCACCGAGCGGACGGATCAGCTTCAGAGCCTCCTGGCTGGCTGTCTGGCCGTCGGCCAGGGCGCCGAGGGCGATGTGAGCCCAGGCGGATAGCAGCCAGCTGGCCCCTTCCTCCCAGTCCCGGCCCAGCCGGTGGAAGTCGGTTTGGCAAGTCGCGGACAACTCCAGGGCCTGCCGAGGCTGGCTTTGGACAGTGTGCACGAACGCGAGGTGCAGCCGGGCCAGGCTGAGCACCTCGTTGCCGCCGAGCGACATGGCCCTTTCGATATCGGCGGTCGCCTGCTCGACATTGCCCCCCGCCGCCTCCAGCCAACCGGCCAGCAACAGCCCGTTGGCGCGGTCAGCTCCCGGTGCCGTACCGCGGGCTGCGGCAACGGCGTTCCGGACGCGCGCCGCGGCCTCGGCACCGCCGCCGAGGATGACCCAGGCCCAGCCGAAGCCGTTGACGATGCGCAACCCCAGCCGGGGATCGTGCTCGCTGGTCCAGGCCAAGGCCTCGTCGATGTTGAGGCGCTCGCTACGGGCCACCGCCAGGTGCTCTGCCTGCTTGCGGCTGCGTAGGCCGACGGCAGCCTGGTCGGCCGCGGCGGCGACCCAAGCGGCGTGAGCGCGGCGCGCGACATCGCGGGAGTCCGACTCCTCGAGCCGGTCCAGGCTGAAGGCACGGACGCTGTCGAGCAGCCGGTAACGCATGGTGCCGCTGCTGCCGATGTCCACCTCGATCAGGGAGCGATCGGCGAGCCGGCTCAGCACATCGACCGTGGCGGCCGGCGGCACACCGATCGCCATCAGCACCAACTCGACGGCGGAAAGGGGGGCGCCGCCAGCAAAGCAGGCGAGCGCCCACAGGCCGCGCTGGTCGTCGGGGAACAGCAGGTCGTAGCTCCAGGCGATCGCCGCCCCCAGGGCACGTTGCCGCTCCGGCCGATGGCTGGTCGGGTCACTGAGCAACGAGAAGCGGTCCTCCAGGCGGCGGGCGATCTCCTGCACCGACAAGGCCTTGACCCGCGCAGCCGCCAGCTCGATGGCCAGGGGCAACCCGTCGAGCGAGCGGCACACTGCCTCGATCACCGGCCGGGTCTCGGCATCCACTCGAAACGACCGCCGCTGCTGCTCTGCACGCTCGGTGAAGAGCTCGATCGACTCGGCCACCGTGAGCGGCTCCAGGTGGTAGACCGACTCCCCGTCGACCCCCAGCGGCCGCTGACTGGTGGCGAGCAACCGCACGCCCGGACTCGTGGCAAGCATCCGGCGCACCGGCTCGGGCAGCTCCCCGACCAGATGCTCACAGTTGTCGAGCACCAGCAGCAGCGTGGACCCCCGCAGCCGATCGAGGACGGTCGGCTCGGCGGCGGCGTCAAGGTCGAGGGCCTCGCCAACGCCGGCCCAGATCGCGGCCGCCGTACGGGCACTCTCCAGGCGGACCAGCCCGACCCCACCGGCCGACAGCTCGCTTGCCAACCGGGTCTTGCCCACCCCGGCCGGGCCGACCACGGTGGTCAGACGGTGCTCGCTGACGAGCCGGCTCACCACCGAGATGTCGCCTTCCCGCCCGACCAACGACGACGAGACTCCGGTCGGTCCCGCCAGGCCGGTCGGCAAGGTGAGCGCGGCGTCCTGGCGGAGGATCTGCGCCTCCAGGGCCTGCAGCTCCACCCCCGGATCCAGCCCGAGCTCATCGGCGAGCAGCCGCTGGATCCGGCGGTAGGCGGCAAGCGCATCCGCCTGGCGACCGGTCTGGTAGAGGGCGGTGATCAACAGCCGCCACAGACCCTCGCGGAGCGGATGCGCGGCCACCAACGTCTCCAGCTCCCCGATCACCTGACCGGCGGCCCCGAGGGCGATGCTTGCTGCGAGGTGGTCCTCCGTGAGCCGCAGCCGGACCTCCTCGAGACGCGAACGATGGGGTGCGAGCCAGGCGCCGTCGCCACCATCGGGCAGGACCTCGCCATGAAACATCGCCAGGGCCGTCGCGCAGGAGCGGGCGGCGGCACTGGCATCACCGGCCGCGCGGAGCGCCGCGGCGGACTCCGCGAGTCGCAGTACCTCCCACGCATCGACCGACCCCGGGTCGACGGCAAGGGTGTAGCCCGCACCGCTCCCGCTGACGAGGCCGGGCTCGCCCAGCGCTCGGCGCAGCATCGAGACCTTGGACTGCAAGGTGTTCGGCGCGACTCCGCCGGCCTGCTCGGACCATAGATCCTCGAGAAGGCGTTCGGTCCGGACGAGCTCACCGGGGGCGACGGCCAGCCGCACCAGCAGCTCCGTCGCCTTGCCGGCCGGCAGCTTCAGGCGAGCACCGTCGCGTCGTACCTCGGCCGTTCCCAGAACGGCCACCGTCAGCACTTCATGAGCATACGGCTGACGCGGCGGCTGGGCGAGGGGCGTCAGCGCGACGTCAGCGTCCCGCCAGCCCCGACAGTCAGGCTGTTTCCATGACCCCCACCGAAACCGACAGGCTGATCCGGCAGCTCATCGGCGGTGACCCTCACGCCCCCGTGGCCATCCTGCAGCGGGCCGCGAACAGCACCGATCCGGTTCTGCTGGTCGCGGCAGCCTTGATCAACTCAGCCGGCCCCGACCGGCTGAGCCGAGCGGCCCAGCTGGCCGGAAACACGCGGGACCGCCAGCTCGTCGCCATCGCCGCCGCGTACGTGGCCGGCGACCAGGACCGGGTAGACGCGCTCGTTCGCGACCATCTCGTCGACAACCCCGACAACCTGCTCGTCGCCTGGATCGCGACTGGAGCCGGACTTCTCGATGACCCTCACCCCACCCACCACCAGGAGAAACCATGAACCGCACGCTGACCGCCGTGCTGCTGATCGCCGCTGCTGTCCTGGCCAACGCCGCATTCACCGTCCTCGGCATGGTCTTCAACTACCCCGACGTACTGAAGGAGCCGGTCGAGGAGATCCTCACCGCCTTCCGCGCCTCGCAGACGGCCGTCACGGTCGGGTTTGTCGTCCTCGCCCTGTCCGCGGCGCTGATGGCACCCATTGCCATCGGCGTCGGCCGGCTGTCGGCACACCGGGCGATGCGGGTCGCGGTCCCCGTCGGTATTGCCGCCGCCATCGTCCAGGTGATCGGGCTGTCCCGCTGGCCGCTGCTGGTGCCCGGCTTCGCCGCGGACGCGACCAGCGCGGACCCACAGGTGGCCGCAACGGCCCGCGACTCATTCATTCTGGCCCACCGTGTCCTGGGCAATCTGATCGGTGAGAACTTCGGTTACGTCCTCACTGCCGCGTGGACCCTGCTGGTCGTGGTCGCCCTGGGCCGGAGCATCGCCGGCCGCTGGTTCGCCGCACTTGGCGCCGTCTCGGCGGTGCTCGTCCTGTCCGGCGTGTTGTCACCGCTCGATTTGCCGGTGATCGACACCGCAAACTTCGTCGGCTACGTGCTCTGGAGCATCTGGTTGGTGGCGTTCGCAATCCTGCTGCTACTCCGGCGGCCGCGTACGTCCGCTCCTGCCGCCATGCCGGCGCGGGCGGTCGGCGCCGAGGGGCGGTGAGTCATGAGTTCCTCAACACCTCGCCGGTACGCCACCCTTCCGTCCTGGCTGATCTGGACTGCCGGCTTCATCTCCTTCCCCATCGCCGGCATCGCCGCAGGTGCGATCGCCGGGCCGGTGAACCGCCCCCTGGCCGCGCTCGTTGCGGGACTGGTCACTGGCGCCGTGATCGCGACTGGGCAGTGGCTGGCCAGTCGTCGGCGGCTCTATGCCTCGCGCTGGATCCCGGCCAGCACCGTCGGGATGGGCCTCGGCCTGTTGCTCGGGGCCACGACCGTGGGCTTTCGCACCTCGTTCGCTGCCCTGGCGCTGATGGGCGCACTGACTGGTCTGCTGCTCGGTGTTGCTCAGGCCTTTGCTCTCCCGCCCGGAACCCGACACCGGTGGGCCTGGGCGGTCGCCATGCCCGTCCTCTGGGCGCTCGGCTGGGCGGTCTCCACCGTGGTGGGCATCGCCGTCGAGCAGCAGTTCTCGATCTTCGGGTCCACCGGCGCAGTGACCTTCTCCGCCCTCTCCGGGATCCTCCTGCTTCGGCTGCTGCCCCCCAATCGCGACGTCGCAGGCCAGAGCACCGTCCATCCCGGCCACCAGATGATCAAGGAGCAGTCATGAACAACAACGCACCACGGCACGTCGTCTTCGGAACCGGCGCCATCGGCCTGGCCACCCTGGAGGCTCTGCGCCGCCGCGGCGAGAGCGTCCGGATGGTGAACCGGTCCGGGTCCGCCCGGGTTCCCGACGGGGTTGAGGTCGTCGGCGGTGATGCCGCCGATCCGAAGTTCACCATTGAGGTCAGCCGTAATGCGCAGGTGATTTACCAGACCCTCAACCCGCCATACGCGCGCTGGTCCGAGGAGTTCCCCGGCCTGCAGGCCGGCGTCCTGGCCGCCGCCGAGGCCCACGGGGCGCGGCTGGTCAGCATGGAGAACGTCTACATGTACGGGCGTCCGGCGGGCCGACCGCTGACCGAGACCCGTGATTATGCGGCCCACACCAAGAAGGGCAAGTTGCGCGGGCAGATGGCCCGGGAGCTGCTGGCGGCCCACCAGGCCGGTCGGGTCCAGGTCGCCATCGGGCGGGCCTCGGACTACTTCGGTCCACGGGGCGGCGCGCAGTCCAACCTCGGCGACCGGGTCTTTCCCGCGGTCCTCGCTAACTCCACGGCCAGGGTTCTGGGCGACCCGGACCAGCCGCACACCTACACCTACATTCCCGACATCGGCGAGGGACTCGCCGTCCTGGGCGAACACCCGGACGCCCCCGGGGAGGTCTGGCACCTGCCCAACGACCCGGAGACCCGGACCACCCGTCAGCTGGTCGAGCTGGCCTTCCGGCAGGCCGGCCACCCGCAGTCCCAGCTGCGGAAGATCCCTTCCCTGCTGATCCGAATCGCGGCTCTGGGCAATCGCACCCTGCGCGAGGTGTTGGAGATGCAGTACCAGTTCGCCGAGCCCTTCATCGTCGACAGCAGCAAGATCACCGAGCGACTCGGGGTGCGGGCGACGCCCGTGGAGCTGGCTGTCACTGAGACGCTCGACAGCTACCGAGCCATGAGCATGGTGCCTCGGTGACCCAGCGGGTCGCCCAAGGCCGCCTCCCGTGGTGCCAGAAACCAAGGCCACAGCGCTGTCGGTCGGCGATCCGCCATCGAGTCAGCCCGCCGAAAAGGCGACGTACCTCGCGCCTGCCGCCGACGCGGGCGGTCAGGAGCGTAGCCGCGCCTAGGAGCAGGACGATCTCGAGGATCTTCGCGGGCATAACGCTCCAGCCGTTGAGCAGGCTGACCGCCTGAGGCGCCAGAGTCAGGCTCACCGTGGAGACCACTAGCACGGTTATTCGTCGACGGCAGGCCAGTTGGGGCCGGAGGGTCGCGGCGGGAGTGGCGGCTCGCGTTGGCTTGATCATAGGGTGTCCATTCCTGCGTCGGGGATGGGTCTTGGGGCACGGGCTACGCGTCAGCGCAGCGGAGCGCTAGGCCGCAATGGCCAAGACCGAAGCAGTCTGGGCGCTGGTCGAGTCAGGCCGTCGCGGATTCACCTGTTGAGGTACTGCGGCGGCATGAATGCGCCGCCTGGTGGCGGCTAGAGCACAAGCGGAACGACGGCGCCGATGATGACGAGGCTAGGCGAGCCATGGAGCTCGCAAGTGCCAGCGCTCCTCCGAGTGTGATCGGGTCCTACCGACCATGATCGACTACCTGCGTAGGGCCGGGAACCTGTTGATCAGCGCCTCCCTCTTGGCGGCGGGGTCCTTCAGGGTGGCCTGTGCGCTGTCGTGCTTGCTCTTGGTCGGGGCGATCTTGGCGACCAGCTCGGCGTGCTGCTTGCGCAGGTCGGCGAGCAGCTTCCGCCCGTCCTTGTCGGGCACGGTGCCGCTCTGGATCCGGGCGCGGAGATCACGGGTCTGCGTGATCACGTCGGTCAGAGACTCCTGAACGTGGTCGTAGGCCGCAGCCGCCTCCTGCGCTTCGTGATACGCCAGGTTTTCGATGCCCTGCGTCGCAGCGGCAGCGTGATCTTCGTCCTTCGTGAACAGCGCGTCGAACCGTTGCGCTATGCGCTCCTGCTGCTGCTGCCGGATCAGGTAGTCGCGATAGTCCATCGGCTGGTCGGTCACGCCGCACCTCCGAGGCGGTCTTGCTGGTTGTACTTCGCCGCGATCTCCTCCTTGGTCTTGACGTGCAACGCGTCGCGCTTCTGCTCCGCTTCGGTGAACGCGATCAAGGCGTCCTCCGTCTCACGGATCTCAGCAGCAGCGCGGGCGCCCAGGCCGTCGAGCACACCGAAGTCGAGCGTGCGAACGAACCGAAGGTGTGAACCTGGCATCTGGACTTCTCCTCCCTAGACACCATCGGAGAGCTGGGCAGTCGGGCCAGCTCCGGCGTTGAACTGGTCCCGACCGCATGATCAACCCCTATGGGAAAGGGATCCCCAATGGTTGGAGATTTCTTGATCAAAATTATATCGGGAAATCGAGTGATCAGGCGGGTCAGAGCCTGCGCTCTTTCCATGATCATTGGCACTACCTAGATCAACTTTCGGGCTCAAGTAGGTCCAGTTGATCAACGCGACGAGCGGCACGCGAGCAAGATCGACAAGGACGGCAGGCGTCAGTACCTCACCGCGCCATCCCATACCAAGATCCTCAGCAAGAGGCTGAACGGATCAAGGCCGTGCACGAGGCCAGGCTCAAGATCGTCCCGAGGGTCTGAAGCGCACAATCAGCAGTCCGGGCCTCGTGCGCGCCAGGGGTATTTGATCACCGGCGCCAGCCAAATTCGGGACCTTAGTCCCGAGAAATCGGTGTCTAAGTCGCTTTCTGTAAATTCTGTGCGGATTTCTGCACAATTCTGTGCGTCTCCCGTGAGCCTACCTTTCGTCTCCTGTGGGCTAGCACTGGGTAACGTACGGTAAAACGTCCGGTGAATTGCTCTGTGGAAAAAGGCTGTGATAGGTAGGAAATTGGCGAACCATGGAGGCTCGCCGCGGCTCACTACTCGGGGGCGCTTGCGGGGCCGCGTCACCAAGGTAGGAGCGGAGGAATCATGTCTGACGTTGGTAAGACCAACATCGTCGTCATGTGGACAGTCGGTCCCGAGGACGTGGCAGAAGGTGACCGAATCTTCGAAAGCCACGCCGACTGGATGACGGGACACCCACGTGAAGGCGACACGGCGCTATTGTCCTACAAGATCTCGAAGGGCCCGGAGCTGTCGAATCCGGTCGACCCCAACTCGGAGCCGACCGGCAACACGATCTTCGTCCTCAACGAGATCTACGAAACACCCGACGGCGTGCCCGAACACTGGCGGCTGGCGATCGAGGGCTGGCAGGACCTCCCGGCCTTCATGGACTGGAGTGGCCGGGTCAAGGTCGGCACGCTGCACAGCGGTTCGGTGGTCCAGGGCCTCTGGTAGACATCCCGATCTTCCCCCCGAACCAGGTCAAGAAAAAATTCTGGGCACCGAGGCTAGGGGACGTCAAAAGTTCAAAGTTGCCTGCATAACGCGATGGTGACCGCTATGGTCGGCCCCAGCATCTGCAGCATATCCAAGGAGCTACATCATCGGGTGGAGGTTTGGATTGTCGCTATTTGGCAGCGAATAGCGTCTAGTACAGGCGTGAGCAGCCCGACATGGCCAAGCTCGCTCAAGAGCGCGCGGACCGTACCCGCGACGCACTGCGGCGAGGGCTCACTGAGCAGGCAAACACACGATGGTTTGGTGGCGCACGACACTATGCCCAAACGTAGCGTGCTCGCCTCCGGCTTGATCATCAACGATGACCGGGACCTCAAAGCCCTCAGGAGTCTGTGAGCGAGGATGAGCGAAACCCCCAGCATGACCTGGCAACAACCGCCGACGAATGGGAGCTGGATCAAGCGGAACAAGAAGCTCAGCATCGTTATCGCTGCGGTGATCCTTCTCAGCATTCTCGTCAGCGCGGTCGGGGCGATCCTCAGAGACACCGGAGACACTGCGACAACAGCGCAACCGACACCGACGACCACATGCGACCCCGGAGGCTGCGAGGAGACCCTCGGGCCCACGGCGCTGCCCGCTGACGAAACGACAGAGCCGGCCACGACGACCGACCTGAGCGACAACATCGACAAGTCCGATATTGAGCTGCGTATCAAGACCCTCCGCAAAAAGTGCTCCGGTTCCGGCTGCGACGTCACATACCGGGTGGTCGTCGATCGCGCCCACATGGACGACTGGCCGAAGACCGGCGGCGACGTCGACGTGAGCTATAAGGTGACCGGTCCCGAGGATGGGCCCGAGTATGGGGAAATCTGGATCTGGCTCGAGGACGAGTCCTATGAGGAGCCGTGGGAGAAGGTTATATCGACCCGCTCCCGCAGCGTCGAGCTAACCGTCAAGGTCACGGATGTGGAATTCATTTGACGGCGCATCTCGCTTTTCACGTCTTGCCCAGACGTGAGGATCCCGGCGTTAGGACGCCCCCCGGTGCCCAGAATTTTCTGGCGATGATGACTGCCGACGGAGCTCGAGCGATGTGGAGGTTTGGATTGTCGCTATTTGGCAGCGAATAGCGTGCCCAGAACTTTCCGTAGGTCGGACGCCCCCCGGTGCCCAGAACTTTCTTGGGGTCAGCGAACACCAATACGCACGCAGCGCGCACACGCACGTGCGCACGAGGCGCATAACGCCCCGGCTGTCCTGGTAATAACCCGGCGGGATATTCAGTCCAGCGATATCAGCCGACTGTTGCGAGAGCGAGGGAAGGCCGACGAAGCCTGCCAGAAGCAGCGCGTGACGGCCGAACTCAATCCGCCGGGCATGGCTGCCCCGCCACCTCGCATCTGATCAAGGGTTACGGGGCATCCGAAGAAGCCTGACAGACAGCGAGATGTGGATACTCCTGACTCTAGCCTTATGAGATGTCCAGCAATCCGGTCCAAGGTCCGCCGTCAATCCAGCCCTACCAACTTCCAGCGACGGCTGGACAATGAGTGAGGAGCGTCAGTTCTTTGAGAATCTCTTAAGCTCAACGGTTCAACTTCTTCCTTGTCCTCGTGAGCTTGATTGGTGCTGCCTTTGTCACGAGTCAGAGCCAATACCTCGGTCTGATCATCCTTTTCATGGGCGCCGATAGTGGACTTTGTGTTTTTGGTCATCGAGTGACGCACAGCCTACATTCCCATGGAATGCAGGCGCCGCCAGATAGTCACGAATACGCAGCCACCGGCCGCGTATGGGCGGCCGAACCGTGTCAGGCGCCAGTCATATCTAGCCTCGCCCTTGCATATGCGGCGATGGCGTCACCTACATAGTCCGCCGACCCCTCGGCGACATCTTCGAAGACGGTTCTAATGCGCTGGTTTTCCATCAAGAACCGGCCCATTGACGTGAACATCGCAGCGTCGAGACTTATGTATCTGCTGGCCGAACGGTAACACCAGTCGATTTGATCGAGAACCTCTGCGTCGTCAGGAGGCTTGCCTGCGATCATCAGTTCGGCGGTCCGGACCAGGCGATCGCCGATCTCTTGATCCTCTGCCCTCATCTCGTCCGACAGCCGCCCTTGATAGGCGATTCCGGGCATCGATGGATTGAGCCGCTCCGCGATATCGGTCGGCCGGTTTACTTCAGAACTTCCCATTCCTGCGCTCACTACTGATGCCAAGTCTGGAATGTCCACCGCTGGTTAGGTCCTTCCCACCAATCCCACTGCTGAATTCGGGCGCCGTTGGCTTCTGAGACACCCTCCACATCCAACACCTTGCCGCTGTGCTTAGCCGTGAACTTCAGCTCTCCGAACCCATACACCTCAGGACGGAAGCGCTGGTTATCACCGCCCCACCAGTCCCACTGCACCAGCTTTGCGCCATTCGCTGTCGACGCGCCCTCAACGTCGAGTACCTTGCCGCTGTGCTCGGCACGTATCAGCGCATAACCGCCGCCCACATTTTCCAGCCGCCACCGCTGATTGCCGCCGCCCCACGAATCCCACTGCTGTATCTTCGCGCCGCTATTTGGTGATATCCCCTCAACGTCGATCACGCGTCCGCTGTTTTTGGAGAAGATCGGGCGAGGCGGAGACGTCGCGAAGTCAACACAATAGACCCACTCATTGGCACTGTTCGTGTGGTTAGCCGAGAAACCGATGTGGGTATAGGCGCCATCTTCGATTATCGCCCGGTGCGGTGGACTGTTAAGCCACCAATTGAAAGGAGCATCGGCGTTGAGATAAGCCCCGCCCCACGCAAGAATCTCGCCAGTCCGATTGTTCTCCGGCCGCCAACCGCTTGCGCCGGTAGCAGCTAGGATGCGCTCGGACGGGGTGGAATTGTCCGAACCTTTGTGGGGATCACGGCCTGGCGTTTGGTAGATCGAGGGATTGTTAGACATATCTGACGTGTGGCGGCTTGCGGCTGAGCCGAGATCAACATCGATGAAGACCGGGAGACGGTCTAATGTTGCACGGTGCTGATTGATCTTAAGTTGGATCGCAACGCCACACAGCGCTACGCCGAACAGAAAATCACCAAGACTGGCTGTCACCCACGCCTCCTCCCTGAGTGGCCATCACCGCTTGGGCACATAGCGGTAAACGGCTACTTCGAGTGTGCCGTACGTCAGACGTGGTCGACAAGGATGGAATCTTAAGCCGGGGAGTTCCCGAGACCTGGTTGAAGGTCAGACCCAGCTCCCTGAGCACGGCGCGGAATGGCTCACCTCGGTAGATGTAACAAGGACTGCTCAGCCCCCGTGTCGGGCGGGGCCTGCGTTTCAATCTCCATGCACTTCCGTTCCTTGGATCGCAACACTCGCAGCCCTTCAATCTGAGCAGTTGCAGCCGGTGCCGGTTCATGAAGGCGCGCCATACGCTGCTTTAACAGCCTGCGGCGGGCGGGGCATCGGCACGATGCTTAACCGCTGGCAGTTCGTGAAGTGTCCATGGACTTCGGCCGAGTTGCCGGACTGCCGCCAATAGAAAATGCTCGTGGCGGTTCCGAGACGGCGGGTGCCTGGACAACTGGCCTCGCATATCGGCTATTTGGCGTGCTACGACCGCCACGGCTGTGGGCAGTGCCCGTGCCCGAACGGGCGAGATGACCAGCGTCGGTGACGGAGGTGGCTGCCGTTTGCCGGGGCCTCGGGTGAGCCTGTGCACGCGGGTGCGGCGGTATCTGAGACTTGACGCCGATCACATTCGCGGAGGTAGCGATCCACTGCTCTGTTGCCAACCCGCGATCAATTGGTCAATGGCCCGGTGGATGAGTTCGTCGGCTGAGGCGGGTACTGAGGCTGGGATTTGCCCGAAGGCCGAGAGCCGGGAGATGCCGTACACCGTCGCCCAGGTGACGGCGGCTCGGCGAAGGACCTCGGCTTCAGGCGTTCCGTCCGGTTGGCAGGCCGCGATCGTGTCGTGGAGCAGATCCCAGTATCCGATCGCTGCTTGCTGCAGCAGGGGATGGTCGCTCTTGGCGACGATAGGCCCGTTCGCGAGGTCGTGGACGTGCGGCTGCTCGCGGATGAAGGCCAGATACGCATCGGCGAGAGCGTGCAGTCGGGCTGACGGGTGATCGTCGGCCGCCGCTACCATCGCGCGGGCATGTACCGTCGCCTCGGCCATTCCCTCGCCGGCCACGGCCGCCAAGAAGACCCGCCGGCTTCCGAAATGTACGTACGGCGCCTGGTGGCTGACCCCCAGATCCTGGGCGACCTGGCGCAGGCTCAGCTGCTCCGCGGGCGCGTCGGCGAGGCGCTCGAGCGCGGCCCGCAGAAGCCTCCGTTCCAGCCGCTCCTCCTCGCCGGGTGCTGATGCTGTCATCCCTGTCCCATTGCATATTGACACTGTCAACTTAGTGAGGATACTAGTGGTTGACACTGTCAATGGAGGGATCATGGGGGATCGACACACGATTGAGACGAGGGTCGGAAGGCTTGCGGTCCGGGTGGTCGGCGACGGCCCGACGGCCGTGCTGTGGCCGAGCCTGTTCATGGATGAGCGGTCGTGGGACCGACTCCTGCCCACCCTGACGCAGGATCGACGCCTGGTGATCATCAACGGCCCCGGCCATGGCGCTAGTGGCGATCCCGGCCGCCGGTACAGCCTCCACGACTGCGTGACCGCAGCCGGCCAGGTTCTGGATCGGCTGGCGATCGGCGGTGCCGTCGACTGGGTGGGCAACGCGTGGGGCGGACATGTCGGCCTGCGGTTCGCCGCCGACCGGCCTGCGCAGTGTCGGAGCCTGATCACGCTCGGAACACCGGTGGCAGCTCTGTCCCGCAGCGAACGACGCCAGACTTATCCCCTCCTGGTCGTGTACGGATTGCTCGGCCCTATTGAGTTGGTGCTCTCCGGGGTTACCGAGGTGCTGCTCTCCGCTCACACTCGAGCGCACGACCCCGAGGCCGTCGAACTCGTCCGCGACAGCCTGCGGCACGCCAACCGGCGGATGCTCCGCAATGCGGTCGTTTCGATCTCGCTTCGCCGGGAGGACCTGACGGCTCTGCTGTCCGACATAGCAGCGCCGACATTGCTGGTCACCGGCAGCGACCACTCCGGATTCACCCCGGCACAGGCTGAGACTGCCGCCCGCCTCACCCGGAACGGCCGAACCGCTGTCGTGCCCGACGCCGCCTACCTTGTGCCGCTCGAGGCACCGACAACCACATCGATTCTCATCCGCGAGTTCTGGGCACGGTGTGCGGCTGACCGACCCGCCCAGCAAGGGAAGCCTCGAGGCCGGTAGTGACATAGAACTTATGTTCTACAGCAGTTACTTACAGATTGCTTCACTTATCGAACTTAGCTGGCTCGGATTAACGGCTGGGCACGTGCTGGAAGCGACCGCACTCCTGGGCAAGTGCCGCCGCCTGTTCAAAGTCATGCCCGTTACCGGAAGTCGGCGTTGCGACCGGTAGCTCCTCCACCGAATCCTCAACGTGGATACCCGCCGCCCCGAACCGGTGGGAGCAGTCGAGGGCGCCAGCAGAGTAGTCGACCGTCAACAGCAACCGAATTTGACCGCCTAACGCAGACGGAATCCTGGCCCGTGCGCGAATCACGAGGTCAGTTGTTCGGTTGCTGTTGACGTTTTGGCCAGGTCTGGATCTTCGGAGCCGCTAGAAATGCGGTTATTCGGGCGGCCGCCCCTCGATCACTGAATGTGAGAACATGAGCGACGATGCACAAGATGGGCGCGGAACTGCCGCTTGTTGCTCACGCTCCAAAGCTCGCGATCCTGACCGGCGCCGTAGAGGCGGCAACGGTCGGAGCGGGCGAGATCGCGCTAATCACCGGCGAGTCCGGCGTGGGAAAATCCGCTTGCTATCGCGGAGACAGGGCAGAGTGGCAGAGGTTAAGGGTCTGCTGGTCTAGAGGGACCGCGCTACGCAGAGTAGTGGTGGTACCGCCCCTTTGGTAGAGGCGTACACCGGCCGTCGGCGCGTTTCTTTCGACAGGATCCGCGTCTGTCGGCAGCTCGACCGATCCTGCACCACGTTGTACTCCCTGGGTGGATCAGCGACGTTGGCGTCCTCGCTCCTATGGCTGATTCGGCGCCGCAGTGCCTGCCGAGGCCTTGATCGTCCGGCTGGACAACAATGGCGTCCAGTGGCACGCTCTTGATCTTGGACGATCTGCAGTGGGCCGACGAAGGACCACTGGCGTACAGCTACTTACCGATCTGGTCGACTCGGTCGATGATCGTGCCGCTCGCTGTGGGGTTGGCATGTCATGTAGAACCCCTCTCCTGGCATCTTTGGAGCAGGCTGGCCGCCGTGCGGTCGGTTCGTCGGCTTCCGTTGAGGCGGCTACGCGGCAAGAGATCGCCGACAGTACTTGCGGCGGCTGAGCTGCCGGACCTTCAGCCGCAGATGATCGACCAGCTTGCAGCGCGGTCGCCGGCCTGCCGCTGGTTCTCGATGAATTTGTCAGACAGCTGCGGGAAACCGGATGATCCCACCCAACTCGATGTGTGAGTCGACGGGCTGCGACATCAGCTGCCGCAGCGCCACCTTCGAGACTCGGCCCCTCGACCTCGAGCTGTTCGGGCTCACCTTGTGGAGATACTGATCAAGCTGCCAGCCAATGCGACACCTTCGGCTGGGCCCATCCTCCCGCGGGTGATCAGCCTTTATGCGACGTGCGCAGGAACCGAACCGCGTCCCCAGAACTGTCAACCAGCTACCGGAACCCAATGGTCAAGCATGAACCGGAACGGCACAGCCTTTATGCGACGTTAGTCACTCAGTTAGTCACTCAGGCCCGGAGATCAACTCGCGCGCCGATCTTCGGATGCCGCTCTGACAAGGCCGAACAGTGGTCGGGGTGACAGGATTTGAACCTGCGACCTCTTCGTCCCGAACGAAGCGCGCTACCAAGCTGCGCCACACCCCGTACCGCACCGAGCCTCGCAGAGTCTAGCCCATCGCTTCGATGCCGCTCGCTCCGATTTCAGCGCTAGCTGGGCGGAATATGCCGCGACTACGCGGCAAAAGTCGCCCTGCTAACACTGGTCAAGGTCAGCAGAGTCGCCTCAGGTGGACACGCGAAGCGGATCGGCGCGTACGGGGACGTCCCGAGACCCGCTGAGACATTGAGCCAAGACGTTCGACCGCTCGCGCTGTGCTGCGACAGGCCCTTTGCGCGGCGGGTGTCCAGGTCGCAGTTGGTGACCAGCGCGCCGTAGAAGGGCACGCACACCTGGCCGCCATGAGTATGCCCGGCGATGATCAGATCGTGGCCGTCGTACGCCATTGCGTCGAGCACCCGGCGATAGGGCGCGTGCGTCACGCCAATGGCGACATCGACATCGTCTCGGTCAATGGGTCCGGCGACATCGGCGTAACGATCTTGATCAATATGAGCGTCGTCGGTACCGCGGAATCCTAGCCGCACGTCCTTGATCTGCAACGAAGCCCGGGTATGGGTGAGATCAATCCATCCCGCCTCCTTGAACCCGCGGCCGAGATCCTGCCACGGCAGGGTTCGCTCAGGACGCCGATCACTCCGACTCGGGCCCTTGAAATAGCGCAGCGGGTTCTTCCACATCGGCGGATAGTAGTCATTCGCGCCCCAGACGTAGACGCCGGGATGATCAAGCAGCCGGCCAAAGCTGCCCAGCACGAACGGCACCGCCTCGTGATGTGCGAGGTTGTCGCCAGTGTTGATCACCAGATCTGGCTCGAGTGCCCCAAGCGTTGACAGCCAGCGCTGCCGAGCCCGGGCGGAGGGCGTCATGTGCAGATCAGACACATGCAGGACGCGGATGTCCCGGGCCCCTAGTGGTAACACCGGTACCGTCACCCGACGCAGCCGGAAGGCATTGACCTCGTACAGAGCGGCGTACGCCAGACTGCCGACGCCAATCGCCCCGACGCCTGCCAGCCCCTTCACGATCCCGGACGAGATGCCACGGTTCCCAGACATAAACACCAAGGCTACAAGCGGGACCTGCTGCCACACTTGATCCCATGCCCGAGCCAGCGAGCACCCTCAAGGAGCGCCTCCGTTCCGATCTGACGAATGCCATCAAAGACCGCGACAAGCTCAGATCCGGCACGATCCGGATGGTGCTCACGGCGATCACCGAAGCCGAGGTCGCGGGTTCCAAGGCAATCGAGCTGTCCGATCAGCAGGTGCTCGATGTCGTTATCCGCGAGGCCAAGAAGCGCCGCGAGGCCGAAGAGGCGTACTCCAACGCCGGTCGCACCGAACTCGCCAACAAGGAGCATGCCGAGTCAGAGGTGCTGGCTGACTACCTGCCGCGACAGCTGACCCCATCCGAGATCTCCGCGATTGTCACCGAGGCCATCGCCTCGACTGGTGCCGCCGAGCTCGGCATGAAGGGCATGGGCAAGGTGATGGCCCAGGTCACGCCGCAGACCAAGGGCCGGGCCGACGGCAGTGCCGTCGCAGCAGAAGTCCGGCGTCAGCTATCTGCCTAACCCTCGAAGAGCGAGTTGTCAGCGTCTCAAAGAGCTATAGCTCTTTGAGACGCTGACAACTCGGCATATGCGCAACTACCGGGGTCCAGGTGGCCAAGGGAGCGGTTGCGGAATCTGTTTTTTGCTTCTTCTTCTGCGCCTTCTTCTTCGCGTCCGCCTTCTCCTGGGCGACTACAGCTGGATCGCGACCCTTCGAGTACACCCCGTACACCGTGCCGAACTCCGAAATCGTCGAGCCCGGGCCTGGTGTCCAGCCCATGAAGCCGTACTTGGGCACTGTGTCGCTATAGGTGAATCGCTTCTCAACGGTGAAGCCGCGCCGCTCCAGCTTTCTGGTCGCTGCGGAAATGCTCAGGCCTCTCAGACTGGGCACCCGCACCTGCTTGCCGACCTGAATCTTTCGCGGGGGCTGCGAGAATCCGGTCCTCGGAATCTGCTGGAAGTACTTCAGCATGACCGGCTTCCAGATCTTCATGCCGGCGTCGCCGCTACCCGAGCCTTCCAGGTAGACGCCGGTGGAGGGCACCCGGTAGCCCTTCACGCCGGACCGCCGGAAGTAACCCTTGCCCTTCTTGACGAACGGTTTCTTGGTGTTGTCGACAGAGATCATCGCAACGCCGGCGATCTCTGGCGTATAGCCGGCGAACCACACGGCCTCGTTGCTGTTGATCGTTCCGGTCTTGCCGGCGATATCGCGGCCGTCATAGATCTTGGCGCGCTTGCCCGTGCCCTTGTCGACAACCGACTTCAGCACCTTGTTGACACCGTCGGCAACGTCCTTGTCGACCACCCGTCGGCAGTTGGCGTCCGGCACGGCAAGGTTCTTACCGTCCCGAGTTGTGATCTTGGAAACGATGATCGGATCGCAGTGGATGCCGCGGGCCGCGAACGTCGCGTACGCCTCGGCCATCGACAAGGGGCTCACCTCGACGGTGCCGAGTGTGAATGACGGCTTGTTCTGGTACCACTTGACGATGTCCAGCGGCGGCTGGCCGATGCGTGCCCCAACTTTGACGCCGGCCCGTTCGGCCATCTTGGTGACACGACACATACCGGTGGCCAGCTCAAGCTGGATGAAGTAGGTGTTGACCGACCACTGGGCCGCCTCCATCATCCCGATGGTCTTGCTATGGCCGACCGAGTTCTTGACGACCCAGTGATCCCAGATGCGCTCCCGCCCATTACAGGACTGGTATCGCCGACCCGTGAAGTTGAAGGGCGACTTGGCGTGGAACTTCTTGCTGATCGGGATGCCCTTTTCCAAGGCTGCAGCAAGAGTGAACACCTTGAAGGTCGACCCGGCTTGATAGCCCTGGATTCCGCCCATGGCCGGATCGGCAGCCAAGTTCCAGTAGGTCTGACCTTTCTTAGCATCGCTGCCCATCACCGGCCTGCTCTGCGCCATTGCGATGATCAAACCGGTGCCCGGCTGAATCATGTTCATCGTCGAGATGACCGCGTCCTTAGGCCCGACCACCGAGCTGACTTTCTTCTGCGCCAGATCTTGGGTCTTGGGATCGATGGCGGTCTGGATGATCAGCCCGCCGCGATTGATCATGTTCTCGCGATCGTCGACGGTCTTACCCAGGCTGGGCGTCTTGAGCAGCGTACGCCGCACGTAATCGCAGAGGAACGGGTATCGGGTGCCGACGCAACCGTTGCGGGTCCTCTTGACCTTGCCTTGGTCGAAGCCGACCTTCTTCGCCTGCCGCGCCTGCTCAACCGAGATCAATTTGAGCTCAGCCATCCGATTCAATACGACGTCGCGGCGATCGAGTGCGGCACTGGGGTTGCGCACCGGATTGTTGGTATCCGGGTTCTGTACCAGTCCGGCCAGCATCGCCGCCTGTGCCAACGTGAGCTTGTTGGCCTTGCTGGAGAAGTAGTGCCGGGCCGCGGCCTCAACGCCGTACGCGCCCTCACCGTAGTAGGCAATGTTGAGGTAGCGCTCGAGGATCTGATCCTTGGTGAACTTCTTCTCCATCGCGATCGCATAGCGAAGCTCGCGAATCTTGCGCTCAACGGTCGGCGCCTGCGCTTCGCGCACGCACTCGCTGTCGCCCTTAGCCTGGCAGGACTCGATCTGCACCATCTTGACGTACTGCTGAGTGACCGACGAGCCACCCTGTGTCGTCCCACCGGCGGCGGAGTTGCGGACCAGTGCGCGCATCGTGCCCTTGAAGTCCAAGGCGCCGTGTTCGTAGTAACGGTGATCCTCAATGGCCAGCTGCGCCTGCCGCATGATCGGGGTGATGTCCTTGAGCTTCACCGGGATGCGGTTCTCGTCGTAGAAGTACGCCAGAGTCTTGCCGTTGCCCATCAACACCTTGCTCCGGGTTGACGGCGCAGGCGTGGCTAGCTCGGCAGGCAGGCTCTCCAGCTCGGTGGCCGCCGCGTTGCTGGTGACCCCCGCCATACCCGCGAACGGGATGAACAACCCTGCGACCAAAACACCCGCAAGGACACTGACGACGAGGAACATAACCAGCGAGTACGCGAGGCTCCCCATACGCTTCGGCGTAAACGGCACGCCTACAAGACTAAGGGAGCCCCACACCACACTCAGTCACGTAGTGATACCAAATCTTGACCTGAGGGCAGGTTTGGTTGAATTGTCAAGCACCGAAATGTCACAAAACGGCAAACATCGGGACACGGATCTGGCGATTCCGAAGACGCCGTGCGTAGCGTGTCATGCGCCGTGCCACACGGGCCGGGGAAAAGCCCGGCACGGCGAAGTTCACGAAGGGGAGATGCAGCGTGCCTGCAGTGCAACGTGAAGACTGGACCATGCGCGCCAAATGTCGGGGGATGCAAGATGCCCTGTTTCCGGAGGCGTCCGACCAAAAGAGAGCACGACTGGTGTGTTCGGGGTGCCCGGTGCGCTTCGAATGCCTGGCCGAGGCTCTGGACAACCGAATCGAATGGGGGGTCTGGGGCGGCATGACCGAACGCGAGCGGCGGCTGCTGCTTCGCCAACGCAGCGATGTCACCTCGTGGAGGTCCATCCTCGTTGGCAACGGCAACCAGCAGCCGTCCGCTCAGCCGGCGGCATCCGGTGCTCAGTCCTTATCGGCAAGAAGTGCGCCGACACGGCGAAGCGTCACCAAATCGGTGACGTCAGTCGGCAAGGACTGAACACGGGTCTGGGCAATGCCCGGACGAGCCGAGGCGAAGCGCTCCATCTGGTGGCTTTCGGTTGCGATCAGCCGCATCAGATTGGCGTGACGTCGCAGGGCCTCCACCTCTAACGGGGTGGAGGCGCCGGCCAGGTCCTCAGCGAGGGACAGGTCCTCGGCTAGGGATAGGGCCCGTTCCGGCGAGATGGCCAAAGCGCTCGTGTGCACCCGGTTGATCACCATGCCCGAGATGGGCATGTCTTCCTCGGAAAGCCGGTCCACGAAGTAGGCCGCCTCGCGCAACGCGTCATGCTGCGGTGTGGCGACGACCAGGAACGTGCTGTGCCGTGAAGACAACAGCTGGAAGGTTGCTGTTGCTCGCTGCCGGAATCCACCGAAGAGTGCCTCGAACGCTCGAACGAAGGTCTTCACGTCGTTGATGATCTGGGAGCCGAGGATCCTAGTGATCACCGCCGACATCATGGAGAAGCCGGCGCTCATCAAACGCAGCGGGCCGCGTGCGGGTGGCAGTAGCAGACGCAGGAACCGCCCGTCGAGCAATGAGCTCAGGTGCTCAGGGGCATCGAGGAAGTCCAGTGCTGAACGCGCCGGCGGAGTGTCGACCACGATGAGGTCCCAGGTGCCGTTGGCCTCAGCCTCGCTGTGCAACTGGCCCAGTTTCTCCATGGCCATGTATTCCTGAGTCCCGGAGAACTCTGAGGACAGCGCGACATAGAACTGGTTCTGCAAGATCGCTTCGGCCTTTTCGGGTGTGGAGTGCGCGATCACCACATCGTCGAAGGTGTTTTTCATGTCGAGCATCATTGCGTCCAGGCTGCCGCCGGCCGCAGTGTCGATCATGGGTACCGGCCGCGGCGTGTTGTCCAGCTCCCCGACCCCCAGGGATTGGGCTAGCCGACGGGCCGGGTCGATGGTCAAGACCACGACCTTGCGGCCCGCCTCGGCGGCACGCAATGCGATGGCGGCAGACGTAGTGGTTTTGCCTACCCCGCCGGAGCCGCAGCAAATAATGATCTTGATCTCGCGATCGCCAATGATCTTGTCGATGTCGAGGAAGGGCACTGCCACGCCGGCGTGGGTTGGCGGCTGAAAGGCCTTCGAAGGATAGCCGCTTGTCACGCGGCCTCCAAGCTCATCTGATCGGTCAGCTGCTCGGCGATCGAGAGGATCGCACCATCGTCGATGCCGCCGTGATCGAAGGCAATCTGAACCAGGGGTAGGCCGAGTGCCGTCAGGCGATCATGGCGCCGCTGTTCTTGCAGCGTACGCGCGGCCTCGAGCCCAAACTCCGATGCCAGGGCCTGGTTCTGCTTGATCGTCAAGCCGGGGACCTTGAGGCTTATCGAGCCGGTAGCGGCTGCTTGCAGTTGACGATCGTCGAGAGGGGTGGGCGTCACCATGTTTTCGATCACACTGCCGATCCGGATCTGCGTGGGCCGTAGCGCTGCGGCGGCTTCCTCGGTCTCGGTCACCGGCATGTCCTCGAGCAGGGTGACGAGATGTACCACCGTGGTAGCGGATCGCAGCAGCCGCATGATCGAGTCGGCCTGATTGCGGATCGGTCCAACCTTGGCGAGCCCCGCCACGGCGGCGTGGACGTTGAGGAAGTGGGCGATCCGGCCCGTCGGTGGGGCGTCCAGGACGACGGCGTCGTACGCGTTGGGCTTGTTCTTGATCTTCCTCCGCACCGCCTCGTACACCTTGCCGGTGAGCAGCACGTCACGCAGCCCAGGCGCGATCGACGTGGCGAAGTCAACGGCCCCGAAGCGGTCAAGCGCTTTCCCCGCAATGCTGAGGTGATAGAAGGTGTCGAGGTATTCGATCAGAGCGTCCTCGGCGTCGATGGACAGCCCGTGCACCACACCACCCGCGGGGGTGCGGCTGATCCGGCGCTCCTCTGCACCTGTCAGCGGGGATACATCGAACAGCTCCGAGATGCCGTTTCGACCCTCCACCTCACAGAGCAGGATCCTTCGGCCGCTGGTCGCGAGGGCGCAGGCGAGCGCTCCAGCAATGGTGGTTTTGCCGGTGCCGCCTTTCCCGCTGATGATGTGCAGGGTGTGTCGCGGGCTCACGAGATGCCTGAGACCGCGATGCCGGCATGGGTCTTGTATCGCCGGTTGATGGCAATGAGGTTGGCGGCTAGCGCTTCGACCTGGCCCGCATTGCGCAGCCGGCCGGCATAGATGCCGCGCGCGCCGGGGATGGCGGCTACCAGCTCGCAGACCACCGCAACGGCGTCGCGGTCCTCGCCGAGGACGAGCACGTCATCTGTGAAGCGGTCCACCTCGGGGTCATCTAGCAAAATGGCGCTGACGTGGTGAAAGGCAGCAATCACCGTTGACTCGGGCAGTAGCTCCGCCGCCTCTTGCGCCGCTGAGCCGGCGGCCACCTGCAGGGGATAAGGCCCTTTGCTATCGAAGCCGAGCGGATTCACACAGTCCACCACGATTTTTCCAGCGAGCTCAGGAGCGAGGGATGACAACAGCTCGGCATGGCCGTCGTACGGCACGCTCACGATGACCAGCTCGGCTGCGGCAGCATCGAGGTTGCTACCACCGGTGATCCCACCCGCATCCTCGATGCTTGGGTACTCCGCGGCGATCCGTTCCGCCCGCTCGGCACTCCGGCTCCCCATCACGACCTCGTGGCCGGCGGCAGCGAGTCGCCTGGCCAGGCCGCGACCTTGCGGACCCGTTCCGCCCAGGATTCCGACCTTCACGCGGGCGTCCCATTGTCGTGGACTGGAACAGGCCGCGTGGCGAGGTGCGCTGCCTGGATGGTCACGGGCTCGATAGTACTGACGCTGCCCGCCGGGACGGCTGTCCGTGTTTGATTGCAACTCCGCCCGGCGGCTGCCCGTCAAAACGTCGGTGTTTGATTGCCACTCTGACCGGCGGCCGCTGGTCAGAGTGTCAGGAGCGACCACCAGGATGTTCCTCATGACATCTATTTCCGACACAAACGCCGCCTCGGACGCTGCGACTCAGGCGGAGATCCCCAGAATCAGCCTCCAGGCCGTGGTGCTCGACACGGATGATCCGCAAGGGCTGGCAGAGTTCTATGCGGCCCTGCTCGGCTGGGAGATCGAGCCCGCTGAGGACGACTGGGTCACGATCAATGGCGGTTCGAGTGGTCAGCTGGACTTCCAGCTGGCGATCAATCACAAACCTCCGACCTGGCCGGACAATGCGATACCCCAGCAGTTTCACCTCGACCTGCATGTTGATGATCTGAACGAGGCTGCGGCGTACGCGGAGTCCATCGGTGCTCGACGCGCGGCGAACGGTGATCATTCGCCCAACTTCATCGTCTTCCTCGATCCGAGTGGCCATCCGTTCTGTCTCTGCTCATAGCAATGCCATCAGCACCGACGTACTCACCTCTACAGTGAGGGCATGACCAAGTGGGAGTACGTCACGGTGCCGCTGTTGGTGCACGCGACCAAGCAGATCCTGGACAACTGGGGGCAGGACGGGTGGGAACTCGTGCAGGTGATTCCCGGCCTCAATCCGGAGAATCTCGTCGCGTACCTCAAGCGACCAATTCCTGCTTCGGGGACGGTGACGTGAGCCTGCCATCGGAACGGCTCAGCGATCTTGGACTGAGCTTGCCGCCGGTCGTTCCGCCGGCAGCGGCCTATCTGTCGGCCGTGCGATTCGGCGACTTGGTCTACACCGCCGGCCAGGTCCCGATTGTGGATGGCACTTTGCGGGCCGTCGGGAAGGTCGGCGCGGAGGTCTCGATCGAGGATGCCGTCGACTGTGCCCGGATAGCGGCGCTCAATGCGCTGGCGGCCGTCGTGGACCTCACTGGCGATCTCGATGTGATCACCAGGATTGTCAAGGCGACGGTCTACATCGCAAGCGCCCCGGATTTCACCGACCAGTCACTGGTAGGAAACGGCGCAAGTGAGGTGTTGGTTGAGATCTTCGGCGACGCTGGGCGGCATGCGCGAAGCGCCGTAGGCGTTGCGGCGCTGCCGATCAATGCGCCAGTGGAGGTTGAGCTCGTTGTAGGGGTCGGCTCGACGCCGACGATTCATCCACTTTGATCAAGACCTCGATGCCGTCGCACTCCTACGACATCCTCGCTCGCCTCGATCCGAGGGTGCCGGCAGCGATGGCGGAGCTTGCCGCTCGCCGGCCGCCTGATGCCGTGCCAAGTGTGGCGGTTCCGGCCGCCAGCGTCGTCTTGCTACGCGACAGCGAGATCGGGCTTGAGACTTACTTGTTGCACCGCCACGCGCGCATGCTCTTCGCACCCTCCACGGTGGTATTCCCGGGCGGACGGGTAGACCCGGTCGATCACGATGGTCCCGATCCGACCCGTCCCAATTCAATCCGTCCCAATTCAATCCGACCCAATTCAATCCGACGCTGTGCGATCCGTGAAACAACCGAGGAGACCAGCGTTGTGCTGGCTGAGGTTGATCTTCATCCGTGGGCGCATTGGATTACGCCCGAGATCGAGCCGCGTCGTTATGACACCTGGTTCTTCGCGGCAGCTATGCCCGATGATCTTGAGGCTGTAGATATTTCTGGCGAAACGGAGCGTGCGGAATGGTCGACTCCACGGGAGGCCTTGGCTGCCGAGCGTTCCGGAGTGATCAGGCTTATGCCGCCCACCATGTCGATCTTGATCGAGCTCACTGATCTTGGTTCGGTTGACGCTGTGATCAATCACGCGAAGGACCGGCAGATCGAGGAGGTGCTGCCGAAAGTGGTGGAGACGCCACACGGCTGGCAATTTCGGTATCCGCGGGTAGCCGCGGGTCCGTCGTGAGCTATGTCCAGCTCGTCCGAGCGCCGAACCCCGGTCCGATGACGCTGGATGGAACCAACACCTGGGTGATCACCGACGCCGATGAGGGTGCTCTGGTGATTGATCCCGGGCCGGCGATCCAATCTCATCTCGACGCGGTGTTCGCTGCCTGCGAACCAAGGCTGCGCGGAATCGTGCTGACCCATCGGCATCTTGATCATTCGGAAGGTGCTGCGCTGCTGGCCGAGCGGGCCGGCTGCGGCGTACGCGCCGCCGATCCGGAATTCCGCATTGGCGCCGACGGACTTGCTGCAGGAGAGCTGCTCACCCTCGGCTCGATCACGCTCGAGGTGGTCGAGACGCCTGGCCACACCAGCGACTCGCGCTCGTTGCTGATCTTCGGCCCTGACGGAGTCAGCCGGCTGATCACCGGCGACATGGTGCTGGGCCGTGGTACGACGGTGATCACTCATCCGGACGGCGACCTTGCGGCGTACCTCGGATCCCTCGACCTGTTGGAGGCGCTGGTCGGGGCCCAGCACGTGGAGGAATTGCTCCCGGGTCACGGGCCAATCGTCAATGATCCGATGTCGTGGCTGTCCTTCTATCGCCGGCATCGGTTGGAGCGGCTGGATCAAGTTCGAGCTGCGCTTGCCGCAGGGGACCGTACACCGAGTGAGGTCGTGGCGCGGGTGTATGCCGACGTCGATCGCAGCCTGTGGCCAGCGGCCGAGCAGTCGGTCCGGTCCCAGTTGGAGTACCTGCAGAAGGGCTAAGCGGTGCGGGAAATCGCTCAGCCAGCTCATTCTCGCCACACAGGATGCTCATAGGCTTCTGAGTCAACCTCGATGTCATGAACGCAAACGAGCAGCCAGAAAACCACACTCCAGACTTCAGACAACCTCAGGCGCAGGGTCCGAATGAGGAACAGACCGTCATGCTGCCGAGTGGTCAGTATGGCGGCTACACCGCGTCCGACTTCCCGGCACCGCCAGGTGTGCCACCCCTCAATCCACATCCAACTCCGACCCCGAACCAGCCTCCGACCACGGTTCTGCAGCGGCCGAAACGCCGAACTGGTGCCTTGATCGCCGGCGCGGCGATCGCGGCCATACTGGGTGCGGGCGCGGGCATCGGCTCGTACGCTTTCCTGGCCGATGGCCAGAGTGCGTCGCCGCTGAATGTCACGAGCGCAGCACCGCCGAGCCCGACACTGAACGGCACAGTCGCAGCCGCCGCCGCGAAGATTGAGCCGTCGCTGGTCACCATCGCGGTGCAGTCAAACGGCAGCGGTGCCATCGGAAGCGGCATGGTGCTTGACAAGGACGGCCACATCCTGACCAACAACCACGTAGTCGCGGGTGCTGGGGATCAGGGAACGATCGCGGTCACGTTCCACAACGGCACGACGGCCACCGCCAAGGTGGTCGGAACCTCTGAGTCGAATGACCTCGCGGTGATCAAGGTCGATGGCGTAAACGATCTGAACCCGGTCACGTTCGCCAAGTCCAGCGAGCTCCAGGTCGGCCAGACCGTCGTCGCCGCAGGTGCGCCGCTCGGGCTCTCGGAGTCGGTAACCAGCGGCATCGTGTCCAACACCGCCCGTCCCGTCCGGTCTGGCGACAACAACGACGCGGTCTATCTGGCGGTGCAAACAGACGCTGCGATCAACCCAGGCAACTCCGGCGGTCCGCTTGTTGATCTCAACGGCGCCGTGGTGGGTATCAACTCCTCGATCGCAAGCACCAGCTCGGGTGCCGACGGCGGCCAGCCTGGCAACATCGGCATCGGCTTCGCCATTCCATCTGACGTGGCAGCGCGTGTCGCGAACGATCTGATCACGACCGGCAAGTCCAGCAATGCCCAGCTCGGAGTGCAGCTGAGCGGCTCTGACTCAGAGCTGCCTACCTCTACCGGAGTTGCTCTCGGTCAGGTTGTGAGCGGCGGCCCAGCTGACAAGGCCGGCTTGCGCGCTGGCGACATGGTCACCAAGATCAACAGCTTTGACACGACGACGACAGATGGGCTGATTGCTGCGACTCGGTTCTATGCGCCCGGGAGTACTGTCAAGGTCACCTTCGTCCGCGACGGTGGTGCACCGCAGACCTTGGACGTGACGCTCGGCACCGCCTGATAATTCCCGGCTCGCCCGTTCCCGTACAGGTTGAACGCGCGAGCCGGGGCACTACCGCCAAGAGGCTGCACCCTGAGCTTGTCGCAGGGGTGCAGCCTCTCTGCCTTCTCTACTGCGTTTTTCCGCACAGAGCCACGAAAACACGGCGACGGCACCCATTCGTACGACATTCGCGGCCATGTGCGGAAAGACGAGGGCGGCGAGAGGTAGTCGTAACTAAGCGGGCGCTACGTCAGAAACGGACGTGCACGTGCGCTCCTGCTGCGATACACACATTGCAACATGTGTATCGCGCAGGGAACCAACGTGCACGTTCGTTTCTGCAGGAGGCGGGGAGGATAGAGCGGTTCGTTCGTTACCTGGCTCGGCGCTCCACCCGTTCGACATCCAAGATCGTCACCGACCGCGGCTCCAGCCGGATCCAGCCGCGGGCCGCGAAGTCGGCCAGCGCCTTGTTCACCGTCTCGCGTGAGGCACCGACGAGCTGGGCCAGCTCCTCTTGGGTGAGGTCATGGTGTACGTGCATGCCGTCGTCCCGCTTGTCCCCGAACCGCTGCGCCAACTCCAGGAGCTGCTTCGCAACTCGGCCCGGGACATCAGAAAAGACCAAATCGGCCACCACGTCGTTGGCGCGGCGTAGTCGCGCTGCGAGCTGACCAAGCAAGCCCTGAGCCACCTCGGGGCGACCGGTCAGCCAGGGAATCAGCTCATCGTGCTCGAGCGTGCGCAATTCGCACGCCGTAACGGCCGTAGCGGTTGTCGATCGCGGTCCCGGATCGAAAACAGACAGCTCGCCAAACATCTGCCCGGGTCCCAGTACAGCCAGCAGATTCTCTCGACCCGCCGAGCCGCTGCGGCCTAACTTGATCTTGCCGCTGACCACGATGTAGAGGCGATCCTCCATGTCCCCTTCATGAAAAAGCACGTCGCCCTTGTTGAGATGGAGCTTTCCCATGGCGGAGGAGAGTGCGGTCGCGGCTTCGTCTTCCAGTCCGGCAAATAGCGGTGCCTTCTTGAGGACTTCCGGATCCACGCGGTACCCCCTTCCTGATCACGGTACGGCTCTCGCTGGCAAGGCTACCGTTGAATGCTCGGGAACGTCAGGGCCCAAACATGGCTCTCAACTACTGTGATGGCATGAGTTCGAATAGGTCTGGTGGCAGCGTGGGGCTGGCCTCTGATGCCGCTGACCAGGCGCCCATCCGACCGTTCGACAAATCCCGTACGGCGTTGGTGCGTCGTGCCCGGGCGATCAACCGCATCCTGGCGACGACCTATCCCGATGCCCACATCGAGCTCGATTTCACCAACCCACTCGAACTGCTGGTGGCTACGATCTTGTCTGCCCAGAGCACCGACAAACGCGTCAACCTCGTGACGCCGGTGCTCTTCATTCGCTATCCCGACGCCGTCGCCTACGCCGCAGCGGACCGTGCGGATCTGGAGGAGCTCATCAAGCCGACCGGCTTCTTCCGGGCCAAGACCGACACCTTGATCAAGTTGGGGGCCGTGTTGACCGAGCGCTTCGACGGTGAAGTGCCGAAGCGAATGAAGGATCTTGTCACACTCCCCGGCGTCGGCCGGAAAACCGCCAATGTGGTGCTCGGCAACGCGTTCGGTATTCCGGGCATCACCGTCGACACCCATTTCGGACGCTTGGTGCGACGGTTCGGCTGGACCACCGAAACCGACCCGGACAAGGTCGAACTTGCGGTCGCCGCACTGTTCCCGCCCAAGGACTGGACACAGCTCTGCCACAACATCATTTGGCATGGCCGGCGGCGCTGTCACGCCCGAAACCCGGCGTGCGGCGCCTGCCCGGTCGCTCGCTTGTGCCCCGCGTACGGGGAAGGAGAGACGGATCCGGTTAAGGCGGCCAAGCTGGTGCGGGAGCCGCGGGGATGAAAAAAGGCTGGCTGACAGCCGCATTCATCCTGCTCTTCGCGATGATGCTGGCTGGTTGTGGCGGGTCTCCGACGGTTCCCGAGTCGAGCACGCCCATGGCGCCGCCGAGCGAGGCCGCACCGAGCCCGGAGTCGACGGCCGATCTTGCTGCCATGAAGAAAGCTGCCGATATTGCCGACTGTCCGGCGTCGGATCCGAAAGTAGCCGCGGTCTCGTCCGGACTCCCCGATGTGGTCTTGCCGTGCCTCGGCGGCGGGCGTGCGGTTCGGCTCGCCGGGCTGCGCGGGAAGCCGATGATGATCAACGTCTGGGCGCAGTGGTGCGGACCCTGTCGGGAAGAAGCGCCCTACCTCACCGAGGTGGCTACGACGAACAAGTCCGATCTGCAGATCATCGGGATTGATCATGATGATCCTCGCCCTGAGCTGGCGCTCGAATTCGCGCAGCTGTCCACCTGGAAATATCCGCAGCTCGCGGATCCCGATGTCGTGCTCCGCGCGGCGCTGCAGATCAGCGGACCACCACAGACCTTCTTCGTGCGACCGGACGGCACGATCGCCTTTCGCCATGCTGGACAGTTTCATTCGGCAGCGGAGATTCGGGACCTGGCACGTCAGCATCTTGGGGTCACGCCATGACCAACTCGGACATGGAGCGACCGGAGTGGCTCGAGAACCTGACCGCTGCGTTGTCGGAGCAGTCTCGACTGGACCGAGTAGTTGCGCTCCGGCCAGGAATCGGGGCGCGTCCCGCCGCTGTGTTGATCTTGATCGGCGACGGTCCTGACGGTCCGGAGATCATGTTCGTGGAGCGGGCGGCCGGGATGCGTACGCACCCCGGGCAGATCGCCTTTCCAGGTGGCGCCGCTGAGGATGATGATCATGACCTCGCCGATACGGCACTCCGCGAGGCAGCGGAGGAAACCGGTGTGGACCGGAGCGGGATCGAGGTCCTCGGCGTGCTGCCGCCCGCGCATGTGGACGTCAGTGGGTTCGACGTCACAGCGGTCATCGCCTGGTGGCGAAAGCCGAGCCCGGTGGAGGTGATGGATGCCCGAGAAGCCGCATCGATCGATATCGTGCCCGTGGCCGTACTCACTGACCCCGGACATCGCGCCCAGGTGCATCATCCGTCGGGCTATACCGGTCCGGCGTTCGAGGTGAATGGGCATCTCATCTGGGGCCTTACCGCGCACCTGCTCGATGGCGTACTCGACCTTGCTGGCTGGCAGCGGCCATGGAACCGGCACCGGGAGGTACCCATTCCCGCGCGCTACCTGACCGACCGAAGCCCCGACCGAGGAGGTCCCGATGCCCACTGATGATCACCGCTCGGAGCTGCTGACACGCTGGAATGCCACGCTGCCGCGGCAGCCCGAGCTCGGCGAGCAATTGATCTTGCGCTACAGCGAGCCGCATCGGCACTACCACACCACGAAGCACCTGCTTGAGGTGCTCACCATGATCGACCAGCTGGCAGATGATCATGATCTTTTCCTGGTACGGCTGGCCGCGTGGTATCACGATGCTGTTTATGCCATCCCGCCAGGTCAGGTCAGCAATGAGGAAGCCTCAGCGCGATTGGCGCTACGCGAGCTGAGCTGGGTCGGGCTCGAGCAGGAGGATCTGAATCAGGTCGCACGGCTGGTACGGCTGACCGAGACTCACCTACCTGGACCGCGCGACCCAGAGGGCGAACTGCTCTGCGATGCGGATCTGGCAATCTTGGCATCCGATCCGGTGGATTACGCCGAGTATGTCGCGGCCGTACGCGTCGAGTATGCCCAGCTGCCCGAGCAGGACTTCCTCGCCGGACGGCTAGCCGTGCTTACCGATCTTGCCGACCGGGAGATCTTCCGTACGGCCAAGGGCCGGCATCTCACCAGTGCTGCCCGGGCCAACCTCGCCACAGAGATCAATGCGTTGATCAAGCGTCTCGATGTCCCTGTGGAAGGATCGGATGTGTGATCTCTGAGCCGACGCAGACACCCGCTGTTCTCGTTGACCGTCCGATCGATTGGTGGAAGTCAGCGGTGGTCTATCAGATCTATCCGCGCTCTTTCGCCGACAGCAATGGTGACGGTACGGGCGACATTCCGGGGATGTTGTCGCATCTGGATTACCTGGCCGAGCTGGGCGTGGATGTGGTCTGGCTCTCACCGGTGTACGCCTCGCCGATGGACGACAACGGCTACGACATCAGCGACTACCAAGACGTCGATCCGCTCTTCGGCACGCTTGAAGATCTCGACCTGCTGATCGCCGGGCTGCATAAGCGGGGCATCAAGATCGTGATGGATCTGGTGGTCAATCACACCTCAGACGAGCACCCGTGGTTCATCGAGTCGCGAGATCCTGCCTCGGCCAAGCGCGACTGGTACTGGTGGCGGCCGGCCCGACCGGGTTTCGAGCCGGGCAGCGAAGGGGCGGAGCCGACGAACTGGGAGTCGGCCTTCACGGGCTCGGCTTGGCAGTTCGATGAGCGCAGCGGCCAGTACTACCTGCACCTCTTCAGCCCCAAGCAGCCGGACCTCAACTGGGAGAATCCCGAGGTACGCCAGGCGATCTACGACATGATGAACTGGTGGGTCGACCGCGGCATCGACGGCTTCCGGATGGACGTGATCAACCTCATATCCAAGGGCCAGCTCGTCGACGGCGAGCCGCCACCTGGCAGGACCCGGGCGCACAGTTTCATCTTCACCGCGAATGGTCCACGGCTCGATGAGTTTCTTGCCGAGATGAACGCTGCGGTCGGTCTGGACGAGCGAAATCTGCTTACCGTGGGAGAGATGCCCGGGTCGACTATCGAGGTTGCTCGCAGAGCAACGGACCCCGCTAACCACGAGTTGACCATGGTGTTCACCTTCGAGCATGTTGGCCTCGACTCGCGGCAGGATGGCGGCGGCAAGTTTGATCTTGTTCCGCTGTTGTTGCCAGCGCTCAAGAAGAATCTGGCCGAGTGGCAGCTGGCTTTGGCCGATGTCGGCTGGAACTCGCTGTACTGGGACAACCATGATCAACCGCGGGCGGTGTCGCGGTTCGGCAACGACAGTCCCGAGCACCGGGTGAACTCCGCCAAGACGCTTGCCACGGTGCAGCACATGCACAAGGGGACGCCGTATGTCTATCAGGGCGAAGAACTCGGCATGACCAACACCTACTTCAGCAGCATTGAGCAGTACCGCGACATCGAGTCCATCAACTATCACTCGGCGGCGCTGAGTCTGGGCATGGAAGTTGAGGCCGTACTGAACTCGTTGTCACTCAGGAGTCGGGACAATGCCCGTACCCCGATGCAATGGGACGACCGCTCACATGCTGGGTTCACCGACGGGATTCCTTGGCTGCCGGTCAACCCCAATTACGTCACCGTCAACGCCGCAACTGAGCTGGATGATCCGGATTCGGTGTTCCACCACTTCCGCAAGTTGATCAAGCTGCGTCGTGATCATCCGGTGGTCGTCGATGGCCGCTTCGCACTGTTACTTCCTGATCATGAGCAGATTTGGGCCATCACCCGAACGCTGGATGATCAGGTGCTGATGATGATCGCCAACTGCTCATCGGATCCAGCGAGCGTGCCCCCGGAGGCTATTCCCGACCTGTCCGGAGCTCAGGTGCTGCTGACGACCCACGGCGACTCGACGTCGCTCGAGCTGGAGCCGTGGGAGTCACGTATCTACCTCCTTGGCTCAGCTGGTCTGCTGAGTGGCTGGTAGCGGAGCTGTTTGATGATCGGCCGGCGTGTTGAAACTCCGGGCCCGAGCGATGAATGGTAAGGCGAGCGCGGTGCCGGCTGCCGAGAGCAGGTAGGACATCGGGTAGCCCCAGACGTCGGCGCTCTTGCCGAGCGCAGGTTGCGCCACGATTCCGCCCGCGTTGTCGATTAGTGAGTCGAAGGACAAAATGGTCGCTCGCTGCTGGGAGGGAATCATGCCGTTGAGGTAGGCCTGCCGGATGGGCCGGCTGGCAGATTCCGCCAGCCCTGAGATCGTGATCGCGGCCACCACCAGCCAGAAGTTGCCGACCAGTCCGATCACGACCAACATCAGCACGCTGATGCTGGTGGTGATCAGCAATGCCGACGTACGCCGCCGGAAGGCCCCACGGATTCGCTCGGTGAGCAGGCCGCCGACCATCGCGGCGCCGGCGCTGATCGCCGCGACCAGGCCGGCGATGCCGTAGGCACGCGGATTTCCCCAGAGTTCCAACAGGTATGGCTGCAGCGCGTAGAACACATAGATTCCTACGCCACCGCTGAAGAAGCCGGCCAGCATGGTTGCCCGGACTGCCGGCACCTTCAGGCCATGCTCGACCGAACTGTCGACGATCCTCCTCATGTCAGTCAGCGGCTTCTCACCGCGATCGGGAGTAAAGCCGATGTCATACATGGCGAACAGCGCAAGCACAAAAACCCCGATCAGGATTCCTGCTCGCAGCACGTACGGCACGCCGAGGTTCGTCAACTGCGCAAGATAGCCGCCGGCCACTGAGCCGCTCAGCATCATCGCTCCACCGACGACCTGGCCACGAGCAAAGACGCCCTCGAGCTGACCATCAAACCTGGTTGCGGTCAGTGCGTCGACCAGCCAGGCCTCCGTCGCACCAGAGAAGAAGGTGAATCCGAGCCCGAGCAGCGCGGAAACAATTGCCCACCAGACGAACCCGGAGCGCAGCTGCCACAGCAGTACATAAAGTCCAGTCGTCGCGGCCAGAGTCAGCGTTCCGCACAGGAACGAGGTGCGTCGCCCCCAACGGTCCGCGACGATGCCCGTCGGAATCTCGAAGAGCACCATGCCTGCGGTGAAGAATGCGTTGGCCGCAAATGCTTGGAAGTTGCTGAGGCCGGCATCCAACAAGAAAATCGTGTTGATCCCCCAGATCAGCGACGCCGCCAACGTGTTGCCCGCAGTCAACACGTAATACGTGCGACGGACCGTTGTGGAGGTCTGCTTCACTCACCCGACACTAATGCGCGAGTTTGCCGAAAGGATGTGCCCTGAGCCCTGTCGAAGGCTCATCCCCTCGCGCTTCGACACGCTCAGCGCACATGTCACAACATCGGCGATCACAGAGCGGTCAGCCAATCGATGATCGCCGACGTGACGACCTTCGGATCCTCCTCATGTGGCAGGTGGCCAACCCCGGTCAGGCTGACCAAGTCATGGCGGGCATCGATCCAGCGTTCGGCCGCAGCCATCGCAGACAGTGGAATGAGCTGATCTTCTTGGCCGTGAATGGACAGCAACGGTACGGCCCGTGGTTGCCGGAGCATCATGCGGAAGTCACGGCCCATAATGCGGAAGTGATTGCGCACGAACATCCGCTGGTACTCCAAGGCACAGTGCGGGCTCGGCCACAGCATCAGGGCGTCGCGGTAATGCCGCGCTTCTGCTGACGTCAGGAATCCGGGCCCATCGGCGGCCCGGCTGCGGAGCAACTCCTCGATGTAGAGCCCGTCATCAGCCATGATGCGACGCTCCGGGAACAACGGCACCTGGAAAAACGCCAGGGTAGGGAGATTGCTACGCCACGGAAACGCGAGCGGATGTGGCGCTGCAACGCTGATCAGGGCGCGGACCGGAGCCGGCGCGTACGCGGTGGTGGCCCAGGCGGCCATGCCGCCCCAGTCGTGGCCGACGACCACGCCGCTGGAGAATCCCAGACTCTTGATCACCCCGGTGACATCGAATGCGGTGGTCTTTGGGTCGTACCCGCGCGGGGTTTTGTCGCTCGCTCCGTAGCCGCGCAGGTCCATCGCAGCCGCAGAGAATCCAGCCTCATCGAGTGCCGGAATCTGGTGCCGCCATGCCCACCAGAACTCTCCAAATCCATGCAACAACAGCACGAGGGGCCGGTGTGGACTGAAGTGTTCGCCAACGGCCACATGGAAGCGGACTCCATTGGCGGCGATGTCACGGTGATGCCACGGTCCATCGAGCAGGATGTCGCGGACCCCGGCCCCTGCCATGGCGAGTCGCTGCGGTCCCCGGCTGCCTACCCGGAACGCTCGGGCAACGGCCTGGGTGCGGGTACCACCTGGCCCTCGATCTGGGGTGCCCGCGCCGCGGCCATTGCGTGCTGCGCCGCATCTTGCACCTCGGTCATCGCAAGATTGGCCTGGGCGATCGTCCGGTCGGGGCCTTTGATCTTGCGGACCAAGATCAACCCAATCCCGGCGCAGATGGCGGCAATCAGCACCAGTGCACCGCCCACGATCAAGAATGCGAGCCACGCTGCGAGGCCGGCAGCGACCAAGCCAAAAGCAGCAGCAAAATAGAAAATGATCGTGGCGGAGAGTGCGAAATATCCGGCGACTCCGAATAGTCCGGCCCCGGTACCGCCCAACTTCGCAGCGGGCGTGAGCTCCGCCTTGGCGAGCTCCAACTGGTCCTGCACCAATAACTTCACATCGTCGGTGATGTTCCTGATGATGTCCCCGATGGGAAGATCAGCCACGTCCGCTCCTCTCGTCAACTGCTGAGCCTAGCGATCTTCGGCTGGGCGTTTCTGCGCACAAGCTACGTGACTGGGCTTTTGGAACGATTCCAGCTGGGAGAACGCGAGATCACGTGCGTTTCACCATACTGATGATCGAGGAGGTTTCGATGCCTGCATCCAGTGGCTGTCTGGTTCGGGAGGCGCAGCCAGGAGTCGATGATGAGGCTGTCGCCGCCTTGATGGTGGAATACCTCACGTGGGCGATTGACCGGCTTGCCAGCGACTACGGCGTCGACGAGCCGCCGACCCATCCGTCGTTGGTCCAGGACAGCTTGGTCAACTACCGCCCGCCGATTGGAAAGCTGCTGCTTGCCGAGTGCGATGGTCAGCCGGCCGGTGTGGGCGCGCTACACATGTTCGAGGCCGGCACGGCGGAAGTGAAGCGCATGTATGTCGCTCCTGCTTGGCGACATCGACAAGTGGGCTCCGCAATCCTTGATCAGCTGCTTGACATGGCGTGGGAGATGGGCGCGAGCACCGTACTGCTGGACACGTGTCGATTTATGACCGACGCACAGCGGCTTTATAGATCGCGCGGTTTCGTCGAGCGCTCGCCCTACGAGGGAACCGAGATCCCTCTCCGACTGCAACATCTGTGGATCTTCTTCGAGCGGTCCGCCGGGCGTTTCTCCGCACAGAACCACGAATGACGGGCTCCGAGGCTGATTCGGCCTTCATTCGTGGCCTTGTGCGGAGAGATGCGAGATCGCCGGAGCATCAGCTGCGAGCGTCGGGAAATCGCGCGCCGCCGTGGTGAGGAGGAGCGAGCGGAGGCGTTGTTTCCTCTGCGAGCGACGACGAACTAGGCGGATTCCACGCGCGATTGCGCGAGCAGCTGCTTAAAAGGGCACTAGTCCTCAGCGGACTTGGCCGTTGCAAGATTCTCCTTGAGCAAGGTCATCACCGAGGAGTCGGTCAGTGTGGTGACATCGCCCAGTTCGCGGTTCTCGGCGATGTCACGCAGCAGCCTGCGCATGATCTTGCCCGACCGGGTCTTCGGCAACTCCTCGACGATCATGATCTGTCGCGGCTTCGCGATCGAACCGATCTCCTTCGCCACATGGATCCGGAGCTCTGCCACTACGTCGTCGCCCCCTTCGCCCGCGTCGGCGCGCAAGATCACAAACGCCACGATGGCTTGGCCGGTCATGGGATCGCTTGCACCCACGACAGCAGCCTCAGCGACCTTCGGGTGCGAGACCAGGGCCGATTCGATCTCGGTCGTGGACATCCGATGCCCGGAAACGTTCATCACGTCGTCGACGCGACCGAGCAGCCAGATGTCGCCGTCCTCGTCCTTCTTCGCGCCATCGCCGGCAAAATACCGCTCCGGGAAGCGTGACCAATAGGTATCGACGTAGCGTTGATCATCGCCCCAGATGGTCCGCAACATCGCCGGCCAGGGCTTCGTGATCACCAGGTAGCCGCCTGATCCGTTGGGCACCGGGGCAGCCTCGTCGTTGACGACGTCGACCTCCACGCCAGGAACAGCCTGCATTGCCGCGCCGGGCTTGCCGGCCGTCACTCCGGGCATCGGAGAGATCATGTGCATTCCGGTCTCGGTCTGCCACCAGGTGTCGACCACCGGCGTACGATCACCGCCGATGTAATGCCGATACCAGACGTACGCCTCCGGGTTGATCGGCTCGCCGACCGATCCCAGAATGCGCAACGACGACAAGTCGAAGCCCTCCGGGATATCCGAACCCCACTTCATGAAGGTCCGGATTGCGGTTGGCGCGCAGTACAAGATCGACACGCGGTACTTCTCGATGATCTCCCACCAGCGACCCTTGTGCGGAGTGTCGGGGGTGCCCTCGTACATGACCGACGTGGTGCCGTTCACCAGCGGTCCATATACCAGATAGGAATGCCCGGTCACCCAGCCGATGTCCGCGGCCGTCCAAAAGATGTCGGTCTCCGGTTTGACGTCGAATGATGCCCAGTGTGTATACGCGACGCCAACGAGATAGCCGCCCGTCGTATGGAGGATGCCCTTCGGCTTACCCGTGCTGCCCGAGGTGTACATGACGTAAAGCGGATGCTCAGCGGGGAAGTACTCGCAGACGTGATCATCTGACTGTTTGGCAACGAACTCGTGCCACCACAGGTCGCGGCCCTCGGTCATCGGCGTGTCCTGCTTGGTGCGCTGGATGACCAGGACATTGCGTACGTCGGGGCAGGACTTCAATGCCTCGTCAACCGCCGGCTTCAACGATGACTGCGCGCCCCGCCGGTACCCGCCGTCAGCGGTGATCACGATCTCGACGCCGCAGTCGATGATCCGTGACGAGAGCGCATCGGCGGAGAAGCCGCCAAAAACCACGGTGTGCGGCGCGCCGATGCGGGCGCAGGCCAACATCGCGACGACCGCTTCCGGAATCATCGGTAGGTAGATCGCAACCCGATCACCAGCCTTGACGCCTAATTCGATCAGTGCATTGGCTGCCTGCTTCACCTCGCTGGCCAGCTCGCCGTAAGTGATCACCCGGGTGTCTCCGGGTTCACCCTCGAAGTAGAAGGCAACACGATCTCCGTGGCCTGCCTCGACGTGACGATCAAGGCAGTTGTAGGCGGCGTTCAGGGTGCCGTCAGCGAACCACTTCGCGAACGGCGGATTACTCCAGTCGAGGATCTCCGTCGGCTCGGTCTGCCAGCTCAGCCGTTTCGCCTGTGTGGCCCAGAAATCCTCGGAATTCGCCTCAGCCTCGGCGTAGGTCTCGGCCGTGACATTGGCATTCGCCGCCAGGTCAACGGGCGGTGCGAAGCGCCGGTCCTCGTGGAGCAGGTTGTCCAGAGCGTTGTCAGTCACAGCGACATCTCCTCACGAGCATCAATGATCGGCGCCGGGCCCGGGGGCTCGTGTGGCGCAGCGGGCCCATCGGCTTCAGCCTATCGATGGCGTTATCCCGCAGATGCTTGACCAATCGGCGGCTGCCCCGGATCGTACGACACGGCTGATCTTCGCAGGCGAGTCTCCATCGCGAACGTGCGGCAGTCAGCCGACGCCCACTGAGAGTCCTGCCTAACGGCGTACGCGTGGTGCTGATGGATTTCTGTGACTACGGACAGTCGGACTGCGGGGATGAGCCGCCGCAGCTTCCAGCGCAGGTGGAGGCCGTGGCTCATGCCGTACGCGATCAAGGGGCCAAGAGGATCGTCCTCGTCGGCGCATCCCTGGGAGGATCGGTCGCCGTCGCCGCTGCCAAACGAACCAAGGCGGACGCCATCGTTGATCTGTCCGGACCGGCGGACTTCGGAACGCTGTCGATCACGGACAATGCACGATCAATAACGATGCCGGCGCTGTTCGCCTACTCCAACACCGATCGTTCGGACCTCGACCAGGTACGTCAGAACCTGAAGCGCATGCCAAGCAAGAACAAGATCTTTCTCAGCTATCCCGGGGGCCACGGCTACGAGCTGCTGCAAGATCAAAACACCGGTGAGCTCAGCCCGCTCGCCGATCGCGTACAGCGCTTCGTTGCGAACGGGAGCTAACTGCTGGTGTGTACTTGTCCTTCTTCAGGAGGCCGCAATCGTAGCGCGACAAGATCAAAGTTTGATCCGCAGGACATCGTCGAAGTCGTCAGTGATCACAAGCCTTGAATGATCAACTTCAACGCGCCAGCAGGACGTCTGGAATGGCAGCATCAAGGGGTCGGGTGCTCGGGCAGAGGTGTCATAGAGCGCGCCGACCTCACGCAGCAGGCGGGCGTACGTGCCGGGGTTCAGCTGCGCCACGGCTGGGCGCCGCTCGACCATCGCAATCAGCCCGTCTCGGGTGATCGGCATCCAATTGCGGAAGTTGCGACGTTCGAAGAGACCGAAGTAGGGGCTATCGGCAACCTTTTCCACGCTGTCCTCACCGTAATCGCCCCGCATTGCTTCGGGGTCGGCCTCACGCATCAGGGTGATCAGCCGCCGGACCCAGGGGACGGTGTCGTCGCGAGCGTTGTACGCGATAGCAAGGTGGCCGCCGGGCTTGAGTACCCGGGCGATTTCGCTCAGTGCGAGTTCTGGCGGGAATCGATGCAAGGTTTGCGCGGCAGTCACGACGTCGAAGTGGCAGGACAGGAACGGCAACGACTCGACCCGGCCGACGACGTGCAGTCGGGTGCCAAGTCGAGCGGGCAGACCCCCGACGAGTTCAACGGTGCGGTCGATGCAGAACACTTCATGACCGGCATCACGCAGCATCGCCGCGAAGCCGCCGCGGCCCGCCCCGAGGACGAGAACTCGCAGAGGTCCGGGACCGACCATCCAAGCGGCTGCAGCGTCTGGGTATGGAGTGCGCGCCGTAGCCATGGTGGAAACTTTAGTGGTGCTCGACCCGCTAGCTGATCTTGCGCGCTTCGAGGGCGTGGCGTCGGCGGTTGCAGCAGCGACCGATGCGGTCGATGCCGTGTTGCGGGATCGGGGCTTGCGGACGATCACCGACGAGCAACTGAGCCAGGCTCTGCTGGCCGGAGCGACGGCGAACGCGGCGCTGACCGGCAATCCGGACCAATGGCGGGTCGGCGCCCTTCGGTTGGCGGCGGAACTGAGACCACTTGCTGCTCTGATCAGAGTTGCGCCGGGCCAGGCCATGGCCCGCGCGCACGGCGTCGTGGCTCGTGGCGTGGTGCCAGACCATGAACTCGGCAAGATCAGCTCCGAGCCAGGCGCCGCGGCCCGGATGAACAGCCTGGCGGAGTTGCTGACCCGCGATACGTCCGCTCCGGCGATCGTGGTCGGGGCGGTTGCCCACGCAGAAATTGCCGTCGTCGCGCCGTTCGGCGACGCGAGCGGTCTGATCGCGCGAGCAGCCGAACATCTGGTGCTGATCGCGGCCGGCTTGGATCCGTACGGCGTGATCGTGGTCGAGGCCGGTCACGCCGACAACGCTGCCCGCTACTCCGCCGGGCTCCACGCGTACGCCGAAGGCAGCATGAGCGGAGTCAAAAGCTGGCTGCTGTGCTGCGCGGCTGCGGTAGCTCGCGGTGCCGAGCTTTCCCCAATGGCTCACCACTGAATTGGTTTTGAGGGCCACCCCGTACATGACGCGGCGCCCACCGAGGCGGGCGCCGTGCCTGGCACGTCACTACCAAGTGACCATGCGTGCATCTTTTCAACGTGTTGGCCCAGGCAAACCTGGATCGCAACTTCCCGTCGGGGATGGGTGATCGCCGCGTGGGTACTTGAATGCCGTGCGAGGTCTGCCGACTCGTCGGTCAGGACTGCCCGCGACAGTCATCGCTGACCGTCACCAGGAAAGCTCCCTTGATGTGCACTCCATCTCGACGACTCGGGTTCCCTTGGAGTCCTTTCTACCCCCATCTAGACGCGATGGAAAGGCCTTCTAGCTAGGAGAAAGCTGTATATCTGCCGTCAGCCAGGTGTGTCCGGGAGATGCCAACCGGTTGCGCGTATCAAGATCAAAATTGGCGTGATTGAGTGACGGCCGTGGAGTCTTGACGGCTGCGAGCCGGGGTGCTTTGTCCACAGCCGCTAGCTCGCTCGAAGCCTTATCCACAGATTTCGCATGGGCCGGCGCGTCCGGGCTGGACGTCCACACACTGCCAACATGGACTCGCGTACGCCCGGCCAGCCAAGTGTTGCGGTGGTGATGACCGACTCCGAGCTGCTCGACCAGGTGCTCTCACTCACTGCCGTGGTCGGAGTTGAGCCGCTGCTGCTCAGCGACGCGAGTCTGGTACGGCCACACTGGTCATCGGCAGCGATGGTGTTGCTCGGTATCGAACAGGCGGATCGTGTCGCGGCCATGAGCTTGCCGCGCCGCGCCGGTGTCTATCTCGTTGCTGAGGACCGCACTGCAGCGCAAGCGCAACCCTGTTCTCTGCGACTGGGCGCGGCACTCGTCGTGCTCCCGTCGAGTGCGAGTTGGCTGTCCGACGCTCTCGCCGACGTGACGCGGACGAGCGTGGGGAGTGGCCGCGTGATCTGCGTGGTGGGTGGCTCGGGCGGGGTCGGCGCCACCACGCTGGCAGCCGGCCTGGCGTTCGTCGCAGCGCGTACGCAGCGCACCCTGCTGATCGATGCCGATCCGCGCTCTGGCGGGCTCGACCTGCTGATGGGAGCAGAGCGAATACCAGGCTGGCGGTGGCCCAGGCTGGCTAGCGCGCGCGGGCACCTCGGCGACCTGACCGGACAGTTGCCCTCCGTTGAGGACGTTGATCTGTTGTCCATGGCCCGGGACGAGTCACTGCCCGGCTCCGAGTTGCGGGCTGAGCAGATGAAGGCGGTGTTGTTGTCAGCGATGCGCAGCCATGCTGTCGTCGTCGTCGATTTGTCTCGAACCCTCGGCAGCGCCGGAAGGGAAGCGTTGCGGCGAGCCGAGCTGGCGGTGCTGGTCGTCCGAGACGATGTCCGCGGGGTCGCCGCCGGCTGTGAGGTCGCGCGGCAGATCGGCGGCGATTGCGCCGGCCGCGGACTCGTCGTCAGACAAGGCCGATCCCGCCTGCTCGAGCCACGTCTGGTCGCCAGCGGCGTGGATTGGCCGCTGCTCGGGTCGTTCGCCGATGACCCGGCCCTGCTCCTCGCAGCGGAGCGAGGCGATCCGCCGGCCCGGTCTGCGCGCAGTTCGCTCGCTCGACTGTGCGTCAAGGTGTTGAGCGATCTCTCGGAGCCACACCTGGATCGGCAGGAAGCGCGGGTCGAAGCATGATCGTTGCGCCGTCTTCCACCGCCGGGGATGGTGGCATCAACGAATCGGCCCTGGACCCCGTGCGTGATCGCTTGGCTGGCATCGGTCGCGAGTACACCCCCGCTGACGTTGCGGCCGCTATGCGAGCTGAAGGTCTGGCGGTCAGTGACTCTGCGGTGCTCGACACAGTGGAGTCGTTGCGGCGGCACAGCGTGGGTGCCGGTCCATTAGAGCCGTTGCTTCGTGAGCCGGGGGTCACCGATGTATTGGTCAACGGCCCGGGTCAGGTGTTCGTCGATCGTGGTGCCGGATTGGAGCTCACCGCACTCCAATTCCACAATGACCATGAAGTACGCCGGCTCGCCCAGCGCCTGGCCGCCTCTGTAGGCCGGCGACTCGACGATGCAGTCCCGTTTGTCGACGCCAGGCTCCCGAACGGGGTACGGGTGCACGCAGTGCTCGGCTGCCTGACCTCGCCCGGTACCTGCATCTCGCTCCGGGTGCCAGCCAAGCGAAGCTTTTCACTCCAAGACTGCGTGACATCGGGCTCATTGAGTGCGGGAGCGGCCCAAGTGCTGACCCGCATGATCGAGGCGAAGCTGGCATTCCTGATCAGCGGCGGAACGGGCTCAGGCAAGACAACCTTGCTTGCCGCACTTCTCGCGCTGGTGCCGCCACACGAGCGAATCGTCATTGTGGAGGATTCTCGCGAGCTTGCTCCAGACCATCCGCACGTGGTCCGGATCGAGGGTCGCCCGGCGAATACCGAGCTCGCGGGAGCAATCAGCCTGACGGCTTTGGTCCGCCAATCACTCCGAATGCGCCCTGACCGGTTGGTGGTCGGTGAGGTCCGCGGCGCCGAAATCTGTGACCTGCTGACCGCTATGAACACTGGCCACGAAGGTGGTTGTGGGACGGTACACGCCAATTCGACTGCCGATGTCCCGGCTCGTCTGGAGGCTCTCGCGTCGCTTGGAGGGCTGCCTCAGACTGCCTTGCACGCTCAGCTGGCGTCCGCGTTGGATGCAGTGATCCATGTCGCCCGCGATACCGCTGGTGTACGCCGCGTCGTCGAGATCTCGATCTTCGCCCGCGACCCATCCAGCGGGCTGGTGCGGAGCGAATGCGCCCTCGCATTTCGCACAAATGGCCACATTGTGCGAGGTCCGGGCAGCAGACGACTGGAAGGGATGCTGAACCGTTGATCATGATCATGATGTGTCTATGCTGCGCGGGTTTGGCAGCCTGGCTGGCCATGCCAGCCCCGACGGCCCGGACTGTCACGAGCCGGCTTGCTCCAGTGGCGCGCGTCTCCGGGCCAGAACGCGCGGCAATAGAAGAGGCGCGGAATCGACGACGATCATGGATCTATCTCGCGGTCATGATCATTTTGCTGCTCGTGATCATCACAGCAGCCGGCTATGTCGCCGATGCGCAGGGCGCGGTGCTGAGCTGCGCGATCTCGCTGGTCGGGCTGACGGCCGTCAGGCTGGGCTGGCAATATCGACGGCGTAGATCCGCACTGCGATTCCGAGCCGAGATAGCCCATGCGAGTGCGGTTCTGGCCTCCTATCTTCGGGTGGGACAGGTGCCATCCGCGGCTCTGGCTATCGCCGCCGCCGACTGTGAGGTACTCCGCGAGGGCCATCAGGCGCACACGCTCGGCGGCGACGTGGTGCGGGTCTGGCGACAGCAGGCGCGCCGCCCGGGACACGCTGGTCTCCTCGAGCTGGCGCGAGCCTGGCAGATCTCCGTCGAAACTGGCGCGCCGATGTCCTCGACACTCGACCAGGTGGCAGCCAGCCTGGCGGCCGATCAAGCACTGACCCAGGTTGTGAATAGCGAGCTTGCTGCCGCCCGCGCGACCGGCAAGGTGATGGCTGTCCTTCCCGGATGTGGGATAGCCATCGGCTATCTGCTGGGAGGTGACCCGGCGCGTTGGTTGCTGGCCGCACCCATGGGTTGGACATGCCTGCTGTCCGGAGTAGTGCTGGCCTGTGCCGGGGTGCTGTGGATTGAAGCTCTGGCTCGGCAGGCCTCCGGGGAGGTGTAGCCGTGGCATTCACCATGATCTTGTTGGCTGCCCTGGGCCCCGGGTCTATCGTCGGCCTGCTGTCCGCCGGATTCGCGGGATTGGCGTTTTTCCTCGCGCTGCGGCATCCCGCTGGCCAACTTCGCCGGATGACGCGCCGCCCATCCAGGTTCGCCACGCTGACAACACCGCTCGCGCGAGTCGTCCGTGGGCGGCCGGATGCACCTCCTCTGATCCGCCGTGCGGTCTTGAGCACGGCATGCGCGTTCGGCCTTCGCTTGGCGGCAACGCGGCTGGACAGCTGGCTAGACGGCTCGCTTGGGACCTTCATGTGGTTGAGCGTCCCTCTGGTCTCTGCCGCCGGCATAGTGGCGCTCGGCTGGCTTGAGCCTCGCTCCGCCCGACGTCGACGACAACAGTTGATCATGGAGGCGCCGCAGGCCTTGGAGCTCATGGCCGCATGTCTCGGTGCCGGTCTGCCCGCTCGCGCTGCGTGTGGCGCGGTGGTGAAGTGCTTCGACGGGCCGGTCGCCGATGATCTTGGTCAGGTGCTGTCCTTGCTGGATCTGGGTGTTGGGAATGTGGCTGCGTGGCAGTCAATCCATGATCACCCCCAGTTGGGGCTCGCTGCTGCGGACCTGGCGCGATCTGTGGAGTCTGGAGCCTCGATGGTCGATGGCCTGCGACAACATGCTGCCGCGGCTCGTGAAGTAAGGCGTGGCGCCTTGCAAGTGCGGGCTAGGGGTGTCGGGGTACGCAGCGTGGCGCCAATGATGGGGTGCTTCATTCCCTCTTTCATGTTGCTAGGGGTCGTGCCCACCGTTGTCTCCGCAGTCTTCAGCGCGTTCGGCTGAGTGCAATGGACGGCCGGATATCCACAGATCTGGAGGCACTCGGAGCGCTGTCAACAGATTCTGGCGGGAGCGAACGATCCAGCCGCTCGTCAACAGACTTCAGATGCATCTGAACCGATGCCGCACCACGGCAGTGGTGCGCAAGACACGAGGAGGGAACCATGATCCCTGGAACGACGATCACGTCCGGCACGACTCCGGCCGGATCCGATCAGCCTGGAACAGCGACCGGAGATCTCTCCGTCGTCGAGCTGGAGACGACGGTTGGTGCCGGCGCACTGTGCGCCGGCTGCGAGGACATGGCGTGCGGCGGCGACCAGGACAGCGCACTGAGCCGCCGCAATCAGCGCGGCATGGTGAGTGCGGAGTGGGCGGTCGGCATCATTGCCGCTGTCGCCATCGCCGGCGTCTTACTGGGGATTGTGACCAGCGGACCGGTCCACGACGCGCTGCTCAATTTCATCTTGATGGTGATCCGCTCGTTCTCCGGCTTTGTGAAGTGAGTCAGTTCGGAGCCGAGGTACGTGCGATCCGTGAAGATACCGATGATCAAAGCGCGGGACGGACGGGGGATGGTGACGGCCGAACTGGCCGTCACGATCCTGGCCGCCTTCGCCGTGCTGACGATGATGTGCTGGGGAATCTATGTGGTGGTAACCCAGCTTCGCTGTGTCGATGCAGCGGCGGCTGTTGCCAGGCAGGCCGCTCGCGGGGATGACTCCGCGGTGGCCAAGGCGAAGGCGGGGGCGCCATCGGGCGCGACGATCACGATCGACAAGCGTCCGAATCTGGTCACAGTGACCGTCAGAGTAAAGGCTCACCCCTTGGGGCGTTGGCTCGCCTCCGTGCCGCTCGAGGCTCACGCCCAGGTGGTGCCGGAGCCGTCGGCGGGTAAGCCTGCGTGAGTACGGGGAGATTTGTGCGTTCCGAGTCGGGCAGCGCGTCGGTCCTCATGACAGGCGTCATCGGCTTCGTCGTGGCGCTGAGCAGTGCTGTCCTGGTCATAGCCGGGTACGCGGTGGGTTATCACCGCGCCCGAGCAGCGGCTGATCTCAGCGCCCTCAGTGGGGCGGCGGCGTATCAAGACGGTCGGGAGGCGTGCGCTCAGGCCACCCGCATTGCCCGGCAGAACGGCGCTCGGCTTGACCACTGCGACGTGGTGGGCGACGCGATCGACTTCGTCGTGACCGTTCGGGTGTCGGTGCTTGCGCGTACCCGGATTCCTCACCTGCCGCACGCGGTCACCGCGCAGGCTCATGCCGGGCCAGTGCGATAGATCCCGTGCAATAGGCCCAGCGCAAGTTGGCCCAGCGCGAACACAAAAGGAGGTGCCGCAGGTCGTCAGCAGCACCTCGTACGCAGCGATCGGGTGGCTGCTGGTCTTCCGCCAGCAGCAACGACGTTGAGCCGAATCTCACCGTTGAGGATCGTCGCGGGTTTGCTCATCCGCTTCCTCGAGCATCGCCCGCCGCTCGGCCGCCGTCGTCGTGGAGGACTGGCTGTCCAGATCCAGCGCCGACTTCTCCCGTCCGGCTTCCAGGTCGGTGGCCTTGGCCGATGTCGGAGTGCTTGTGGTCGTCGATTTCGCGGTTGTCTCGGTGTCGGCCGGAGCGATCTCTGCCGGACTCGCTTTGGCAGCCGTCGTTTGTGCCGGGTCTGTCGAGTCGCTCGCCGCATTGTCGGTCGCCGCGTTGTCGCTCGAGGCTTCGAGGGCCTTCAGTTGCTTGCGTCGCAACCGCGCCCGCCGAATACCGCTCCGCAGCAGCAGCAATGCCAAGACGGTAACCGCCATGGCAATGGCACCGGTAATAAAGATGCCTGCACTATTGACCGAAATAACAGCCCCGAAGATGGACAAGTCATAGGTTTCGGGATTGCTCACCACAATCGCGACGACGAGCACCGCCACCAAGACCAGCAGAATCAAAGCGAGCGCGACCATGCCGTCATTATTGCGCTGAGGTACCCTCTGAGAAGCGACGCGACGAGGCGTCTTCCCAAATCGTCACTCGCGGGCTCTTCAGGTCGATCCGAGAGATCGGGCGTGGCCACGGGGCCCATAGCGATGTGTCCGCGTGCACGCCTCGACACCAAAACCAGTGCCACTTGTGGTTTAGACTTCGCGAGCGGCTAAGGGCAGTAGCCGCGAGTGCCGAAGGTCTCAGGAGGACGATGCATGTCCCTACTTCCAGTTCCCATGGAAGTGACTTCTCTTAACTTGTCGGGAGTCAATCTCACGTTCGTCGCAGTGGTCGGGGTTATCGCCCTGATCGCCCTTGTGATGGCCATGATCTTCCGCCGCGAGGTCCTTGCAGCCAACGACGGCACTCCTAATATGCAGTCCATCGCTCGTGCCGTTCAGGAGGGAGCCAGCGCCTACCTCGGCCGGCAGTTCCGCACCCTGAGCGTGTTCGCGGTCGCCGCCTTCTTCCTCCTGCTGCTGCTGCCAGTCCACGCCAGCGCTGAGTTCAGCAGCCTGACATTGCGCATCTGCCGCTCCGTCGCGTTCCTTGCCGGAGCGGTCTTTTCTGCTCTGATCGGCTACCTCGGCATGTGGCTTGCGGTGCGCGCCAACGTACGCGTCGCCTCCGCCGCGCGTGACGGTGGCCGTGATCCCGCCATGAGGATCGCATTCCGCACCGGCGCGCACGTCGGCATGGCCACGGTCGGGCTCGGCCTGTTCGGCGCCTCGCTCGTGGTTTTCATCTTCCGTGGCGACGCTCCGACCATCCTCGAAGGCTTCGGCTTCGGCGCCGCCATGCTCGCCATGTTCATGCGTGTCGGCGGCGGCATCTTCACCAAGGCGGCCGACGTGGGCGCCGACCTGGTCGGGAAGGTCGAGAAGAACATTCCGGAGGACGATCCGCGTAACGCCGCGACGATCGCCGACAATGTCGGGGACAACGTCGGCGACTGCGCCGGGATGGCCGCCGACCTGTTCGAGTCCTACGCCGTCACGCTGGTCGCGTCATTGATCCTCGGCAAGGCGGCCTTCGGCGAGTTCGGATTGGTCTTCCCGCTCATCGTGCCGGCCATCGGCGTCATCACCGCCATCATCGGCGTCTTCCTGACTCGCCCTCGACCCGGCGAGAACGGCCTAAAGACCATCAACCGCTCTTTCTATATATCTGCGGCCATCTCGGCCGTGCTCGTCGCCATTGCCGCCTTCGCGTACCTGCCTTCCTCCTTTGCCGCACTCAATGTGTCTGGTGTGGAGCCGGGTCGGATTGATGATCCGCGGATCGTCGCCATCGGCGCCGTCATCATCGGCATCGTGCTTGCGGTGCTGATCCTCAGCCTGACCGGTTACTACACCGGCACCGAGGATCGTCCGGTCAAGAATGTGGGCAAGACCTCCCTGACGGGTGCAGCGACCGTGGTGCTCGCCGGTGTCTCGGTTGGATTGGAATCGGCCGTCTACACAGCGATCGTCATCGCCGCCGCTGTCTACGGGGCGTTTCTGCTGGGCGGCTCGGGCGTCGTTGGTCTCTTTGCGATCGCCCTCGCCGGCTGCGGGCTGCTTACCACCGTCGGTGTGATCGTGGCCATGGACACGTTCGGCCCGGTTTCGGACAACGCCCAAGGCATTGCCGAGATGTCGGGCGACGTGCACGGCTCTGGCACCCAGATTCTGACCGAGCTGGACGCCGTAGGCAACACCACGAAGGCCATCACCAAGGGGATTGCCATTTCCACCGCCGTCTTGGCGGCGACCGCCCTCTTCGGCTCCTACACCGACGCGATTCACACCGTGCTCGCAGACAATTACAACAAGTTCATCGATCAAGCAGTCGTCTTCGCGCCGCAGACCCTGGTTGGGCTCCTGATCGGCGCCGCGGTGGTGTTCTTGTTCTCCGGCCTGGCGATTAGCGCGGTGGGTCGTGCTGCCGGCGCGGTGGTCTTCGAGGTACGCCGTCAGTTCCGTGAGATCCCCGGAATCTGGGACGGGACCGGCAAGCCTGAGTACGGCAAGGTCGTCGACATCTGCACCAAGGACTCACTCCGCGAGCTCGCGACGCCCGGACTGCTGGCCATCTGTGCCCCGATCGCCGTCGGATTCGGCCTCGGCCCCTCCGCGCTGGCCGGGTATCTCGCCGGTGCCATTGCGACCGGCACGTTGATGGCGGTCTTCTTGGCTAATTCGGGCGGCGCCTGGGACAACGCGAAGAAGCTGGTTGAGGACGGCCACCACGGCGGTAAGGGCTCGGACGCCCATGCGGCCACGGTCATCGGCGACACCGTCGGTGACCCGTTCAAGGACACCGCCGGACCTGCGATCAACCCCCTGATCAAGGTAATGAACCTGGTCTCGTTGCTGATCGCGCCGGCAGTCGTTGCCATGTCTCCGCTGAGCACGACACCAAGCGCATTGCGCTATGTGATCGCGGGGGCTGCGGTTGTCATCATCGTCGTCATGGTGGCCATCAGCACCCGCCGCGAAGTCGCGATTGCCGATGAGCCCGCCGAGCCAGCCCAAAAAGAACTCGAGCCTCAACACGGCGAACCTCAGCACAGCCAGGCTGATAACAGCCAGGCGGGACACGCCGAGACCAGCCACAGCGTCGAGGTTCCGACTACGCATTCCGAGACAAAGTTGACAAACTAGCTCAATGAGGGACGCTGGCCGCGGTTGCCTGCCTGATCCCGCCCGCAAGGCACACTGGATTGCGATGACCAGTAATCCTGCCGGCGACGGTTTTACGCGGGGGTTTGACCAGCTGCCTCCCAATAGCTATGAGCCCGATCCTGCGTTGGCGGGTTATCCGCCGCCGCAAAACGGACAGTCTCCCGGTCCAACGAACTACGGCCCGCCGGGACCGGGACAGCCGTACGGGTACTCGACCCCGTACCCGACATCGCCGGCCTTCCAGCCACCGAGGCCTGTCAGTGCTATGCCTGACGGACCTCGGCCTTACCAGCAGATGCTTCGCGGGCCGCGGTATCGCTGGTGGAAGCCGTTACTCTGCCTGTTGCTCTTCCTATTGCTCTTCGTGCTAATGGCCATGCTGGCGATTGTGCCGGTGCTCATCGCTGGGCTCGTCTCAGGAGCACCCGACCTGGTCGCGTACATGACCCGGACAACAACCGACATCGCCAACCTTGGTCCGATCGGCTTCATCTATCTCAATCTCAGCCTCATCGTGCTGATCCCGGCGAGCGGCCTGTCGATCTGGATCGTGCATGGCATTCGGCCGCGGTTTCTGTCTTCGGTCGCAGGTGGCATCCGTTGGGGCTGGCTGCTGCGCTGCATCGCGGTGATCCTGCCCCTGTGGGCGCTCTATACGGCCCTTGGAGTGCTCGCCGCGCCCCTCACCTCTCCGCGTCCCGACCATTGGATAGCTCTGCTGGTCATCGTGGTGCTGATGACCCCATTGCAAGCAGCGGGGGAGGAATACTTCTTCCGCGGGTGGATCATGCAAAACGTCGGGGCCTGGTTTGCCCGGCCCATCGTCGGGCTCGTCGCCTCGCTGATCGTGTCGGCGGTTGCATTCTCCACCGCCCACCTCAGCCCAGACCCGTGGGTGCTCGGCACCATCGCCTGCCTTGCGGTGGCCTCAGGCCTCGCCGCCTGGCGGACCGGAGGACTGGAGGCCGGGATTGCGATGCACGCGGTCAACAATGTGCTGACGTTCTTTTTCGTCTTGGTCTTCGGCGGTTGGTCCCAGGCTTTTGTCGGGGAGCAGACCAGCGGGACCCCGATGATGCTCGTGCTTGCGGTGGCAGTGAACGGGGCTGCGCTCGGCTTGATTCTGTGGCAGGCCAAGCGGATCGGGTTGCAGCCCTACTATCAGCCGTCCGCCCGACCGGTAGCCCCAACCGGGGTCCCGCCGGCCCCGATTTACCCACTCACTCAGTACCCGGCGCCGTAGCCCCCTCCCGATCGGGAATTCATTCCCAAACGGTGGCGTTTTGGCCCGCAGTTGATCCCGGGCCGTAGAGTAAGCGCGCTGGGGGGCGGCTGCTGAAGTCTGTTGGATCGCTGTGACGATCTCATATTCGGTCGCGCGCGAGATCAGTTATGTGCAAAGAGAGTGAGTATTCGGTGGCAGGGAAGGCAGGGGGCAGACGGCTCGTCATCGTCGAGTCCCCGACCAAGGCGAACAAGATCGCGAGCTTCCTGGGCGATGGTTACATCGTGCAGTCCAGCCGCGGTCATATTCGCGACCTGCCGACTGGTGCCGCCGAGGTGCCCGCCAAATACAAGGGTGAGAAGTGGGCACGCACCGGCGTCAATGTCGATAACGGGTTTGAGCCCATTTACGTTGTCAGCCCCGAGAAGCGGGCGACGTTGCGGACACTCAAGCAGGCACTCGTCGGTGCCGACGAGCTGTTGCTCGCCACTGACGGTGATCGCGAGGGCGAGGCAATTGCCTGGCACCTGCTGCAGGAGCTGAAGCCCAAGGTTCCGGCGAAGCGCATGGTGTTCCATGAGATCACTCCGACAGCCATCGCGGAGGCAGTGGCGAACCCACGTGATCTTGACGAGGATCTGGTCGATGCCCAAGAGACTCGGCGCATCCTTGATCGACTTTACGGCTACGAGGTCTCCCCGGTGCTGTGGAAGAAGGTCATGCCGCGGCTGTCAGCGGGGCGTGTCCAGTCTGTCGCGACCCGACTGATCGTTGATCGGGAGCGGGAACGCATCGCGTTCCGCAGCGCCTCCTATTGGGATCTCGACGCGATCTTGGACGCCGGTTCCGATGCCCAACCTCCGCTGTTTCCGGCCCGGTTGACTCGGGTCGGTGAGCGACGTGTTGCTCAGGGCCGGGACTTCGACAGTCGCGGTTCCCTGATCGTCAAGGACCATGATCAATTGATCCGCCTGGATGAGGCACAGGCGCAGGCATTGGCGGACTCATTGCGTTCCGCCGCCTTTGCCGTGGACAGCGTGGAGTCCAAGCCCTACACTCGCCGCCCGTACGCGCCGTTCCGGACCACGACGTTGCAGCAGGAGGCGGGCCGCAAACTCGGCTACACCGCGCAACGAACGATGTCGATCGCACAGGACCTGTACGAGGCCGGGTTCATTACCTATATGCGTACGGATTCGGTGACGCTTTCCGGCACTGCGATTGCCGCCGCCAGGCAGCAGGTTCAGCAGCTTTACGGCGCGGATTACCTGCCGGATCAGCCCCGTGTCTACACCTCCAGAGTCAAGAATGCGCAAGAAGCGCACGAAGCGATCCGCCCGGCAGGTGAGACCTTCTTGACCCCTGCGCAGACCCGGTTGAGCGGTGATCAGTTCCGGCTGTACGAGTTGATCTGGATGCGTACCATCGCCTCGCAGATGAAGGATGCCGAGGGTCTCTCGATCACGGTCAAGATCAACGCCCAACCCAGCGACGGCGAGCCATGCGTCTTCGTCGCTTCCGGCCGCACGATCACGTTCTATGGCTTCCTCAAGGCGTACGTGGAATCGGTTGAAGAGAGTGATGGCCACACCGACGACGAGCAGACCCGGCTGCCGCGTCTGGTGGCCGGCCAGCAACTGCGGCCCGAATCGGTGACCGCGTCAGGCCACGAAACACGGCCACCGTCGCGCTACACCGAGCCTTCGCTGGTCGCCAAGCTGGAAGAACTGGAGATCGGCCGGCCCTCGACGTACGCGACGATCATCCGCACCATCACCGCCCGGGATTACGTGTTCAAGAAGGGCACGGCCCTGGTACCTACCTGGCTGGCCTTTGCGGTTACGCGGCTGCTCGAGGAGCACTTCCCCAGGCTGGTGGACTACGCGTTCACCGCCGAGATGGAGGACGTGCTGGACGAGATCGCCGGCGGGCATGCCGAGCGGCTGCGAGTTTTGACCGACTTCTACTTCGGCGATGACAACCGCGAAGGGCTGCACCGGCTGGTCACCGAGCTCGGCGAGATCGACGCGCGCAAGCTTTCGACCTTCGAGATCGCAGATCCCGATGCTCTCGCTACGGGCGCTCCGAAAGTTGTGGTCCGGGTCGGCCGCTACGGCACCTATGTCGAGGATGAGGAAGGTCGGCGCGCCAACGTCGCCGATGATCTGCCGCCCGACGAACTCACTATTGATCTTGCTCGTGAGTTGCTGGCCAAGCCGGTGGGGGAAGAACGTGAGCTGGGATTGGATCCCGAGACCTCACGCATGATCGTCGCCAAGAACGGCCGGTTTGGTCCCTACGTCACCGAGATCCTCCCCGAAGACAGCCCCAAGAGTGCCAAGCCGCGCACCGCATCACTGTTCTCGTCGATGAGCCTCGACTCAGTCGGCCTCGACCAGGCGCTCGAGCTGATGAGCCTGCCTCGGATCGTCGGCAAGGACGAGGACGATGTCGAGATCACCGCACAGAACGGACGCTACGGGCCCTATCTGAAGAAGGGCTCCGACTCCCGCTCCCTGGAGAGCGAAGATCAGATCTTTTCGATCACTTTGCCGGAGGCTCAGGCGATCTACGCCCAACCCAAGCAGCGCGGCCGGGCCGCCGCCAAGCCACCGCTCAAGGAACTGGGTGCTGATCCGGCCTCGGGTCGCCCCATGATCATCAAGGAAGGCCGCTTCGGGGCGTACGTCACCGATGGCGAGGTGAACGCGACGCTGCGCCGCGGTGATGACGTGGAAACGATCACCGCCGAACGCGCTGCCGAGCTGCTGGCCGAGAAGCGCGCCAAGGGCCCGGCGCCCAAGAAACGTCCGGCGAAGCGTACCCAAGCGGCTGCAGCGAGCGAAGCTGCTTCGAAACCAGCCGCGAAACGGGTTGCGGCGAAGAAGGTTCGCGCCAAGGCCGGATGATTCCGTAGCGGAATGTCGACCGCTGTGGTTGCCATAGCGATCACACACGCTGGCGAGGCAGCACTAGGGCACTAAGGTCTGATCGTGGGTAAGAAGAAGCGACGCAAGGCTAAGTCGCGCAAACGCGAGGCCGTGGTTGCTGCTCGGCCGGTCGAGATTCCCGATGGTTCCAGCACGAATTCGTCCGACCAGCGCTACTACGACATGCCGTATAGCGCAGCCGCGCCGCGCATGATCAATCCTGATCTTGGTCTGCACAACATGGTCGCTCGAGTCGGGCACAATGCCGCGTACGAGATCGCGGTCACCTTGCTCGACGCGCCCGATCACCGGCTGATCCGCTCTGGCGTACTGCTGGCCCATCGCGTGCTGGACGGGCGTGGCGAGTGGTATATCACCGCCCCGGACTGGGAACCGCTGCTACCACAGGACCACATCGAGCTGATGGGCCATGCCGATCTTCCTGAGGAGCTGGCCGACATGATCCGGCCGTTGCGCCGTCGGGCCACGCTGGGACCGGTTGCGGCGTTGATCTGCGATCGTCGCGAATTCGCGCTGCGCAACGAAGACGGTGCGACGCTGGCGCTGTTGCGTGATGACAAGGTGACCGTACGCCGTGGAGGCCTGACCACCGCCCGCTATCGCGAGGTGTTGATCACTCCGGTGGGGCCTGGACTTACCGATGAGCAGGTGTCTTTTCTCGACCGGGCCCTACTGCAGGCCGGCGCCACCTACGTCCCGCGCTTCCCGCGGCTGGTTTCCCGGCTGGGCGCGCCGGCGACTGGACCGACGGACCTGCCGGTGCCGGGCCCGTTTGATGCCGCCGCGTCCTTCAAGAAGTTCGTCTCCCAGCTGGTAGCGCTCCGACTGCGTCAGATCGTCGAAGCTGATCTTGCGATCCGTGGTGGTGATCTTGGGGCCGTCGACCGTCTTGCCGATCAGGCGTCCCGGCTACGGCTGGAGTTGAAGGGCCTTTCGGTGGTGCTCGACCCGGAGTGGGTCGAGGATCTCTACGACGAGCTCGGCTGGATCAGTTTGGAGGGTGACTCGTCCAATTCGAACGGTCATGATCGACTGACCAGTCGACTGCGCAGCGAGCGCTATCTCACCGTGCTGGAACGACTGGTCGCGGCCGTCCGCGCGCCCAAGCTGGCTGATCAACGCTCCGATCCGGCGGGCGAGGTGCTCGCCGGCCTGGTTTCGATTGCTGTCACCCGGATGGGTCGTTGCGCCGATCACCTCAACGTGGACTCGGTCGACGAGGAGTGGGAGGAAGCGTGGCAGGAGATGGGACGCCTGGAGTGGGTGGTCGGCGTCGCAGGTCAAGTGCTTCCCGAGGAGGCGGCAACGATCCAGCGCCAGCTCCTCAAGCCGCGACAATTGCTGGCTGAGATCCACGATGATCATCGTCGCGAACTGATCACGGCCGAGCAGGTGGCCACGCTGCTTCCGGTCCAAGCGTTCGCCGCCGGCCGCGATTTCGAACGGGAATCCCGGCGGGCACGTCGCGCCCGGCGGGAATTCGTCGATGTGTGGGCCAAGACGAAGAAGAAGCTTGGCGCGTGAGCACCGCGGGCGGGGTCTTCATCGTCTTCGAGGGCGGTGACGGGGTCGGCAAGACGACTCAGGTCGAGTTGCTGTGCGCGTGGTTGGCCGATGCGGGTCATGAGGTCGTCAGGACGTTCGAGCCCGGTGACTCGACGGTCGGAGCGATGATTCGTCACATTGTGCTGGATCCGGCGACTGGGGAAATGTCTCCGCGTGCGGAGGCCTTGCTTTACGCGGCTGACAAGGCGCAACACATCTTCTCGGTGGTCGGGCCGGCGCTGCGGCGCGGCGCGGTGGTGGTCTGCGATCGCTATGTCGACTCGATGCTGGCCTATCAGGGAGGTGGCCGGGTGCTGAAACTCGAGGACGTCGAGCGGATCGCGCGCTGGGCCACCGAGGATCTGCAACCTGATCTCACTGTGGTGCTCGATGCCGAGCTCAGTGATGGCGTGCACGCCAAATCCACCAAGGACCGCCTGGAGTCGGCTGGCGATCTGTTCCACGAGCGGACCCGGCTGTTCTTTCTTGACCTGGCGCGCCGTGCGCCCGAGCGATATCTGGTGTTGAACGCCCGCGCCTCGCGGGAAGAGATCGCTGCTCAGGTAGCCGCTCGGGTGGCCCCGTTACTCTCGACCCTAGCCCGCCAATGACGTCAGTGATCAATGGCACAGTGGTGTTGTGGCTATGTCGATGACCGATATGTCGGCCGTAGATGCTGCCGCCGATCTTGGTGTCTGGGCTGAGCTGATCGGGCAGACGGCAGTCGTGGCCACCCTGCGCCGGGCGGTGGCTGGTGAACCGCATGCCATGAGCCACGCCTGGTTGTTCACCGGTCCGCCGGGCTCGGGCCGGTCCAATGCCGCCCGAGCGTTTGCCGCGGCGCTGCAATGTGACTCGGGTGGCTGCGGGCACTGCCGTGCCTGCCGTACGTCGTTGTCGGGTGCGCATCCAGACGTCACCTTGGTGCGTACCGAGCTGCTCTCGATCGGCGTGGACGAGGTGCGCGAGCTGGTCCGCCGAGCGGTGATGAGTCCGACTCTGGGTCGCTGGCAAGTGATCGTGATCGAAGATGCTGATCGAGTCACCGAACGCGGCGCCGATGCCCTGCTGAAGAGCATTGAGGAGCCAGCACCGCGTACGGTGTGGATCTTGTGCGCGCCGACGCCAGAGGATGTGGTCGCGACTATCCGATCGCGCTGTCGCCTCTTGACCCTGCAGACTCCGACGATCTCCGCCGTCGCGCGATTGCTACAGACCCGCGACGGCGTCGAACCCGAGCTGGCGGCGTACGCGGCCAGGGTTTCGCAGGGACATGTCGGTCGGGCTCGGGTGTTGGCGCGAGATGAAGGTGCCCGGAATCGGCGGCAACAGATCCTGCACATTCCCCTCGAGTTGCATGGTCTCGGTGCGTGTCTGGCGGCGGCGGCCCAGGTCGTCGAAGCGGCGACAGCCGAGGCGGCGGAGGCAACCGGTGAGCTGGATGCCAAGGAACGGACGGCGCTGGAGGAGGCGTTGGGCTTCGGCACGACGGGCGCCAAGCCGCGCCAAGCCCAGGCGGCCCTCAAGGACCTGGAAGATCAACAGAGGGCGCGCAGCAAGCGGTTTCAGCGAGACGCGATCGATCGCACGCTGACCGAGCTGACCGGCTTCTACCGTGACGTGCTGAGTATTCAGACCGGATCTGGGGCGCAGGTCATCAATGAGGATTTGCGGCCGCAGATTGCGGTTCTGGCGCGGAAGTCGACAGCTGAGTCGACGTTGCATCGCATCGACGCGCTGCTGGCGTGCCGCACCGCGTTGGAAGGCAACGTTGCACCGCTGCTCGCGGTCGAAGCCGCGCTGATCGGCCTGGTCGAAGGATGATTCTCGGACTCCGCAAGGAACCGCTGGTTCTCGATGCGGGGGCGTAGTGTAGCTCACTTGCTCCGCAAATGTTTGGGGTTCATTTTCTTCGACTTATTTAGTAGCCTGGGCCGCACAGGTTGCCGGAGGGGACGAACCCCCGAGCGTCCTCTCCGACAACCTCCCCAAGGTCTGGCTGATTGAGCCGGACCTTTTTCCATGCCAGCTGCCAGAGTCAACATCCCACGTTGCGTGGGACGTAAACGCTGTACCCCGAGGCCAAAGGTCACAAATTGATATCGCAAAGTGTTGCGCTGCGGAGAAGTTTCGCTCTACGGTGGACCTTGGCTCGTTTCCGTTTCGTTATCTAATCGCGCACGGGGGCGTCACGCCAGGGGGAAGAACTCAGTGGCATCCGATGTGTCGCTGGGATCGCGTGTCCGTTCGCCGAACTCCGCTGGACGGCACCTTCGCCGGGAACGTCTCGGGCGAAAGCGGAGGTGGAGGAACCATCGGATTTCTCTCACGTCAGGAATGAGAGAGAGTCCCGGGGTGAAGCGCTCACAGCGGTGTGGGGCTCACACCGCTTGGGCGCCGGGATGTGATCGCCTGAACCCATGGGGTCACCCACAGGCGTACTCGGGGAAGGATCTACTTCTAGGTGGCATCCACCATCATCAGGCGCGCCATCGGCGCGGGCGCTGGGCTTGCTCTGTCTCTTGGGATTGGGCTCTCCGGCGCTGTACCTGCCGAGGCGGCGACGTCCGTCTGGGACAAGGTCGCTCAGTGTGAGAGCGGCGGCAACTGGAAGATCAACACTGGCAATGGGTTTTACGGGGGCGTGCAGTTCGCTGCGGGCACCTGGAAGGCGTACGGGGGTAAGACGTACGCGGGCCAGGCACATCTGGCAACCAAGGCCGAGCAGATCGCGATCGCTCGTCGGGTATTGGCCGGCCAGGGCCCTGGTGCCTGGCCGACCTGCAGTCGACGTGCGGGACTGACCAAGGCGAACGGGAACGCGTCAGCAAAGGCGATGCCAGCGACCAATCCCGGTGCGTCCGCAATCCAGAAGTCGAGCGACTCGAAGAAGAAGATCGCCAAGAAGTCGACTCATAAGAAGTACAGTGCTAGCGGCACTACCGTTCACGTCAAACGCGGTGACACGCTGCGCAAGATCGCGAAGCGCTATAGCGTGAAGGGTGGTTGGAAGGGCTTGTTGAAGCTCAACAAGAAGACGATTAAGAATCCGAACTTGATCTATATCGGACAAACAATCAAGATCAAATAAGTCTGATTGGCGCGGGTGGGACCCTGCCCCCCAGTATGCCCACCCGTGGAAGCCCGGCAGACCCGCATCTGCCGGGCTTCCGGTTTTTTTCGTACGGGTGCATGAGCGGAGCTTCGAACATCACACGACTCAGTGTGCGTTGGGGCGCCTCCGGCTTAGGCTTGGCCCATGGCGCGGGTCATGGCTGTGTCGTTCGAGCGGTATGGCCGGCTGTACTACCTCGATCCGGGCGAGCACGACTACAGCGTTGGAGACCGTGTCCTGGTACCGACCGACTCGGGCCCAGAGGTGGCGGAGTGTGTCTGGGCGCCCGAATGGGTCGATGAGGATGGATTTTCTGAGCTGCCGGTGTGTGCTGGTTTGGCCGGTCCGGAACAGCTGGAACGGGATGCCGCCAACCGCCGGCGACGCGCCGAGGCGAAGTTGGCCGCCAAGAAGCTGATCAAGCGAAACCAGCTGCCGATGAAGGTCGTCGCGGTCGACTTCGTGGATTCCGGTATCGACTTCGATCAGCTGGTGGTGATCTACTTCACCGCACCTCATCGGGTCGACTTCCGTACCCTGGTGAGCGAGTTGGCCCGTACGCTGCATGCGCGGATCGACCTGCGCCAGATCGGCTCACGCGATGCCGCCAGGCTGGTCGGCGGGTTGGGCAATTGTGGCCGCGACCTGTGCTGCGCCACGTTTCTGAAGGACTTCGAGCCAGTCAGCCTGCGGATGGCTAAGGTGCAAGATCTTCCACCGAACCCACTCAAGATCTCAGGCGCCTGCGGCCGTCTGATGTGCTGCTTGAAATACGAGCATCCCCTTTACACCGAGTTCGCGCGTACGGCGCCCGCGGTCGGAGAGCAGGTTGCTCTGGAGGATGGTGACGGCGTCGTCGTCGGCCACCAGGTACCGGCCGACTCGGTCGTGGTCCGGATGAGCGCGAGCGGCGCCACGCGGAGCTGTTCGCTCGCGGCAGCCTGTGGTGCTCGGCAACTCTTTGCGTCCCGCGGAACGCCGGCCCAGGTACAGCGGTCGCCGCGAAAAGGGCGAATACGTCGGCGCCGGTCGGATGACGAGGAGAGCTGAGGCCTCATCATCGTGGCTGCGCGGAGGATATTGATCTTGACCGGCCGACTGATCGATTAGCCGCCGCGTAGGCTCTGGATATGCCGCCCCCTGCCCGCCGTTTGCGCCTGCTCGGCGTCACGGTGGCGGCGCTCCTGGCCACGCTGGCCGGGTGCTCGGCGCGCCCGAACGCGACGGCGGACCAGTCCACCCCGGCGCCACCGCCGTCTTCAGTGGCTAGCTCACCCCTCAAGCTGCCGAAGGACGGGAGGCCTCTGCAGCCCATTCCGGCCGTCAAGCCGGAGGGTTTCACCCGGCCGCCGCCGGGCAAAGGGTTCGCTCGCTATGAGAGACAACGGCTCGACTGGCAGCCCTGTGGTCATGGTTTCTTCTGCAGCACGCTGTTGGCGCCGCTGGATTACGCCAAACCCGACGGCACGGCGATCACTCTGACGGTGGCGAAGCGGCCGGGCAAAGGCAACGAACACCTCGGCAGCTTGATCATCAATCCGGGTGGTCCGGGCGGCTCGGGAGTTGGCTACGTCGGATACTTCGACGCAGCCGGTCTGGAGGATTACGACATCGTCGGATGGGACCCTCGAGGAGTAGGGCGCTCCACGCCGGTGACCTGCTGGGGTCAAGCTGATCTTGATCGATACTTCGCGATGGACAGTTCACCCGATGACGCTGCCGAGCTGCAGGCCAGAATCGACGAACAGACCGACTTTGGCCGCTCGTGCCTCAACGGATCCGGTGCGTTGCTGGAACACGTTTCGACGATGGAGACGGTACGTGATCTTGATCTGCTGCGCGGGCTGGTCGGGGATACCAAGCTCAACTACTTCGGCGCCTCTTATGGCACCAGAATCGGTGCACTCTATGCCGAGATGTTCCCGCAGCGAGTGGGACGGATGATCTTGGACGGCGCAGTCGACGTCAACAGCAACTCCAAGATCACCCAGGTGGACGGTTTCGAGCGGGCGCTGCACCATTTCGCACTCTGGTGCGCCGAAGCGAATTGTCGGATGGGGTCGCAGCAGGACGACGTGATCTATGTGATCAAGAATTTTCTTGATCAGCTGGACCAGCAGCCAATGAAAGCGTCTGACGGGCGGACTCTCAGTCAGCAGCAGGGCGTGGAGGCTGTCTTGTATTCGATGTATGGCGGCACGAGCAGCTGGCCGATGTTGCGTGATGCGCTCGACGAGGCGATCTTCGACAAGGATGGCAGCAAGATGCTGCAGCTTGCCGATGCCTCGGATCGGCGTAATCGCGATGGCAGCTACGGGCAGCTCAACTATGCGTTCCCCGCGATTCGCTGTCTGGACAGTCAGGACAACAGTGTCCGCGCGGCCGAGAAACGATTGGCGCAGGAGTCTCGGACAGCGCCGGTGTTGGGACCGTTGAATGGCCCCGACCTCGTCTGCGCGCGATGGCCGGTCAAGCCCGCTCCCAAGCCGCCGACAGTTGATGCGCAGGGGGCGCCGCCGATCGTGGTTATCGGTACGACGGGAGATCCGGCGACGCCGTATGAGTATGCGCAGTCGATGGCTCGTGCGTTGGGCTCCGGTGTGCTGGTGACACTCGACGGGGAAGGGCACTTGGCGTACGGGCAGAGTGCCTGCGTGAGGAAGCTTGTTGTCGCGTACCTGGTGCAGGATGAGGTGCCCAGCGACGGGACCCGGTGCTGATCTAGGCGTACGTCTCGGCTCTCATTGCGCTACGCCCGCCGTACGCCACTCGATATAGTTGGCGACCGTGCCCACCAAGCCGTGGCACTTGCCGCCTTAGCTCAGATGGCAGAGCGACGCACTCGTAATGCGTA
>CAWFJC010000012.1:0-31538 GCA_963815975.1 uncultured Actinomycetota bacterium
ATTCTGGAAGATGATCATTGCGTCCACCTCTTCGGTCAGCCCAGCCGATTTCAGGGACTTCCAGCCGCTTGCTACCAGACGGCCGCAAGAGCCGCACGTGAATCGAACCGGCTTTTATAGCGGAACGTTGCGTGGCTCTACGGCTGTGACCAGCCGAACTCGGAACCTTCCAAAACAGCCGATCCGCAGCTGGACTCATCAGTCATGGTTCACAGAGGTCGGGTCCGGCCGTAATCGTCTCCCGCATTCTGCCCGCTGGCACAGTTGGCGCATGGCCGCTGGACTGCTACGTGATCCCGTCCTTGCAACCTTTCCCCGCGACTACGGGCCAGGGTTACTGGCTGTACCGGGCGCCTTCCGCGGCAGAAACTGTCGGGCGCTCGTAACGTCCTCCTCGTCATGCTATGTGTCCAGCCGCGGGGACTCCGACTGGCGTAACCACCGGCTTGTTGCATCGTAGCTGCTCATTCAGATGCACAGTTTGTGGCGAGGGCCGCACCTGGAATGCCTCCCAGAGCAGGTTGGCGTAGCGCTGGTATTGCGCCAGCGCCAAGTGCAGCTGGCCGACGTTGCGAAAGGCCAGCATCAGTTGGCGGTGGACAGCCTCATCGTACGGATCGATACCGAGGGCGCGGCGAGCAATCAGAACGGCGCCGGCATAGTCACCGTCGGCGGCGTAGAGCTCGGCCAGCCGACGTTGCGCCTGCAGTACCTCCAGCCGCATCGACTCCCGTTGCAGCGATACCCAATGCAAGTAGGGGTCATCGGCGAGCAGGTCACCTTCGTACAGCTGGTCCGCTGCGGCGTAGCACCGGAACGCCGTCGCGGTATCACCGGCGCGATCGGCGCGCCTTCCCTCAGCGCATTGCCGCCCAAAGGCTTCAACATCCACCCACGTCTCGTCTGCGTCGAGTCGGTAGGTGTCGTGGCGGCGCTGGAGGACGCTGACCGGAGATGCCACCCTGAGTGCCTGTCGCACACCACTTAGCGCGACGTGCAGGTTGTTACGCGCAGCCTCAGGTGAAGCAGTCGGCCAGAACGTGTCCATCAGCACGTCCCGCGATACCGCAGCGCGCCGCTGGAGCAGGAGGAAGGCCAGCACCTGGCGCGTGCGCCGGCTGGACGAAGTGTCGACTGCGATGCCATTCAACGTCACGACAAGCGATCCGAGCATCCGCGCGCTGAGGATCAGCGCGGAACTCACCGCTCATCATCGCCGCCTAATTGCACGTTGCCTGCGTCAATGCACTGCATTCGCCAGGCTGCACCTTTCGTGGTCATCATCGAAGCTGGCCGCACTTCCATCCTTTCGTTGTGGCGATAGTCGCGCCCGTAGCCCTCCCGTAGCTACCGGGAGATCCCTAGCAACAAAGGTCAGTCAGCAACGCCGTTCGCTAGCAGGATCCGGGCCAGTTCGGTGCGCGAGCGGATGCCGAGTTTGCGGTAGACCCTGGTTAGATGCGCCTCGACCGTCTTTCGGGATACGAATAGGGCAGCGGCGACCTCAGCATTGTTCTGGCCGCGACCCGCAATTCTGGCAACCTGCAGTTCCTGGGGGCTGAGCTCCTGGAGCCCGTTATGTCCTGCTGACCCAGTTGTGGCGCGGTAGTCCTTTACGCCGGACGCTGCCAGTTCGGCTCTAGCGCGGGCCGCCCATGGTCGCGCGCCGAGACTCTCGAAAAGTATGAGGGCCTCGTGGAGGGGCTTACGCGCGGCGACAGGACGGCGGTTGCGGCGCATCGCCTCCCCGGAGCACAGGAGGGTGCGTGCTTGTTCGAATGCGATAGGGCCGACCTTGTCCAGTGCGGCGAGGGATTCAGCAAATAGGCGCTGCGCTTCGTCGGGGTCGGTTGCCAGGATTCCCCGCGCCCGGCAGCCGACGGCGCGCGGGTAGGCCAATCCGGTTGCCTGGGCTCGCTCGTCCAGCCAATTGAGAATCTCTGTACAGCGGTCCCTTTCTTCAACGCGTGCCAAGGCCTCCGCGAGGTCTCCCGCCAGCGGGACCACGTTGGGATTGTTGCATGCCCTGACGGCAGCTAAGGTCCCAGGCCTGTTGGAGGTTCGCGGCGGCGTCGGAAAGGTCGCCTGCGCTGAGTGCGGCCAATCCGAGTGCCGCGTAGTTGTACACGGGCATGCAGCCAACGCCTCGAGCCTCGACTTCCCGTCGCACCTTGTCGACCCGAGCCTGGCATGATTCACGCTCACCCCGTGCTGCTTCAATGCGCGCCAGCATGCTGAGGCCGTAGCCGAGCAGGCCAGGCTGGCCGTTCTCAGTCGCCCACTGCAGCGCCTCGGTCGCATCGGCATAAGCCGTCGTCCACTGGCCGGTCCACCAGCCGATTTCAGCGGAGATAGCGAGGGCGAAAGCCAGGATTGTCGGTGAGGCGAGGCGGCGGGCGGCCTGCAGCAAGGTCGTCAGGTGGTAGCGGGCCTCGGAGTACCGCTCGGCCCAGCCGAGACTTTGGGCGTGGAACGCCGCACCTTGCAGTTCCGCCATCATGTTGGAGGACGATGGGAAGTCGGCGGCGCGGCGCAGGTAGGGGGCGGCCCGGTCGATGTCGCCGGACAGAGAGAAAGCCTCGGCCACCATGGCCAAGGCAGTGGGTGTCGCGGCTGCCGCAGCGTCCGGCGAGTGCTCCCAAATACACTCGACCTCTTCGGCCAGGCCACGTACTTGGTGGACCTCACCCTGCAAGAGAGCAGGCGCGATGGCCTCAGCCATGATCTCGGCGGCTCGTACCGGGTGGTGCGGACGGGCCCGTGGCGGCGGCTGCAGTCATGAGCTCAAGCGCTCGTTTCGGCTCACCCATCCATGTGAGCGCGCCGCCGGCAACCCGCTGCACGTCCACTGCGAAGCTCGGATCGTCCCGATAGGCAAGAGCCTGCTCGCACCAAGTTATGGCGCTACGAGGAATCACCTGCCAGGTGTGCGTCATGAGCCGCCTGGAGGAGGCGTTCCGCGCGCACCGCGGATTCGCGGTCAGCTCGGCGGCCCTGTGCAACGTTCGGGCGGACGCTCGTAGCCCGTTCCGTTGGCGCGCCTCACCGGCCGCAGCGACCAGCGCCGTTGCGACTGCCTCATCGGGACCGATCGCCGCCGCTGCCAAGTACCACGAGCGGCTGTAGCCGTCGGCGATCTCGGCAAGCGCTCGGTATGCGGCCACCCTCCCCGCCAATGGGGTTCGAGCAAGCACTACGGACCTTAACAACGGATGTCTCAAGCGGATCGCGTCAGCCGACGACGCGACCAGGCCTAGCCGCTCCGCCGGACCAAGCGATGCCAGCGAGAGGCCCAGCAGATTTCAACGCCTGCACCGTATGCCGCCCGCCGACGTCCTGGTCGGCGACGACAACAAAGAGCGCAGTGCGCGCGTCCTCGGGGAGCTGATCGAAGAGCCGTCCCCAGTTCCGTTCTAGAGAGTGGTGCAGACCCGTGCCCTCCGAGCCAGCCCACGAACCCTGATCCCAACCGCCCGCGACGGCCATGCGTAGGTGCTCTACGACGGCAAGTGGGTTTCCCCCTGTTGAGCTCCACTAGTGACGTCAGTTTCTGTGGTGAGACGGTCACGTTCATCGCCGTCGCCAGTTGCGCGCACTCCTCCGTGACTTAGTCCAGTGAGCGACAATATTGGGAGGCCTGTGTCGGGCATGGCCACGTCGGGTTCGGCTCGCACGGCCAGAACCATTGCTAACGGCTCGTCAGAAAGACGACGCGCCACGAACAGCAGGATTTGCGCGGACTCAGCATCGAGCCACTGGAAGTCATCCACCAAGATCACCAACGGAAGCTCGTCGGCGGCGGCAGTAAGAACACCCAGCGCGCCTGCACAGGCAGCTAGCGGTCCGCGAGGCGGTCCAGCCGACAATGCCAGACAGACTTCAAGCGCCTCCCGCTGAATCGCAGGAAGCGTCGCGAAATGTTCTCGCAAAGGCCACAACAGATCAGTGATTGCGGCAAACGGAAGTACCGCCTCAGATTCAATACCGCGTGCAGTGACGGACTCGCGCGTCACGGCGCTTTGCGCAATCTGCAACAAAACCCAGCAGCGAGGTCTTGCCCATGCCGGGCTCGCCGTGAATCACTACGGCGCCGCCCCCAACATTCAGTGATTCCACGAGCCCACTGAGCAAATGTCGCTCGTGTTCACGGCCAACCATGACGCTGACGTTGTCCAGGGAGCCGTCCTTGAAAGTCTTAGTCTTGTGACGCGGCCCGCGAGCAGCTGGGCTCTCCTCGGGCCTGGGGAGTTCGGTGACGCTCACCGCGATCTTGGAATGACTAGAAAAACCTTCGACATCGGTCCGCTGCTTGGCATGGCTCAATCACTCCCAACCGCCCCGAGTGCAAGCCTGCTGGCTATCTCCATCGTGGAACTGCCCGGCCTGGACGGCGAGGGACTGACGTCCCGGGCAAATCGGGCGGCTTCCGGGCCGCACTGGGACGCGGCCGGGTGGGCTATCTCAATCCAGCCGTACGCGCCCGGATGATGGCCTGGGCCCGGTCGGAGACATGAAGCTTTGTCATGATGTTGGAAATGTGGTTCCGCACTGTCTTGGGCGCTAGTGCGAGCTGGGCGGCGATCGCGCTGTTGTTGTGTCCAGCCGCCACCATCGCCAGGACCTCACGCTCACGATCTGTCAGCTCGGGAAAGGGCTCGGATGCGTGCTGCCCGCTGAAGTGGTCCATGACTCGACGGGCCATCGATGCGCCAAACACGCCGCCACCGTCGGCTACGGTCTGCACCGCTCGCACGATCTCGGCTTGGCCGGCCCCCTTCAGCAGGTAACCGCGGGCACCCACTCGCAGTGCTGCAAACACCGAGTCATCGTCGGCGAGCATGGTGAGCACCAGGATTCCTACATGTGGGCTGCCATGGGCAATCCGGCGGGTGGCCTCGATGCCGCCCATGCCAGGCATATCGAGGTCCATGATCACCACGTCCGGCTGCAAATCGAGGCTGAGCGCGACCGCCTGCCGTCCATCGGCCGCCTCGCCGACCACATCGAAGCCCGCCGCAGCCAGCGCCGCCCTGAGACCGTCACGGTAAAGGGGGTGATCATCGGCGATCAATACGCGTAATGTTGTCATCGCAACGCAGTTGTCATCGCAAAACACCGGGGCAAGCCTGCCTGTTCGGTGCGGGGGTGACGGCCACGGTCGCTCAAACATTCCGGCTGCCGCAGGCCTGAATAGCCGGGCGGCGTCATGCCCCAAGCGTCCAGTGGAGGAGTCCTGGTCGCATGAGGCAACCGTCCTGGTCGGGCTGGGCCAGCATCCGATCAAATCTGCCCCGCGGGGCGGGGGTTCCGCTGCTCGTCGCCGTAGTGATCATGGCTTCCCTCGGCTGGGTCTTGCTTGCCCGCGGGATGTTTCCCGCGGACGGCACTGTCACATTTCCCAGCGCACCCTACTGGTCGGAACGCGGCGTCGTGATCAATAAGCTGCTACCGGGTGTTTCCGGGCTGCGTGTCGGTGATTGCGTCGTGGCGGTCGACGGCCGCCCTCTGGAAGATCTGGTTCGCAACGGCCCTGTCCGTAACTACACGGTGGGAGACGTGATTCGCTACGACGTGCGTCGAAGCGATGCGCCGCTCGACCGAGACTGCTCGGGGCCACTGGCCAGCGTCGAGGTCACCCTCACCGCCTACCAGTTCAGTTCAGTCCTCAGGCCGAACGCCAGTGTGCTGCTCCTTGCCTGCTTCATGCTCGCCCTGGGTACCTTCCTGGTTGCTGTGCGGCCGGGGTCTGGTGCCCCGCGGGCCCTGCTGGCGGCTGCTTGCTTGTATCTGTTCGGCGTAACGGTGTGGCCTTTCGGCATGCAGGTTGTCGACCTGGCCAGTGGTCCACGGCTGTGGCCGTTTGTGATTGGTGAGACTGCCAAGGTGCTGTTTTGGGGCGCATTGTTGTTGATGGCTGCATCATTGCCCCGGCAGAGCCTGCCCCCGCGCAGGGTTGTGATTGGTTGCTTCGTGGTGCCGCTGGCTCTACACCTGCTGTACATCGTGGTTGCGCTGCGACAAGCCAGCGAACTCGGAAAGCTGGCCCGACTGATCACCATTTCGTTCGGAGCGGCGCACGCCATACCAATCCTGATGATGCTCGCCTTGGTTTTCGGCTATAGGTCAGTGGGAGAGCCGGAGAAACGGGTTGCTGTGCGATGGGTACTGATTCCCTTTGCGCTCGGAACGCTCGCTTACGTCGGGCTCGGGCAACTGCCCGCCGCGATTACGGGGCGTCCACTTGTCCCGTGGCCCTGGTTCCGCGGAGTTTTCGTCCTCGTCCTGGCAGCAATGACCGTGTCTGTGGTGCGTAACCACCTGTTCGAGGTTCAGATCGTCGTCCGCCGTTGGGGGCTGCGAATCGTCGCGTTGGTTGCCGCGACAGCCGGCGTGCTGGTGCTATGGCGTTGGCTGGTTATGCCGCCGACGCGACCGGCTAACTGGCTAATGGCGGCCGCGGGAATACTCATCGCTGCCCTGTGCGTGACAATCGCCTTGCTCAACCGTGTCTTGCAGCGGCGTTTGTTCGGTGCTCGTGCTGACAGCGACGTGATGATTGCCGCGTTGTCACCACGGACAACACCAGTGGTTACGGATGAGAGCGGCCTGGTCGCCGCTCTCGATGTGCTGATGCATGCCCTGCGGCTGGCATTCGTACGCCTTGACCTCACCATGCCTGGAATGACCCCGCTGAGCGTGTCTCGTGGCACTTCGCAACAACCCGATCGAGTGATGCCGCTATATGCGGGAAAAGTCCATGTAGGGCAGTTGAGCCTGGCCGTACGCCCGGGTCTGGAGCCGCTCGGGCGAGCCGACGAGCGACTGCTCGATGCTCTTGGCCACGTACTTGCCAGCAGCGCATACAACCTCGGTCTACAGCAGGCGCTGCGGAGGGCTCTAGCCGAGACAGTGACAGCAAGGGAGGAGGAGCGCCGCTTTATCCGGCGAGAGATCCACGACGGCATCGGTCCCTTGCTGGCCGCAGCGCTCCTGCGGACCGAGACTGCCATGGACCTGCCGCCAGGATGCCCGAGCCAGGCCGAATCCCTACAGAAGCTGCACGAGCTGCAGAAGACCGCGCTCATCGATGTTCGCAGCCTGGTGGAAGGACTCCGCCCACCAGCCCTCGACCATGGAGGCCTGCTGTCGGCCCTTCAGCAGCACGCCGAACTGAGTGCAGGGATGACCGCGCAAGGCTCTCCGACGGTTAGTTTCGAGGTCGTGGGTGACTTTCGATACTCCCCGCCGCGGTCGAGGTCGCGGCCTACCGCATCGCGCAAGAGGCGATCAGCAACGCGACAAAACACGCCTGCGCGCAGCGCATCACTGTCCGGATGAGCCGCACGGACAACGGTCTCACCGTCGAAATAGACGACGACGGCATCGGCGTCGCAGCCGATACCAATCCACTCGGGCGTGGGTCTGGCGTCCATGACCGAACGAGCTACCGAGCTGGGCGGCTGGTGTACCAATGAACATTCACCAACCGGCGGCACACGGATCAAGGCCTGGCTGCCGATCTTGATCGAAGGCTCGGCCGGGAACGCATAACCGGGGGTGTCAATGTGGCTCGGTAGGAGCCCTTGCCTCAAGCCACGCAACCGCCTAGCCGGTGGCAGAGTCGCCCAGGTACCCGATTCAGAGCCTGCGTGCCATGATCAGGTTTGATGAGCGCGTCCATGATCGAAGAAGGCTGGGCGGCACTGAACGCCGGGGACGCCGCGACGGCTCGCGCCGCCTTCGAGAGTGCCCTCGCTGAGGTCGAGACCGGCAGCGGGCGAGAAGGGCTTGGTCAGGCGCTTTACCTGCAGCGCGACTACTCGGACGCCATCAAACAGCACGAACGGGCATACGCCGCTTACCGCAGGGAGGGTCAAACCGTGGCGGCGGCCAGGGTGGCCCGAATCTTGGCGTGGATCACCGGCAATGTACTCGGCGATTGGGCGGTACAGAACGGATGGCTGGCCCGGGCGCTCAGGATCCTCGCCGAATTGGGAGAGGACGCCCCCGAACATGGCTGGGTGCTGATCATCAGGTCTTACACCGAACCAGACGCCGCCGCCCGTGAGGCGATGTTTCGGGAGGCAATCACGATCGGACGCCGGTTCGCTGATCCGAACATCGAGATCGAGAGCCTGGCCTCGCTCGCCGGCCTGTATCTCATGACCGGCCGAGACAACGAGGGACTGGCGCTCCTGGACGAATCGATGGCCGCGCTCTGTGCTGGCGAGCTGACCGAGATCGCCTCAGTGGACAACCTGTTCTGTGGCCTCTTCTGGGCTTGCGAGTTGGTCAATGACGTCGTACGCGCGGACCAGTGGATGCGAGCCACAGCGGAGGTGATGGCCAGTCGGAATGTGGTCGGCGCATTTTGCCGCGCGCACTACGGGGGCATCCTGACCGCGGCTGGCCGCTGGCACGAGGCAGAGGTGCAGCTCATCGACGCCGCTCGGCACTTCGACCGAGGGATGCCTGAGCGACGTGCTGCGGCGATCATCCGGCTCGCCGATCTGAGGGTCCGGCAAGGCCGCCTGGAAGAGGCCGGGCAACTGCTGAAGGGGTTGGAGCAGCACCCAGATGCCGTACGCACGCTCGCGGCCTTCCATCTCGCACGTGGCGATGTCGCACTCGCCAGGGATCTGTTGGAGCGAGCCACCGAAGGCGCCGACGAGAAGGTGGCCGCCATCGGCGCTTCCACCATGCTGGGCCCACTCCTCGCGCAACTGGTAGACGTCTACCTCGAGCAGGGCTGCATTCCAGAAGCCGAACAGGCCGCGCAACGCCTGCACCGCATCGCGCAAGCGCAGCACGGGACATACCTGCCGGCCGCCGCGGCCCTTGCTCAAGGCCGAGTCTGCGTGGCCAGCGGCCGAGGCGATGCACGGGCATGTCTGAGCGCCGCGCTGGACGGGTTTGCCAAGTCGCAGCTGCCGATGGAATTGGCTCGCACTCGGCTGGAGATGGCGTACGCGTTGGCCGAGCGGTCGCCTGAAGTGGCGATTGCCGAGGCAAAGGCGGCTCTTGAGGACTTCGAGCGCCTCGACGCCGCGCGGTACGCGGATGCTGCCGGAGCGTTGCTGCGCTCGCTAGGCGCGCCTATTCGTACCGGCCCGAAAGGGTTTGGTGCGCTGACCAGGCGCGAAGCCGAGGTTTTGGAGCTTATCGGCGCGGGCCTCTCCAACTCCGAGATTGGCGATCGCCTCTACATCACCCGCAAGACCGTGGAGCACCACGTGGGCAATGTGTTGTCCAAGCTCGGCCTACGCAACCGCGCTGAGGCCGCAGGTTATGCCTTGCGCCAGGAAACCAGGCACTAGTTAGGGGAATTCCCCGTTACTTCCGCAGCGCCGAGCTGTCCATCCTGCATGTGCGATCACTCGCATCGAGATGGAGGAACCATGGCCAAGACCTATGACGCCATTGTGGTAGGCGCCCGCGTCGCAGGATCGCCGACAGCGATGCTGCTTGCACGCAAGGGGTATGACGTATTACTTGTCGATCGGGCGAGCTTCCCAAGCGACACGATCTCGACGCATCTCATCCATCCGCCGGGCATCATCGCGCTACAGCGCTGGGGATTGCTGGACAAGATTGTTGCCAGTGGGTGTCCCGCCGTCGACACCTACGCGTTCGACTTCGGCCCGTTCACGCTCTCGGGAGCTCCCGACCCGGACGGGACCGTCGCGTACGGCCCACGTCGTACGGTGTTGGACAAGGTGCTGCTGGACGCGGCTGTCGAAGCGGGCGCCGAGGTGCGTGAAGGCTTCAGCGTCGAATCCATGGTTCATGAACATGATCACGTCATCGGCGTACGCGGGCACGGCAAGGGCAGTACGACCGTCACCGAGCACGCGCGGGTCGTGATCGGAGCCGACGGCCGGCACTCGCTGGTGGCGCAGGCGGTCAACCCATTTCAGTACCACGAGAAGCCGCCGCTGCTTGCCGCCTACTACGCCTACTGGAGCGGCCTGCCGATGCAAGGCCGATTCGAGACCTACGTACGCCCCAACCGGGGCATGGCAGCTTGGCCGACCAACGATGACCTGACTGTCGTCATCGCCGGCTGGCCGTACGCGGAGTTCGAGGCCAATAAGAAGGACATCGAAGGCAACTTCTTCAAGACGTACGACCTCGCACCGGCATTTGCGGAGCGGCTGCGAGCTGGCGCCCGAGAGACCCGGTTCGTGGGTACGGCAGTGCCGAACTTCTTCCGCAAGCCCTACGGGCCGGGATGGGCCCTCGTCGGAGATGCCGGCTACAACAAGGATTTCATTACCGCGCAGGGAATTCACGACGCATTTCGTGATGCCGAGCTCTGCGTGACGGCATTGGACGAAGCATTCGGCGGCACTCGCTCCTTCGACGCCGCCATGGCGGACTACCAATCGCGTCGTGACGCGCAGGTGCTGCCGATGTATGAGTTCACCACCGAGCTCGCGACGCTGGAGCCACCTCCGCCCGAGCTGCAACAGCTACTGGCAGCCATGGCCGGCAACCAAGACGCCATGGACGGCTTCGCTCAGGTGAACGGCGGTGTGACCTCGCCTGCCGAGTTCTTCAGCCCGGCAAACGTGGCACGGATCATGCCTGTGGAGAGCGCCCTGCGCTAGAGCCACGAGCGATGGTCGAACCTCTTTTCACGGTCTGTCATGATCGTGATCGGGGGAGCCATGACACGACGTGCACGGGAAAGAGCTGGCACAGATCAAGCGCCGGTTCTAGCCCCGCTGGCCGTACTCGTCTGCTCTGCATTGCTGGTGTTGTCGCAGCTCTACTTGGCGATCCCGCTCGCACCGGTCATTGCCGAAGTGCTCGGGCGTGGCGGCTCTGCCACAGCAGCCGCATTGGGCACCACCTATGCGCTGGCATACGGCCTGGGATTTCTGATCTTCGGACCACTGTCCGACCGCTACGGCCGTAAGCCGATCTTGGTGCCGGGGATGGCCGTACTCGCCATCGTTACGGCGGGTTTGGCGGCGGCGCCGTCATTGCCGGTATTGGCGGCGCTGCGAACGGTGCAGGGCCTGGTCGCAGCGAGTTTCTCCGCAGTTGCGCTGGCCTACATCGGCGAGGCGCTGCCGCCGCGTTGGCGGTCAACCGGGATCGGCGCAATGTCGACTGCCTTCTTGTCCGCCGGCATCTTGGGTCAGGTCTATGCGCAAGCAGTCGCCGATGCCCTCGGCCACCACTGGGTCTTCGGCCTGGCGGCACCGGCGTTCGCACTCGCCGCGATCGCCATAGCAGTGATCTTGATCGAGCCACCCCACAGCGGAGAGCCGACCAGCCTCGCTGAGAGGTATCGCACCCTACGACGATTGGCAGTCCGGCGCGAGCTCGCACTCGTCAACGCGGCAGCCTTCCCGGTGCTGTTGAGCTTCGTTGGCATGTACGCGGCGCTAGGTCCGCTGCTGCAGACCCAGTTCAGACTTGATCACACAGGAGTGTTGTTGGTACGTCTCGCCGCGCTCCCAGCCATGCTGATGGCCCCTGTTGCCGGCTGGCTCATCGGACGGTACGGCGCCACCCGGGTTGGGATCGTCGGATTCCTGCTGGCCGCTGTGGGGCTTGTCGCGGAAGCCATCTCGGTGGGTGCGCTCTGGGCACTTGTCATCGCCAGCGTGATCTTCGTTCTGGGCGTGGCGACTATCGTTCCGTCGGCGATCGCACTGGTCGGCAGCCGCGGCGGATCATCTCGTGCCGGCGCGCTCGCGGTCAACGGCCTGGTGGTCTTCGCCGGAGCCTCTTGCGGTCCGCTTGCTGCCCTGCTGCCGATCGGCTTCTCAGGCTTGATGCTGATGCTCGCTGTACTGCTGGTGATTGGGTCCGGACTCGTCGCGATCAGCAGTCGACCAACAGCGGATATCGCCGTATGACGCTCTGTCCAATTTCGAGTGCGTGCATCGCCGGAGCAATCCCCCTGCTCCACCTACGATGTCAGCCATGGCTGAGCCGGGGACCGCGCAACATGCGCTCCGCCAGCACGTGCTCGTGGTCGGCGCGGACACCACCACGGTGCGGCTGGCCGAGGAACTTGTTCGTTCAGGTGAGCAGCTGGTAGTGATTGCGCACGGTGAGAACCCCCGTGGTGCGATCGCCGACATTGAGGCGCTGGGGTGCCAGATGATCATCGCGAGCCAGATCCGCGAGGCGGAGCTGCGCGCGGCTGGGGTGGAGCGGGCGCGAGCCGCCGTCGTACTCGGCGACGACGACGTCATGGCCCTGCGACTCGGGCTGATGATCGACGAGCTGGCACCGGGCCTACGGATCGTCATCGAGATGACCAACCCACGCCTCGGCGGACGCCTGACTTCGCTGATCGGGGACTGCACGCTGCTCTCCTCGGCCGAGCTGGCCGCGCCGGCCTTCGTCGCGGCCGCTCTCGCGACGCCGGACACGCAGTCTTTCGAGATTGGCGGCCGTACGGTCGCTGCTGGTCCGCGGCACCGGATCGGTGGCGAACTGCTGGCCGTCATCGGGGACACCCGCCGCACCGGAATCGACGCCGTACTTCCACAAGACGGTGGAGACCTGGTGCTCGGCACCAAGCTGATCGGCACGGCCCGCAACGTCGCACGGACGAGCGGGATGCTGGGTGCCGTCTCGCGAATCTTCGATCGTCGGGCCCGGCTGGTGATGCTCGGACTCGCCGCGTTGATCTTGCTCAGCACCCTCTACTTCCACATCGGCGGCCGAGACTGGCTGGCCTCGCTGTACCTCGCGCTCACCGCGTCTACCGCGACCGGAACCGGCGATCTGAGCACCCTTCCGCTCGGCTTCCAGTTCGGCGCGCTCTTCATCCAACTGTTCGGCCTGGTGCTATCGGCCGGTATCACGGCCGTCATCGTCGATGCCCTGATTGGCGCGCGACTGGCGGTGATCCTTGGCGGCGTACGCGGTAAGCCGCGGCATCACGTGGTGGTCTGCGGTCTAGGTCGGGTCGGGACTGCCGTCGCGGTCCGGCTGCAGTCCCGCGGGGTACCGGTCATCGCCATCGAGCGGCGCGGGGATGCACCGGGGGTTCTTCGGGCCCGGCAATTGAAGATTCCGGTGGTGGTTGCCGCCGCCACTAACGGATCTGCTCAGGAGGTAGCCGGGATTAGCCGGGCTGATGCGGTGCTGGCCGTGACCGACGACGAGGCGGTCAACCTCGAGATTGCCTTGGTGGCCAAGGATGCGAATCCGTCGGTCCGCGTGGTGGCGAGGGTTTTTGATCATGACCTCGCAAGCCGGGTGGAGCGGCGGTTGCAGCTCGGTGCCACGCGCAGCGTCTCCATGCTGGCAGCACCGGCGTTCGCCGCGGTTGCGCTGGGCCGGCGGCAGGACGTGATCTTTCCCGTCGGGCGCCGAGTGCTGCTGTTTACGGAATTGACCGTGAGTGCCAGCTCGGCGGCGCCGGGCCGCTCGCTCCGGGGGCTCGAGGATCCGGGTGCGAGCCGGATCCTCGCCTGGAGTCGCTCTCTTCCGGCACGAGCTGGCAATGGGGACATCTTGATCACGAGCTTGCCGGCAACGAGCGGATCGCGGTTGTGGCGACCCGGGCTGGGCTGGCCCGGCTGCTACGCGTAACCCGGGCAAGCGCGGCGACCAACCAAGCCTGACCGAGCTACCGAAGCGCACCGACTCCGAGCCCGAGCGGACACTCTTACAGTGGGTAGATCAAGCCCGAGCTGTTCGTCACCGAGATCGTCCTAGCTCCCGTAACGGGTATCGCAGCGGCAAAGACTCCGGCGCTACCAAAGACCTCCACAACTGGACCGTCGAAGACCAGGCGTACCCGTGGGCTGAGGGGCATCGTCCAGATCGCCTCGGCGATGTCAATCTGAAGATCATCATCGTTGCTGATCATGGTCAGGATCGGCGTTTCGTCGGTCGAGGAGACGGTCAACGTGGCGAGCTCACCAGGTCTCAACTCCCATTCCACGTCGGCCAGTGGCGGCAGTCGACACGGGAGGGTTGGAACCGTTTTCGATCTTGGTCGCGGGTCCGCGCCGGTCACCCACCGCCGGGTGCGGCTCGGCAACCAGACCAAGGCTGTCGTCGAGTCGCAACAGATGCGGCACGCTGTGGGCGCCCGCCCAATGGCCTCCGGAATCGGTGATTCCCCGCAGCCAATAGATGATCCCGGGGTGGCCATTCGAGTCACTGAACGTCGCGCCGGCGTAGTACTGGTCCCCGTAGCTGAGGCGGCCCCATGTCTCGCTGACGAATTGACCATTGCTGACACTGCCGATGGCGTACGCCTCGTAGTGGGGCATCCATGGTTCCCAGACTGAGAACAGCAGTACACGCTTGCTCCCGACAGTGATCAGCTGGGGACACTCCCAGCCCTTGCCGGTCCACACCGGATCGCGTACTGCACTGGAGCGGGTCGCAAACTCGCCTTCGCTGGTCCAATTGAGGAGGTCGGGGGAGCGATAGGACAACGCGACGGCAGTCTCATCGCGGCGGCCGGCGCCGACGATCATCTGCCAGCCATTGGCATCCCGAGAGACCTGCGGATCGCGAAACACCACGATGTCGCTCGTCGGCTTGATGCCGTCGACGAATCGAGCCCTTCTGCCAGGTATCCCACGTCACATCGTCCGGCTGCGCGGTCCGTATCTGGCCGAGGTCAAGGTCGTCGAGCTGGACGCTGGTGTAGAAAATCGTTGCCCGGCCCGCATCGTCCACGGCGAGACTGCCCGACCAGCATCCGCCGTCTCCGTCGCCAGGCCACAAGATCGGCTCGCGCTCGGTCCAGCTCAGCAAGTCCTCGCTCACCGCATGTCCCCACCAGCACTGCGGACCCCAGAGGACTTGTGCCGGGACGTACTGAAAGAACATGTGGTAGCGGCCGCCGTGGTAGGTCAAACCCATCGGGTCGTTGATCCATCCCGACCGTGTTGTCAGGTGCAGCGCAGGTCGGTTCGCGGGCCGGTCGGACTGCGCGCCAGCAGCGTCTTCGTGCACTGGGCTCCTAGAAGATCATTACCGCCAGTCAGGGCAGCTTGGCAACCGTCAGCAGCACGGCGGAATTCTCCAACGCGTCGAGGCTATGGCGGCTCTCGGGCATGATCAGCAGATCTCCACGAGTGGCCTCCCACGCTAGGTCGGCTGTCGAGAGTCGCACCCGCCCATGCAAGATCAGCACCGTTGCCTCACCCGGATTCTCATGCTCGGCAAGGCTTGCGCCGGCGATCATGCCGATCACCGTCTGGCGCAGCACCTTCTCGTGACCGCCGTACACGGTGTCCGCGGTGTGCTGACCACCCGCGGTTGCGGCCTGCTTCATCTGTTGACGTGCCAGAGCCTCGACCGAGATCTTCTGCATAGCAACAGTCTCTACATTCTGCCGACGGCTCGCTAGCGGGGCTGCCAGCAGCAGCCGAAGATGGGAGGCTGGCGGTATGCGCCGATTCACCCAAGTCGATGTCTTTGCCGACGAATTGATGTTCGGCAACCCCGTTGCGGTGGTCCACGACGCCGCCGAGCTGACATCGCAGCAGATGGCCGCCTTCGCCAGCTGGACCAACCTCAGCGAGACAACTTTCTTGTCCACACCCACCGACGAACAAGCTGACTATCAGGTTCGAATCTTCACTCCCAATACCGAGCTGCCGTTCGCGGGACACCCCACCCTTGGATCCGCCCATGCCTGGCTTGAGGCGGGCGGTGTCGCGCAGGACTCGAACATGATCATTCAGCAGTGTGCCGCAGGACTGGTACGGATTCGCCGCGACGGGAATCGGCTCGCCTTCGCCGCACCCCCACTGATTCGTGGTGGCGATGTGGCGCCCGAGGACCTCAGCGAGATGATGGCTTTCCTCGGTGTCGATCATGATCAGGTCGTGGCTGCGCAATGGGTCGACAACGGCCCGGGCTGGGTGGCGCTGTTGCTCGCCGACGCCGACACGGTCCTGACGCTACGTCCACGAGCGGCAGACGCGGGCCAGTTCAGTGCTGTCGGGGTGATCGGGCCGTATCCGCCTGGGTCTGAGGTGGATTTCGAAGTCCGAGCCTTCACCTCCCTGGTAGGACCGGGAGAGGACCCAGTTACCGGCAGCCTCAACGCGTCACTGGGCCAGTGGTTGATCACTTCCGGTCGGGCCCCGAGCTCCTACGTCGCGGCTCAGGGAACTGTCTTGGGCCGCCGTGGCCGGGTCCATGTCAGCAAGACTGGGAACGATGTCTGGGTCGGTGGCAACACGATCACCGGCGTAACCGGGACGGTGCACATCTAGATCACCCTGCGTAGCACCCCCGGAGACGACCCCGCCGTACGCCAGGTGCGGAATGGCCTGCCTGTTTGCCGTCCCAGGACGCCAAACAGGTGTCGAATTCTTCGACCGCGCACGCGTTTGCCATCTTAAGACGTGAAACGCGGAGTCCGAGGACTAACGCCGTGCGATCGACCAGGATCGATCAAACGATGTTGATGCAGCGCTTGAAGATGATCAACTTCCGCACCCATGGCCGAGCTGACCTCGCGGAGTCAGGTGGCGTACTCGATCCAGGTTCCAGTCGTACCCGGCGACTGCCTCGGTGACGTTGATCATGTCGCGCGAGAGCCGATCTCGCGTGCGTTGGTACGCGGTGAAGGCGGAGGATTCCTCACACCCGGAGTGCCAAGCGAGCACTGCTTCTGCACACAGTTCGGCGTCGCGTAGCGCGTCGGTCATCCCGTGCGCGGTAATCGGATCCTTGAAGTAGCCGGCGTCGCCGACCAGAGCCCAGCCAGGTCCCCAACTTTGGCGCAGGTAACAAGGCCCTCCAGCGAAGCCGCGCATCGGGCTAGTCGGGGTGGCAGCCGCGAGCCGGTCGATAAAGGCCGGAGCCGCCGATGCGAGCAGCTCGTTGAACGCCTGCTCAGCCCCGGCGCGGCGTACGGAGCGCAATCTCGCAGGTGTGGTACTGACAAAGAGGCAGGTGGCGTCGTTGGTCGGAATGAGTCCCGCCGCCGAGTGATCGCCGTAGGCCCATTCGTAGCCCGCAGCCGGCAGCTGATCAAAGTAGCGGTAGAGAAAGGCACTTGCGTTCACGCCTGCCTGGGCTACTGGTGCGCCAACCTGTCGCGCCACGGTGGAGCGAATGCCGTCCGCACCGACCGTGAGCGGAGCGTGGAGATCGACGGATTGACCATTTCTGCTGCGGATCCGGACCCCGGCAACTCGCCCAGCCGGGCTACGGAGCAGGGCGGTCGCAATCGTTTCGTGCCGCACGTCGGCGCCGGCGGCGGCCGCGGCGTCGACGAGCAGCCGGTCAAGTAGGTAGCGTCGCGGCGCGTAAAGCGCCTCGACTCCGGCACTCGGCTTGATCGCGACGCTGACCTGCTCACCATCGGCGTAGTGGAAGACCACCTGGCGGATCGGTGGCGTACCGGCAGCGGCGACGTCGGGCAGCAGGCCCCAGCGAGCCAGCTGGAGGACTCCACCTCGCATCATCCCGAGGGTCGACACGGTGTCGCTGCCGTGGCGATCGCGGTCAATGAGGACGACCCGGACTCCGGCGCGAGCGAGCAGTAGCGCGGTGGAGGCGCCGGCGACCCGGCCGCCGACCACGACGACGTCGTACCCGTTCATGCCGCCGACGACCGAGGTGTGGCGAACCGGCGATCGCGGTCCCCACGACCCAGGAGATGATCTACGACGTAGCGAGCGTCGTGTCGCACGCCGTCGATGAAGCCGGAGTCTCGGCGATGCTGGAAGTACTGACCCACGACGTAAAGACCCGGCGCCGAAGTGACACCTCGGTGCTGGCGGATCGAGCCGTCCAGCTCCAGAACTGGCACCCGCAGCCAGGGGTGGTCTGGGCGGTAGCCGGTTGCGGCGATCACCGCCACGATGTTCTCGCTGGCCAGGTTGAGCCTTGTCACCGGTGCCGGCACATCGACCGGACCTGGTCGCAGAGCGGGCAAGACCTCGCGGTTCAGACCAGCATTGACGATGTAATCGTCGACGTTGTCGAGGACGTGATGCATCCTCCTATCGGCTTCGCATACCCGCTCGGAGAGATCGTCACGGAATGACGCCATCGGTCCCCACGACGCCCTCGAGTCGGCCCAGCAGGCGTACTCCGCGGTCCTGCAACGTTTGCAGATCGAGGTCGGAGCCGCGAAGGTGCACCTCGGCGCGGCCGATCAGCTGCAACGAGTTTTCTCGCCGCGCTGCAGCGATGTCAGGCATCTGATCGATCGTGCGAGCGAGCCGACCGGTGGCCTCCAGCCACCAGAAGCTGTCCATGCCGCGGTAGCGGCGCGGCATCCGAGTGTGCCGGCCGACAGCGATGGCCACCTCCCGTCCCGCGCGGCTCAGTTCGTCGGCGATCTGTACCCCGGAAGCGGAGGCGCCCACCACGAGCACGCCGCCAGGGGGAAACGCGTCAGGGTTGCGGTACGAGCTCGCAGTGAGCACCTCCACGCGACTCGAGATGCCGGACAGGCCGCTTGGTAGATACGGACGACCGTGGGGCCCGGTGGCGACGACGACATGACGGGCATGCCAGGTGCCGTTGTCAGTGATCACGCGGAAACGGACGCAGCCCGGTCCGCGCGTTTCGGAGATCTCCACAACAGTCGTGTCGGAAATGACCGGCGCGCGGAAGGAGGCTGCGTAGCGCTCCAGGTATCGAACCAGCTCGGCAGTGCTCGAGTAGCCGTCGGGATCGGGTCCGCTGTAGCACCAACCGGGCAGCCGGGTCATCCAGTTCGGAGTGAGCAGGTGCAACGAATCCCAGCGCTCGCTGCGCCAGCGCTCCGCCACCCCACCTCGGTCGAGCACGACGTGATCACGTCCGGCGTCGGTCAGCAGGCGGCTCACGGCCAACCCGGCGTGTCCCGCGCCAACAATGACGGTGTCGATGATCATCACGAAGAGGGGTGTCGGTAGCTGCTGGGGGAGGGCACCTAGCCGGTGACGACGTTGATCACGACCGGCGTCGGATTGGTCAATACGTCATAGACGGCGGAACGGCGCCGCGACTGCTCCACGAGCCCACGCAGCGTCTCGTCGTCAGCGTCTCCTTCGATATGGAACGTGACCCGGATCTGCTGGTAGCCGTTGCGAACGGTGCCATCGGACAGCCCGAGGAGTCCAAGCAGGTCGATGTCTCCTTCAACGGTCGAGGTGACCTTGTGCAGATCGACCCGACGCGCTGCCGCAATGTTGGCAACGCCGGAGGTGAGGCAGGCAGCAATGGCGTGGAGCACGAACTCGATCGGCGTAGGCGCATGATCTTGGCCAACCAGAACCGCAGGATGGTCGGCGTCAAGCGTGGTGACGTGCTTGTGCTGCATTTCCTGCATTGCGCCGTAGAAGTCCGACAGCTGTGAGCGGCTGTGGGTGCCACTCACCCAGGTATTGGAGGCTCGGAACTGGAACTTCGCGATCTCCGGCTGACCCTTGACGGCGTCAAGGGTGGCGAAGAGGGTCGCGACGTCCACCCCGTTGCGACGCGGTGCCTCGGTGGCGGTATTACTCATTGAAGTCCTCCAGTAAAGATTTGGATTCGGTCGATCGACCGAACTAGTCAAGATTCTCGTATTTCTGTTAGAGTCTTGTCAAGACCGATCGAACGACCGAACAAGAAAGCTTGGTGAGAGAGGTTGTTGAGTTGGCTACATCCAACCCGTGGTCCTCGGCATCAGCGCGGTGCTTAGCAAGCACGCTAGGGGGATGCCGGACGCTTAACATCCGCAAAATCACGTAGTTTCCTTTGCGATGACCAACGTCCGTACGCATGGAGAGGAGTCCGACCTTGGCTGAAACCGCAGTTCGCACAGCAGACACTCGTGCGCTCATTCTTGACGCGGCGCGGATCCGGCTACTAGCGGATGGCTACGGCGGCCTATCGACCCGAAAGGTGGCCGATGAGGCCGGGGTACCCCTGAGTCAGCTCCACTACCACTTCGGCTCCAAGCAGGGCCTCATCTTGGCGGTGCTCGAGGTTGAGAATCAGCGCCGCCTGGCGCGCCAGCAGAACATGTACGCCGAGGACGCGCCGCTTTGGCAGCGCTACGAGCGAGCCTGCGACTTCCTCGAGGATGACCTGGACTCGGGCTACGTACGAGTGCTGCAGGAAATGATCGCGGCCGGCTGGTCCAATGAGGAACTTGGTGGAGCGGTCCGCAGCCTTGTGGGCGGCTGGTTTGCACTTCTCATCGAGGTGGCACGCGAGGCGGAGCAACGCTATGGCGCGCTGCGCCCGTTCACCGCCGAGGAGGTAGGCACCCTCGTAGGTGCCGGATTCGTCGGCGCGGAGTCGCTGCTGCTGCTCGGTTTTGACCGGGAGGCCCTACCGATCCGCTCCGCACTGCGCCGGTTCAGCGCGGTGATCAGGGAATTTGAAGAAGGTCGGGCGGCAACAAGGGAGTAGCGCCATGCGGGCATGTCAGCCAGTTCGTGACGGTTACGTCGAACGCGACGGGATCAAGATCTTTTACGAGGTATTCGGCGCTGGCGAACCGACTGTGCTCTTGTTGCCGACGTGGTCGATCATCCACTCGCGGCAGTGGAAGATGCAGATTCCCTACCTTGCGCGGCATTGCCGAGTGATCACCTTCGACGGTCGCGGCAATGGCCGCTCAGATCGGCCAACCGAAGCCGAGGCGTACGCGGAGCGACGAGTTCGCAGCCGACGCCATCGCGATCATGGACGCTACGCACACCGATCAGGCTGTCATCGTCGGCTTCTCGAGGGGTGCACAGCGCGGGCTGCTGCTCGCCGCTCATCATCCGGAGAGGGTCCAGGCGGCTGTCTTCATCGGTCCGGCCTACCAGGGAGGCGGAAAGGTAGTGCCCCAGCGGATTGAGCACGAGTGGGGCGATGAACTCGACAGTTACGAGGGCTGGGCGAAGTACAACAAGCACTACTGGTTGCGCGATCACCGCGGCTTCCTGGAGTTCTTCTTCTCTCAGGTGTTCATCGAGCCGCATTCGACGAAGCCGATCGAAGACTGCGTCGGCTGGGGCCTCGAGACGACTGGCGAGACGCTCGCGCTGACCCATCTAGCGCCTGACATGCAACCTGAGGAGGCACGCGAGCTTGCCCGGTGCGTCCGCTGCCCGGTTCTAGTCATCCACGGTGAAGCTGACGCCATCCAATCCGCGAGCCGTGGCATCGCCCTCGCAGAGCACACCAGCGGTGAGTTGATCTTGTTGGAGGGGTCTGGGCATGCGCCGCATGTTCGGGATCCGGTGAAGGTGAATCTGTTGCTGCGGGATTTCATCAAGCCGGCTGCGCCGCCTCGACGCTGGGCGCGCGGAAGATCGCGTCGCAAGCGGGCACTCTACATTTCGTCGCCGATTGGTTTGGGGCACGCGCAGCGAGATGTGGCGATTGCCGATGAGCTGCGGAAACTGCATCCTGATCTTGAGATTGATTGGCTTGCTCAGCATCCGGTGACGCGGGTGTTGCAGGCGGCTGGTGAGCGTATTCACCCGGCTAGTGCGCTGTCTGTCCAACGAATCAAGTCATATCGAGAGCGAGTCGGCTGAGCACGACCTGCATTGTTTTCAGGCGATCCGCCGCCGAGCTTGCCCGGTGCGTCCGCTGCCCGGTTCTGGTCATCCACGGTGAAGCTGACGCCATCCAGTCCGCAAGCCGCGGAATCGCCCTCGCGGAGCACACGGGAGGCCGCTTGGTTTTGTTGGAGGGGTCTGGGCATGCGCCGCATGTTCGGGATCCGGTGAAGGTCAATCTGCTGTTGCGGGATTTCATCAAGCCGGCTGCGCCGCCGCGACACTGGGCGCGGGGCAGGTCGCGTCGTAAGCGCGCGCTCTACATTTCCTCCCCGATCGGGCTGGGGCACGCGCAGCGGGACGTGGCGATTGCGGATGAGTTGCGCAAACTGCATCCTGATCTTGAGATTGATTGGCTTGCTCAGCATCCGGTGACGCGGGTGTTGCAGGCGGCTGGTGAGCGTATTCATCCGGCGAGTGCGCTTCTGGCCAGCGAATCAGGTCATATCGAGTCCGAGTCGGCTGAGCACGACCTGCACTGCTTTCAGGCGATCCGTCGCATGGATGAGATCTTGCTGTCCAATTTCATGGTCTTTCATGATCTGGTCCGTGATGAGCCGTACGACTTGTGGATCGGTGATGAGGCCTGGGAGCTGGATTACTACCTGCATGAGAATCCGGAGCAGAAAAACGCCCCGTACGTGTGGATGACCGATTTCGTTGGGTGGCTGCCGATGCCGGACGGCGGGGATCATGAGGCGTTCCTGACCGCCGATTACAACGCGGAGATGATCGAGCACATTGCCCGCTTCCCTCGGTTGCGTGATCGGGCGATCTTCGTCGGCAATGAGTCCGACATCGTTCCTGATGCGTTCGGGCCGGAACTGCCTTTGATCCGGGACTGGACGCGGGAGCATTACTCGTTCGCCGGCTACGTCACCGGGTTCGATCCGGCTGATTTCGCCGACCGCCGTCGGCTGCGGCATGAGCTGGGCTATCGGGATGACGAACAGGTCTGCATTGTCACCGTCGGCGGTTCCGGGGTTGGCGGACATCTGTTACGCCGCGTAGTTGAGGCGTTTCCGGAGGCCAAACGTCGAGTTCCAGCACTTCGGATGGTCGTCGTCACCGGCCCAAGGATCGATCCCGGCACGTTCGCAGAGCACGAGGGCCTGGAGGTGCGCGGGTTCGTCCCCGAGCTCTACCGACACCTCGCTGCGTGCGACCTGGCCGTCGTGCAGGGAGGCCTGACCACGTGCATGGAGTTGACGGCGACCCGCCGCCCGTTCCTCTACGTTCCACTACGCCACCACTTCGAGCAGAACTTCCACGTCCGCCACCGACTCAACCGATACGGCGCCGGCCGCATGTTGGACTTCGATCTCGCAACCCCCGATGCAATCGCCGACATGATCACCCAGGAAATCGGGCGGCCCGTGGAATACAAAGCAGTCGAGTCCGACGGCGCCACACAAGCCGCGGCCCAAATCGCCGAGCTGCTTTAGCTGCTGACAAGATCAACAACGAGTGGATCTAGAGCGGGGTGCTGCTCAGCACGGTCGAACTGTTGATCTTGAGACGTCCGTTGTCGTTGATCAACCCGTACGCGGTCCGTTCGCGTATCACCCGACCGTCCTTGAAGTAGTAGGTGATTGTTACCTGTGCCGAACCTGGCGGTGAGCCCTTCACATTGGTCACAGTGATCTTGCTGATTGCATCCCAGAACCTCTGGTACGCCTGTCGGCCCCCCGCATGGTTGCGCTGATACGAGTCCGTCATCCCGGGCCAGGCCGCTTCGGTGTTGCGTGGCAGCAACGCGTAGTAGCTCGTGATCGCCTGCCGAAGCTGCGCCGCCGTTGCCGCGCCGCGAACGGTTGGCGCTGTCGTGGCTGAGGGGGTCGGCGAGGGCTTCGGAGATTTGGTCGGTTGCGCTGCTGTCGGTGATCGAGTCTGCGTCTGTGAGGCACCTGGGGTCTTCGACGATGTATCCGAAGTCGGCGTGGCGAGCCCTGTGTTTGTCGGCGGGGCGGACGTCGACTCGCCCGTACCGGCAGTCGGATTCGCGGGATTGCGATCGTTCACCAGCAGCGCAGCTAGCAAGATTCCACCACCGAGAAGGACAATGGCCAGCGCCGCTGCGAGGCCGCGAGTGCGCCGAGGCTCGGTCGGCCGATGCAACGGAGCTCACAGGCGCTGGCGCCGGCATCGAATCGGGGACTGACGGTGCCGAAGGCTCCTCGGTCGAGGAGTCGGGAGACTGCGGCACTGGCCGGGCTGGCCGTCGACGGGCGTACGCCTGCAAGAGCGTCGGCGACGGCTCGCATGGACGGACGGCGGCTTGGATCGGCCGAAAGCATGTCCATGATCAGCGGCGTCAGCGCACCGCAGTGCTGTGGAGCAGGGAATTGGCCGGAGGCTACCCGATGCAGCAGTGCCATGGTGTTGTCGTCGCTGCCAAACGGTGGTTTGCCCTCCATTGCGCTATAGAGCGTTGACCCGAGCGAGAACACGTCCGATGCGAAGTTCGCGCCGTCGCCGCGAGCGATTTCAGGAGCCAGATAAGCCGGCGTGCCGTGGATCATCCCGCTGCTGGTGAGAGTCGCATCCCCCAGCCCGTAGGCAATCCCGAAGTCGCTGATCAAGGCAGTCCCGTCTTCGGCGATCAAGATGTTGCCCGGCTTCACGTCTCGATGAACGATGCCGGCGGCATGAGCGGCTGTCAGCGCCGACGCGACTTGCGCACCCACTTTCGCGGCTTCGTCTGGTTGCAGTGGTCCGCCCTCGTGAAGTACGGCGGCCAGGGTGATCGAGGCAATGAACGGCATGACCAGCCACAGCTGACCGTCTTGCTCGACCACGTCGAACACCGAGACCGCGTGTGGATGATGGAGTCGGGCCGCAGTTCGTGCCTCGCGCATCGCTCGCTTATTGGCCACCTCGGCTTCCGCCGGCGAGGCTTCTAACGGCCGATGCAGCTGTTTGAGCGCGACCCGGCGTTCCAGGCGCTCATCCGAGGCTTCCCAGACGATGCCCATGCCGCCGCTGCCGACCCGGCGCATCAGGCGATAGCGGCCGCCGATGAGAGTTTGTGGTTCTGCCACTTACTCCTATTACCCCGCAGCTGGGGGTTCTTTCATCTCGGCGGTGGCTGGCGGCCGACGCGTACCGCTATGCGGGCAGCGCCCGGTGACCCTCTACGTTGGACAGCACCCATACTCGCCGGGAAGGGTTCCAGCATGAGTAACGCAATCATCAAGCAGCAGGGAGATTCGCCAATCGTTGCCGATAACATCTGGGAGTTTCGGCTGGGCGGGGGATCTTTCCTTCTGGGTGCGTTGGCGGGCGCCTTGGTAACTGCTGCCGTCGGGCGGCGTATTGCGAAGGATGATGCGGCGCCTAAGCCGCCAACTCCGCGTGGCTGGCCCATCAATTTCGCGCATCGTGGCGGGGCGAAGGTCGTACCTGAGAACACGATCGAGGGATTTCGCGAGGGATTTGCGCTGGGTGGCGGTGTTGTGGAATGCGACGTGCACGCCTCGGCAGAGGGCACGATGGTCGTCATTCACGACGCGGTGGTTGATCGTACGACCGATGGCGCCGGGCCTGTTGCTGAAAAGACTCTGTCGGAATTGCAGAGTCTCGACGCCGGCTATCGCGTCAGCCTCGATGGCGGTTCGACCTTTCCGTGGCGAGCTAAGGGTGTCAAGATTCCAACACTCGAGGCCCTGTATGAAGCGTTTCCGGACGCGCCTTTCAACATCGAGATCAAGGGTCGGCGTTCGGGGATCGAGCAGGCGGTGTTCCGCCAGATAGAAGCAGCGGGGGCGACGGAACGTACGTTGGTCGTTTCAGATAATCGGGGCACGATTTCCCGCTTCCGCAAAGTCAGCCAAGGAAAGGTTGCCACCGCCTCCTCCACCGTCGAGCTGCTGGTGTATTGGATCCTTCACTTGCTGCATCTCGGGCGGCCTTTACGAGCCACCATTCCAGGCGCTGCAGCCTCCTGAGAAATACAAAGGCGTCGTCCCTGTGGTGACGCGCCGATTCGTACGTAAGGCGCACGACCGTGATCTTCGAGTCGACGTCTGGACCATCGACGATGAACCCGCCATGCGACGGCTGCTGAGCTACGGGGTCGACGGCATCATGACCGACCGGCCCGACGTGCTCGCGAAGGTGCTGGGCAGTCGCTAAGCCGCTGCGCGGTCGCTGAGCCGGGATGAACTATCGTCGGCCGATGGACGGGTTCATCATCAATCGCTCCGATGGTCGCGACGACGGCGAGGACTGGACCGAGAACTACGAGGAGCTTCCCGGCGGGGCCAACATCTCGATCATTCTCGAGTCGACGACAAAGGGTGGCGTCGGGCCGCGGCTGCACCAGCATCCGTACGCGGAGACCTTCATCATTCGGCGCGGCTGGGCGATGTTTACCATCGGCTCGGTTGAGCAGCGGGGAAGTGCCGGACAGATCCTCGTCGTTCCCGCCGACACCCCGCACAAGTTCTCAACTGGACCTGACGGGTATGAGGCGGTGCATATCCATGCCAATCCTCGCTTCGTCACGGAGTGGCTGGAGTAGCCCACCGTAGCGTCGACACTTCCCCTTATAGGGGCCAGGCGCTGAGCAAGGCGGAGATGCTCGACTACTATCAGCGCCTGTGGGCTCGGTAATCGGGGAGATCCTCCCGTTGGCCGTAGGCATCGCCATCAGCCCAATTCCGATCGTCGCTGTGATCTTGATGTTGCTATCACCTCGGGCGAAGGGCACCAGCGTCGGGTTCATGATCGGTTGGTTGCTGGGCATCGTCATCGCCATCATCGTGTTTACGCTGCTGTCCTCGGTTATTCCGCAGCACGGCGCGGGCGGATCATCGGTGGCCGGTGTGATCAAAATTGTTTTTGGCGTGCTGTTGTTGTTCCTGGCGCTCAGGCAGTGGCGGGCGCGGCCTGCCGAAGGTGAACAAGCCAGCCTGCCGACGTGGATGTCGGCAATCGACTCGATGACCGCAGGCAAGGCTTTTGGGCTCGCTTTCCTGCTCGCTGCGGTGAACCCGAAGAACTTGCTGCTGGCGGCCGCTGCCGGCCTGATTATCGGTGGAGCAGGTTTGGGTTTCGGTCAGGGATTGGCTTTAGTGATCATCATCTTCGTGTTACTAGCCGCATGCACTGTGGTCATTCCGGTGATCGGCTACCTCATCGCTTCCGCACGATTGGCCGGCCCACTTGATAGGTTGCGTGGCTGGCTGGTCGAGAATAATGCAACGATCATGTCCGTCCTGCTGCTCGTCATCGGCGTTGCGGTGATCGGCAAAGGCCTGAGCAGCTTCTAGCGGGGGTCGAAGCCGGCTGCAAAGACGGTGATGTGTACGTGGTTCTTGTGGTTGGCTGAATCGCCGCCGCGATCGGCCATGTAACGCCAGCCCTCGCTGTCGCGCGTGATGTTCCAGATGTGCTGATTCCAGATCACGTAGTTGATCCCAAGATCTCGGGCATTGGCCTTAGCCCAGGCCGCAACCTTGTAACCCAACGCTTTTCCGGACGCCGACTTGTAGTTGGGGATCATGAGATCAAGTGCCCGACCGGTGGAATGGTCGGTGAACACTCCTGCCCGCAAGGTGTAGTACGTCGTGATCTGCGGGAACTTCGCCCGCGCTGCGCGATGCACCTTGATCGCGTTCGGCTTGAGCCCTCTCTCGACCGCCCGCCAACTCGGTGGCGTTGAGCTCTGCGCCGACTTCGAGAGGTACTTGGCAGTCACCCAGCGGACGGCCTTCTCGAAGACGATCTGCATGCGGCCGTTCTTGACAACCCCGGTGATGTTGAGCTTGGTACCCCGCGGCACCTCCGCGATGAGCCGGTAGTTGTCGGCGGAGGTCGAGCGAATGTTCAATGTCGCGGTGGCGTACCGACTCCCGGTGATCTTGGGCAGCTTGGGCAATGCAGGCTGGTTGCTGGTCAAATTCGTCAGGTACTTCGCCGTCACCCAGCGGACGGCACCCCGGTAGATGATCTGCGCTCTGCCGTTCTGATAGGCACCGGTGACCGAGAGGGCAGTGCCTTTCTTGACCTCGGCGACGGTCTTGGCATCCGCGCCGCTGGTGGTACGAATGTCAAGATCAGCAGTCGCGACACGTTTGCCGATGATCTTCGGCTTCCTGCTGCTCGAGCTCGCGAGGTATTGCATGCTGGACCAGCCGGTCGATTTGCCGCTGACCAGCTGCGCCCAGCCGCGCGCGGTCTTGCCCGTCATGGTCACCCGTGCGCCGTCCTTGAGGACTTTGATCACCGGGTACGACAGGCCAGGGCCAGTACGAAGGTTGAGGGCAGTAGTGGTGACCTTGACTGTGCCGGCTCCGATCTTCTTCGGCGCCGGCAGATCTGCTCCCTTGCTGAGGTATTTGCTCGCAACGTACGCCGTCGATCCAGCAAATTTGATCTTGGTCCAGCCTTTCGAACTGCCGACTGCCGTGACCGTTTGGCCGCGATAGAGGCCACCAAGGACTGACGTCTGGGTGCCGGCTCCAGCGCGGATGTTGACGCCAACGGTTGCCGTCATCTGCGTAGTGGCGCTGGCTGTCGGCAACCACGTCAGGCTCATGATCAGACCGGCACCGGCCAGGACAGCAGCGGCTCGTATCTTGATCACGGTTCTGCGCATTGTGAGGCCTTCCGGCAGTGGTGGGGGAAGTGACCACTTTTGTCACATAAGTCACATAAGACTCAAACTGCGCAAAACTCTATTCTCGTCACATTCGTAACCGCAAGGTGTTGGCTCACATTCGAGCTAGCTTGCGGCCGGGTTATGCAGTCCGGCCGGTCTAGGCTGCGGCTGTGAGTCGCCCTGGCGTACAGATGTCGGCTGAGGAATTCGAGCTGCTCGTGGCTGAGGCTCTGGACGAGATTCCGGCCGAGCTGGCGGCGTTGATCGACAACTGCGTGATCTTGGTGGAGGACTATCCGCCACCAGATCTGCCGGACGTGCTCGGGCTGTATTCAGGCATCCCGCTCACCGAACGCGGTCAGTACTACACGGGCTTGCCGGACCGGATCCTGATCTTTCGCTATCCGATTCTGGCGATCTGCGACACGTACGAGGAGGTCATCGAGGAAGTCAGGATCACCGTCGTACACGAGATCGCGCATCACTTCGGGATCGACGACCACCGCCTCCACGAACTCGGCTACGACTAACTCACTCACCCCGACTTGTCAGACTCTCAGAGGGCTATAGCACTCTGAGAGTCTGACAAGTCGGAGTAAGAGATCCAGCTAGGCGACGGCGACGTACAGCAGCCCTCCGAAGGCGGTCAGCACCACCAGCAGGCTGGTCAGGGCGTGCGCTTTGCCGTCGCCGAGCTGCTCCTCCCGATGAACGGCGATGTTGTTCAAGCGGAACCGCCGGATCGCGACGTGGCCGAGCCCCGCCGTACACAGCAAAGCCAGCAGTCCGATGATGATCGACAAGATCAGCGAGACCGAGGCAAGCAGTCGGGCGACCAACACGCTGCAGGTCAGACCTGCCAACATGGTGCGCTGCCAGGCCAGGCCGGTTCGCTCGTTCTGCAGCCCAGGGTCCCAGGGCGCGAGTGTCATCCGAATCCCACGATGATCAACGCCACGATTCCCACTGCCGCGACGATCGCGGTCAGCACCAGCAGCAGCGGTGAGGACGGCAATGGTTGATTGAGTCGCATCGCCCGCTCGTTGACCATCCACCTCTGAAAGGCACCGATTCCGCAGGCCAGCCCACACATCACCAATACCGCAGAAGCCAGCCGAATCTCCAGGCCGAGCCGGTCTGTCATGCGCGCGACCGTAGCAATGGCTACGCCCGCGGCCAGGAAGCCCAGACCCGTTCGGATCCAGGCCAGGAAAGTCCGCTCGTTGGCGAAGCGTGAATCGCGGGTCGGGCTCGGAGCCCGCCGCGTAGACACGGCGCGGCCAGCGACGGTCGTGGTGCTGCGTTGGCGCGCTCACACTCGCGATGCTAGTGGGGATCGGCGGAGTCGGTCCAAGGTTCCCGGTTGCCCGAGTACGACCGAAACGAGAATGAGCAGGGCGCCAAGAATCTGCCAGGCATTGAGCCGCTGGTCGAGCACCACCCAGCCCAAGAACGCAGCGGTTACCGGGTTGAGCAGCGTCAGAAAGGTGACGGCACTTGCCGACAATCGCTCCAGACCCCAGAACCAGACGACGTACGCCACAATCCCGCTGATCAACACCAGATAGATCAACCCGGCGACATTGCGTGCTGTGAGGTGGTCGGGCAGCCCTTCGATGATCAAGGTGACTGGTAGCAACGTGAGACCGGCGAACAGGAAGGTCCAGCCGGTGACTCTGAGAGAGGTCATTCCCTCCGGGCGGCCCCAGCGTTTCGTGAGCACCGTGGCCGCACTGAACATGATCACTGTCGCTGCCATGGCGATCAAACCAACCAGATCCAGCTTGGCGTTCGATCGCAGTACCAGCAATGCGACACCTGCAGCGCCCACGAAGCCCGCGGTGATCTGGACAGCATGTATCCGAGTACTGAGCAGCGGCACGGATATCACCACGACCAGCAACGGACTGAGCGAGTTGATCACCGCCGCGACCCCTCCCGGCAGCCGGTAGGCAGCTATGAAGAGTAATGGAAAGAGTCCGGAGGCATACAGCACGGATAGCACGAAGAAGCGAGCCATCCAGCGCTTGGGCGGAATCCGGCTGCCAATGATCAACACCAGCCCGGTGGGTAGCGAGCGCATCAGGCCAGCGAGCAGCGGACGGCCCGGTGGCAGGAATTCAGTCGTCAGCAGGTAAGTGGTGCCAAAGATGATCGGAGTCAGCGCGGCCAGGTAGCCCCAACCGCCGGTGTGCTGATCCGATATCGCTGTGCCGGGCGAGATGCCGGCCGTCATACGGATTCTTGCCTCGTCGCCGCAGCAACGATGAGGTGGCTGGATGTCGGGCTGCTGATCCAGCGCTCACAGTGGCCGAGATGCTCCGCACCGAGATAGCCGGACTGCCGGTCAGATCGGTCGGCGATCACCGCTTGGCAAGCCGCCGCAACGGTCTTGAGGCCGGCGGGATCGCAGATCACGGCAAGCAGTCGCATGGTCTGCCTGATCGTGTTCACCTCTAGCGTCCCCAACACATCCTTGGCAATCACCGGTGCCGCAACGACCAGCGGCGTCCTACTCAAGATCAACTTTTCCATCGGGCCGAGCAGCTCGCGAAAGCTCTCGATCGGATCGCCGCAGACGAGCACCGCGGGACTCTCGAGTACCGCCCAACCCGAAGTGGTGTCGGTGATGAAGTCCCGCGAGGCATAACCGACTCCTACCGTGATGGTGCGTGGATCGGCTAGCTGCTGACTGATCGATTCGCGCTCAGCGGGGCTGAGATCGGTGTGCTCTGCATTCTCGGGTCGACGCCGGGCCTGAAGATCAGAAAGGTAATGCGGTGCGGGAGCATCGGGTGTGAAGTGCGGGATGATGCGCGGCGGCGGAGCCAGCATCTCGGCCGCTCGCCTCTTGTTGCGCCGGCGATCCCAGAGCGCACCGAAGATGATCGCTGCCAGTCCCAGGACGATCAGCACAATCAGCCCGATGCTCCACGCATCCACGCTGTTCAGCGTGCCACATGTGGAGCAGACGAGCTCTGCAAGAATTCTCTTGATGCCATACGAATCCTGGGTGGAGCGTCAGATCCGCGAGGCGACCGAGCGCGGAGAGTTCGACAACCTGGCGGGCCAGGGCAAGCCGATCAAGGGCTTGAATGGCCGCGACGAGGAGAACTGGTGGGTCAAGGCCTACCTCGAACGCGAGCAGCTACCGCTGCCGCTACCGACCTCCCTGGCCCTTCGCAAGGAGGTCACCGAGCTGCCCGACACACTGGCCGACGTGCCGGACGAACAGTCGGTACGCGAGATCGTCAGCGATCTCAACCATCGGATCGCTGCCTCACACCGGATCCGGGCAGACGGTCCGCCGATCGTGGTCAGGGTTGTCGACGTCGAAGCTACGGTGGCCGCCTGGCGTCGTCGACAGCGATCATCCGGTGAGGCGGTTTGAGGACTTACGGTCCTGAGCTGGTGAGGGGCCAGTCCGGCACCCCGGGCAG
>CAWFJC010000013.1:0-193882 GCA_963815975.1 uncultured Actinomycetota bacterium
CCAGACCGGGACTGCACCAGCTGCCGGTAAACACGAACCGAGTGCCGTCCGCGAAGTCAACAGCCACGTTGGCGGCCGCGTCGCCGGCGTACCAGCTCCAGTTCGGGTTGAAGGACTCGCAGTAGACGGCCGCCGGTTCGCTGCCGATCAGGTCGCGGGCCAGGTCGAACTGGTGGATCGCCATGTCCTTGAGCAGCGGATAGGTCATCTCCTCGCGGAAACCGCCGAAGTGCGGTGCCTTGAAGAAGGTGCACTGCACGAGGCCGAGCCGGCCGAGCCGGGCGATCTGGCCGCGTAGCGCGTCGAGGTTACGCCAGTACCGCCGGGATTGGGAGACCATCAGCAGCCGACCGCCGACCTCGGCGGCAGCGATCATGGACAGTGCAGCGGCCAGGGTGTCGGCGAGGGGTTTTTCGCACAGCACCGCGAGCCCGTGCAGCAGCGCGGTGATGCTGACGTCTGCGTGGGCCTCGGGCACGGTGACGTTGAGCACAGTGTCTGCTGCCACCCAGTCGAGCAGCTCGGGCAGCGAGCGTGCGAGCGCCACGTCGGGCAGGCCCGCACCGGCCGCCGACCGCTGCGCCGCCGACAGGTCGATGTCGACCAGACCGACTAGCTCGATATCCGCCGAGCCGGCGACGACGTCGAGCCAGAGCCGGCCCATGGCGCCGGCGCCGACCTGGATGATCTTGATCCGCTCACGTGGCGAGGGCATCAGCCTGCTCATCGTCGTGGGACTCGATCGGGCGGGTGTAGCCGTGGCCGTTGAAGAAGTCGTCGGTCTCATAGCGCAGCAGGGTCAGCTCTCGCGGCCGGTCGCTCTTCACCCAGGCGACTCCGTTCGCGATCACCCTGCGTACGTCGGAATGGTGGTATACTGGGTAGTCCTGATCACCCGGCGAGAAGAAGAAGATCTTGCCGTGGCCCCGGCGGAACGTGCAGCCGCTGCGAAACACCTCGCCGCCGGTGAAGGACGAGATGAAGATCAACTCGTCCGGGGCAGGGATGTCGAAGGTCTCGCCGTACATCTCCTGGGCGTCAATGATGATCGGATTTGGGACCCCTCGGTGATCGGGTGGGTCGGATTCACGTCCACACCAGCTCGCGGTCCTGCTCGCTACGCCACCGCAGCGTGCACGTGGTCCCCATCAGCTTGCCGAAGATCTTGGACCAGTGGCCAGAGTGCAGCACTACGAGACCGAGGCCGGAGAGCACGTGTCGGTGGACCCGCTCGACGACATCGTCGGCGACCTCGCCGTGCGCGGCGTGGCCCCACCAGACCAGGACATCCAGGTCCCGTAGCACCTCCTCGGTCAGGCCGTGCTCAGGTTCGTCGAGCGTGGTGGTGTTGATCACGGCGTCGTCCCCGAGATTCTCGGTGATGCCTTCGGCGATCGTGGTGTGCATCCCCTCGGGGTAGATGGCCGCGACGTGCGGCTCGATCTGCTCGTGGCGGTTCTCGCCCCATACGAGAACACGGATGGGCTCAGCAGTACTAGAAGTCACGGTGGCATGTCCCTTCCGTGGTGTTACTTCACGGCGCCGCCGGTGGCACCGGCGGCAATGTACTTCTGGGCGATGACGAGCAGGATGATCGCCGGGATCAGGGTCAGCATGGCTGTGGCCATCACCGCGCTCCAGTTGGAGATGTGCGCGCCCAGGTAGGTGTAGATGCCGAGGGTGACGGGAACGATGTTCCCCTTCGTGGTCAGGGTCAGCGCGAAGATGAAGTCACTCCACGCGAACAAGAAGGCGAACAGCCCGACGGTGATCAGCGAGTTCCGGCTGATCGGCACCACGATGGACAGGAACGCGCGGACTGTACGCCTGGATCTCCACCCGGGCTGCCTCGACGATCGAGGTCACACCGCGAACATGAACGACCGCATGATCAAGATCCCGAACGGGACTGCGTTCGCGGCGTTCGCGATGATCAGCCCGGGGATGGAGTTGAGCAGGCCGATGTTCTCGTACAAGGTGTAGAGGGCATTCGCGATCACGATTCCCGGGATCATCTGGGAGATCAAGATGGCGAGCAAGGCCCAGCTGATCCAGCGGAACCTGAACTGGGCCAGGGCGTACGCACACGGTGTGGCGATCAGCAGAGTCAGCACCACCGTGCCGACAGCGATCAGCAAGCTTGTGACGAGATTCTGGCCCTGATCGTGGATAGCAGTGGTGTATCCGGCCAGGCTCGGGTGCGAAGGAAAGAAGGTCGACGGCAGCGTCCCGCTTGCCTGCAGCGAGATGTTGAGCATCCAGTAGACCTGGAAGAGCATCAGGGCAAGCAGGACGACGGCGATGGCGGTACGAAGTCCGCGCCGGGTCTGACGGGCGGCAAGTCGCTGCTTGTGAGTGATCATCTTCTGCTCCTTACTCGTCGACCCGGCGCCGATTGGCCCGTAGGTAGACGATCGCGAAGACCAGTGCGATGAGGATCAAGATGTTGCTCAGGGCGGCCCCCTGGCCGAACTTGAACTCCACGAACGAGCGCTGGTACGACATCACAGCGATCGTCTGGGTCGCGTCGGCCGGCCCACCCTGGGTCAGGCCCAGGATGATGTCGAGCACCTTCAGGCGGTATCACGCCCAGCATGAGCACCACGCTTACCACGGCCCGCAGGTTCGGCAAGGTGATGTTCCAGAACGCCTTCCAGCCGGGTCGCACCGTCCAGCGCACCCGCCTCGTAAAGCTCATCCGGGATGTCCTGCAGTCCGCTGTAGAGCAGGGTCACGTTGAACGGGATGCCTAGCCAGATGTTCACCAGGATGATCGCGATCAACGCCACGTTCGGCGAGGTGAGCCAGGGGATTGGTGTCTCGATGATCCCTATGTTCTCCAGCGTGACGTTGAGGATTCCGCTGTCCTGCTCGAGGATGGCCCGCCAGGCGGCACTGCCCACGATCAGTGGGATCAGCCACGGCAGCAGAAACAGCGCGCGGAGGACGCCGTTCAGCGGAAGTTCTGGGGAAGAACAGCGCCAGCAGCATGCCGATCACGAACTGGCCGGCGATCGACCCGATGGTGAACAGCGCGGTGTTGATCAACGCCTTGGTGAACAGCTCGTCGCTCACCACCGCCGCGTAGTTCCGCAGCCCCACCCACGGTGCCTTGCCGTTGATGAACGGCGTCCGCAGCGTGGTAGCTTCTGCGAAGCTCATCACCAGGTTCTTGACCACCGGGTAGCCGAACAAGGCGATGATCGCCAGGGCGGGGACCACAAAGAGAATCTTCGCGATTTCCTCCCCGGCGCCGGCCCCCTCTGCGGGGCGGCGCGGTCTCGAAGGACGGTGCGGCGGGCTCGGTCGCGGTGGTCAGCGTTTTCGCATCCGACATGCGCCGACTCCTTTCCCGTTCCGTCGCGGTCGGTCAGCTGGCGCCGGCTTTGGCCATCGCGTCGGCAGGAGTCGCCTGGCCGGTCAGCACGAGTTGCATGCCGGTATAGATCACCTTGGCGGTGTCGGGCCACTTCGAGCCGAGCTTGCCGGTCCGGTGCTGGCGCTGGCGACCGCGTCAGTAAAGCCAGCCATCGAGGGAACTTCCTTCTTGAACTCCGCGGCCAGCGCGAGCTTGGTCGGCACCAGACCGCCCTGCTTGGCCCGGAGCATCTGGTTCTCATCGGTGTTCCTGCACTTGACCAGCTCGGCGGCCTTAGCCTTCTTCGCGTCGTTGCCGGTCTCCGGCACGGTCCACGCCTCGCCACCGAGCGGGGCGACCGACTTCTCATCGGGGGCGTTGACCGGGAACGGGACAACCCCATAGTTGATCTTCGCTTTCGTCAGCGCGGGGATCTGCCACGGTCCGTTCAGCATCATTGCGGCCTTGCCGGCGATGAACTGGTCGTTGACGTCGTACTGCTTCCAGTTGACCGCGCTCTGGACACCGAGCCGTCGTCCACCAGGTCCTTCCATAGCTGGGGGCGCCGGCTACCTGCGGGCTCTTGAGGTCGGTCTCGTCGCCACCGTTGGTCCACATCGGTGGCAGGAACTGCCAGGCACCCTCGTAGTCAGCGGTGGCGTTGAAGGCGAAGCCGTACTGCTTACCGCTCGTCAGCTTCTTGGCCGTGGCCTTCAGCTCGGCCCAGGTCTTGGGCGGCTGCACGCCGGCCTTGGCGAGGACGTCCTTGTTGTAGAAGATCGCCAGGGTGTTGGCGCCGGGCTGCAGGCCGTACAGCTGGCCGTCGTATGTGGCGGCCGACACCGGACCGGGTGCGTACCCGTTGCGTATTGACCGAAGTCGCCCAACGGCACGAGCGCACCCGCCTCGGCAATCTGCTGGATGTCGGGGTTGTCCAGCATCAGCACGTCGGGCAGGGTCTTCGACGACGCCTGTTGCAGCACCTTCTGGATCAGGGTCGGGCCTGGCACCGACTGATGGTCAACCTTGGCGACCCCGATCGTGGTTCCGCACTTTTGCAGCTGGGCGTCGATGTTGGACTTGCCCGGCTCATCGGTGTAGTAGTCCAGCACCGTCAGGCTGTCGACGGCCTCGGAGGAGGAGCTGGCGCTCCCGCCAGCGTTCGACCCGCCTCCGCCACACGCGGCCAGGGTCAGCGGGACCAGCGGAGCCATCGCGGCCGCGGCCAACACTCGCTTCTTGATCATCAGTGCAGCTCCTTCGACTTGACGGATGTGAAATTCAAAGCGCTTAACCTCTGCGCAAAGGGCGGGGCAACGAAGGTTCCCGATTGGTGGTTAAGCGTTTAGACTGGCTTCGCTCCACTTTGGCTGGCCTACCGAGGATTTGTCAATAGGTGGTCCCGGTGCCACGCATAACGATCGGAGGTCGCGCGATGGCTACCACCATGCGAGAGGTGGCGGAGGCGGCCGGCGTCTCAATCGCCACCGTGTCGTTCGTGGTCAACAACTCCAAGCGGGTGGCGCCGGAGACCCGGGAGCGGATCGAGCGGGTGATGGCCGAGTGGGTTTCCGCCGAAACGTCGTCGCGCGAGCCCTGGCCAGCCGGCGTACCCAGATCATCGCCCTCGTCTATCCGATGCTCGCGCATCGGCTGGCTGGCTCGGTGACCGAGTTCATCACCAGCGCGGCGCGCGCAGCGATGCCGCCGACCACCACCTGGTGGTGCGGCCGGTCGGCAATGACGGCAGCGAGCTGGCCGGCGCTGGTCGGCCAGAAGCTGGTCGACGGCGTGCTGCTCATGGAGGTCCAGCTCGACGACGCCCGGGTGGCGGCGCTGCGGGAGCTCGATATCCCGTTCGCCCTGATCGGCCGCACCCGCGACGTGACGGGGCTGCACTACGTCGACATCGACTTCGACGCGACAATGCGGACGGCGATGGACCACCTGGCCGAGCTGGGGCCACCATCGGATTGTGCTGGTCAACGGCAGCGAGGACGCCGAGAGCTTCGCCAGCTATGGGCCGTACGTCCGCTGGAGATCGCCTACGCGGGCTTCGCGCACAGCGCGCGATCGAGCCTGTTGTCCTGCGCTGCCGGCAGTCGGTGCGCTCGGGGCGTAACGCTGGGATGGAGCTGGTGGCCACCGCGCCGGAGACCACCGCCGTGATCATCGCTCGACGGCACGGCACGCCGCGGGCATGGCGGCCGAGCAGGCCCGTATCGGTCGGCCGGTGCCCAGCGACATCTCGGTGATGTCGATCATGAGCTCGCTCGACATGGCGGCGATGTGCAACCCCCCGCTGACCACGGTGACAGCGCCCGGCACCGAGCTGGGTCAGCTCGGGGTGGAGGCGCTGCTGCGCCAACTCGACGGCGGCCCGCCGCTGACGCCGGTGCTGCGCGCCGGTGTGCTGGCCCTTGGCGAGTCGACCGGTCCGACTCGCAGCCATTAAATGTAGAAGACTCCTATGGCCCAAACCAGTCGGCGCCGCGGCGGCGGCCCGATCCAACTCACAGCCAGAAGCGCCACAGCTCTCCAGCCGGCCATCGCAGCGGAGATCACCGGTGGGTTGTGGGCGGATCGACGGCGGGTCAACCGGGAGGTGAGCATTCCAGGCGGTGGAATCGGCTGCACCGGGCCGGCAACTTCCACAACTTGGAGCTGGCTGCGGGTCGCAGCACCGGCGACTACGTCAACGATCTGCCGTTTCTGGACAGCGATGTGTACAAGTGGCTGGAGGCGGTCGCCTGGGCGTACGCCGATCCGGCGCTGAACTCTTCGCTGGCAGATCGGTTACGCCAACAGCTGGCCGAGACCCAGCGGCTACTCCGCGACACCCAGCAGCCCGACGGCTACCTCGACTCGCACTTCCAGGTGCGATTTCCCGGCGAACGGTTCGTACAGCTGCAGTGGGGACACGAGCTCGTACTGCGCTGGGCACCTCATCCAGGCGGCCGTGGCGCTGCACCGGACCACCGGCGATGTCGGCCTTCTCGAGGTGGCCCGGCGGGTGGCGGACCTGGTCGTCGACACGTTTGGCACTGAGGCGGGCAAGGTCGATGGCGTATGCGGACACCCGGAAATCGAGGCCGCGCTGGTGGAGCTCTACCGGGAGACCGGCGCCGAGTCGTACCTGGAACGAGCTCGCTATTTCGTCGACCGGCGTGGCTACGGGCTGCTCGGAGACGACCGGTTTGGCCGGCACTATTGGCAGGACCACGTACCGGTCCGGGAAGCCAGGTCGGTCGAAGGGCACGCGGTCCGCCAGCTCTACCTGCTCGCGGGGGTGGCCGACGTGTACGTCGAGACCGGCGACGTCAGCCTGCTCGAGGCCCTGCAGCGGCTCTGGGCCGAAATGGTGGCCACCAAGACCTACCTGACCGGGGGCATCGGGGCACACCACAGCGACGAGGCGTTCGGCGACCCGTACGAACTGCCCAACGAGCGAAGCTACTGCGAAACCTGCGCGGCCATCGCTTCGATCATGTTCTCCTGGCGGATGTTGATGATCACCGGCGAAGCAAAGTACGCCGACCTGATGGAGCGCACCCTTTACAACGGGTTTCTGGCCGGCCTCTCGCTGGACGGCCAGCGCTACATCTACGCCAACCCGCTGCAGGTCCGTGAGGGTCACGTGGTCCGCGGCGATGATCACGACTACGAACGCATGGAGTGGTTCGACTGCGCCTGCTGCCCGCCGAACGTCATGCGGACGCTGGCCTCACTGGAGCACTACGTACTAGTCGGCAGTGATACAGGCGTGGTGCTGCACCAGTACATGACCGGCCGGTACGCCGCCGCTATGGCCGGCGGCAAGGTCCGGATGGAGGTGACCACTGACTACCCGTGGGATGGCACCATCACCATCCGGCTGGCCGAAGCGCCAGCAGGTACGTGGGAGCTGGCCTTGCGAGTGCCGCATGGGCCGAACAGCCGACGTTGACAGTCAACGGCACCGCAGTGGACACCGCACCCACTGCCGGCTGGTGGGTGGTGGGACGACAGTGGAACGACGGCGACGAGGTCGTTCTGGTGCTGCCACTGGAGCCGCGCTTCACCGCGGCCGACCCGCGACTAGACGCTGCTCGAGGCGCCGTCGCGCTCGAGTACGGGCCGCTGGTGTACTGCCTGGAGACCGTAGACAACCCCGGACACCGACTGGACGACCTCGCCATCGACACGGCTGTCCCGCCGGAGGTGGTGTCCGTGGACGGACCACTGGGGGGTGTCGCGATGATCCGGATCGGGGGCCGAGTCCGGCCCCGGTCCAGCGCCTCGTGGTGGCCGTACCGTCCTGCGGATCGCACATCCGGCGAAGAGCCCGTGGAGTCGGTCCCGCTGACCGCGGTGCCGTACTACACCTGGGGAAACCGGGACCCAGGCGCGATGCGGATCTGGGTGCCGACTGGCTAGACGGTATGGGCATCGGCTCACGGCTCGCGCGCGCAGAGTGTGCGTTGATCGACGTCGGGGGGTGTCATCACCGCTGACAGTCCGCACGGCGGCGGCCCGTCGTCAATGTGGTGCGGCCAGCGGGACGAAGTCGAGTTCTTGGAAGGTGCTGACCTCTGTATCCCAACGATCTCGAACAAAGGCGACGTGGATCGGGTGATTGTTGTATGCCCGGAAGGCGTCTTCATCCGCGAAGTGCATCGAGAACGAAAAGGCGAAATCGCTCTTGGGGTTGACCTGCCGCAACTGCTCGAATCTCTCCACTCCCGGAATCGTCGCGAGTGCCCGAGCCGCCGACAAGAAGTCGGTCTCGGCCGCGGAGCCGCTCGCGTGGCGCAGGCTGAAGGCGACGGTGTGCTGGATCGGCGCTGTCACCCCACGACGCTAAAGGCTCAGGCCCTCAGATATAAGTGGGCGGTCCCCCGACCTCGCCATGCGTCGGTGTGGTGATGCTCGCACACCACATCTCCTCCTATGTTTTCGATCATGAACGAGACATCGACCGGCGATCATCGCGATGCCGGACGGTACGAAATCCGCCTCGAGGGACACCTGGATTCTCGATGGGCGACCTGGTTTGACGGACTTGGCCTCACCCACGAGAGCAACGGCACCACTATCATCTCTGGTCTTGTTGCCGACCAGGCAGCACTCCATGGCCTGCTCCAGAAGGTGCGCGACATAGGTTTGCCACTGGTTTCCGTCACTCAGATCGGCCCTTAATCAAAACTGCCGCCACCGCACCTCAATAGGTGTTAAGCAATCTGCACGAGGAGGGCGACCATCACCGATCGAAGCACAGCAACGAAACGAGTCCCGATGGACTCACTGAGGAAGACCGCGCTGGTCGCGGGCGTGTTCTACCTGATCACCTTCGTCTCGATCCCGACCCTCGTTTCTCTACAGCTCCGGTGCACGGGGCGAACTACATCGTCGGCCCCGGCCCGGACACCCGCGTGTTCATCGGCGGCGTCCTGGAGATGATCGTGGCCCTCGCCGGCATCGGCACCGCCGTCGCGCTGTACCCGGTGGTCAAGCGGCAGAACGAAGGGCGTCGCGCTGGGCTTCGTCGGCGCGCGGACCCTGGAAGCCGCCACCATCTTCGTCGGCGTCGTCAGCCTCCTGGCGGTCGTGACCTTGCGGCAGGCCGGAGCCGGAGCAGGTGCGTTGGCCACCGGCCAGGCGCTGGTCGGCCTGCTATGACTGGATGTTCCTCCTCGGACAAAGCCTCATTCCGGCCGTGAACGCCCTGTTGCTGGGCTCCCTGCTCTACCAGTCGCGCCTGGTGCCGCGGGTCTCTTCCCGTGCTGGGATTCATCGGAGCGCCCCTGCTCGTCGCTTCCGCCGCCGCCACGTTGTTCGGCGCCATCGGGGACGGCGTCCGCGGTCGTCGGGGCTCCTCGCACTCCCGATCGCGCTGTGGGAGTTCTCGCTGGGCGTCTACCTGATCGTCAAGGGCTTCAAGCCCTCTCCGATCACAGCTGGCATGACGGCTACCAATAACCAGCTTTAGGCCACCACAGATTAACCGTCATCCCGCTTCGACAGGCGCCATCCTGAGCTTGATGAAGGCCTCAGCGTGCATGTGCCCTGAGCCTATCGAGGGCCAGCCAAGGCCCCGGCGTCATACAGGCAGACAGCATCAACCTTCATGACATCAACAGCATCGCACGCAGCTATCCGGTCCGTCGTTCTCGTCGGCTTTCCTGTTGATCACTTGGGCGGCAGTACCCCCGCAGCGCTTCGGATTAGACGAGGTCAGGTGGTGTGGGCTGGTATCGATCTGGTGAGGGCGTCGAGGATCAGGCCGAGTCCGAACTCGAACTCGTCGCCGAAGTTGTAGCCGGGTTGCAGGATGAAGTCGGTTGCCATCTCGACGAGGTGCGGGTACTTGTCGGTGGAGAACTGCTGCATGATCGATTCGGCCACGTCGGCAGCGGTGTCGGCGCCCTGGAAGGGCAGAGCGGCCTCCTGCAGGGCGAATCCGTACACGTAGCTGTCGAGCAGTGCGTACGCGTGGGCGGTCATCTCGACGGTGAAGCCCGCCGCCCGCAGGGTGCCGAGGACCGCGTCGTGGTGTTGCAGGGTCGCCGGGCCGGGAGACTTTCGCGACTCCATCAGTCCGATCGCCCAGTGGTGGCGGCTTAGGGCCCGGCGGGCCGAGCTCGCTCGTCGCACGAGCTCTGAGCGCCAGTCACCGTCGGCTTCCGGTAGCTCGATTTCTGCGAAGACGAGGTCGACGATGCCGTCGAGAATCTCTTCCTTGTTGGCGACGTGGTAGTAGATCGCCATGGGCTTGACGCCCAGCTCTTGGGCAAGCGAGCGGATCGTGAGCGCTCCGATGCCGGCGGTGTCGGCGATCGCGATGGCGCCCTGCAGCACTCGTTCTCGGTTGAGCGGGATCCGCTTTTTGTCGTTCTTGCTTCCTGGTTTCAGCATCTCACCCCGGACACTAGCACTTCCGTACTTTGTACGATAGAGTCACTGTACTAAGTACGGTGAGCGATCAGCCTCACTGCAGTGTGGATGAGGAGTAGCTCATGAGTTCCGTAGAACAGCAGATGGCACCAGACAACAACGAGATCAGCCGGTCGGGAGGCAAGATGCGGGCGATCGTTCAGGACAAGTACGGCGAGACTGCCGATGTCCTGCGGCTCGATGAGATCGATCAACCCCAAATTGGCGACAACGACGTTCTTGTCCGCATCCAAGCGGCCGGTGTCCACATAGGTGACTGGCACGTCATGGCCGGCCTGCCGTACCTGCTGCGGGTGGTGGGCTTCGGATTCCGCGCGCCCAAGGTCCGGGTACGAGGCATTGATCTCGCGGGCACGGTCGAGGCCGTGGGCCAGAACGTGACCCGCTTCCAAGTGGGCACCGAGGTGTTCGGGACCTGTGAGGGCGCGTTCGCCGACTACGCCGCCACGTCAGAAGACAACCTCGCGCGTAAGCCGGCCAACCTCACCTTCGAGCAGGCAGCGGCCGTCCCCACCTCTGCGCTCGCCGCGCTCCAGGCGCTTCGCGACGCAGGCGGCATCAAGGCAGGCCAGCAGGTCCTGCTCGTCGGGGCGTCCGGCGGCGTCGGACTGTATGCGGTGCAGATCGCCAAGTCGTTCGGCGCTGAGGTGACCGGTGTGTGCAGCACCACGAAGGTAGACATGGTCCGCTCCCTCGGTGCTGATCATGTCATCGACTACACCCAGGAGGACTTCACCCAAAGCCGACAGCAGTATGACCTGATCCTCGTCATGGGCGGAAATCATTCGCTGTCCCAGCTCAAGCGGGTCCTTCGCCCTGGCGGAACCCTCGTGCCGGTCGGCAGCGAAGCCGGTAATCGGTGGGTCGGAGGCAAGGCCTGGATCCGAGCCATGCTGTTGTCACGGTTCGTTGCGCAACCTGCGGCCACTCGCAACGGAGCCGAACCAAGCAGATCTGCAATTCGTGACCGAACTCAGCGAGGCCGGCAAGATCAGGCCGGTCATCGATAAGACGTTTCCGCTGAGCGAGGTTCCTGAGGCGATGCGCTATCTGACGGCGGGACACGCCCGGGGAAAGATCGTCATCACCGTGTGAGGCGCGGACTGACATACACGATCACAGCCCATCGCGACGTACAGAATCCGCATTGCCCACCCTCAGGAGACAGACCATGCAGAACCAGAGCGAAGCGACCTTGCCAGACCGATCCAGCCCGAAGCCTTTTCGAACGACGGCACGGATCGTAGGGGTGCTCTACCTCGCGGGGATGGTTGTCGGCATTGGGGGAAATGTACCTCATCCAATCCATTCTTGGTGCGCCAGACCCCTCGACGATTGCCGCGAACAGCATGCTGCTTGCCTTGGGCGCAGTGCTCTGGTTGAGCACTGTCGCCGGCGACGCTGCGCACGGGATCTTGATGTTTCCGGTCCTCAAGCCACACAGTGAACGGGCGGCAGTGGGCTACCTCACCGCCAGGATTATTGACGCCACGTTCATCGCCGTCATGGCTCTCTTGATACTCGTTCAGATACCGGTAGGCATCGAGTACCTGAACGCTGGATCGTCCGATACCTCGTACCTTCAAGCCCTGAGCGCTGTGCTCACAAAGGCAAATCTCTACGCCTACGAGTTCGCCATGATCACTGTTGGAGTGGCCGGTTTGATTCTCTGCTCCATGTTCTACAGAACGCAGCTGGTTCCACGACTCCTGGCCGTTTGGGGACTCATCGGATACGCGATTCTTCTGTTGGGGTCTGTATTGCAAGTCCTTGGTTTCAATCTGAATTCGATCCAGGCCATCCCCGGCGGCCTCTGGGAGCTGTTCATCGGAGTGTGGCTGATCGTCAAGGGGTTTAGCACTTCGTCGCAACTCCCGTCCGAGCCGACCATCTCATCAACAACACCTGTGGTGACGCCACCCCTGGTGGGCAGCGCTGCGCCGTGATCAACAACGCGTCGACGTACCACCATCACCACCCAATTAAGTCTCCTACTCGAAGGAACAGACCAATGACATCGATAACACCGCTAGACACATCTCCGGTCCGCCTGACCGGCGAGTTGGATCCACAGGTCTCGCGCGGGCTGTGGCTGGTGAAATGGCTCCTGGCGATTCCGCATTACGTCGTCTTGGCGTTCCTGTGGATCGCGTTCCTGGTCACCACCGTGGTCGCCGGCTTCGCCATCTTGTTCACCGGCCGCTATCCGCGCACGCTGTTCGACTTCAACGTCGGCGTACTGCGCTGGAACTGGCGGGTCGCTTTCTACACCTACAGCGCCCTCGGCACCGACCGCTACCCACCCTTCACGTTGGCCCGTACCGACTACCCGGCCGACTTTGACGTCGCCTATCCCGAACACCTTTCCCGGGGGTTGGTCCTGGTCAAGTCCTGGCTGCTGGCCATCCCGCAGCTGATCATCGTCGCTCTGTTCACCGCCAACATCCCGTTCTGGTGGGCATCGACTAGAACCGACTCCACATCTGGTTACGAAAGCACCGCTGGGATCTCGATCCTTGGGCTGCTGGTCCTGATCGGCGGGTTCTTCCTCTTGTTCACCAAGACGTACCCACAGGGCCTCTTCGATTTGGTCCTTGGCGTCAACCGCTGGCTCTACCGCGTCATCACCTATGTCGCCTTGATGCGAGACGAATACCCGCCCTTCCGTCTCGATCAGGGCCAGCACGAGCCCGGCGACACAGAGCCCGACTTCCCCACCACCAGACCAGACCTCGTCACCACGCCAGCCTGAGGTACCGGTCGTGCCTGCAGTCACTGCCACTTGAGGGAGATCACCAATGACATCAACCACAAGCGCCTCACCGCGCCTGCCAGACGCCTCGTCAAGAGCGAACGACCGGACCGGCACGGCCGCCGCGACCAGTGTGTCGCTGCCACGTCTTTACTTACTGAGGCTCGGCTATCTCGTGATCGCCGTCGGGCTCGCTCTGACGAAGTGGCCGTTGATCATTAACCATGATCGGCCGTGGCCGCTGTTTGAGGGGGTTGAGACGTGCATGCTGGTGGCATTGTCGCTCCTTTGGTTCTTAGGGCTTCGCTACCCGTTGCAGATGCTGCCAGTGCTGCTGTTCGAAATAGCCTGGAAGTTCATCTGGATGATCGCCGTCGTGCTACCGCTGTGGGTCAGCGATCAGCTGGATCCGGCCACCTTGAAGGTGTTCTATGCCTGTCTCGTGGTTGTCATCCCGCTCGCCGTCATTCCCTGGCGTTACGTGATCGCGCACTACGTGAGGAAGCCGGGAGATCCGTGGCGCTCGGATCGCACCCGCGCAGCTCGTGACTCCGAAGGAGCACGAATATCGAACACCTCATGAGCGGGCCGATGGCCGGCAGGACAGTGCTGATCACCGGTGCCACGAGCGGCATTGGCCGGGCAACCGCGCTGGGGCTGGCCAGGATGGGTGCGCACCTGGCCATCACTGGCCGAGATCGCGTACGCACTGAGGACGCGGCTCGCGAGATCCGTGCAGCCGGTGACGGGCGCGTGGACCTCTTCATCGCAGACATGTCCTCCCGGTCGGAAGTACGAGAGCTGGCTGAGCAGGTACTGCAGAGCCTTCCTCGGATCCATGTGCTGATCAACAACGTCGGCGGGTACTGGGACACCCGGCACGTCACCGCAGACGGACTCGAACGCACCTTCGCCCTCAACCATCTCGCGCCGTTTCTGCTCACCAACTTGCTGCTGGACACGCTCAAGCAGAGCGCGCCGGCCAGGGTGGTTACGGTCTCCTCCAACGCGCATGTCTCCGGGCGCATCGACTTCAGCGACCTCCAAGGCGAGCGGTCCTACTCCGGAGCACGGGCCTACAGCCAATCCAAGCTTGCCAACGTCATGTTCAGCTACGAACTGGCTAGGAGGCTCAAAGACACCTCGGTCACCGCCAATGCGCTGCATCCCGGCGTAGTGAGCACATCCTTCGGGGCCGATGACCCACCCTGGATCCAGAAACTGCTCGTACCCGTCCTGCGGCCTTTCATGAAGTCCCCAGCCCGGGGCGCCGTCACGTCAATCCACCTGGCGTCCGCACCTGAGCTCGCGCAGCTGACCGGCCGATACTTCGCCAACAGCAAACCCAAGAAATCCTCCGAGCGCAGCTACGACCAGGCCGCTGCCGCCCGGCTCTGGCAGCTGAGCGCCGATCTGGTCGGCCTGCCCACAGCCGCGGACACCCCTTCACGGCCAGCATTTGCACCCAAGATCTAAGGACCAACCACAATGAATCACGACACCCGGTCGCTGCGAACGGCCAGCCTCATTGCCGGGCTAGCACTCGCGTTGATGGCCGTTCTAGCTGCCTTCGGCAACTTCGCAGCCATCCAGCCTCTCGTTACGCCGGGAGACGCGGCGAAAACCGCAATCGACATCTCTAATTCCGAGGCGCTGTTCCGGTGGGGCATCGCCAGCCTGATCCTCGTCGCGATACTCGACATCATTGTGGCCGCAGCGCTGCTGAGACTGTTCGAGCCCGTGAACCGAAGCCTCTCGATCACCGCCGCATGGTTCCGAATCGCCTATGCGGCCGTCTACCTGGTGGCCATCATTCAGCTCGTGATCGCACTCGGGCTCCTGGACGATCCAAACCAGGCGTTGCGCGCAATTGACGCGTACGGCACGATCTGGCTCGTTGGCTTGATCATCTTCGGGGTTCATCTGCTGCTGATCGGCTACCTCGCGTACCGATCCGGTTTCATGGCGAAAGTCTTCGGCATTCTGCTTGTGATCGCTGGGCTCGGATATATCGCCGACGGGTTCGTTGCCGTGCTCGTCCCAGGCGCATCGATCAGCATCGGGCAGTTCACCTTTGTCGGTGAAGTCGCGCTGATCTTCTGGCTACTCATCAGAGGCACTCGCAAGGACTTCAGCAATGGTGAGGCCGCCCAAGGTCACTATTTCGAGCCTGACTCTGCAGAAAAATCGGTGGACGCGGCGAGCTCTGTCTGATCCTCGAGTCGGTGATCCGGCGTCGCGCATCGACAGGCTCAGCGCGGATGTGCCCTGAGCCTGTCGAAGGGCTGTGCCATGAGGCTTCTGTCAGGCGGCCACAGTGAGTGGCGAGTAGACGGCGGGGAAGCCCGTACGCCAGCTGGGATAGCGCAGCGTCCAGCCCAGCTCGCGCTTGGCTTTCGCGTTGGAGGCACCGCGAACCTCGGTACCCATCATCACTGCTGCCTCACCGGCAACCAGCCGCGCGAGCCAGACCGGGAAGTGCCGGGGCGGCTTGGCGCCCAGCGATTGAGCAAGCACGGGCAGGCATTCGCGCACCGGCGCGGGTTCGTCGTCGACGATGTTGTAGATCTCAGGACCCTCGTGCTCGAGAGCCAGGACAGTTGCTGACGCGGCGTCCTCGAGATGGATCCATGAGATGAAGCCACCGCCGTCACCGATGATCGGCAACATCCGCTTACGCACGAGCTCGGCCCAGCCGTCGTTGGCAGCGCCGTAGAAGCCGCCGTAGCGCAGTGCAATCCCGCCGAAGTCGGTGACCACCTCGTCGAGATGCGCCATCGCCGCCCAGCCCTGCTGGGTGTGCGGCGGTGACGTCGGGTCCAGTGGATCGTCCTCGGTCTTGATCGGACCGCCCGCCCGGATGTATCGGTAGGAGGCGAAACTCTGCGCGACAAAACGGCGTACGCCCGCCTCTCGTGCGGCCGCCAGCAAGGCGTCGGTGCCTTTCGTGCGCAGCTGGTTGGTCATCGCAAAAGCCTTGTCGAAGTTACGGCCGAACTTCGCATTCCCAAGCGCCGTCGCCTCGTGCACGATCGCCTCAGGCTCGTTATCCAGTACGGCCTTGCGCACCGCGCGCACGTCGAGCAGGTCAACCAGCAACGGCTTCGCGCCGAGCCTGCGCAGCAGTTCTGCGCTTTCCGGCGAGTGATGGGTACCGATCACATCGTGTCCCGCATCAATCAACTGGGGAACGAGCCGGCTGCCAAGAACGCCGCTCGCTCCGGTGACGAAAACACGCATCGTGTCCCTCCTTTTCATTCCTCTGTCACGTCCCACGGATTCCGCGGGTCTACTTCTATGACACGCTGCGCGGGAGGAATGTGACATGGATCAGCAGGAGTGGCTCGCCCATCAATTCGAGGATCACCGACCGCATCTCCGGGCGGTCGCGTACCGGATGCTCGGCTCGCTCAGCGAGGCTGACGATGCTGTCCAGGACGCCTGGCTGCGCCTCAGCCGCACCGATACGAGCGAGGTCGAGAACCTTGGCGGCTGGCTGACGACGGTTGTCGCGCGCGTCGCTCTGAACATGCTCCGCTCGCGCAGAACGCGGCGTGAACAGCCGCTCGACGTGTACGTTCCGGACCCGATCATCGACGCCACCGATGGCAGCAATCCCGAGCACCAGACGCTGCTCGCCGACTCGGTCGGCGTTGCCTTGCTCATCGTGCTCGAGACGCTGACCCCGGCCGAGCGACTCGCCTTCGTCCTGCACGACATGTTCGCGGTGCCATTTGAGGAGATCGCCGCGATCATGGAGCGCTCACCCGAGGCGACGCGCCAGCTCGCCAGCCGTGCGCGCCGCCGGGTACGCGGTGCAGACCCGGTTCCAGACGGCGACCTGACCGCCCAGTGGGAGGTCGTCGAGGCGTTCCTGGCAGCGGCTCGGCAGGGAGACTTCGATGCGCTCGTTGCCGTTCTCGATCCCGATGTCGTGCTCAGAGCCGACGGGGGCCCTACCGGCCTATCGCAGCGTCTCTCCGGCGCGGAAACCGTCGCCAGCCAGGCACTGCTGTGGTCGCGGGTGGACCTGACCATGCGACGCGCACTGATCAACGGCGCCGCCGGAATCGTCAGCTTCCTCCACGGGCGGCCGTTCTCGATCGCCGCCGTCACGGTCAAGAACGGAAAGATCGCCGAGATCGACTTCCTCGCCGACCCCGAACGGATCGCTCAGCTCGACCTCACCGAGATTGGCAACTAGGGTCGGTCTCGACTCAGATCCCTGAAAACGCATCACGGTTGAGCTGAAATGGCCGCGAAAGCGGGCTCACGGGCCTAATAGAGATGCAAAATCAGGGCCCTTGGCTAGTCTCGGCTGCCACGCAGGCCGTCGGGCACCGGGGCGCCGGTCACGAGCCCAGCTGCAGCCGCTGTGGCCGTGGCCTCCTCGAGCAACGCGCGGGGAGACATGCCGTGTGCCGCCGCCGCGCGGTCCAGTTCCTCGAATTCAGGCGTCACCTGCCAGATGGTCCCGTCTCGGTGCGCGATCTTGATCGGCAACTGGGACCCGGCGACCTCGAGATCAATCCAGCCCCGAGGCAGGGCCGACTTGCGCACAGCCGTCTCTCGCACACCGATGGTGCTGGTCTGGCTTAGCACCAGTTCGCGAAGTTGAGCCGCCTGCGCCGGCTGCGCCATGACGGTCAGCGTGTGTGCGGGCCGACCCTTCTTCATGATGATCGGGACCAACCAGGCGTCGGCGGCGCCGGCGCTGAGCAAGCTGGTCAGCACACCTGGCCAGAGACGCGGATCAAGATCATCGATGTTGGCCTCGATCAGTACGGCTGCATCCGAGGAGTCGTCGGTTGAGTGGGCAACGAGTTCACCGATCAGGACTCGTGTCACGTTGGGTCGCCCGGGCGTGTCTCGGCTGCCCGCCCCTGCCCCAGAAGCCTGCAGCGTCAGCAGCGGTAGATCTTCGCAGCCTGATGCCATGGCCGACAACAAGGCCATTCCGGTCGGTGTGGTGAGTTCGCCCGATCCTCCGGCAAAGATCTTCCAGCCCCTCGCGAGCTCCACGACAGCCGGCACCGGCACACCAAGATCACCATGAGCGCCGTGCACCCGTCCGGATCCCACCGCTACCGCACTCGCGCTGATCCGCTCGATATGGAGTGCGTGCAGGGCTGCTGCGACGCCGACGATGTCGGCAATCGAGTCGAGCGCTCCGACCTCGTGGAAATGCACTTGATCAAGTGGCAGATGATGGACCTTCGCCTCAGCCTCGGCCAGCCGCTCAAAGCATGCCAACGCCCGATCGCGGATTGGTTCCGCAAGGTCAGCGGTGCCGATGAGCTGGGCAATTGTGCGCCATTCCCGTATCGGAACATCTTGAGTGATCACCTCGACGGACAGGCGGTTCGCGTGCTGCCCGGCACGGGTCACAGACTCGCAGCCCAATCTGACTGATTCACCGATCACCGCGTCAACGGCACTCTGTACGCCGGCCAGATCCGCACCGGCGTCGATCAAGGCGCCCAACAACATGTCTCCGGCAATCCCCGCGGAGGCATCGATCCATAACTGCCGGGGGATGCTCACGGCGCCGCGATCTGAGCTGCGAGGTGACCAGCGCCGTAGCCGTTGTCGATATTCACAACCGCCACACCGGGCACGCATGAGTTGAGCATGGCGAGCAAAGCAGCCAGTCCATCGAAAGCAGCGCCGTACCCGACAGAGGTGGGCAACGCCACGACAGGCGCGGCGATGAGTCCCGCGACCACGCTCGGCAGAGCGCCATCCATGCCCGCGGCCACAATGACCACGCGGGCCCGTCGCAGCACGTCCAGGCGGCTCAGAACTCGGTGCAGGCCGGCGACACCGACATCGACGATCAGCTCGGTGGGCCGTCCCAGATAGCAGGCTGTGAGCTGCGCCTCCTTGGCGACCGGCAGATCAGAGGTTCCGGCGGCAAGTACCACCACGAGACCCCCAGTAGCGTCGGGAATCTTGGCCGGCCACGCCAGCAGGTGGGCGTCTTGATCATGAAACGCTCCCGGCAGCTCCGCCAAGATCGCTGCGGCATGCTCCTTGTTCGCCCGCGTGAACAGCGTCACGTGCGGCTGATCTCGTACCGCAGCGGCGATCATGCCGAGCTGCTCCGGAGTCTTTCCGGTGCAATAGACGGCTTCCGGATAACCGCGGCGTTTCGTACGCTCATGATCAAGTTGGGCGAACGCATCGACAGCTGAGCCCGCGCTGCCCGGCTCAGTCATGATCAGGACTCAGCAGTTGCAGCGTGAAGGCTCCGGACTGGATGCCAGCAAGATCCACCGTGACGAATCGGAAACCAGCGCCGCGTACAGCCGCCAGCATCTGCGTACGGAGCGGATCGACGACCGCCCGAACCAGATCACCGGGAGGCAACTCGACCCGCGCGATCTCATCGTGATGCCGAACTCTCAAGTCGCTGAAGCCCAACTGCCGCAGGGCTGACTCGGCGCGTTCGATCTGGCTCAGCTTGGCTGGCGTCACTGGATGGTGGTGCGGAATTCGAGACGCCAGGCAGGGCGCCGCAGGTTTGTCAGCCACCGGCAATCCCAGCGCTCGCGCGACCGTACGCACCGCAAGCTTGGTCATGCCCACCTCAGCGAGGGGCCGGAGGACGTGGTGATCAGCCGCAGCACGGGCACCTGGTCGGTCCGGCCGTCGGGCATCATCGGCATTCTCTCCGTACGCGACCGCATCCAGCTGGTAACGCTCGATCACCTCGTCATCGATGCGGCCGAACAGTTCGTCTTTGCAGTAGAAACACCGGTCCGTGCCGTTCGCTCGATACTCCGGATGATCATCCTCATGGGTCACGACTTCGATGATCGTTACGCCCAACTGGCGCGCGACATCATGCGCCGCCTTACGCTCTTCAGCCGCCAGACTCGGCGAGACCCCCAGCAACGCAACAACCCGCTGCACGCCAAGAGCTCGCGCGGCGAGTGCAAGCAACAGTGACGAGTCGACGCCACCGGAGAAGGCAACGCCCAGCCGCTGCACCCCGTTGAGTTTGTCCGACACGGCCGTGACCGCCTGCTCCACTGTCCAGTCCTTGTTGCGGCTGAGCGGGATCGTCTCCGAGATCGTCACGGCCGGTTCCCCTTTCAGTTCTTGGAGTCACCCCGACAGTAATGCGACCTGCTAGGTGATGGTTTGACAGCCCGACCCGATTCGACTTCCCGAACGCGACAACCGCCAGCCCACTTGACCGATGCGCCGCAGTTTCACAACCTTGCTCTATGTGGAACCGGGAGGATCTCGCTCACGCGACACCGAGCGACTTGGCCGATCTCGCCCAGGCAAGCATCCGCTTGCTCGCGGAAAGTGAGGACCCGGCCGCCTTCGGGTATCTGCTGGAACTGACCCGCTTGGCGGGGGAGTCCCTTGGATTGGCCGCCCGTACCCTGGCCCATGAGAGCTCCTGGTCACAGGTGGCGAATATTGCAGGAACGAGTCGACAGGCCGCCTGGGAACGCTGGCGTGCTCCTGAATGATCGAGGTCTGAGAAGCTGTCAGCCGTCCAGACCCGATGGTGAGGGTTGTCGCCCGTCCGGTTCGCCTCCGCCGGCGCCGGATCCTGGGGTCCGCAGGCGGTAGAGAACCTCCCCGGCGTGCGGTTCAACGAACGTGTCCGGATCCGCCTCGTACGTGGCAATGTCGACCGTTTCCGGGTCAAGATAGTTGAGGTTCACCGACCGGACGATCTCCTCGGGAATGCCCGTCGCGAGAGTGACGGTGACCCGGTCGCGTTCACCATGATCGGGATCCCAGGTGCCTTGTCCGCGAAGGTGGGTTGAGTGCGCCAGGTCGCCCCACGGCCGGTCCTTGAAGCGGTCCCACTGTCCGAGGAAATAGTCCCTGCAGTGATAGCCGATCTCGGTGATCTGGGGATGCATCACCGACACCTGCGTGATGTGCGGAGCATAGATGATCACCTCGCCGCCGTCGGCGACGATCGGCTCCAGCTTGTAGAAGCCTTTGGCGGCGGTCCAGATGTCCTCATACTTGGTCGGCATGATCGACAGCACCCGTCGTACGGGAGTGTCGAGGTAGGTGACATGGGTCTCGGCTGCAATCTCCGCGCACGCGGCCCAGGCGTCCTCCGGCGTGCCGAAGGCGGCGGCATGCAGCGTGTCGGTTCCGGACGCCACGACCAGACACAGCGCCAGCCGATCCGCCGGAATGAGCGTTGCCGCCTCGTTGATCAGCGCGCGTACCGGGGTCACCCCACGCGTCCCGATCATGGAGGCACTCGTGATCAAGGCACCCACCCAATGCGACAGGTCGATCAGCTCTTGGCCTGACACACCAGGAAAGAAGTACTTGTTGCCGCCGGAAAACCCGACCACCTCGTGCGGGAACACAGGACCGACCACGATCGCCACGTCAGACTCGGCGACGTGACGGTTGATCCGTACGTCCACGGAGATGTCGCGCATCAGACCACCGGTCAGCTCGGTCAACCGTTCTGCTTCGATCCTGCCCAGCGGAGCGAACGTCTCCGGCAGCCACGACTCGTGATTGATGATGGTCCAGCCGGGATAGGTCTCCTCGGCTGCGCCCGCGGCGTAACCCAAATGTCGCGCGAGATGGTCCTCACTCATCCCTTGGTGGGTACCGAGGGCGATCACCACGGTGACCTCTTTTGCTCTCCTCTCGAGGGCGGAGTGCACTGACCTCATGAGCAAGGGCAATGGGCAAGTCCGGGTGCCATCCGGGACGACCAGGCAGACCCGCTTGTCATCAAGATCAGCTCGGGCGAGGGCACGCGCCACGAAGGCGCTCACCTCGTCGCTGGAGAGCTGTTGGCCGACACCACCCACGATGTCTGCCCGGGAGGGGTCGCCTGGATCCGTGCCGTAGCTCGCCGATACTTCTGATGGTGCGTTGACCGTCATATCTGCTCCTGTCTAGCCGAGATCCTGATCAATCTTGCTGCGATCGGGCCGTGGGCCGAGCGCCGACCATGTCACGGTGCTCTGCGCTCAGCCAGGCAGAAATCTCATGGACCATTGCTTCGATGTCTGGATGCTCGTGCGGCGACCATCCCTCCAGGAAGTCATGCAGGATCTCCTCCTGCCCAGCCACCAGTAATCCGGCCACCCGCCGTCCTGATTCGGTGACCGACACCGTCTCACCGTCGATCGTGACATAGCCCCGTCGAGCCAACGCTGCCGCGACCTCCCTGACTCGCCCGGGCGGCGTCTTCGAAAACTGAGCCATCACATCGATCTCGCGGGAACCCTCTCGTGAGACGCGGTTGAGCATCCAAGCCTCGCCCGGCTCAAGATCGACATTCGCGCGTTCAGCAACCAGCTGGTAGCCGCGCAATCTGTTCTCGCGGCTCAGGTGTCGGGACAGCGCGAGCTGCAGTTCTTCCAAAGAGGTACGCGCCGTCGGGATACCGAAGGCCTCACCGGTGTCGGTCGTGCGGGTAGCGGTACGCAGGCGTACCTCAGGCATCAGGAGCGCCAATCCGAAGGCCACGATCCCGACGGGGACAGCTGACAGGAACACGATGTGGATCGCGGTCGCGTACGCGCCGATGAACCAAGCCTGCACCTCGGCCGGACATTGCGTCAGGACTCCCGACGGGCCGGCCAGTGTCGTCGGCGAGCATTGCCCGACGGCTGTCGGCGGTATCCCGACTGCGAGGTGCTTGGTGAGCTCGGCCGTGAAGACCGTGCCAAATACCGCAACTCCGATGCAGCTGCCGATGGTCCGGAAGAATGTCGCAGCGCTGGTGGCCGTGCCGAGGTCGCGATATTCCACTGCGTTCTGCACGGCGAGGACCAGCACCTGCATCACCATGCCGAGCCCGATACCGAGCACGAACATGTAAAGGCTTGACTCGACAACTCCGGTCTGCTGATTCATCCGTGAGAGCAAGAACAGTCCCACCGTGAAACAGCCGCAACCCAAGATCGGGAAGAGCTTGTACCGTCCGGTACGGCTGATGATCTGCCCGCTAGCCAGCGAGGTCAGCAGGAGGCCGGCCATCAACGGAACCAGCCGCAGACCAGACTCCGTCGCCGACACCCCTCGTACCTGCTGCAGGTACAGGGGCAAAAAGGTGATCGCTCCGAACATTGCGAACCCGACGACAAATCCGATTGCAGACGAGATCACGAACACCTTGTTACGAAACAGCCGCGGTGGCATCACGGGCTCGCGCACCCTCTGCTCCACGAGGATGAACCCGACCACCAGAATGATGAAGCCGGCCATCAAGGCAAGAGCTTGGGCGGAGTCCCACGCCAAGACCGTCCCGCCGAAGCTGGTCACCAAGACGATGCAGCTAGATGCTCCGGCCAGCAGCACAATGCCGGCATAGTCGATGATCGGCCGACCGGCCATGTGGGTCTTCGGCAGCACGATCGCAACCACGATCAGCGCCGCAATGCCGAGGGGCACGTTGACGTAGAAGACCCAGCGCCAGGACAACGTGTCGACGAAGAAGCCGCCGAGCAATGGCCCAGCGACGCTGGCAACGCCGAAGACGGCTCCGAACGCGCCCTGGTATTTGCCCCGCTCGCGCGGCGACACGACGTCGCCGATGATGGCTTGCGAGAGCACCATCAGGCCTCCGCCGCCGATGCCCTGGATCGCGCGATAACCGACAAGCTGGATCATGTCCTGCGCTGTGCCGCACAACACTGAGCCCACCAGGAAGACGACGATGGCCAGCAGGAACAAGGTCTTGCGCCCGACCAGGTCGCCAAGCTTGCCCCACATCGGGGTGGTCACCGTCGAGGCCAGCAGGTAAGCCGTGACCACCCAGGAAATGTGGGCAGCACCCCCGAGCTCTCGAACGATAGTCGGCAAGGCCGTCGACACGATCGTCTGGTCCAACGCGGCCAGCAGCATTGCCAGCATCAATCCGCTGAAAATGGTCCAGATGCGTCGGGTCGTGAGCTCGCTGGCAGGTGATTCTGGACTAGGGCCCGGTGCAGCCTGGCCTTCGCTGATCAGGGCATCACGATCATCAGTCATGACATCGGGTTCATTTCAGGGCGCGAAGGACAGGCCGTTGACGACGTACTCGATGGTGCGCACGATCTCCCGCTGTTCTGGCGTGGTGAAACGGTCCCAGCAGGCGAGCATCTGGCTGAGACCAGCATGGATCTCGTAGGCGCGATGGATGTCAACGTGCGGCGCCACCTGCAGAGCGCCCTCCACCATGGCGCGATGATCCGAGAGAACTTGCCGTAGGACTCGCACCTGGTAGTCCGTCATTTGAGGAGTCTAATTGAGCTCCGGGGCTGGGCTCCATCGACAAGATCATTTACGGTTTCTACCGCCTTCCTGGACAAACGTCTGGAACTACTTGTCTTCAAGACCGGTCGGGGCGAGCTTGGAGAGTGCGACGGCGAGCCGTGGTGGGCGCTTCTCGAGGGCCTCGGCATCCTCCTTGCGAATGATCGCCTCCCTGACGATGTGCGCTCCGACGAATCGGATCGGCTCGGGAGGGAACGAGCGTGCCGAGCCGGTGGCAAGCGCGCACTGCGACCACTCGTCGTGATGACCAAGCGCGAGGGAGGCGAGAATCCTGCCGCCGACAACGCTTGGACCGACGCCGTTGCCGGACCATCCGACGCCGTAATAGATCTTGGCGTCGTCGTACAGCCGGCCGAAGATCGGAAGGCTGCTATGGGTTCGGTCGATGGGGCCGGCCCAATCGTGGGTGATCTTGACCGTACGCAGCATCGGGTAGTAGCGATGGAAGTCCCGCGTCACCATCGAGGCACGAGTCGCGTCGCGGTGCATCGCGCGACGCATACGACCGTCGAACCCGATGGACCAACCGCCTTTGCCGAAGGCGATGCGGCCCTCGGCGGTGGTTCGGTAATAGCAGACAAGTGTTTGCGAATCGGAGATCGCCTCGCCCCGGTTCCATCCGATCTCGTCGAGCCGGCCGGCGATCGGCTCGGTCGCGATCATGTCGCTCGAGATCACGAAGAGCTTGTTGCGGAGTGGTCGCAGGCGGCCGCCCAGGCGTTGGTCGCAATCACAACACTGGGCGCTCGCATCGTCCCGCCAGCGGTGCTGAGCGTCACGGTGCTACCACGGTCAATGCCGGTGATCTTGGTCTGCTCAAAGATCCGCACACCGATGTCGAGCGCGTGACGGCGCAGGGCTCTCACGAGAGCGGCCGGTTGAACGGTGCCGTTCGACGGCTCGAACACTCCGGCGAGGTGCTGTGGCGACCCCGATCGCTGGGCGACTTCCCGCGGATCCAATCGGAGGAAGGTGCCTGGCGCCAGCGCATCAGCGCGGCTGACGACCTTGTCCCATGCACCGATGTGCGCGGCGCTGGTGGCTGTCCATAGCCAGCCGCCACGACGGAACTCAGCTTCCGGCGCATGTGCTGAACAGAAGCTCTCGATCTCATCTATCGCGGCCTCCGATGCCCGAACCAGCCGAAAGGCTTCGTCGGGGCCGTAGAGCGCTGTCAAGCTGGCGATCTTCGGCCACCACGTCATCACAAAGCCACCGTTGCGGCCTGACGCTCCGCCGCCGCACATGTCGGCCTCCACGATGCAGACGTCCACGCCCGGGTCTCGGCGCTTGATCATCAACGCGGTCCACAAACCCACGAATCCGCCACCCACGATGGCGATGTCGCAGCTCACCGCGCCACGCAACGGGTTCGGATCATCCGCGCTGCTCGCGAGCGCCTGCTCGAGCCAGAACGAGCGATGCATGAGGACTCCGCGGGGGTCGCCAGATGTGGGTACGGTGCACGACAGTTGCGACGTTCCATGATCATATTGGAAGCGTCCGATGACTCGAACGCGCCACCCCTCGTACGCCGCCGAGGTAGGTCTCACTTATTCTGGGCACGCTGTATCCGGCTTGGTCGGCCGACCGCGTTGCGGTCTGTCGTACCGGTCGATGATCATTACGCCCGCCGGAGTCCGGCGGACACACAGCAGGGCCGGCAATACCAAGCAAAACTCAACGACGAGGTGGTGCAATGGCAGATCTTGACTTGTCCCAGGCGCAGCAGGTCTTGGACGCGGCAATGAAGAAAGCGGCGGAGATCGACACGTTGATGAACGTCGCCGTGGTCGATGTTGGCGGGAACCTCAAGGCTTTCGGCCGGATGGACGGCGCCTGGCTAGGGAGCATCGACATTTCGATCAAGAAGGCACGGACGGCGAGGTTCTTCGACATGAACACCGGCGATATCGGCGGGCTGTCACAGCCAGGCGGCCCGTTGTACAACATCGAGGTGTCCAATGGCGGCCTGATCACCTTCCCCGGCGGCATTCCGCTCCGAGATGGCAACGGTGAGGTCATTGGCGGCATCGGAGTGAGCGGAAGCTCCGTCGACAACGACCACGCCGTGGCCGACGCAGGCGCCAAAGCGCTGGGCTGAGCCGGCGGGCTGAACCAGCAGGGACGAGAAGTCGAAGGAGCTGACGCGATGTCTGGCAACAGAGCAGTTGCATACATTGGTCCCGGCAAGGTCGAGGTCCGGGAGATCGACTATCCGGGTTTGGAACTGCGCGACGGACCCGGGGTGAACCCGGCCAATGTGGGACGGAAAGTGCCACACGGCGCCATCCTGAAGTGTGTCGCCACCAACATCTGCGGCTCCGACCAGCACATGGTGCGCGGCCGTACGACCGCGCCAGAAGGGCTCGTGCTCGGACACGAGATCACCGGCGAAGTGGTCGAGGTCGGGCCCGGAGTCGAGTTCATCAAGGTCGGCGATCTGTGCTCAGTGCCGTTCAACATCTCCTGCGGGCGGTGCCGGAACTGCAAAGAGGGACACACCGGAGTCTGCCTCAACGTGAACCCGGATCGGCCAGGGTCGGCGTACGGGTACGTCGACATGGGCGGTTGGGTCGGTGGCCAGGCCGAGTACGTCCTGGTGCCGTACGCGGACTGGAACCTACTGAAGTTCCCCGACAAGGACCAGGCTCTGGAGAAGATCCTCGACCTGACCATGCTGTCCGACATTTTTCCCACGGGCTATCACGGCTGCGTCACAGCCGGAGTGACGACGGGTTCCACTGTCTACATCGCCGGCGCGGGACCGGTCGGGTTGGCGGCTGCGACATCGGCGGTACTGCTGGGTGCGGCGGTCGTGATCGTCGGCGACCTGAACGCGGACCGATTGGCCAAAGCTGCGAGCTTCGGCTGCGAGACAGTCGACATATCCAAGGGCGACCCCAAGGACCAGATCGAGCAGATCGTCGGCGTACCCGAGGTCGACTGCGCAGTTGACGCCGTGGGGTTCGAGGCACGCGGCCACGGGAGCGAGGCGACCACCGAGCGGCCCGCGACCGTGCTGAACTCGATGATGGACATCACCCGCGCCGCTGGTCGCATCGGTATACCTGGGCTGTACGTAACCGGTGATCCGGGTGCCGCCGACGACGCCGCCAAAGAAGGATCGCTGTCGATCCGGATCGGCCTGGGCTGGGCCAAGTCGCACGTCTTCACCACCGGCCAATGCCCCGTCATGCGCTACAACCGGCAGTTGATGACGGCGATCCTGCACGACCGGGTCTCCATTGCGAAGAACGTCAACGCCACCCCGATCCCGCTGGACCAGGCCCCGCGCGGCTATCAGGAGTTCGATCAAGGGGCTGCCAGCAAGTACGTGCTCGACCCGCACGGCATGATTGGGCAACGCGCAACAGGATGAAGGCATGGCGGCGCTCTCCGTCGGCATCTCCTCTGCTTTTACTTGCCTTGCGCGCCGCCGTCCAGCCTCTAACGCACGCCTCTGGAACTACCGCCACATCCTGATCTTTCTCCGCACAGGGCCATAAATAGCGCCTGAATCGCCTGATGAGGGCACTATTTCTGGCCCCGTGCGGAGAAACGAGCTTGTCCTGGGCCCGGGTGTGAAGAAACGAGCCGCTGCTGGCCGTACGCGTACCAGAGCAGACTTGATGCACGATGATCAACCTGGCGCTGCTTCGCGCATTTCGGCGCTCACCGATCGACTTCCTCGATCTGCTGGTTGCCAGCGGCGCCAGCGTGGAGCCGCTCCGGGTCGGACCGGAGCGCGTGCTGCTGTTAAACGACCCCACCCAGGTTTGGGAGTTGCTGACCGTACATGCCCGGCGTACCCAGAAGGGCCGGGGACTCGTACGTGCCCGGTTGCTGCTCGGCGACGGCTTGTTGACCAGTGAGGGCGAGGCGCATCTGCGCCAGCGCCGCGTGCTTCAGGCCGCGTTCCACCCACAACGGATCGCGAACTACCTGGGATCCTTCGCCGCGGCCGCGCGACGGGCAGCCGACCGGTGGTCAGACGGCGGTGAAATCGATCTCGTCGGCGAGATGTCGGCGCTGACGCTCGATGGGGTGGGTACGGCGCTGTTCGGCACTGATCTGCACGGCTCGACGCCGCAGATCACGCACGCGCTGGCCGACATGCTCGCCGGCTTCCGGCTCGCCATGGCTCCCGGTGGTGTTGTGCTGTTGCGTACGCCGCTGCCCGCCGCCCGGCGAGTACGCCGGGCCAAGGCCGAACTCGAGAATGTCGTCGATGATCTTGTACGGCGGCGGGCCCATCAGCCAGCCGCCCCACCAACAGTGCTGGACCTGCTGAGTGATCAGCGGGAGTTCGATGATCAACAGGTCCGCGACCAGGTGATGACGTTGCTATTGGCCGGGCACGAAACTACGGCGATGGCCCTCACTTGGGCACTTGCCGCGATTGACCAGGCGCCGGTCGTACGCGCCGAGCTCGAGAACGAGTGGGACGCCCAGGCGCAAGAGCAGGCCACGGACCCGCGGGCCGAAGCTTTGCCGTCGGCGACATCGCTGTCGACCACACTGCCGTCGGCGACGCTTCCACTGACCACCGCCGTACTCGCTGAAACACTGCGCCTCTGGCCACCGTCGTGGATGTTCAGCCGCCGAACCATGGAGCCGCTAACACTAGGCGGGCGGAGCGTGCCAGCCGGCATCATGTGTCTGCTCAGTCCCGCACTGTTGCATCGCGACCCGCGTTGGTGGGCTGAGCCTGAGCAGTTCCAGCCTCAGCGCTGGCTGCGCCGTGAGCCCGGGCAATCCGACCGCTTCGATCCGAAGGCCCCCGGCCAGCCGCGCGGCGCCTTCCTGCCGTTCGGTGCCGGACCCAGAATGTGCATCGGCGAGCAGTTCGCCTGGTCGGAGGCCGCGATCATGCTGGCCGAGCTCGGCCGGAGGTGGCGGATCCACGTCACCACGACACCGCTGCGCCCAGGTCCATCTTCAATGACGTTGCGGCCCAAGGATCCCGTAAAGGCAACGACGTCACGGCGAGACGTGGTTTAGGCGCCCACGCCACCAGTGATCGTTTTGCGTGCTCGCCAGATCTGCTCGGCTGGATAGCGGTGCGCCCACGCCGGGTCGACGAGGTGCTCCGGGCTAACGGCTCCCTTCGGCGCCTGCACCTCGATCAGGTCGACTACCTCAAACCCGTTCGCGCGCAGCAGCCGGATCCAATCCCCGTAGCCGAGGTAGAACTCGACCCCGGATTCGCCGGGCCATTCGAAGCGGTGCATGCCGAAGTAGGGCCTGAGCAGCCGATCAGCCGCCGGCCCCTCGTCATCTGTGTCGGGCACGGTCAGCACCCACAACGTGCCGTTCATGAGGAAGACGAGCTCTCCTCCTGGGCGCAGCAGGCGAGAGGCTTCGGGGATCCATCGGTACGGATCGGCCCAGATGCTCACGCCGTACTCGCTGATGGCGAGGTCGAAGCTCGCATCCGGCAACGGGACAGACTCGGCGTTGCCATGGATGAGCGGAAACTCCAGGTTGTGTTCGGCCTGGAGCACTCGCGCTGTCTTGAGCTGCTCCTCCGAGTTGTCGATTCCCGTCACCCTCGCGCCGCGGCGGGCGAGCCAGGCGGACAGGTACGCGGTGCCGCAGCCGAGCTCGATCACGTCTCGCCCAGCGAGATCATCCGGGAGCGCCCGCAGGTCGGACTCCGGCACCTTGAAGATGCCCCAGGTGAAGTCGGCCGCGCCCAGGCGCGGCGGCCAGGCTCGGCGTGACGTGCCGCGTTCACCTCGTCCCAGTAAGCGCGGTTGCGCAGCACGTAGTCGGGCAGCGGCTCGGGTTCCGTCACGTCGGGATCCTAACCGCGGCCAGATACGCCGGCAGCTGGCGATGCTGCGGGCGGTCAGGCAGCCTGCGCTTGCAATGTCAGCAGTACGTCAGACAAAAACGCCCGTACCGAATCTCGATCGAGCGTCGCCGACTGCGGGCGTCCGGAACCGAACGAGACGATGGCGGCAGTAATGAGAGACGCAAACTCGCCGGCACTCGGGAGGATTCGCTCTGCAGCAACGACCTTCGCATACCACCGCCGATCACGGGCGAAGCTCAAGGCGCGACAGCCGTTGAGGACCGCATTGTCCAGCAGGTCTGTTTCCTTCGGGTCGCGGTGCGCTGTCACGGAAGCGATGACCGTGTCAAGTAGATCGTCGAACGGCAATGCTGCGAAGAGCTGCGCGGCGGGCGGGCCGTACAGCGATACGCCGCTTTGATGGGTGATCGCGCGATCGATCGGGTACCAGAATGCGGGTCCTTCTCCTGGGTCGAAGCTCGTCACTGGCGGCAGTGCAGGTCCGGTGTTGAGATTGAGCAGGTACCCGGCGGCCACGGTGGGTCGCTCTACGGTTGTCAGCGGGTACAGCACAAACTCCAAGCCTGCGGCCGGGCAGGCCAGCTCTTGATGATCAAGCTGCCGAACGAGTTGGCGACGACGATCGAGATCTGGTGAGCCGTCCACAACCGCCATCAGGTCGATATCGCTGCGGCCAGGGCGATAATCTCCGAGCGCCAACGAACCTGTGGTGTAGACCCCGACCATGTGATCACCGAAGATGTCGCGGACCCGCGTCGTTAGGGCGCCCAAGTAACGGCTGACCTCATCGGGAACCGGCGCCACGACACAAGTTCAACACGCAAGGATGCAGTGCGACACCCGGCGATCGATGCAGCTGCGGTGAGAGCGTTGGACAGTGACGACCGGAATCCAGTTGCTGCGTTCCTCTTCGCTGTTCAGCGGCGCCCCGTACGCGTACGCTGCGCAAGCTCCGCCGGGCAGTCGCTTTGTGTTCCTGGCCGGCGCGTGTCCGCTGGATTCGGATGGCACCACACGTCGGGACAGGGAACTATGTCGTGCAAGCGCGGGCGGCGTTGGACAATATGGAGCTCGCGCTGGCCGCGGCCTCCGCATCAATTACTGACGTGATCTTCACTCGGGTGCTGGTCGCCACGAACGACCGCGACGATCTGCGGACCGTGTGGGCAGTCGTGGCAGAGCGGTTCGGCGACCACGATGTCCCCAGCACCTTGGTGGGCGTGACTGTGCTCGGGTACCGTGATCAACTCGTTGAGATCGAAGCCATCGCGGCGCTCTGACCATTGATCGCGACTCGGGGGCAGCTGCGCCGGACCGCGTGTGATCTGATCACGAGGTGGATCCCTGGGAGCGGCAGAGAGCCCTCGGTCGTACGACGATCGGCTGGAGTGCGCTGAGTATCGCCGGAGGCCTCGTCTTCGCGACACGACAGGACCGTTGGTGGCGCGCCTTTGGGCAGCAGCATGTCGGCTGGGGTGTCGTGGATTTGCTGATCGTCGCCGTCGCCGCTCGGCTGAAGGCCGGGCGGATGGGTCGGCTGCCCAATCCGCACGATCCGGTGGCGATCCAACACGAGCAGCGGACTCTTCGAGCCGTACTACTCGGCAACGTCGTCGCCGACGCGGGTTACGTCGTGACGGGTGCCGTACTGTGCAGCCGTAAGGATCTACGCGCGAGTGGCGCCGGCGCCGCAATCCTGCTGCAAGGACTGTTCTTGCTGGTCCACGACGCCTACCACGCCCACGGCAGCCGGCCTGGATGAGCCTGGAACGATGAGTCGATGCGCATTGTGGTCCTGTCCGACACACATGCCCCGCGATTCTGGAAGCGCTGCCCGCCTGGCGTGGCCGAACACCTCATTACGGCTGACGTGATCCTGCACGCCGGCGACGTTTGCGTGGCAGGCGTGCTCGACGAGCTGTCAGCGTACGCGCCAGTGCATGCCGTCGTCGGCAACAACGACGGTCCCGACGTCAGTGCGTGGGGAGCTAGCGAAACCGCCGAACTCGACCTGGCCGGCCTGCGGGTAGGCATGATCCACGACGCGGGACCGAAGGAGGGTCGGCTGGCGCGCCTTCGCCGCCAGTTCCCGGGGACCGACCTCGTCGTCTTCGGTCACTCGCATATCCCGCTGCAGGCAGTCGACGGTGATTTCCGGATCTTCAACCCCGGCTCACCCACCGACAAGCGGCGCCAGCCTCATCGGACTCTCGGTGTCCTCGAGATCGAGGACGGTCGCCTCACCCGCGCCGAGATTGTCACCCTGCCCTGACCAACGATCGTTCTAGGCGTGCGGCGTATACAGGTGCCATGGAGCCTGGCACGGATCTCGTCGCTCTGCTGCGCCGCTGGGAGGATGCTGGCGGCGTGTGGCGGGTGCTCGGCCAAGATCGCGACGCGGTTACCGTCGGCCTGTACCGCTGCGACGACGGCGAGGAGGCTGACCGATTCGTAGCGACCGATCCGCAGCTCGCACAGTTCTTGGTGGGGCGGACGAGCAGCGAAGATCAGCCGCCTCACGAGCCGCAGGACCGTGATCGCGACTTAGCTGGGCGTGCCCGCCAGGCACGTCCGCGAGATCGGCTCGGTCGCCCGTTGCCGTACGGCAGCGTGGGCGTCGAACCCGTGTCCGAAGAGCCGTTGCCGCCGATGGCGACGATCTCGTACGCCCACGAGTTGCTGATCAAGGGGCGACCGTTCTCAGCCCATGAGGTGTACGAGGCGCGCTGGAAGGCGGGTCCCGACTCGGAGCGGGAGCTGTGGCAGGGACTCGCCCAGCTCTGCGTCGCCATCACCCATGCTGAGCGAGGCAACCAGGTCGGCGCGCTGCGCCTGGTCGGCCGGGCTCGCCGGCGATTGGAGACGTATTCCGCCACCGGTGGGCCGGACTACGGCTTAGACCTCAACCACGTCATCGAATGGATCCGAAACCGAGAAGGCGAACCGGACGCCAGCTCCTGGCTCATCGATCAGCCGCTATAGGCAGCCGGCTGATGCGTTGCGATCAGGGCGGCGTACGTTGTGGCCTAGTGGCAACTCGCGACATGGGGAGTTATCAGTTGCCGGCATTGCGTCGGTGGTTCGGCTGTGCCATCACGGTGATCCTGCTGATCGAACTCGGTGCGTGTGCGGCCGCTGACCATCCGCCGAGCGTGGCTGCCGGTACAGCTGATAACTCACCGACGGTGGTTCCGCGTGCCCCGAAAGGCTCGAGAACAGCGCATCCGGTCGCGCCGGAGCACTCAGTGACGGCGCTTCCCGAGGCCCCGAAGAGCTCAGAGACCATACAGCCCGTTGCCCCGAAGAACCCCGGCAGATCGAAGCCTTCAGTTGCTAAGAAGCCGAGCGGGGTCGTGCCGCCGGATCACATCGTGGTGGTGATCTTCGAGAACGAGCACCGCTCGAACGTCATCGGCAACCCGCGCGCAGCGTACTTGAACAAGCTGGCAGGACAGGGCGCGAACATGACCCGCTCGTACGGCATCACACACCCGAGTCAGCCGAACTATCTCGCCCTGTTTTCCGGTACGACCCACGGCGTGTCCAGCAACGCATGCCTGCGGCGGTTCAAGAAGAAACAGAACCTGGGATCTCAGCTGCGCCGGGCGGGACTCAGCTTCACCGGTTACGCCGAGGCCTTACCCAAGACGGGCTTTACCGGATGTGTCCTGGGTCGTTACCAGCGCAAGCACAATCCGTGGGTCAATTTCGCTAACCTGCCGCGCAGTAGCAATAAGCCTTTCAGCGCCTTTCCGCAGGACTATCGCAAACTCCCGACGGTCTCGTTTGTGAGCCCCGATATGTGCAACAGCATGCACGACTGCTCCATCCACACCGGCGACCGCTGGATGAAGAAACACTTCGCCCGCTACGCGAAGTGGGCGAAACGCCACAACAGCTTGTTGGTGGTGACCTTCGACGAGAACGCGGGCGGCAGCGTCCACCCGATTCCCACGATCATCGTCGGCGCGGGAATCCGACCCGGCCGTTACGCGGAGCGGATGAACCACTACACCCTGCTGCGAACGATTGAGAAGGCGTATGGGCTGCCGCCGCTCGGCCGCGCCCACGCCGTACGACCGCTGTCGAGTGTCTGGAAGAAGAGATAAACCGCCTCACTCCCAGCAATAGCGCCAATTCACACTCCTCAGAGAGCTGCTCTCCGTTTGGGTATCAGAGCGCGGTGAAGGAGGCTGATCATGAAGGTGCGCTGGATCGATTCTGAAGGAGTGAGCGTCCGCGAGCTGGCTGAGCTGCCGGCGCTACGAAAGCGCAGCGATGGATTCCTCTGGCTCGACATTCCCGAGTGGAGCGATGCTGCCGAGTCGATCTTGGCGAACGAGTTTCACTTCCACTCGATGGCGATTGCCGACAGCAAGGCCCGCAACCACGTTCCCCGTGTCCACGTGTATCCGGACCACTTCTTCATCGTCGTGCACACACCAGAGATTGGCGCAGGCGGCCACGTGCACTATCTCGAACTGGACCAATTCGTTGGCGAGCGACTTCTTGGTCACCGTCCATGGCCCCATCAGCCCGAAGGTGCCGCTGGAGGCGGCCCTGCGCGAGACCAGCGCTGTGGGCGCACGGATGGAAAGCGGACGGCTGCGCCCGACCTCCCCGTTCGCACTGACCTACGCGATCGTCTCCACCATCGCACGCCGGGAAGCTGAAATGGTTGCTGAGATCGCAGATGAGGTCGGCCTGCTGGAGCAGCGGGTGATGTCCGAGGCGGACGAGGATCCCCAGGCGTTCCTCGGCGAGCTTTTTGCGGCGCGACATGAGCTGTTGGCGATCAAGACCATGGCCGAACAGGGCAGCGAGATCTATCGACGGGCGATCAAGCTGACCAGATTTGCGCCCCCCGAAGGGCTGGAGCTGATGATGGACGTCCTCGACCAGTACGAGACGGTCACCCATATCAGCGACTCGCAGCTGCTGTTCTTGGTAGGCGTCACTGAGTTCTACCGCGCCCGTACCGACACCAAGATGAGCATCGCTGCCGAGCGGCTCGCCGTCATCGCGGCGCTCACCCTCCCTGTTACGTCGCTGTCCTCCGTCGTGGGCATGAACGTCATCGTCAACGACTCCACGAGGTGGACATCGCTGATCGTCTTGTTGTTGATCATGCTGATCATGTCGTTGCTGCTGCTGCGCTGGGCCCACAAACAGGGCTGGTGGTGATGCCGCACAACTGACCGAAGAAATCTTTCTATAGAATCCCTGCATGAGCGCTAGGGGATATCGCCCGGACGTATTGATCATTGGCGCCCCGAAGGCGGGAACGAGCGCGCTGCATGGGGCGCTGGCCAAGCATCCACAGATCTATGCGTCGCCGATCAAGGAGCCCAAGTACTACATGTGCTGGGACGCTCCCCCACCCTCATATTCCGGGCCCGGCGATGCGCACAGCAATCGGGAATGGATCTGGCGCCGAGCGGAGTACGAGGCGCTATTTCGGGACGCTCCGGAGGGCGCCGTACGGCTGGAGAGCACACCGTTCTATCTCTACCTGCCCGGTGCTAGACGCAGGATCGCTGAGGAGCTTCCGGACGCAAAGCTGATCGTCATCGTCCGTGATCCGATCGATCGGGCGTACTCAAATTGGATGCATCTGTGGGTTGACGGGCTGGAACCGATCCCAGAATTCGTCGACGCCTGGCACGCCGAGGACAGCCGGGTAGCTGCCGGATGGGCACCGTTTTGGCACTATCGGCGCCTGGGCCGGTACGGCGAACAGCTCGCCGATCTCTTCGAGCTGGTGGAACGCGACCGGGTTTTCGTTCTTCGCTATTGGCAGCTGGTGTCCCACCCGCAGGAGACGTTGAATCGCGTCGCGCGCTTTCTCGGCATCGCTGAAGATCACGTCACCACGATTCCGCCGGACAATGCTCGACCGTTCGTCGAACCCGGCTTACGCACGTCGATGCTGGGGCGGGTGATTCGGGCCGGCGCCGCAGCAGGGAGCTACGCGCCGCCGCAGGTCTGGCGCCGAGCGAGCAAACCGCTGCTCAATTTGCTGCGACACGGTGGATCAACGCAACGGCCGAAGCTTGCGCCCGAGCAGCGTACGGCGCTGCTCGGAGACTGCCTCGACGACATCGCGCTTCTGGAGCAGACGCTTGGGCAATCGTTCGAGGACTGGCGGTCGAATGTTGGTCGCGGTTCCTTCGCCGAACGAACGCAGACCGCTCAATCATGATCAAATCATGATCAAGATTTGCTCAGATGCAGGTCATCAGATCATGTGACCCGTCCGGGCGGGCGGCCTCGAAATAGAACCGAGTGCGGCCACCCGGAAGCGGAACGGCGCTGACGTAGCGCAAGGAGCCGTCAGCGTCCGGAGACTCTGCGACTGGAGCGTCACCGACCGGCACGAGTGATCCATCGTGCTCACGAGCCAGGCCGGTACGCTCACACCAATTTTCCGCAGCGCTCGCGCGCCCGTCGTACAGCACCGTCAACGGCGACTCGCTCAAGATTGCGGTGATCCGCGCGCCGCGAGCGTCCCAGCTTCCCGGGGTGCCCCGCAGTGCCACACCTTGATCATGCCAATCAAGGCCGTCAACACTGGTCGCGTAGCGGGTGATCATCCGGTCCTCGTGACCGGCCTCGCCGAGGGGATGGCAGCACACCCACATCCGCCAGCCTTCATGATCACGAATGATCACCGGATCCTTGACCGCCCATTGATCATCACCGGGTAGCACGAGGTGACGATCACCGAACGGCAACTCCTCGGGCCGCTCGGCGTCCAGTGCATCGATCCACCAGTGCTTGGAGTTGGGAGTAGCGCAGCTGAGGTAGAGACGCCAGCCGACATCGGTCGGCATGATCACTGGACGTTCGAGTGAGGCAGCACCGAAAGCCTCGCGGCTCACCTCGCAGACTGGCTTGAAGTTGACGCCGTCCACCGACTTGGCGACGACAACGCCGACCCCACGGCCGGAGTTGAGCGGTCGCCGGATGCGGTACGCCAACCAAAAGACGCCGTCCACCAGCACGCAGCTCGCACCACCGGCCCAATTTCCCGGACCGAGCCTCAGGAGCTGAGACCACGACCTCAGCATGCTCGTAGCGAGGAAGATCAACATCGATCAGAGCAGTCACGGAAGAAAACCTATCCGAATAGTCGGCAATGAGGGTCGCGTCTCGGCTGAACTGACATCCGGGCCGTAGCGGCACTACCTGAGCGACTCGCACACATTTCGAAGCGTTTGTCTAGACGTCTATGGCGTGCCCGAACCTCAAGGGCGGGCAGAAGGTGCGCCCAAGCGCAGCCAGCCAGGTGACATTGATCACTATGTAGGGACCCGAGCTTGCCTCCAACGGGCGAACCAGGCCCACAGCGCGCGCCAATATTTGATTCCGGGCTTTACTTCGCCGCCCAATTTATACACAGTTGACTGGCAGCGACCCCCGGATGTGAGCCGATGATGGAATTGACTCTGAACTTGGATTTATTGGCGCCGGTCGATTGGCGCGTACTTCGTGCGGCGCGACTGCAGGCGCTCCTCGATTCGCCGCATGCCTTTACGTCGAGCTACGCCGACGAATCGAGATGGGACGAGGCTGACTGGCGACGAACATTTGCTGTGGGCATCTGGATCGTCGCTCGCGAGACGGAGAGCGTTGTGGGGCTTGCCCGATCGGTCGGCGAACCACAACTGGCATCCGCGCGCCATGTTGAGTCCATATGGGTGGCGCCCACGCACCGCAGGCATGGTGTCCTTCGACACCTGTTATACGCGCTAGCCGGGATTGAACGCCGGATGGGTGTCACCGATCTCCTACTTTGGGTGCTGGAGGACAATCTCGAGGCACAGCACGCCTACGAAGCACTAGGTTTCGAGTTGACCGGCGAGCGCCAGTTCCTGCCAGGTGCTGGGCGGTTTGAGCGAAGATTGAAATTTTGTCTCGGACGATCCGTCGATCCGTAAGTGTGCTGGTGGTTCGGAATGAGCCACTAACAAATTTTGCGCGTCGAAGATAGGAAGTTTGAGCTCAACAATACCGGTCTTGGCGTCCAGCTCAGAGGCTTTAGTTGTGGTCGCAGGAGCCTCCAGTTCAACCACACCATTTCTTGAGCCAACTTCATCCCCGAACTCAACCAAACTCCAAGCTTTTAGCTGAAGAAAGTCCATTGCTTCGCGGGTGCTGCGCACATTGCTGATTTTGTCGGAAGACCTCTGCCAGCTCTCCATATCTTCTCGCCACGCATCTATGAAATCGACGCAAAGATCGGCCGTGATCATATCTAGCTGGCTCTCAGCGACCGCTAGCGAGTTAACTGCAGCCAATGCGCGATCGGTGTTTATCTCATGATCAATCAACCGGTGAAGAGCCGCTTGGGTTTCGGTTATTACCTGGTGCCGGGCTTCAATGAAGTACGACCAGTATGTCTTGGTTGCTCGACGGAGTCGCTCATTAAACGACAGGCTGGCGTCCTGTCGGCCGATCAAGGCATATAGCCCCTCGGCTAGCAGATCTCCGAACTCTTCCTTACGCGCCCGATCAGCGCTCGCGAAGGGGTCGTACCAAGCCTGGGTCACATGGCCCACATTAGGTAGGTCGCGGGCAGCCGCTTCCTTGGCGAAGAAAAACCAATCCTCGTTGTATATGTCGGGAAAGAAAGACAGCGGGAGATCGCTGCATTGCACACCCAGCACGGCACCAGTCACAAAGATGTCCTGCCATTGCCCCGCGAGCTGCCGAGCGTGACAGACGACTGAATTGTCACGCTGATGGTGAACGCGCATCCCGGCAACATGGCGGTGCTCTAATTGCCTGGCGAGTCCGACAACGTTGCTGATGTCCAAGGAGTTGATGTCGTCGTCGACAAAGACAACCTTGTTCCAGCCACGTAACCGCGCGAGCAGGAGTCCGATATTTCGCTTTGCGCTTAAGTCGTTCTCTCGATGCGCGCTAGCCTTCAAGAAAGCCGGGGCTGAAGTGTTGCTGGGCAGCGTAGGGTGAGTCCATGCGTCCGGAATTTCAACGATAAGCGACCGGGCCCCATCGGTTTTTGCCACCCGCTGTGCAACATGCTCTATCTTGGTCTGTTTACTGCACAGGATAACCAGAAGAATGCCGATGGCCGCGGATAACTCAATGGTCCGCTGGAGGAATGGAGCAGGTCTTGAGGCTGGCACAATGATCGCGTCTATGCGACCGCTGCTTGACGGCCGCAGCGGCAACGATCGAGACACCCTTTGATAAAGGTGTGCATGTGATGCACACTGCTGGACCTTCCTCAACGAATCTGTGAAGCTTTCGGCTCTCACCGCTGGTCCTCCGGAGACAATTTCGATTCGAATAGCCGCGTCGCAGGCTTTCGCAGGTCAGGTGACAACGTCTGGTTGTTCACCACAGGGACGCGCAGCAATATCGTGAACTCGCCTTCTGGAAAGCGATCCGCCAAGTAAGCTTCGTTCTCATCCCTAACGCTAACATCTGTTATGCAACGCACCGCTCCTAATACGCCGTGGCTGTGAATGCCATTGCAAATGGTAAGCGTACGGTCCTCCTTGAATGGGTGGCGAAGGCGAGCGATAAAGCCGACATCCGCAATGAGTTCCTTGCGTTGCTCCACATCCTGATATTCCGGATAAAAAAGCTTTGGTTCCGTGCCATCGCTAGCCTCAACGCGGAAGATCTCCCCGGTCTTCAGCTCTTCCACCTCCGTCTGTGTGACGGGAACCTGGCTGATCGCGTGCTGAAAACGCTGCGTGACCTTGTTCCAGCCGATGCCGCCAAGCAAAATCAAATGACTTGAGAAGTCGTCTGCAACGACGTCATCTGTAATACGGTGAAACACGTCCAGGCTCGGATTTTCCGCGCGTAGGTGGCCATATAGCTCGATGAGTGCGTCGAGGTCGCCGTACTGCCGCAGCTTTGTGAAATTGGGGTTCTGCGGGTCTCCAAGCGGACCTCGCAGCTCTGCTGGAGCCGTCGGGCAGACCACGACGACCGGGCCGACATCGAACTGCAAGATGCGTCGAGCTAGCCGGTCTCCGGGCTGTAACAACCTCAATAACTCAGACTCGATCTCTCGCAATCGATTCAGCTCGTCCGGATCGAGTTCATTTCCATTGAGAAGCACGCGCGGACGCACCGTCATCCCACACAAACAGCGCGCCCAATTGAAACGCATCGCCAAGTTAGGCGTACCGTTCCAACGCCTCGCCATCGCACACGAACTCGATCCACAAGGCCCCGTCCGTCAGCTGCTACCCACGCTACGAAGCCAGCCACAACCCTGCACCCAAGAAGTCGCCCGCGTACTCGTCGGAGAAGTGCCAGCACATCCCGGCGTCACCCGAGCAGTCACGGTGCTCGACGCTGCTGTCAGCGGCGCAACCTCAGCAGTCGGCATCAACGCCGTTGTCAGCGTGCTCGACCCGATCATCTTCGGCGTCATCGCACCAACCCCACCCCGGCACGGCCAACTGTGCCTCTGGTACCCCCTCGTCGCCTGGAGGTGGTAGCCATGCTGCGGCCACCCCCACAGCGCATGCCCGTGAGACTGTCGAAACGGACCGCCCGCCGCCTCTGGCTGGTCACCGCACTCGACATGGTCGCCGTCGCCTGGATGATCGCCGTCGGCACCTGGCTAGACCAAACCTCCAGGCTGACAAAAGTGATCACCCTCGGCGGCCACCATGCGCTGGTGCTGATCATGGCCCTCGTCGGCTTTCTGGTGCTCGCCAGCGGCGCCGTCGTGACCAACGGATTCAGGTCGGCCAACAAGCTAGGACTGACCTTGATCACCGCCGGCTGCATAATCTCCGTCGCCACACTAGCCGGAGCACTCTCACTCCTCCTGCTCTCCATGCTGGCCGCGCTCCTGCTCGGCTTCCTCGCCCGAATGTTCCTCGGACACTGACCGGTTTGACTTCGAAGGTTAGGCCTCAGGCTTGCGTGCCACGAAGCCGAATACGGTGATTGCCGCGAAAGCCAAGCCGCGCTCGGCAGCATCATGGACCGCGCGTACGGCTGCGTCAGCAACTTCGCGAGTGAGCCCGCCAGATTCGACGGCGGTCGTCGGCGTCTCTGCTCAGCACTTGAGTGCGCAGCAGCATCTCCGAGGAGAACATGAAGGCCGACGAGCCCGACGTCCGACTCCAGTTCGAGTCCAGCCGCGTGGATCTGTGCCGGAATGTGCCGAGCTGCGTACGGGTTGGCGATCGGTCCGAGCGAGGCCCGGCTGAATGCCGCGGCTAAGTCGGGATCAAGATCGGAAACGATCCGCGTTCCGTAATCAGAGTCAAGCAATACTGCACGACCACCCGGCCGCAGCACTCGGGCTATGTCATTGATCGCCGACTGCGGATCAGCGAGATGCTGCAACACGCGCTCACACCAGACGAAATCGATGGTTGAGTCGTCGAACGGCAGCGCGCCAGCGAATCCCTCGACAAAAGAAACATTGGTTACGCCAGCTGCTTTCGCCCGACTCACGGCGACGGCCCGCAGATGCGGATTCGGCTCGACGCCAATCACCCGGCCGTCCAGGACCCCAGCGGCAACGAGCGAGGCAAGTTGCCTGCTCATTGTCCCGGTGCCGCTACCAAGATCGACAACGTGATCGCCAGGCTGGACCGCGGCCGTCTCAATTGCCCAGTCATGGAGTCGTCTCGCCGACGGCAACGCGTCCTGATAGTCCAGCAAGGCGACCATCTGTGCAACCGATTCGTCGTCTTCGGCCCTGGCATGGAACAGCGGTGGGATCTCGCCGGACGGCTGAGAAGAGTGATCATTGCCGTGCGCCATGACCCAGACCATGGCAGCTCAGTAGGACGCCGCGCAAACCATCGCGGGTACGCGCCACGCCGAATGGCGCAATGCCCCAGCACTACGCTTCGTCGTAATGACTCAGCCGGATGGCGCGCCCAGTCCCCTGCGCCGAGCCGCGGCGGCTGCTGCACTGGTCGCGTTGGTTGTGGCGCTGCTCTACCTCGCCATATCGGCGATCTTCCACTGGTACATCCTGCTGACCAGCGTGATCTCGCTCGGCGTGCTGGTGATCGCCGTGTGGTTCATTTTGTCCCGACGTGGGTTAGCTCGTGCCATTGCTGGTGTTGTCGCGGCGGTCGCGCTGGTCATCTTCATTGGCGTCGTGCTCGCGACTGAGAGCCTTATTGTGCTCACGGTCGGGCTCGGGCTCGCGGCGGTGTCGATCGTTGCGGCCAGCTACGCGCTGAGCCCGACATCAGCGGCCGTCGATAACAACAAGCGCGCTCCCCGGGCGCACCACCCCGTCCTCCTGATGAACCTCAGGTCCGGTGGGGGCAAGGCCGAGCGGTTTGGCCTGGCCGATTTGTGTCGGGAGCGTGGCATCGAACCAGTCATTCTGAATCCGGGCGACGACCTGCGTCAGCTGGCCGAGGACGCGGTGTCGCGCGGTGCTGACCTACTCGGCATGGCCGGCGGTGACGGCTCGCTGGCACTCGTCGCATCGATCGCCAGCCAGCACGGCATTCCCTTCGTTGTCATTCCAGCGGGGACTCGCAACCACTTCGCGCTCGATCTAGGCCTCGACCGCGCCGATGTCCCCGGCGCGCTGAAGGCGTACGAGGACGGTGTCGACACCGCAATCGATCTTGCGGAGGTCAACGGAAGCGTGTTCGTCAACAACGTGTCGATGGGCGTGTACGCGAGCATCGTCCAGTCGGCTGATTATCGGAACGCCAAGGTGCAGACGGCGGCCGCTATGCTGCCCGACCTCCTGGGACCGAGGCGACGCCACTCGACTTGCAGTTCACGCTGCCGTCCGGCCACGAAGCAGTCGGCCCCCAGCTGCTCCTGGTGTCCAACAACCCTTACCAGCTGGCCCAGCTGCGCGGCGGAGGCACCCGCGAGCGTCTCGACGGCGGCACGCTGGGGATCGTCTACGTACGGGTCGAGTCGGCGGCCGACGCCGAAAAGCTCGCCGCGTTGGAAGTCGTCGGGCAAGCCCAGCGCTCTGCCGCGTGGAGTGAGTGGACGGCGCCTCAGTTCGAAGTGCGTTCCGGCGAACGCGTGGAGATCGGGATCGACGGCGAGGCCAGAATCCTCGAGCCACCGCTACGATTCGTCAGCCGGCCCCGCGCGCTGACTGTCCGACTGCCGCGCAGGGCATTGAGGCGTTCGCCCGCCGCACGTGCTGTCCGGCTCATAGCCAAGCCAACGGTGGTCGCGCTGTGGCATACGGTCCTCGGCCGCCCGGCGATGTCCCGATGATCATGGAGCGGGTTCTCTGCCGACTGGGCCGCCTCGACCGGACCGCGTATCAGAGCGTGGCCGCGATGTCTACGCCGCTGCTGGATCGTCCGCTTCGTCGAGTCTCCGACTTTGCCGACTTCTCCAAGCCGTGGTTGCTGGTCGCTGCAGCACTCGTTCTTTTCGGCGGAACCCGCGGGCGCCGCGCCGCGGCGACCGGGATCGTCGCGATCGGGCTCAGCTCCTTGCTGGTCAACCAGCCCATCAAGCTGATCGGCGAACGAAGCCGCCCGGACCGCACGCAGCTGGGCCTCCCCGAGAGTCGCTGGGTGCTGATGCCGTCGTCGACCTCATTCCCCTCCGGCCACTCGGCATCTGCGGCGGCGTTTGCGATCTCAGTCGGCGACGTATTGCCCAAACTCAGGCTTCCGTTGCGGGCGGCTGCCGCGGTCGTAGCGTTCTCGCGCGTCTACACCGGCGTCCATTACCCAAGTGACGTCCTCATCGGTGCTGCTGTCGGCGCGCTGCTCGGGCGTATGACCTCGACAATCGCCAGACGGTGGCTTGGCTAGCGCGCCGGAGCCACAGGCGCACTGACGACAGGTCTCGCACCAGCGGTACTAGCGTGACCCCATGGGCAGGGGGCGGGGCGGCATCACAGCACTCGCCGTGGCCCTCTTGCTGGTAGCTACCGGCTGTTCCCAGCCAGAGGCGTCCCGCACGGAGTCGATCACGCTCTACACCTGCGTCAACGACACCACGGTGCAACCGGTCATTGCCGCGTTCAAGGCCGCGCACCACGGAACGGACGTCCAGCTGTTTCGCGCCCCGACCGGCCAGCTCAACGCTCGCGTGGCAAGCGACGTACGCTCCGGTGGGCTCAAGGCCGACATGATCTGGGCCTGCGATCCGCTCACCATGCAGGACTTCGTGACCCAGGGTCTGGTGGGCGGCTGGACGCCCCAGACCGAGATCCCGGAGGCAATGCGTACGCCCGACTATGTCGGCATCGCAATGCTCTACATGGTGGCGATCACCAGGAAGGGAAAGCCAGCCCCGGCTAATTGGAAAGAGCTTGCCGACGCCGGCAAGGTCGCCGTGCCGGACCCGAAGGTGGCAGCCTCCGCACTCGGCGCTCTCGCCTATTTCGGTACTGACTTCTACGCCAATCTCAAATCAAGAGGCGCGGTTCAGGTGAGTACGCCGGACGACGTGACCACCGGTGTCGCCCAGGGGCTCTACGACGCAGGAATGACCATCGCGAATTCGGCGTACGCCGCCGCAAAGAGCGGCTCGCCAGTGGTGGTGTCCTGGCCAAAGCCTGGTGCGGTAGCGATCTACGGGCCGGTCGCGGTGTCCAAGACCACCGAGAACCGCCAACTGGCACAGGACTTCGCGACCTATCTGACCAGCCCGGAGGGTCAGACCGTCATCGGTAGCAGCGGCTCCTATCCGACCTTGCCCAATGTCGCCGGTCCGACGAAGCCGGACAACGCGGCAACGGTTCAGCCGGATTGGCAGGCGCTGGCCAGCGAGAAGGCTGCGCTGCTGAAGGACTACGCCACGATCTTCGACGCCTAGTGATCGAGTACTGATGCAGTCTGGCGACCGCGGCATGGTCTGGGCCGGCTGGTCGGTTCTGGTTGCTTCGGCCGCCGTAGTCGTCATCGTTCCGCTGATCATGCTGATCAGAACCAGCTGGGTAGAGGGTCGCGGACGGGTCGCGGAACTTCTGACCGAGCCGGGATTTGGCATCGCCGTTGCACATTCCTTCGAGCTCTCGGCCGCCGCCACTGCGCTCGCCGTACCGATCGGTGTTGCGATCGCGCTAGCGCTGCGAGATCCGCGACTCCCGGGGCGAACGTTCTGGCGAGCGGCGGTGCTGCTCCCCTTGCTCGTTCCTGACTTCGTGCTGGGCTACAGCTGGCTTCGGGCGTACGCACGCGGTGGCCTGACAAGCGAGATATTCGGGTTCGTCTGGAATGGGGTTCAGGGTCCAGTGGGAGTGGCGTTGATCGTCGCTGTGTCGGCGGTACCGCTGGTCTATTTGATCATTACGGTTGGCCTAGCGACCAGGGCCGAGCCGATCACCGAGCGCGCCGCGCACTCCTCCGGCGCGACCGCGATCACTGTGCTGCGGACGGTCACCGTCCCACTCCTGGCCCCCGCGATCGCTACGTCGGCAGTCGTGATCTTCGTACTCACCCTCGGCACGTTCGCGGTGCCGCAAGTGATCGGCACTCCAGCCGGCTTCAGCACGATCACGACCCGGATCTACGCCGATCTCAGCTACGGCAGCGATCCGCAGAGTTTCGTCGACGCGACCACGCTAGCCGTGCTGCTGGTGATCATCACATTGGTCGTGGTGGGACCGGCGGATGTACTGCTCGGCGTACGGCTGCAACAGCGCCGTACGTCGACTGCTGATCTTGACTGGCCCAGCGGCAGCCGCCTCGCCGGGACACTGAAGCTCCTGATCTTGGCGAGCTATCTGATCGCCACAGCGGGCCTGCCTCTATTGGCCCTCCTCAGTGCGGCGATCACCCGAGCGGTCGGCGTACCGTCGACGCCGGCCAACTGGACCTGGGACAACTTCGGTGAGGTGCTGACCCCGCGCACCGGTGCGGCGCTCGGCCGAAGCATGGTGCTTGCCCTGACGGCCGCGTCGATCTTGCTCATCCTTGGGCTGATCACCGCCGCATTGGGTCGGACCCGCCCTGGTCGAGGAGTCAGCGTGTTGATCACGCTCACACTCGTCCTTCCTGGCTCGACGGTGGCCATCGGTATGTTGCTCGGGTACGGCCGGTGGCTCGCCGATACCGTGGTGATCATTCTCCTCGCCTACCTTGCCAAGCTGTGGACGCTGGCGCATCGCCCGATTTCAGCTGCGGTCGACCGGGTGCCTCCGGAAGGGCTCCGTGCAGCCCGGGTCAGCGGCGCGACCCTCGCCACCGGTCTGAGCACCGTCGCCCTACCGCTGCTCCGCGTCGCCTTGATCACCGCGTGGGCGCTCTGCTTTCTCACTGCTCTGCATGAGGTCACGATGTCGAGCTTGCTCTACGGGCCGGGCAGCGAAACCCTCGCCGTGGTGGTCCTCAACAGTGCCGATCTTGGTCGAGTCGGCGTCACGGCGGCCCTGTCGGTGCTGGTGACTGCGGTCGTCGTACTGCCCGCCGGCGCGCTATGGGCGCTCACCCGGCGAGCCCGTGCCTGACGCTCTCGACGTTCGCGGCCTCACGGTGGCGTACGGCTCGACAACAGTGCTCGATTCGGTGAACCTCGCGGTCGGGAGCAGTGAAGTGCTGGCCCTGCTCGGCCCATCCGGCTCCGGCAAGTCCACGTTGCTGAACGCGATCGCCGGGTTCATCTCCATCCGCAGCGGCGAGATCACCTTGGGAACCCGCCTGGTCGCAACTCCGAACCGCGCTGATCCGCCGGAACGGCGGGAGGTCGCGTTCGTCTTCCAGGACTACGGGCTGTGGCCGCACCTCACCGCGCTGGACACGGTGGCGTACCCGCTGCGACGGCGTGGCCTGCGCCGAGAGCCGGCTCGGGCGCAAGCGCAGCAGATTCTGGACCGGCTCGGGATCGGCGGGCTCGCGGATCGGAAGCCAGCTCAACTATCGGGTGGCGAGCAGCAACGGGTCGGACTCGGTCGGTCGCTCGCCCGGCAAGCGGTGCTCTATCTCTTCGACGAGCCGACCGCTCATCTTGACGCGCATCTCCGGGATGTCTTCTTGGGCGAGATCGCCGCACGGCGCCGTGAGACAGGGGCAGCGGCAATCTATGCGACCCATGACGCCGCCGAGGCACTAGGACTGGCGGATCGAGTCGCGCTCTTGGTCGAGGGGCGGGTAATTCAGGTGGGTACGCCGCAACAGCTCTATGCAGAACCGGTGAGCGCGGTAGCCGCGAGGCTGACCGGTCCGGCCTCGATCTTGTCCGGGCGAGAAGGGCCACTGCTGGTCCGGCCTGACTGGGTGCGGTTCGGCGGTGACCGAGCGGGCGTCGTGGTGGACGTCTGGTTCCGGGGTTCCTACACCGACTACGCCCTGCAGACCGCCGAAGGTGATCTTTTGCTACGCAGTCTGGCGGCGCCGACCCGTGAACGTGGCGAGGACATCACCTGGTCTCTTGATCATGCCTGGCCGCTGCCGGATGATCACTAGCGCTGCGTGAGGTCCAGGTCATGTCCCGAGCAAGGCCGCCGGGCCCGAGTGCAGGTTGCCCTCGTTGACGATCTTGAGGTGGCGAAGCGTGAAATCGCGGAGGTATTGCACCTGGCGGTCGGTGAGCCGGTCGCAAATCCACTCCCAGTGCAGAGACACCCAGTCTCCAGGCGCGAGTTCGCCGATCATGCTGACCCCGTCGATGGCCCGCACCACGGACTCAGATGTGAGCTCGCCGAGACCGAGTCGACGACCGTCCCAAGTCAGCGGGCGGGACTCGACGACGACCTGGTCCCCGGTGACCGCCTGCACCTGTCCCCAGCGAATGCGGCATCGATCCAAGACCATCAGGGCATTCGCGGCCTTGCGTCCGTCGCTCAGCAGACCGGTCCAGGGATAGATGCAGAACACCGCGAAACTGTGGTGCGGCACGCCACCAGCCAGCACGCTGGTGGTCAGCGTAGAAAACCTGGCCCCCGTCGTACGGCGGAAGCGTTCCTCCATCGAGTTGCCAACCGCGCGGGCACTCACGCCCTCGAGGCGCGGACTGCCAACCCAGTAGGCCTCAACGACACGTGCATCGAGCGGATCGGAGAGGCCGGTGGCGGCGGCGATCAACTCCAGATACGGCCAGGCCCCCGCGAATTGCCGGGCGAGCTCGCGCAGACCCCGATCGTCGGCGCCGGCGACGCCGTATGAGAAGAACGACTCATGATCGCCGGGGCCGCAATAGCCGTGTGAGTTCGGCGGGAACGCGTAACGGGCGAATAGCACGGGGCCTGGCACCGCAGACGTGCCCTGGTTAGGCGTAACACGTACGACGTTCATGGGCCTGCCCCTCTGGCAAAGGCACTTTGCTGGGGTGATCTTGCTCCACACATTAGGCAGCGGAGCGGGGATCGGCAACCGGCCCTCGACTGACGGCCACCGCGATAGATGGCAGGTCTGACGTTAGGGTTCAAGCTGCACCGATTTCCCCTGATCCGGAGGTCAGAAATGAGTTACGTGCTGGGCTTGGTGCTGTTCATCGTCGTGTGCGGCTACTTGGATACCCGGCTGGCATGGCCGCCGCGGCCGAGCCGCAGAAGATGATCACGGGACATTTCGGCCTCGCTGCAGGTGCGAAATCTGTGGACGTACGGGCGCCGCTGTGGTCGTTGATGTTGGCAACCGTGTGGCTAGACGTGCTGTTCATACCGTTGCTCTTGCTCAACATCGAAACGATTGACACGCTGCCGGGCGGCGGGTACGGCAATCGCGTGATTCATGCGGACTACACCCACTCCCTGCTCGGGGCGCTTGTGCTGTGCGCTGCGTTCGGAGCCGTGGCGTGGTGGCGCTGGGATCGTCGGCTCGGTCTGCTGCTCGGCGGCGTCGCATTTTCGCATTGGGTACTTGATCTCATCGTGCACCGCGGAGACATGCCGATCTTGCCTGGAAATGCCGGCGACCTTCCCCTGCTTGGTTTCGGGCTCTGGCGGGTGCCAATCGTGGCAATACCGCTGGAGGCGGCATTGCTCCTCCTTGGAGTTTTTCTTTACTGGCGCGCCGCAAAGTCAGTTGGATCTCGACCCGGCAGCCGGGTCACACCAGCGCTCGTGACGGGCGCTCTGCTCGCATCCGGTGGGATCGTTCTGTTGCTCGACGCTCTCGGTCTCTGAGCCTGACGAGGACCGCGAGGAACAGCCCGGCGCCACGGCGCCGCTCGCTCATACGTTCGAAAAGTGTCAGTGGCTGCTGGGAGCATGAATTCATGACGGGGGACGATCAGGACGACATATCGACGGCTCGGGTGGCGGTGGTGGATGCGCGTCGGGATGCGGCGATGGCGCAGGCGCGACTGGCGGAAGCGACCGTCCGCTACGCCGATGCCCGGGTTGCCGGCGACACGGCCGCCGGGGTCGGTTCGGGTCGGCGGAGCCGCGCCAAGCCGGGTGAGTTCGTGGCCGATGAGTTGGCGTTGCTGCTGCGCGACCAGCCCTACGACGTGCGTTGCCTGGTGGCGCGGGCCCGCCGGATGGCTGCTGGTCTGCCGACGGTGTGGGAGGCGTTCCGGCACGGCGAGCTGGATGCGGAGCAGATGCGGGTGATCGATCGGGTCGCCAGGCGGGTCACCGAAACCGCCACCTTGGCCGCCCTCGACGATCAAGCGGTTGATGCGGCGCAGGCCAGGTCGCCGAAACAGCTGCAGGTGTGGCTGCTGCGGCTGGTGGTGCAACTGGAACCGTTGGCGTTCGCGCGAACGGCACCGCCGCGCCTTGGCGGAACGGCGCGTCACCGTGGTGCAAGGCGCCGACGGCATCGGCTATGTCACCGGCGAAATATCCGCCGCCGACGCCGCCGCCATCGACGCACTCCTCGCCGCCACGTCGAGAAGCCTGGGCGCGGAGGATCCGCGCACCGACCAGCAACGCCGCGCCGACCTATTCGCCGACCTGCTCCTCGGCCGCATCGCCTTCGACCAACCCGACAGCGAGAAAGACGAGGCAGACGACAAGGAGGCAGACGAAGCAGACGAGCCAGACGAAGCAGACGAAGCAGACGAGAGAGACGAGGCAAGAGGAGGGAGATGATCGGGACGTGTCGGAGGCCGGCGGCGTGTCCGCAAGGAAACAGACGATCGTGATGACGTCTCTATAGAGGACGCGGCTGCATCAGCGGTCAACGGCGGCTGGTTGGAGGTCGAAGACATCGATCCCGACACCGGCGAGCTGCGTCGGCACCCGTCTGCAACGCCTCAATGGGGACGGCGACACCATCGGAGAACCCGTCGACCCGACCTCGACAGCTGATGCCGAGTCTTAGGCCGCGGGTGATCAAACGGCCGCGGACCATCCGGATCGGTGTCGTGGTGCCGCTAGCCAGCCTGCTCGACGCCAGCGAGACGCCGGGTGAGCTGGCCGACCGATCCGGCTTCATCCCCGGCGAGATCCTCAAAGACCAAATCAGCGACGCGTTAGGCAGCAACGACGGGACCAGGTGTTGTTCACCCGGCTGCTCACCGACAACGGCGGCCGGCTCCTCGATGTCACCGAACTCGGCCGCCGCCCCTCCACACGGCTCGCCGAAGCCATCAAAATCCGGGCCGGCAGCTGCCGATACCCCACCTGCACCGTGCCCGCCGACCGGTGCGACCTCGATCACCACCAACCAGTCCCCGACGGCGAAACCTCCGGCCGAAATATGGATCCGTTCTGCCGCCGACACCACCGCGGCAAAACCTTCGCCTGGCACGCCGCACACCGAGACGACCACGGCGTCGACTGGACCATGCCCGACGCCGAACACTACCGATGCATCGACGAACCACTACCCACCGGACGAGTGGGACCTGTTCAGGTTCGCTCCGGTTGAGGCGAGAGCCTCAGTAGGCCAGCAGCCAGGTGATGATCAAGATTGCCGGCACCGAGAGCAGTGTGGCCACGAAGATCATGTCCCGCGCCAAGATCACGCCGCGGTCGTAACGCATGGCGAAGGTAAAGACGTTCTGGGCGGTGGGGAGAGCGGCGATCACGGTAACGGCGAGCAGATCGCGACCGACCAGGTCCAATGCGTACGCCCCGATGAGATAGGCCGCAATCGGCTGCACGACCAGCTTGATCGACACCAACGTGGCGATCTGCACAGGTGGCTCACCGGAACCGGGCCGCGGTCCAAGCCGGAGCGAGATCCCGTACGCCAACAGCACGGCCGGCACGGCTATGCCGCCGATCAGAGTCAATGGTGCGTTGATGATCAACGGCAGCTTGAACCCAGTCAGGGCCAGCACCAATCCAATCAGCGATCCCACCGCAAGCGGGTTGCGAAGCGGCTGACTGAGGCGGATCAGCAGCAGTCGGCCTCGGGAGATGCCGGGGCTCGGTACATAGGTGATCGCATCGAGCACCGCCAGACCGCTCGGTTGCAAGATAAGCAACTGGGCAAGCAGCATTGGTGCGATGAGCGCGGCATCGCCCAGTGCATACGCGGCGATCGGCAGGCCGAGGTTGCCTGCGTTGACATAGGCCGAGCAGAACGTCGCGATCACTGTGTCGCCGGCCTCTCGCCGCCACAACAGTCGGACCACCAGCACGGCGATGGTTGCGGCCACCACAACGCTGCCGAGCGATGCGATCAGGTTGGCTGAGAGTAGCCCGTGCGCATCCGTGCTACCCAACACGGTGATCATGAGCGCCGGGCTGGCCACATAGAAAGCCACCCGGGTCAACACGCCCAGCGCTGTCGCGTCAAGGATCCTCAGCTGGGCAAGCAGGAAACCGAGGCCGATGATGATCCCGATCGTGGCAAATCCGGCCAGCACGCCCTGCACGTCATCGCTCCTTCAGGCCAGGTCAAGACCGCACCGAATGGAACATCGACGCAGCTCGATTAGCACACCACCCGGCCCAATTGGGCGGAAATCCCAGCCCGGCCGACTTAATCACTGCATACTTACCCGGACGCGTCCGTCGTGGCACTCGGGGGGTAGACATGTGGCGCAGATATTGGCGGGCGAGCGCCTTGGCCGGATTGACCGGCCTGATCATGAGCGCAAGCATCGGGGCCGGCACAGCGACGGCCCATCCTGGCGATGGTAGCGAGACTGACGCTGATCACGCTAAGCAGGATCTCGCCGGCACCTCCATCGTGCAGATCGAAAAAGATACCGCGGCCAAGGCGGCCAAGATCAAGAAGGCTACCGGTGACACACCGGGCCGACTTAACGAAGATCAGAACGTAGCGAACGCCAAAGTCTCGGCTGCCGCGGCCCAGGATCCCGGCCAGGGCGGCTCGTGGAGCTCGGTGATCCCCACCGACCAAGGAAGCAAAGTGGGAGTCGTACCGATCTTCCAGGCGGTCCTGCCGAACGGCAAGGTGCTGATGTGGGATTCGGTGGGACAGAACGCGCCGGAGTCGATGCCGACGAATAACTTCACCCGCGCCATGGTGTGGGATCCCACGAACAACACCTATAAGCGCACGGACGTCGCGAATTACAACATCTTCTGTGCTGGATACACCCAGCTCGCCGATGGCAACGTGCTGGTGGCCGGCGGAAACAAGAATGCTGCGCTGGACGGCATCGTGCAGACCCACCTGTTCAACTGGCAGACGGAGACGTGGAGCAAGGGGCCGGACATGGCGGCTGCCCGGTGGTATCCCGCTGTCCAGGCACTCGGCAACAACGAAGCGGTCATCGTTGGTGGCGGCCCGGCGGTCCCGGAGGTGTACCAGACCGACAAAACACTTCGCAAGCTCAGCAACGCCAGCGGATACAGCGATCGGTTGTACGCGTTCCTGACCACCCGGCCCAATGGGCAGGTCGAGTTAATGGGTCCCGTCACCCAGATGAACACCATCAACACCAGCGGCGCGGGGGCGATCGCCGCGACAAAAACACGGGACGGCATCAATCGCACCTACGGCGGCTTCGCCACCTACGACATCGGCAAGGTGCTGGTCGCTGGCGGCGGAGACATCACCGAAGGCAGCCAGCCGCACGTTCCGACCAAGACGGCCTACATCGTCGATGTCAATGGCACGAGCACCACGTCGCCGAACACCACGGTGACCCAAACCAGCTCTATGTCGGTTGGTCGCCGGCAACACAGCCTCACCATTCTCGCTGACGGTAGCGTGCTCGCGACCGGCGGAATGAGCAAGGCAACCAACGCGAACGTCGACCTCAATAACCCGGTGTTCGCCGCGGAGCGATGGGATCCAAAGACGGGGAACTGGACGGTACTGTCCAGCGCCAGCCGGGTCCGGCAATACCACTCCAGCGCCACCCTGCTGCCCGACGGTCGGGTGCTCACCGGCGGCGGAGGAGTCTGCGCCTCCTGCGTCAGCGCGGGATACCTGGAAAAGAACATCGAGTATTTCGAGCCGCCCTATCTGTACAAAAAGGACAACAGCGGGCAAAAGGCCAGCAGGCCAGTGATCGACAATGCGCCCGCTACTGCCACCTACGATCAAGATTTCGCGATCGACTCCGATGAGGCTGCATCGATCGCAAAAGTCGGGCTGGTACGCCTCGGCGCGGCAACGCACAGCCAAGATCAAGGACAGCGGTACGTACCGTTGGACTTCAGTCGCCTAGGCAACACCATCACCGCGACGGCGCCCAAGACCTCCAACATCGCGCCGGCTGGCTACTACATGCTCTTCATCACCGACGACGCGGGCGTTCCATCGGTCGCAAAGATGATCAAGATTCAACAGAAGCCCGCCGCCAAGGGCGCCTCGTCGGACTTCAATGGCGACGGCTTCTCTGATGCGGTGGTTGCTGATCCGTACGCCGATCCCGGCGGTGTCACCGACGCCGGCCAGATCACCGTGCTATACGGCAGCAACACCAGCACGATCGGCGGCGGCTCAGTCGACACTCTTAGGCAGGGTTCAGACTCCGTGGACGACGACCCCTCGACCGATGATCGATTCGGGACCAACGTGGCGGCTGCTGATCTTGATAACGATGGCTTCACCGATCTGCTGGTCGGTACGCCGTACGAGGACGTCGGCGGTGTGCCTGATTCAGGGCTGGCACAGGTCATCTGGGGTTCGTCAGCTGGGCTTGGTAAGGGCAGAGCCTCCACCGAGCTGACCCAGGGCGACTTTGGCCGGACCCCCACCAAAGATGATCAACTCGGCTTCGCGGTGGACGCGACCAATGAGCTGGGCTCAGACTTGCCGATGGTTGCCGTCGGGGTTCCGGGCGGCGATGTGTCCGGTCAGAACGACGCCGGATGGGCTGGCTTCTTCACCGCCGGCCTCAGCGACCCGCGAGCTATCGATCAAGACTCCGCTGGCATCCCGGGAGCGGCGGAGGCTAACGATCGGTTCGGGGAAGCGATCACGCTTGGTCAGCTCGCCGGCACGTCCAACCGCGTGGATGCTGCGGTTGGAACTCCGGGTGAGGACCTGGGTTCCGGTTCGACCGCGATCAGCAACGGCGGCGCGTTCACGATCATCAACGATCTCTACACCGGAGCCGTCGCCGGGCAGGCGTACGACCAAAATTCCACAGGAGTTCCCGGCACCCCTGAGACCAATGATGCCTTCGGCCAGGTGCTGGACAGCGTACGAGCCGGCAGCACGACCCAGCTGGCGGTCGGAATTCCGTCCGAGGACATCGGCACCGCAGCCGATGCCGGCAGCGTGCAGCTCTTCTCCTCCACCGGCACCACCATCACACCCGGTGAGGGGTTGACCCAGGACACCACCAGTGTGGCGGACACCTCCGAGGCCGGTGATCAATTCGGCCGACGGGTGGTGCTGGCACCGCCGGGATTGAGTGACACCAAGACCCGACTCGCGGTGTCCGCGCCGTTTGAGGATGGGGCCGCCACTGATACCGGGCTTGTGCAGATCTTCCCGCTCGATGCTCTTGGCTCCGAGACGACCTACGACCAGAACTCCACGGGCATCGACGGCACCGCCAGCAGCAGGAGATCACTTCGGCGAAGGACTCGGCTACGTGGCTGGTCGTGGCCGAGCGTTCGATCTTGGTCGGAGTGCTCGACGACGTGGAGTTTCCCAATGGAATGGTGAATGTCATTCCGCTGACCGGCGGCTCGCTGCGCTCTTGGCAGCCTGGCTCAGGCGGAGTGCCGGCCACTGACGCCGACCGCTTCGGCGGCGCGGCCGGCGGCGAGGTGCAGCAATAGCCTTAGCGGCTAGGCCGCGGCGTTAGGCCGGAGTCGAGTCGACGATGGGCCGGTCCAGCGCAGAATGCCGTCACCGCGATGGCCGCCACCGTACCGGCGATGGCGATGACAATGCCGGCTAGCTGGGTTGGGCTGCTTCCGCCCGAGTTGATCAAGACCCCAACACAGCACGCCAGTGCCGCTCCGTACACAAGCGCGACAAGTGGGGTGATCCGTCGCGAGTGGCGGCCGTGCGCGACCGCCCACAGATCCGGTTGCACGTCTGCCAGGGCGGGATAGACGACCAACGTCACCGTGAGCTGGAAACCCGCATGCAGAGCCGTGCTTGCCAGCAGCGCAACGGTCCACGCGTCGATCACGAATCTCTGTTTACACCGGAGCCACGCAACCAGCTCCGTCTTGGTACCGTCGGCCGCGGACTTGACACACGAGAGGCACGCCAACGGAAGAGACAGCGACCAGACCAGATCGGATCGAGCGGGTCTCGACCTTGGAATTGTTCTTCGATCTTGTCTTCGTGTTTACGATCACTCAGCTCACCAGGCTGCTCGTCCATGATCCCGATCTACTGCACCTGCTGCGGGTTGCCGTACTGCTGGCGATCATCTTTTGGATGTACGGCGGCTATGCATGGCTCACCAACGCTGTGGCTGCCGACACCGCGGCGCGGCGGCTGGTGTTGCTCGGCGGAATGGCGGGGTTCCTGCTCGTCTCGTTGACCGTGCCCGAAGCCTTCGACGGCGGCGGGCTCGCGTTCGGCCTCGCGTACGCGGTTGTGGTGCTGGTCCATATCGGACTGTTCACCCGCACCCAGCGAGTGCGCTCAGCAAGCGATCTGGTTCGAGTCGGGCTGATCAACGTGGCTGGCACTGTGTTGATCTTGGTCGGCGGGGCATTGGGCGGTGTTACTCAGCTCGTCTTGTGGATCTTGGTTCCGCTGGTCTGGTGGCTGGTGTCGCCGTACCGAGCGTTCTCCGGCGGCTTCGAAATCGGTGCTGCGCACTTTGTCGAACGGCACGGACTGGTATTGATCATCGCCATCGGCGAGTCGCTGGTAGCGCTGGCCCTCGGTCTCAGTGAGCTTGAACTCGGGCCCTCAGTCGCGGCTGTCGCGGTACTCGGGCTGGCCCTGTCCGCTTGCTTGTGGTGGACCTACTTCGGCGGTGACGACACCCTGGCCGAGCAGGCGCTCGGCGCCGCACCGCCTGAGCTTCGGAGTCGCATGTCGATCCAGGCGTTCGGTCACGCTGATCTGGGGCTGCTGCTCGGCGTGATCGCGATCGCCGCTGGTCTCGAGGCCAGTGCCCACGACCCCTTCCACTCCTTAGACCTTGGGCACGCCGTCGCGATCGGCGGCGGCGCGGCCCTCTACCTCGTCAGCGATGCGTGGTTTCGGCAGCGATTGCGGATCGGTCGACCTGGACCGCGAGCGCTGACTGCGATTCCGGCCCTCGCCACGGTCGCCGTGGGACTCTGGGCCGCCGCAGCTCAGGTCGTAGCGCTGGTGCTGGTCTTCGCTGTCCTGTTTGCCTTCGAGTCGCGGCGAGGGAAGTAGTCGACGCTCACGTGCCAGATTGCTTCGGTTGGCTCACTTTTTGTCGAGTTCCTTGTTCAAGATGAGCGCGGCATCGATCAGAGATAGGTGGGTGAAGGCCTGCGGGAAGTTGCCGATCTGTTCTCCGGTCAGTGCGATTTCCTCGGAGAACAGGCCCAGGTGGTTCGCATAGGTCAGCATCTTCTCGAAGGTGTTGCGCGCTTTCTCAACCTGACCCGCCCTGGCTAGCGAGTCGACGTAGCTGAAGGTGCACAGCGAGAAGGTCCCCTCAGCACCCCGCAGCCCATCAGGGGAAGCCCCCGGATCGTAGCGGTACACCAAGCTATCGGTCACCAGCTCACGCTCCATGGCATCCAGAGTCGAGGCCCACATCGGATCCTTCGCTGAGATGAAGCCGACCGATGTCATACGCAACAGCGAAGAGTCCAGCACGTCAGTCTTAGAATGCTGCACGAAGGCCTGCCGGTCCTCGCTCCAGCCAGCATCCATGATCTGCTCATAGATCGCGTCTCGTTCCGTACGCCATCGCTTCAGTGGCGCAGGACGTCCGCGCTGGTCGGCCAGCCGGATGCCGCGATCGAAAGCGACCCAGCTCATCAGGCGCCCGTAGGTAAAGTCCTGCCGCCCCCCTCGGGTCTCCCAGATGCCCTCCTCCGGCTGGTTCCAGTTGTCGGTCAGCCAGTTCAAGACCTCGCACATCCGCTGCCATCCGCGGTGGCCGGCTTCGATTCCGTGCTGGGCAGCAAAGTAAAGGCTGTCGATCGCCTCGCCGTAGATATCGAGCTGTAGCTGGTCCGCGGCACCGTTCCCGATCCGCACCGGACTCGATCCGCGATATCCCTCCCAGTTCGGCAGAATCTCCTCGGTCAAGTCACTCGAACCGTCGACGCGATACATGATGTTCAACGGGCTACCGTCACCGCCCCCTCCCTCGTGGACCCTGTCCCTGAGCCAGCGACCTAGTGCCGCAGCCTCGTCGGTAAATCCGAGTCCGAGCAACGCATAGACCGAGAACGATGCGTCACGAACCCAGGTGTACCGGTAGTCCCAGTTACGCTCGCCGCCGATCTGCTCGGGCAAGGCGGCCGTAGGTGCTGCCACGATTCCGCCACTCGGCGCGTACGTCATGAGCTTGAGAGTGATCGCGGAGCGCTGCAGCGTCTCGCGCCATCGACCGGAGTACGTCGAATGCGCGAGCCAGGATCTCCAGAAACGAACGGTCTCATCGAAGAGCTGCCACACCTCCGATACCCGTACGGCATGCGCTTCCTCCGGCTGACCGGTCTCCAAGATCACCCCGCGCGACTGGCCGGCAACCAGCGTGAGCTCCGCGTGCAGATCTCCTGCAGAGCTCATGTGGTACCGGGCGAGTCGCTCATCCTCCGGCTCGCGAACGATGCTCAGCGACACCACCGTCTTGGCACCCTCGAAGACGACTCTGTCCTCGCCGATGACGTGGAACTCGTGAGCCTCGCGGCCGTAGTCGAATCGCGGCGCGATGTCCAGAGCGAAGGTCATCTCACCCCGAACGCAGCGGAGCATGCGTACGAGTTGGTGCCGGTCGGAGGCCACTGTGGCACTCCTGATCGGCATGAAATCGACGACTTCCCCGACGCCCGACTCGGTCAGAAATCGAGTCACGAGGATGGCAGTGTCTGGATAGTAGAGCTGCCTTCTCGTGAAGGTGTCGGCCGTCGGCTTGATCTTGAAATGGCCGCCGCGATCATCATCCAGCAGCGAGCCGAAGATGCTGGGCGAATCAAAGCGTGGGGCGCAGAACCAATCGATGGTGCCGTCGGTTGCGACGAGCGCCGCAGTCTGCAGGTTTCCGATCAAGCCGTGATCGGCGATAAGTGGGTAGGTCGACATCGGTCCTCGATCCGCAACGTCGGGATGGGACCATGCTGTGCCAACTCAGGACTGGCGAACCTCACCCGCGCAGGGTGATTACCGTCCAATAGTGCGCGGGGCCCGTTGATTCACCCGGGGCGGGTGAAGTGTCCCAGAGCACCGTGGATGCATGGTGGCTGAAGTCAAGTGACACACAGATCGAGGCGCTGATGGGCAAGTCGACGTATGAGATACGAGTTGCGGGAGCGGTGCCCCTCGAGCTGCTCGAAAACTTCCGTCAGATCCAGTCAGTGGAACCCGGCGGCACGGTGCTCCGGGCGACCCAGCTTGATGATGCCGCGCTCTGGGGCCTCATTGACTCCCTACGCGAGGCCGGCATCGACCTCATCGAGATTCGCCGCGACGTCGATCCTGATGAGAAATAAGCGTGATCAGACAGTTGCCCGGAAGGCAGTCTCCGGCCAGCGCCGCAGGGCGACCAAGGCCAAGCAGGCCACTAGGCTCACGTACAGGCCCGGTGCGACATCAAACCTGGAGACAGTGACGAGGATCTGATCGACGACCGGCGCCGTTCCGCCGACGAGAGCGGTTGCCAGGCCCGCTGTGATCGACATCCCCGTCGAACGAAGCGGAGCTGGAAACAGTTCGCCAACCATCGCGACCAGCAAGACACCCGCCAGCACCGCCCCCATGATCAGTTGGCCGATCAGCAGACCGAGCGGTGATGCGCTCGCAACGACAGCCATGGGTCCGGCCAGAACCGCTAGCCCCAACGCCGACCAGATGGCCACTGGACGCCGCCCGACAGCATCAGACAGCCGGCCCAGCGCCCACGCCGCAACCGCCGTTACCGCCAACGTCGCCGCAGTGATCGACAACGTTGCGACCAGATCCAGCTTCCTCGTAGCCGCCAGGTGGTTTGGCATGAAGACGAAGAACGTATTGAAAGCAAGGGAACCCGCGGCAATCAGCGCGAAGCCGCGCAACACGGCTTGGCGGTCGTTGGCCCACATCGTCGGGATCGGTTGCTTGATCACGTGCCCGGATTGTTGAATCGCAAGAAACTGGCTCGTCTCGCTCACCCGTCGGCGTATGAACCTCGCGACCAGTCCGAGCGGCAACGCAAGGATGAACGCCAACCGCCACCAGCCGACCTCGAGCGGATGCGAGCGTTGCGCGACCAGCAGTACGGCTGCGACAGCCATACCGACGCCGAGGCCGAGGGCCAGCGTGGCGGTATGCCAGGAAGAGAACTGACCGCGTTGCTGGCTGGGTGCCCTTTCAAAGATGAGTACGCCGGCCACGCCGAGCTCTCCGCCAGCTGCCAGGCCCTGAGTAGCGCGTAGCAGCAGCAACGTGACCGGGGCAAGCACACCAATGACTGCATAGCCCGGCAGAAATCCGACGGCCGCTGTAGCTCCAGCCATCAGCACAATGATGGGGACGAAAACAGCTCGCCGTCCGTGAAGATCTGCCATCCGACCGAAGATCACCGCTCCGACGGGCCTGATGATCAGTGCCGTGCCGTACACCGCGAACGCCGCCAGCAGCACAGTGGAAGGGTCTTCGGCCGGGAAAAACACCGGCCCGATGATGGTGGCAAACGCTCCGTACAAGGCGAAGTCGTACCACTGCACCGCATTACCCAGGCACAGCGGGAGGACAGCCGTCCGCGTGGCGGATGCATGCCACGTTCGTTGCCAAGTCCTGGTCGCCGATATGACAGTCAGCGTAGTGACCGCCGCTACCACCGGGGGAGAGACTTAGGTCCCCTGATGGCGAACGATGTGATCAATCCCGATTCCCACTTTGGCGAGTTCCTTCAAGATCATTTGCAGCTCCACCGGCGCCGCCGCAACCCGAATGATCGTTCGTTCCTGATCAAGCCGAACTGCCCACTCCATGCAGCGCAAGGCCGACTCGCCCAGCAGGCCCTCGATCCGAAATTCGCAGTTGCGGGACGACGCATGCACCTCGAGCGGTGTGATCCCGAGAGAGCGCAGCCGCTCGATGAGTTTGTCCACGTCCGCGAGGGCTGCCGCGCGCCTAGACAAGATCGTCGTTGGCGGCGTTGTGTGCAAGGTGATCGCCGGGAACTTCGATGTCAGGGTGGCAGGTGGCGCACTGTCCAGCGTGATCTGGTACACCGCCACCGGATCAAACATGGGCCGCTAAGACGTCGCTGCCGGAGTTTTCTGGGGAGCCGGCTGCCGTAGATACGAGGCCAGGGCCCAGATAATGAGCACGTCAACAGCGATCACCATCAGCGCCCACCACGGCGCGATTGGTATCCAGACGAAGTTCATAATCGCTGAAATCACCTCCGCAATGATGCCCGCGAGGCTCTCGAGCGCCTGGAAGGCCCCGCCCACCACCATGATCACACCCGCGAAGACAGCAATACCGTGAGCCCACGGGCTGACAGTCTGGGTGCTTGCCATCGGTAGGCCTCCAAATCCGAATCGACAGCTCTTCGACGACGGTAGATCTCGCAGCGGGCATTGCTGATCACCCCGTACGGGTGAATCGGCCAGGCCGGCTCGGCGGGAGGATCGATCTGTGACCGAAGCCGAACACGTGAACGTCACCCATGAAGCACCGATGAACCGGCCGCTCGCCATTTTGTTGGCCATGGCGATGTTCGTACTCGTGGTTGACACCTCGATCATGAACGTGTCGATCTCGGCCGTCGTTCAGGATCTCGAGACGACCGTGAGCGGCGTCCAGTCGGCGATAGCGCTGGAAGCGCTAGTCTCTGCGGCGTTCATCCTGATCGGCAGCAAGGTCGGCGATCTCATCGGCCGCAAGCGCGCGTACGTGCTCGGCCTGCTCGGATACGCAATTGGCGCCGCAGCCATGACGCTGGCGCAGGACCTGTTCGCGATCGTCTTCTTCTGGGCCATCATCGGCGGTATCGGCGCGTCGCTGCTGCTGCCATCTATGCAGTCGCTGATCCATGGCAACTTCTCCGGTACGGCGCAGAAGCAGGTCTATGCCCTGGTCGGCGCAGCGGCCGCGATCGCGGCGGCCGTCGGACCTCTATTGGGCGGTTTCATCACCACCTTCTTCTCCTGGCGAATCGCCTTCCTGCTCGAACTAGTGATCATCATCGTCGTGCTGTGCGGCATCAAGCTGGTCCATGACGTGCCCTACACCGGAAGCCGAACGATAGACATCGTCGGAGCAGTCCTCTCGGTCGTGGGGATGGGCGGAATCGTGCTCGGCATCCTGGTCTGGGAGGAAGGCGGAGGATATGTGCTGGCGATCTTGGTGGGCGGGGCAGTCGCGCTTGCTGGATTCGCCAGCTGGCTGATACGTCGCAAGCGAGCTGAAAAACCAACTCTGATTGATCCGGATCTCTTCCGGTCCAAGCATTTCCAGTTGGGGATCTCGCAGCAGATGCTCCAGCAGATCGCACTCGGCGGAGCCATGATCACGTTGCCGATTTATTTACAGATGGTGCTGGAGTACAACGCCCTGCAGGCGGGTCTGTCCATCGCGCCGCTCTCGCTCAGCATGTTCGCCGTCGCCATGGTTGCGGGAAAAAGGACCGGCGCGCGCCGACCCAGCACGATCGTTCGCATGGGGTTTGCCTTGTTCAGCATCGGGATCGCCCTGCTGATCCCGATCATTCCCCGGGCAACCTCCGGCTGGTACCTGCTGGGTCCGCTAGTGATCGCCGGATCCGGTCTTGGACTGCTCGTCTCGCAGCTCAACAACTACACACTTGCGCCGATCTCGGAGGAGCGAGTCAGCGAGGCCGCCGGAGTCAACTCGGCTGCAGGATCGTTCGGGCTGTCCTTCGGCTTGGCATTCGCCGGCGCCATCATGCTTGCCACGCTCGCAGTCAGTTTCACGAACCTATCCGAGGACAGCACCGTGCTGCCGCCGTCGGACAAGGAGCGGGTTGCGATGGCTCTCGACGAGGATGCGGAAGTGATGAGCAACACCCATCTCATCGAGCTCCTGGCGAGCGAACCTCCCGAGATCCGGAATGAGATCGTCCGTATCAACACCGAGGCCCGGCCCATAGCGCTTCAGGTGGCTTTGTTGCTCCCCCTCGTCGCCGGTCTGCTCGGCCTTGGGAATTCCTTCCGGATGAGCCGCCTGCCCGATATCAAACCCTCGTCGGCGGCCGAGGGAATGGTGATGGGCTGAGGAACCAACCTGAGGTGATTGATCACCCAGCGCGCGTGAGCCAGCTTCAGAGCGGGAGCGCATATTCCAAGGTGACGGGGACGACTTCAGGGCCAGGGCCTGATGCAGGCCTACGGTGATGTTTTACTGGGCTGGCATTTACTTCCCGAATAGCCTGCGACCCGATTACTACGTCGCCATTGCGGCCTATCTCGGTGGCAAAGATGCATTCGATCAAGCAATTGCCGATTTTTCCGCCGCCTACGCCGATCAAGAATGAGCAAGACTTTTCTCGTCTTGAGACCGCCGCAGCTGCCGGGCAGATCGCGGTGCAACGAGGATTATGAAAGGGTGGCTCCTCTTGAGCCACCGACAACCGTCTCAGTCCGCAAGGCATCGGCGCGGCCGTATGATGACCATCACCAAGAGAAATTCGGGATGGTCGGCCGTGGTGTATGAAGTTCGGCGGGATGCCGCCAAGCCAAGCAGGCGACCGGTCGACTTCATGCTGGAGGCCAAGCTTCGGCCTCCGATAGCACGGCCCGAGTGGGTGACGAGGAGTCGGCTCGTCGATGAGCTGGAGAAGGCTTCGCAACGTCCGGTGACCCTGATCGCCGCTCCTGCTGGATATGGCAAGACCACCGCAGTCACCCAGTGGCTGGCCTCCACCTCCGGCCCCGCAACCGCCGCGTGGGTGTCTCTGGACACCGCCGACAACGACCCGGTACGACTCTGGACGCACATTGCCACGGCCCTCGACCGAGCAGGCTGCGTCATTGCGCGCGACATTGCGGGTTTCGTTGCCGCGGGCAGCCACGACATGCTGACTGCGGTATTGCCGAAGATCATTTCGGGAATGGCGGGATTAGACTCTGGCGTCACACTCTTGATCGATGACTTCCACATTGTCCGCGCGACGGCATGCCATGCTCAGATGGATTTCTTGATCAAGCATCTGCCGGAGCACGTTCATGTGGTGTTGATTACCCGGGCCGATCCCACGCTTCGGCTTGGCCGGCTGCGCGCCGCCGGGCAGTTGTCTGAAATTCGTGCTGAGGACTTGGCATTCGACGTAGCGGAAGCGGTTTCACTGCTGGCATCCGACGGAGTCACGTTATCGACCGAGTCCATGTGGGAGCTGATGCGTCGAACAGAAGGCTGGCCTGCCGGCCTGTACTTAGCGGCGCTGTCGTTGGCCGGTCGCACCAATCCGAACGATTTCGTCCATCATTTCACCGGCACCAATCGCTTTATCGGTGACTATCTCACTGAGGAGGTGCTGAGCAGACAGTCCGAGGAGGTGCGCAATTTCATCCTTGATATGTCGATCGTTCGGCGATTCTCAGCGCCACTGTGTGAATATATGACCGGCCAGAGGCAATCCGCTCGAATTCTCCGCGACTTGCAATATACCAACCTTTTCCTCATCCCACTTGACGCTCAAGACCACTGGTTCCGCTTCCACCATCTTTTCGGTGCAGTTGCGCGCAATGCACTCGAAACCGAGCAGCCGGATCGGATAGCGATGCTTCATGGCCGCGCTGCCAAGTGGCTGAGCGAGAATGGTTATGTCGATGCCGCGATCGAGCATGCGCTGGCCGCGGGTAATAGTGATGATGCGGCCGCGCTGGTGCAGGCCAGCTGGATGCAATATGTAGATTCGGGACTTGGGAGCACCGTACGCGGATGGGTTCGAGCACTGCGAGCCTCAGGTGCCGCTGAAAACGTCAACACACTGGTCACCGCTTCTTGGATGGCCGCATTGTCCGGTGAAATCGACGAAATGCAGCAACTCCTGAAGCAGCTCAGCAGTACGCCCAATAACGGCATGCTGCCCGACGAAGCCCAATCCGTGGAGTCGACCGTCGCACTCATTCGGGGATTGTTCGGATTCGATGGACCTGTCGAGATGCTGGCTGCCGCCCGCCGAGCAGCTGAGCTGGAAACTGATGGCAATACGCGGTGGTATGGAGTCGCCAACACTGCGCTTGGCCACGCTAGCTACGTCGCGGGGGATCTCAGCACGGCCGTTGACCTTCTTCCGCGGGGCGCTCACAGCGAGGCAGCGCCTGCCCTCATCCGCGTCTTGGCATTTTCCATGCTGGCGTTGACCCATGCCGAGCTAGGCCAACACGACCGCAGCGTTAAGGCGGCGCAGGAAGCCATGGATGTGGTTGAGACCCGAAGCATGCACGCGCTCCCCCAGATCGCCCTGGCATTCACCGCATTCGGACAGAGCCAGGCCGCATCCGGAAAGCTGGAGGACGCCATGGCAACGCTCGAGCACGGACTGGCGTTGCGCAGGAAGCTCCCGCGCCTGAGCCCGTGGCCGACCATGCACCACCTGCTCGTGATGGGCCGAGTCGCCATCATGGCTGATGATCTCCCGTTAGGGCGGCAGCTCCTCGATGAGGCCGCAGCCATGATTCGGCGATACCCGCAAGGTATGGCGGCCATGATCGCCCGGCTGGATGCTGCCCGGAAAAGCCTGCGGGAGAGCCAGAACGGTGAGCTACGGACCGAGCACCTCACCGCACGGGAGATCGACATTCTGCGCAAGCTCGCGACCCCGCAGAGCGTGAGTCAGATCGCCTCCGAGCTCTACGTCTCGCCGAACACCGTCAAGACGCACACCTTGTCGCTGTATCGCAAACTCGGGGCACGGTCTCGCTCAGAGGCAGTCAAGATTGGTCGGCAGCGGCTGCTGATCTAGTGCCGAGCACTAGGTATCTCACCCGGGTGAGAAACGGCAACGGGTGAGGACAGGCCGTGTCTGATCGGGCTTACTGAAGGCACCCAGCCTCCTCACCGATTGAGCACACCGATGGTCGATATTCAGCAGCTCAGCCCAGGAGATACAGTGCCGACGGCACTCACAACTCTTCCCCTTCCGGCAGCCCGAGATGATCTTGAGGCGCTGCTCTCCCCAGCCGATCGCACGTCGAGCATTGTGCTGATCTACGCTGCGCCAACCGATTCCGCCACCGCCATCGATCATGCCCTCAGCGATGGCAACTATGCCTGCGCCGCCCGGGCACTGGTGAGGTCGCTCGTCGTCCCGCGCATCCTGGCGGGCACCGACAGGGATGTTGTTCAGCTTGTGCTGACCCAGCCGGAGTTTTCCGAATCCGAACCGCTGCTTCTTGCCGCGGCGGCGCTGACCCGTAGCTGGATCGATATCGCGGAATCAGCGCTTGCCAGGGGGAGATCCGAGCTCGCCCAGGTCTCTGATCCGCCGATCGCAGACCTGCTCAGCGTGACCATGATCACCATGGCGATAGCACGACTGCGTGGTGATGCAGCCGTTGGCCTGGCGCAGACCAGCGACGCGCGGGATCTCATGATCAAGCTCAGCGCCTCGGAGCGCGCCCGCGCGCCGCAGTTGCCGCTGCTGATCGACTACTACGCTGCCGGCTTTGAGCTGTCGCGCGGAAACCTCGGGACTGCCTGGTGGACATTGGAGCGCGCGGCCGGACGCTTTCGGCAGTGGGTCGATGGGGATGCTGATCACGCGGAGCGACGGATACGGGCGGATTGTGCGGGGCAGCTGTCATGGCTTGATGCGTTCACTGGCGAGCTGCGACGGGCGACGCGTTATGCCGGCTGTCTGCTCACCGACCGCCAAGCCGACACCGGCGAGAGTGGCGCGAAATTCGCGCAGCTCGCGACGGCGTGGACGCAGCTGGAACGCGGCGAGTTCGAACAGGCTCGGCAGCGTCTTGATCATGCTCTGAGCACGGCTGCGGATCATGATGATCCGCTACTCGCGGCGGCTGAACGGCTGACGCAGGCGAGACTGGCCATCGTTACCGGTGAACCCGAGGCGGCGCTGAGGTTGCTCCGAGGACCAACGGGCGCGATCGATGACAAGGCATCGAGCCAGTGGTTCGCCGACCAGTTCCAGATTGCTACTGCCGAGGCGTGGTTGGCGGCTGATGAAGTCGAGCAGGCGATCGCCATCCTTGCCACAGAGCCCGAGTTGGCCGCTGCCGAAGCCAGATTGCTGTTGGCCAAGGCACTGCGACGTGCCGGCCGCATCCGAGCCGGTGCCGAGGTCTTGGTACGCGTACCAACCGATCCCGTCGCGATCTCGCCGAGCACTCAGGTCCGGCTCTGGCTCCTTCAGGCTGAGGTGGCCGTCGAGCAGGGCAATTATGATCGCGCGGACGTACTGGTCGATCGGGCGTTGCGGACAGCGGTACGGGAACAACTGCGAGTAATCGTTGCGTCTGCCGGGAAATGGCTGCGATCCTTCGTCGCACAGGAGCCTGGCCTATCGCGTCGCTATTCGGCGTTTCTGGCGTCCTTGCCCGAGGTTGCGACATCGAATGTCCAGCCCAGTACCAGGGTGGCTGAGTCCTGGGACGAAGCCTGCGTCGTGCCGCTGACCAGGCGCGAAACGCAGGTGTTGAAGCGCTTGGCTGAGTTTTGCTCCAACGAGGAGATCGCGGCAGATCTGGTCTTGTCCTTGAACACGGTCAAGACGCATATGCGGTCGCTGTTCCAGAAGTTGTCGGTCACCAGACGGGCCGACGCCGTACGACGGGGGCGCGCACTCGGCCTGTGCTAGCTGGTCATGCGCCGAGCTCGCTATGTGCGCTGAGCTTGTCGAAGCATTAGGGCCTGCGCTTCGACAAGCTCAGCGCATCGCTCACATGGCGAGCGCTTCGTACACCTCCACGGTGCCGCCGGACTGCAAGACGGGGCACCCATTGGCTTTGCCCGCCGCCTCCGCCAGCGACTCGGCGTTGATGATCGAATAGCCGCCCAGTTTGGAGCCGCCGCCGTTGTTCACACCGCCGTTGCTCACTGTCGTCCCAGCGCCGAACGGGTTGCCGATGTCGGCCACGGAATCGCCGAGTGTGCCAAACCAGTTCGTCCACTCCTGCATCGCAGCCTCTTGAGCTTCGGGCGTCTCCGCCATCTGGCCGCCGGTGTACAGGTACAGGAACTTCGCCATCTTGTCCTCCTCATTGGCTGATCGGCCAGCCTCTTGCCGGCCGATACGAAGTGCGTTCCCTACTACGACGTACGGGGCGCGCCGAAATCGACACCGACACTCAGCTCGATGGAGCACAATCGAGCCGTGCCGAGTCAGCTCGACCTGACCGACTTATCAGCCGCGATCAAGTCGGAATACGGGCGGATCTTTACAGAGCGACGTGATGATCTGATCGCGGTTGGCTTCAATGCCATGCTCGTGACGATCTGCTGGTTCCTGTTGCCGGGCAGCATCGTCAACTGGCTGTTCACGCTGCATGGCCCCTTGGCCTTCCCGTACGTGCTTGAGATGTGGATGCTGGGTGACACGCCGGCGACGAATGTCGCGGGCCGGGACGCCGTACGGGCTGCTCAGCAGCTCCACGACCCGGCCGCGTTACGCCTGTGGCTGCGGGCGAAACACATCGTGATGTGGTCTTTTGTCGGGCCAGTCGGCGCCATCGTGGCGATCGTGATCGGTCTGGTACAGCACCGTTACGGCGACGCTGCCGCAGCCGCGACGGTCCTGCTGTTCTTGCCGCTCGGCGTATTGAGCGTGGCCGCCTGGATCGGCATCTGGATGCCCTATCACCCACAGAAGTTGCTGTGGCGCTGGCGGCACCGTTCCGACTGGCGAGCGGCCTTGGTTCGGTGGCTCGCCCTCGTGCTTGTCCCGTTCCTTATCGTGCCTGTGATTGCGATCGTGCTGCTGTCACCGAGCCTGATCATCTGGATCGTTGCTCATCAGGGCTACCCGCCCCACCAGATGGATACGGCAGGGCTCTGGATCGGTACGGCAGTCTCGGTCGCGGTGAGCTTGATCACCTTTGCGTGGGCGCCCAGGGTGGCCGCGACGATAGCGCGGCGGCGCTCCGAGCGGCTCCACGTGTACCTCAGCAATCCGGAGCACGGCTGATTAGCCGAACTGATCGATGCGATAGGCGTGGCCTTCGACGCCAAAATCACCCTCTAGGAGTGAGGTGCACACGGGGTGGCATTCACCATGCTGCTACGTTGAGCGCCGTCATCGGCTCCGCCGGTGATTTCCAGATAGAGAGGACTCATTCCTTATGGCGACACTGACCGCGTGGGCCTTCAACACCGTTGACGGTGCCGAGCAGGCAAGCCAGAGACTGCAGGCTCTGCAGTCTCAAGAGTTGATCAAGATCGAGGACGCTGCCGTTGTCTCCTGGGAAGAAGGAAAGAAGAAGCCTAAGACCCGTCAGCTGAGCAACATGACGGCAGCAGGCGCGCTTGGTGGCACGTTCTGGGGCATGCTCTTCGGATTGATCTTCTTCGTGCCGCTTCTCGGTGCTGCGATCGGCGCGGGCATCGGCGCCCTGGCTGGCTCGATGACCGACGTCGGCATCTCGGACTCCTTTATCAATGGTGTCAAGCAGCGGGTCACGCCCGGCACATCAGCGCTGTTTCTGCTGAGCTCCGATGCAGTGGTGGATCGGATCAAAGACGCCTTCAAGGAATCCGAATGCCGAGCTGATCGCCAGCAACCTCTCTGCCGAGCAAGAGGCCAAGCTGCGCGAGGTCTTCACCGAGGAGTGATCTTCTGGGCCTACTCCCCAGTTGATCAAGCCCGTCGCCGGGTAAGTGCTGGATGGTCGTACTCCACAGCCAGTGGAACGCGTGACTATTCAGCACTTATTGCTGTCCAGGACACCCTCAAGGCGCATCCGGCGAACGGACCACACACCTGAATCCGATGTGACTCATCCCCGTGTCGATCATGTGCGGCCTCCGGGCGGCAGGTCGGTAGCGCAAGCAATAGCTGTCGGCACAGAGATAAGAGCCGCCCTTGATCACCTTGCGAGGCACCCGGAACTGCGGTTGCCGCAGTCATAGCTTTTATCGATCGCGCCGCCGCGGGGATTACGCGGAATGCAGCAGGGCTTGTCGACCTGGTCCGGGTGACGGTCGGCGTACCAATCGGCAGTCCAGTCCCAGACATTGCCAGCCATGTCATAGAGGCCGTACGCGTTCGGCGGGAACGATGCGACTGGTGTGGTCGCTTCCGTAACCGCTGTCGGGTCGCCAAGGAAAATCGCCATGCCAGAAGTTGGCAAGCTGATCACTGGCCCCTTCCGGATGATCACCCCAGATGAAGATCATCTGATCAAGCCCACCGCGGGCCGCAGCTTCCCACTCGCCCTCGCTCGGCAGGCTCCGGCCGACCCAAGCGTGGGTCATGTTCATCCACGCGAAGAATGGCGTCCAGCGTCGTGTAGGCGCCGGATGAAATCTATGCAGGCTTCCGTCGTCTCGTCGTCGATGGTCTCCATCCGCTTCTTGTCAAGCGGCCAGTGTCCTCGACCCGCTGCTTGCCCAGCGGTCCATAGTGCGTATCAGATTCGGCTTCGAATCGGGCATCGTTTCCCCACCTTCTGTCGGGTAGAGCTGGTACGTCGCCAGACTTGACCCGTCCTTGATCATCGTGCATCACCCCGTGGGGGTGATGCACCCTCGACAAGCCTCGGCCGATACTGCTAAATAACTCCCGCCCCTTGCCGCGTGGCAACCTGCCCAAACCCACCCAAAGGAGAAAAAGATGGCGGTCGATACCTTTATGGCGTACGTCGGCGTGTACCCCAGCGTCGAGCAAGCGGAGGCGGACTACCAGCTGGTCAAGGACCTGCACACCCAGGCCGGCATGATGGACGCTTACGACGCCGCGGTGATCGAAAAGCGAACGGACGGCAAAGTCCGGATCACCAAGAAGCATGAGACCCCGACCCGGGTCGGCGGAGTGCTGGGCGGCGGTGTTGGCCTAGCGACCGGGCTTGTCGTGGCGCTGTTCCCCTTTGCCGCCATCGGCGGCGGGCTGCTCGCCGCGACCACTGCCGGTGGGGCCATCCTTGGCGCAGTCAGCGGCCACGCGGCCGCCGGAATGAGCCGCAATGACCTCAAGGAGCTCGGCGAATACCTCGATGAAGGCCAAGCCGGGCTTGTCGTGGTTGGTGTCTCCACCATGGAAGACGACATCAAGCAGGCGATGAACAGCGCGGAGAAGGTCGAGACGAAAGAACTCAAGGTCGACACCTCACAGATCGAGCAAGATGCCAAGGCCGCGGGCGGCGAACAAGCCGCGGAGGACGCCGACACCGAGGACTGACCGCCTGCTAGCACCGAGCGGCGGCGGGGCGCCAGCGTCACGTCCTCGCATACCTTCCAGCCGAAAGTGGCCACATATCACATGGCTGAATCGATTAAGAGCTGTGATTGGTGACCACTTTCCTTAGGGAAAGTACGACTTCTGTCGGAGTCACCCACCACGGGTGATGACCCTTGGCGTGCTGCGGAGGGATGGTGCCAGAGTGAGCGACCAGGACAGTACCGCCGTACCGGGGGCCGCTTTGAGTGCGGAGGAGCGAGCCGAGCTCGAGCAGCTTCGGGCCGAGGTGGCAAGCCTGCGCTCCCAAGCCACCGCCGCTGCTGTTCCGAGTGAGACGGTGGTCGTTGCACCGGCCCGGCGGCCCCGGCAGCGGTGGCGTTCGGTAGTCGCCACCTTGCTGATCGTGATCGCCTGCATATTGGCGCCCCTTGCAGGGGTTGCCGTATGGACGAAAAACTTGGTCACCGATACCGATCGTTACGTGGCGACCGTGGCACCGCTCGCGCGCGATCCCGCGATTCAAAATGCCGTCGCAGACAAGATCACTGCCGAGATCTTCGCGCACGTCGATGTGCAAGCGATCACCAACCAGGCTGTCGATGCGCTCGCCGAGCGCGGGTTGCCTCCGAGGGTGGCCGACCCACTGCATGCGTTGTCCGGACCCATGGCGAGCGGGGTGCAGGGCTTCGTTCGAACCGAGGTTGGGAAAGTGGTCGCCAGCGACGCGTTCGCGGATGCCTGGGTGAGCGCTAACCGAGCGGGCCATCAGGCAATGGTCGCGGCGCTGACCGGACAAACCGGTCAAGGCGTCACCATTGCGAACGACACAGTCACGATCAACTTGGGTCCGTTCATTCAGGTGGTCAAGCAGCGCTTGGTCGAAAGAGGGTTTGATCTAGCAAGCCGCGTTCCCGATGTGAATCCTTCGTTCACGGTGTTGCAGTCGGATGCCATCGGGAAAGCGCAGAGTGCTTTCAGTCTGCTCAATGCGATCGGGAACTGGCTCCCAGTCATCACTTTGATCTTGCTAGCGGTGGGCATCTACGTGGCCAAGGATCATCGTCGAGCCCTGCTAGGCGCCGGCCTGGGACTTGCTGCGGGCATGTTAGCGCTGGGACTCGGCATTGCCCTGGTGCGGATGCTCTACCTCAATGCGCTTCCTCTGGGCGTGCTGACGCGGGATGCTGCAGCTTCGTTCTACGACACCCTCGTGCGCTTCCTCCGGCTCGGGCTGCGTACGGTGCTGGTGTTTGGCCTCATCGTCGCGCTGGCGGGCTTCTTGACCGGCCGGTCGATCACCGCGGTCCGGACTCGGGCTGGCTTGAGCAGAGGTATTGCGTGGTTGCGAGGCGGTGCTGAAAAAGCCGGCTTCCGCACTGGACCGGTTGGTGCCTGGGTCTACAGGTACAAGAGGGTGCTGCAGTTCGTGGCCTTGGGGATCGCAGCGCTGGTGCTGGTCTTTTGGGATCAGCCGACCGGGAAAGTGATCGTCGTGCTGGCGCTCTGCGTACTCGTTGTGCTGGCGATCATCGAGTTCCTCGGGCGGCCGCCGAGCCCGGCGGTGGAGGTGCCGCTGGCGGAGACGGGGCCGGAGGAACTCGGACCGGAAGGTGCAGCGCCGGAGGGCCCCGTCGATGTTGTCGACGGCAGTGACACTTCGGCTGATAGCTCCGATGCGATTGCGGTCGATCCTCAAAGATCACCCCTGAAGAGTGATGCCTGAGGGGGCGTACGGAGAGCACTGTGCGGTTATCCAACCACTCGCCGGGTCAACATGTGTGGAGGCCGCATGTCAGTCAGAACCTCGATCGGAACCAACCAGAAGCCCCAGTCATGAACGGAGGCGCTGAGCGCCTTACCTACGAGATCCGCGTCCGCGGCGAGTTGACGGAGGCGCTTCTTGCTGCGCTGGAGCCCCTGGGCCTCGAGGTCGAGGAATTATCGAGCGCCCCGATCCTGGTGGGAGTCTTTCGCGATCAAGCAGAGCTTCATGGTGCCCTCCAAGCCCTGCAGGATCTTGGTGTCGAGCTAGTGGAAATCCGGCAAAGAGCAGGGTGGACGTGAAATAGCAGCGCCCCTAGCATGGAACACGGCACGTTTTCGGGGGATCGACGAGCCGATCATCGCTGCGGCATTTCAGGGATCCCCGCCTCGGACATCCCTGACGACCAGGCGAATGACCTTCCGGCGGAAGGATGGCGATCTCTCACAGCGGCGTGATCACTCGTCGTAGGCTCCTCCACCTGGCTGGAGGCGCTGCGGCACCTATCACGCTCGTATCCGCTCCGGCTGGCTATGGCAAAACGACGCTGCTGCGGCAGTGGAGCCCAGAAACCGGGCCGGTGATCCGCCTCGACCCAGCAGAGACCCCTGATCATTGGCAGCTGTGGCAGCAGGTCAGCGAGGCGCTCAGCCTCTCCGTCGTGACCGTGATCATCGACGACCTGCACCTCATGGAGCACGCTCGTGGCAGCGGGCCGCTGAGGGACGCGCTGCGCCGGGCGAGCGCGAATCGACGTCTGGTGATCGCTACCCGGAGTGATCCGATCCTCGCGCTCCACGAAGCTCGGCTGGCCGGCAAGGTGCGGGAGATCCGAGCCGATGAGCTGGCGTTCGACGAAGATGAAACACGGCAGTTTCTGGCGGCGAACGACATCGCGGTCAGCGCTGAGCAGGCGTACGCGCTGTGGGTCCACACCGAAGGCTGGCCTGCCGGACTCAGGCTGTCCACGACTCCGTTGTCTCGAGGGCCCCGCACCGACGAGGCCTTTTCCACGCTGCTACAAGGCGACACTGCAGTCGGAAGCTACCTGATGGGGCAGGCGTTGGCGTACACCCCCGATGATCTTCGTGAGTTTCTGCTGCAGACCTCGGTCAGTGAATTTCTCGATGCCGAACTGGCTGAGAAGCTCACCGGCCGTTCTGACAGTGCCTTGCTGCTGGAACGGGCGCGCGTCCAGCCCGGTTTTCTGAATCGACCGTCCGAGAGTCGCTGGCCCTATCGCTACCACCCGATGTTTCGTGCCCTGCTGCTTGCCGAACTCATGGGCGTGGCCTCGGGCGAGGTCCGGCGGTTGTCCGCGCTTGCGGCTGAATGGTTTGCCAGCCATGGCGAGTATGCTCGCGCCGCGCCGCTGGCTGTGCAGGGTCAGTCCTGGGGGGTGCTTGCTGACTCGATTCTGGCGGCCTCGTGTGTCGCCCTCGCGACCGGGGACCGGAGCTGGGCGCGACATGCATTGGCGCAGCTGCCCGCTTCCCATCTCGAAGCAAATCTGAGCGTGCGGCTGGCATCGATACTGCTGATGGTGGGAACCGGCGCCCGGCGGGACGCTCTGGCTGCCGCGGCTGGGATCGCAGAGCGGGAATATCCGGCCGCGACTCGGCTGGAGACTCAGGTGATCACCTTCGTCAAAGCCTGGTTGGCCGCAGAGCGAGGGGACACCCGGACTGCGGCGGGTCTGCTGGAGGCCGGTACCGGTGGCGAGGTGACACATGGCTCGGCAGCAGCGTTGCGAGGGCTCCGGACCACCTGGCAGCAGCTGCACGCGGTCTGTCTGTTCGTCGATGGTGCCGATAGCAGCACAGTCGATGCCATGCTGAGCGAATCACACAGCTCGAGTAGCGACTCCTACCCCGCCATGCAGCTCGGTGATCTTGAGATCCAGGCCTGGGCGGCAATTGCCGCTGGTGATCTTCGATCAGCCCGGCAGCATCTCAATCGAGCCGCAGCGATGCTCGATCGGGAGGGCGCTCGAGGCATCCTTGATCACTCGGGAACGACGTCCTTGGCGTGGCAATGGCTCGAGATGGAGACCGGTGAGCACGGCGCGGCGCCACCTGACCATGGCGCGGAGAGACACGTCAGGTCAGCCTTTCCGCAACCAATCAGTGAGGCGCTGACAACGATCACTGATGCGCGACTCCGACTCACCCGGGACAGTGATCGCCTCGGCAGCGCCTTGTTGCTCGATGATCTTGTCGCTGCGCGTCCCCAGGTGCAGCACTGGTCGACGATCAGATCCTTGTGGACGATCACTCGTATCGAGACATACGTCGAATCCGGTGAATTCTCCCGAGCGCTTGATCTGACACTCGATCCATCGAACGGCGGCCACGATGGCGCGCGCAACCAGTCGTATCAGTGGGCATGGGTAATGCAGCGGGCCGCCTTGCATCCTCGAGCCGGGGTCCTCGAGATGGACCCGGAATGGTTGATCAGCAGTCTGCCACTCGAGTCGGCGCTACTTCGCGGCCGTTCTGAGGCTTTGCGGGTACGCGTCCTGCTGGGCGCTGCGAGTCTTGCACTGCGGGCCGAGATGCCGGAGCGAGCCTCGCATTACCTGCGCCTTGCCTTGCATAGCACGGAGGCACACGGGTGGCGCCGCCCGTACGTCGAGATCGCGGCGGCGATTACCCCAGTGCTGGAAGCCGAGCGTCGGCGTATCACCTCCCGCAGTGAGCAGGTCATCGAGCTTCTCTCCTATCTGCGACAGCAGCCGGCGTACGGCGGTCAGCTGCCTGATCCCCTCTCGGTACGGGAGCTCGAGATCCTGCAATACCTGCCGACTCCACTTGATCAACGCGAGCTCTGCTCTGCCTTGTTCATATCCAGGAATACCTTGAAGACCCACCTGCGCTCGACGTACCGCAAGCTCGGCGTTCAGACCCGCCGCGAAGCGGTGCTACGCGCCGAGCGGCTCGGCATTCTCTAGTCAGGACACTAAGGTCCGGTGGTAGGCCGCCGGCATCGTCTCGGGCGCCAGGCGGAAGGACATCCGCTCCTTGATCGATTGGCGTGCGGTGTTGTGAAAAGCCGCGACGCAATCTCCGGGGCCCTGAGACTGGAACTCTTCAGCATTGTCGCGAAGAGGTGCTACGGCGCTTCCGCTTCGGTTGGTTTGGCAGGCTCTAGCTCTGTATCAGCAGCTTCAGTTGGCTTACCCGACTCCGGCTGGGCAGCAGCGTCAGGTGATGGCGCTGCTGGCCTGTCGTTCGGGCTCCCACTGGACAGCAAAGGCACCACCCAGTCGTGCTCCGGGTCAACGTCGACGAACAAAGATTTGACAAACAGGCTGAGCGGAATAGCAAGAAAGGCTCCGGAAGCACCGAGAATTGTCGCCCAGATGATCAAGGACAGAAAACTCAGTGTGGCGGACAGCCCAACGGTGTTCCCGACCACCCGCGGTTGGATGATGGTCTGAATAACGAAATTCAGCACGGAATAGACGATGACGACGATAATGGCGGTCACGACATCTTGGTCGAGCAAAGCGATGATTGTCGGCGGCACCAGGCCAATAATGAAACCGACGTTGGGAATGTAGTTGGTGATGAATGCCAGCAGGCCCCATAGCCATGCGTAGCGGATATCGAGAATCCACAGCGCAACGACGTCGCACGTTGCAACAATCGCTCCAAAGATGGTTGCTACCACCAAATATTGGCGGGAGCCATGAGCGAACTGCCTAAATGCCTGCGCGAGCCGCCTTCCACGCGGCATGATGCCTTCCAGCTTTGAGGCAAATGATCCCGCATCGGCAACCGTGAAAAACAGCAGCACGATCAGAAAGACCGCGTTACTCAGTACGCCGGCGATGCCGCCGAGCACACTGCTCGCAAGCCCAACCAACCTGCCCGGGCTGAGCTCACTAACCATTTTCTGCAGCTGCTCCTGGCTAATCCCGAGCGACTCCAGAAGTGCGGCGGCCTGCCCCAGCAGAGCCTGGAATTGGGGCGCATAATCCTGCAGAAGCGCTGCGAACTGGATGCCTGAGATGATCAGAATGAAGAAAAGCCCGGCGACGATCCCGTACACAGCAAGCAAACTCAGGATGATGCCCACCCAAGCGGGCCACCGGTGGCGATCGGCGAGACGCCGCACCGGGTGGACGGTGATCGAGAGCACCAAAGCCAAGAACACCGGACCGAGAATGTTCGAGAATTCCCTCATACCAAGGGCGGCGCCCAGAGCGGCCGCGAGCCCAAGCAAGATGATCAGCCCGCGAGGCAAGGCCGGTTGTGCAGTGACGCTGACTTCCGAACTCATGTGATGAGGGTAGGGGACTTACCCGGCCCGCGAATCATCTTTGGTAGACGAGTTACCCCCGACTTATCAGAACTAGCGGGCCGCCGGGCGGCGTTCCTCCGCATGAGGCCACGAATGCACCTCGATACGGCCTGAATCAGCGATATTCGTGGCTGCGTTTACGCTGCGCGTAAGGCGTAACAACGGAGCGCTAGCGGCGGCTGAGTCGGCGTGCAGCGATCCAGACCGCTGTTGCAGCTAGGGCCGCGAAGACGACTTCGCTGATGTGTGGGAATCCATGGATGCGGTACGAGCCATGGTCGGCGAGGATGTCGAGCAGGTCGAGCCGCATGGCACGGATGCCCGGTTTGTCGTTCAGGTCGATGCCGCGGCCATCCACTATGAGGTCGCCGACGCTTGCCTAGGGGAGCGGATGACATGACACTGCGGAAGCTGCCGATCTGTACGGCGGCAGTTGTGGCGATCACCACGCTGTTAACGGTGCTGCAATTTCGCCGTCCTGAGATTCGACTGGCGCTGTGGCGGGATCCTGAGCAGCTGCGCGCCGGTCAGTGGTGGCGGCTGCTCACCGCACTGTTCGTGCAGTACGACGCCACCTGGATGATCATCGTGGTGCTCGTGCTGATCACCGGCGTCGGCGTACTCGCGGAGCGTCTGTTCGGGCACGTCAACTGGTTGTTGATCTACCTCGGCTGCGGCGTGGTCGGCCAGGCGTTCGGGTGGTTGTGGCTCCCTCACACCAGCGACGCCGGAGCCTCGGTGGCCGGCGCGGGACTGCTCGGCGCGGTGTGTGCATGGTTGTTGTCGCCTGCCGCGCCGCGGTTGGCCCGGCTTTGGGTCTGGGCGATCGTATGGCTATTTGTTGGTGTCGTGCTTACCGCGTGGCGCGACATGCACGGTCCGCCGCTCTTGATCGGCTTCAGCTTGGGAGCACTGCTGGTTTGGCGTGATCAGCGTCGGCAGGCTCAGTCCATCCGAGTCGGGATGGCCCACAATGCGAGCTGAGCTTGTCCAAACCCGCGCGACCGGGTAAGGCGACGCTACAACCTGGCGTTGGGCAACGATGCCGCTGGGATTCGGCGTACTCGCCCCGCTCGCATTCTTTGCGCCGCGCGCGGCGATCGTCATCTGGCTGGTACTGCTGCCCGCCGGAATCGCATCGGCATTGATCCGGCGCATTGCCCACTTGTCGTAATGTGTGCAGCGGTGTGCCGGGAAGACTGGTCGGCAATCGGCCCACGCTTCGTCGATCCGCCGAGGAGCAGCACGTGTCCGAGACGGCCCGCTTCGCCTTGATCATTACGCTGACGGGCGCCATTGCGCTCGCGGCGGTGTTGGTCAACAGGCTGTCGGCGCGAGTGAGACTGCCGGCTCCGGTCTGGATGTTGGCCGCTGCCGCGATCGCTGTGTTCCTCGTTCCAGGCATACCGGAGCCGCGCGACGAGGCGGTTCAGCAGGTTGTCTCGGTGGCGCTTGTCTTGATCTTGTTCAACGGCGGCAGGCATATCGGCTGGTCGCGGCTCCGACCGGCTCTCGGATTGATCATCGTCGTCGGCGTACTGGGCACCTTCCTGACCGCGGCCGTCGGCGGCGTCCTGATGCATGCCGCCTTCGGCTTGGCCTGGTACGTCGCCTTGCTGGTCGCGACGGCGGTGTCACCGACCGATCCGGCGGTGGTGTTCTCGGTGCTCGGCCAGCAAGAAATCTCCGGACGTAGCGGCACGATTCTGGAAGGCGAATCCGGGGCGAATGACCCCGTCGGCATTGCCTTGATGGCTGGGCTGCTTGCCGCGGGCGGAGTCAGTGGAGTCGCCTTCGGAGGAATTGCCGCAGACTTCCTGCTCCAGATGACAATCGGTGTGGTTGCTGGTGTTGCGGGCGGCATGGCCTTGCTCTGGTTCATGCGACGCGTAACCCTGCCGAGCGAGGCGCTGTATCCGCTGCGAACTCTGGCAAGCGTGCTGTTGCTGTACGGCGCGACGACGCTGCTGCATGGGTCGGGCTTCCTGGCGGTCTTCGTCGCCGGCATCGTCATCGGTCGCAGGCGCGCGCCGTACCAGCGGGAGATCGAACGATTCCACGCCGCACTGGCTGGGCTGGCCGAGATCGTGGCCTTCGTGGTCTTGGGCCTCACCATCGACCTGAGGGTTTTGGCGCGGATGGATGTCTGGCTGCCTGGGCTCATCCTCGGTGTGGCGCTCGCAGTCATCATCCGGCCGCTGGTGGTTGGCCTCTGCCTGCTGCCCGCACAGTTGGATCGTGGCGAGCGCGTGTTCGTGTTGTTCGCAGGACTCAAGGGAGCCGTGCCGATCTTGCTCGGAGACCTGCTGCTGACGGCCGATGTGCCGGATGCAGAGCGGCTCTATGGCATCGTCGTCGTGGTGGTGATCTTCTCCGTCGTCGTACAGGGCAGCCTCGTGCCCACCGTTGCGCGCCGGTTGGGCGTACCGATGCAGCCAATCAGGCCGGAGCCATGGACGATGGGAGTACGCCTGGAAGCCGAGCCGGATACGGCTCGCCAGGTCAGAGTTGCCGAGGGCGCCGTCGTCGACGGCCGTGCCGTCGCCGAGATCGCGGATCTGGCGAGCAACATCTGGATCAGCATCGTCGTACGGGACGGGCTGCTGTTGCCGGTCCGAGGCGACACCGAGCTACGAGCCGGAGACATGGTGACGCTGCTCATTGACGGCGACGTACCGGATGAAGTCACAGAGATGTTTACTGAGCCCGCTCAGAGGGATCAGTGAGTCGGCGAGTCAGGCGTCACCGAAACGAGTGATCGGGTCAGTGGCCTCGGCCCACAGCTCCGCGTCAGAAGCGGCGCGGCGAGACTTACGACGTACGTACCACAACGTGCCGCCTGCCACGGCCCCGACGGCGAGTACCACCTTCCATTTCACGCGGTCAACCATAGCGGTGGTGCGTCGCTCGCCGAACTCTCTCTGTTTGTTGGCTCGCTCCGCTTGCTGCCGACGCTCAGATTGGGCCGGTACGGTGTCGGTCTATGAGGCGACTCCCGGGGGCGCTCGCCGGCCTCTTGCTGGTACTGGCCGGATGCGGCGTACAGTCCGCGAACCAGCCGCAGCCGGGGGTCAGTTCGGGAGGCAACGGGTCCGAAACCGCGGCGGTAGAGTCCGGCGCGAACGCCAGCGCCTCCCAAGCCCCCGACGCCACAGCCGCAACGCCGGGTGAGGTGTCGGAGGAGCAGCAGTTCACGCTCGACGATGTCGCCGAATTCGATGATGGGCTGATGATCGAGATCGCGGGCACGGTCGCAAACAGAGCGAGCAAGACCGATCGGGGTGCCGAGGCCACCAACGGCCAGATCGTGATCGCATCGGTCCGCATCGAGAACAAGACCAAGAAGTCTTACGACGCCGGGAACGTCCTGATCGGTGCCAGGTACGGCGATGGTCAGGATGCCCAGATCATCATCGACAAGACCGACGAGCTGCAGAGCGGCTTCAGCGGAAAGATCAAGCCCAAAGATGAGGGGATCGCCACAGTTGGCTTCGCCGTTCCGTGGAAGGAGCTGAAAAAGGTGACCATCATCGTCGACCCGAACGATGATGTGCACGAAGCGATCAGCTTCACTGGGCGGGTGCACCGCGAATGAGATCGCATACCGCTCACAGCCCGCGGCTAGGAGGCAGTCAAGCCAATCCGATGAGCAACGGCGGCAGCCTCGCCCCGGCCACTTACGCCGAGTTTCGCCAAGATATTGGAGACATGCACGCTGGCCGTCTTGGTGCTGATGAACAATGCCGATCCGATCTCCCCATTCGAACGGCCCTCCGCCACGAGTTGTAGCACCTCGATCTCGCGTGGCGTCAGCCCGGCAACCGGACTCTCCTCGGCAGGCGGGGCGACCACAAAACCGGCCCGCTGGGAGAGCGAGGCAATCCGGTCGGCCAGAAGAGTCGAGCCGATGGCGATCGCCTCAGCCGACGCGGTAGCCAGTACGTGCTTCGCCTCGGTCCGCTCTCGACCTGCCACGAGGTGTTGGGAAAGCCGCAGGCCGGCCAGCGGCCGCAAATGCGCCGGTGCCTGCAGCGTCCCCAGTTCATCCAACGCCAACCGCCAGGCAGCAGCCGTGTCCTCCAACTCAGCCTTGATCACCGGCTCCCAGAACGCTCGAATGTGCACCGACAAAGTCTGATGGTCAAAGAAGTCCTTGATCAACGACAGACGCTCTGTGCCGCCGTCACGCTGATCGAGCGTCCGTGCCACGGCTGCACCGATGGCCAGCACCGGATAACACTGCGTCCGCTCATAGATCTCCCAATGATCAAGAAATACCTGCACATCAGACCAGGCTCGGCGATGATCACCTACGGCGAGCGCGTGCTCGGCGTCGGTACGGATGGCCTGGCTGTGGTATTGCGGCGAGAGCTGCTCGTGACCGATCGACGGCCGGAACTCCGTAAGGACGGCGTCGGCCTCGTCCAGCTGGCCCCGCCATACGAACAACCAAGCTTGCAGCAGCCTGAGATGAGCGTGATGGTGGGCCGGCGGATCCAGCTCGAGCGCCCGCTCGATCATCACCGAGGCTCGTGCCCACTGCCCCAGAGCAAGGAGCGGCTCGGCCGCGTTTCCGGCGAGCATCGCGCCCAGTGACCGTTGCAGACCAAGCTCGCTGGCCATTTCGACACCGCTCAGCGCCTGGCTTGCGGCATCCTCGTACCGCCCAACGTGGTTGAGGGCGTCTGAATAGTTGATATAGAAGCGCAGTAACGTCCGCGCGCTGCTGCGGGCGAGGTGACTGACCCGCTCAAAGGCGGCCAGCCCTTCCTCCTCTTGCCCGGCCGCCGCGAGACTCGTACCCAAGGTGATCCAGGCGTTCGCGGTGATCGAGTCGGAGTCAGCCTCGGCCGCGGCATCGATGGCCTGTTGGGCGAATTCGATGCCTTGCTGCGGATTCCCCGACAGCATGGTCCGCCGAGCAAGCATTTCCAGGACCCGGGCTCGAAGGGTCCCATCGGCGTCTTCGGGCAGTAGTTGCAGAGCCTCCCGCATGGGTTCGACACCGCCACCGCTCACCAAATTCGCAGCCGTGCGGGCTTTCACGAGCAAGGCCTCGATGCGCTCCCGCGCGTCCTTTTGCGGGTCCAGCTCATCGAGAGCGGCGTTCATCAAGGCCAGGGCCCGCTCGATCTCACCGGCATCCTCCGCGGCGTACGCAGCACGCATCAGCACGCTCGCATGGGACCCGGCCAGCGACTCCGGATCATCCACCTGATCCCATAGCTCGAGGGCACGCTCATACAGCTTGAGCGCCTCATGGAAGGCCGCGCCGCCCGAGCCGGCGGCGGTCAATGCCCAGCGGAATGCCTTGTTCACCTGGTGCGCCGCGTTCCAGTGGTGGGCGATCTCCATCTGCACAGACGCACCGCTGATCAACTCCGGCTGTTTCTCCAAGATCATCGCGAAATGCGCGTGCAACCGGGCATGCTGCCCTGGCAGTAGATCGTCGTGGATGACCTCGCGCAGCAACGCGTGCCGGAAGGTGTATCCGGTCTCATCCGCTGTCAGCACTGCGGCGTCAATTGCCTCCCTGAGCTGGCTCTCCAGCTCGCCATCAGACGTGCCCGCCGCAGCCTCGAGCAGCCCATGGTCAACACGGTTCCCTGCCACCGCGGCCAATTGCAAGGTCTGCTGCGTCCGGTCAGAGAGGCTGAGAATCCGGACATTCAGCGCGTCGCGGAGTGTGTCGGGCATATCGACACAGCCCTGTGCGGCGGACCTGGTGAGCTCCTCGACGAAGTAGGGGATGCCCTCGCTGCGCCGGTAGATCAAATCAACGATGACGTTGCTGGGCGGACGGTCCATCAGCTGGGCGAGCAGCTCGGCGACCTCGGCACGATCAAGAGCCGGCACATCAATGCGTACGGTCCCTGAGAAGCGGCCGACCTCGGCGAGGAACGGACGCAACGGATGCCGGCGGGTCAGTTCGTCGCTGCGATACGTCGCGATGATCATCACCGAGGCGTCGGTCAATGCCCGGGCAAGGAACCGAAGCAGGTGGCGGGTGGACTCGTCGGCCCAGTGAATGTCCTCCACGATCACCACGAGTGGCCCGTTCTCGCTCGCTCGCTCCAGAAGCATGGTGACTGCCTCGAACAGCTGCAGCCGGACAGTGTCATTAGCCTCATGCGGCGCTGTGGCCAGGTCGGGCAGCAGCACCCCAAGCGCCTGGCGGCCTGCGCCAGCCCACTCCAGGATCTGCTCCCGACCGTGTTGGGTCACCAGATCCCGCAAGGCCCCGACAATAGGTGCATACGGGAGACCCTCGTCGCCCATTGGTACGCACTGCCCGCGGATCAGCTGGGCCTTACGATCAGCCAGCGGACCAAAGAGATCGGCGACGAACGCCTCGACGACGGTTGTCTTCCCTGCTCCGGCGTCGCCTCCGATGATCACGAAGCGGCTGCCGTCGTCAATGACGTCGTCCAGTGCGCGACCCAACCGGGCACGCTGCTCCGCCCGCCCGACGATGTGGTCGGTGCGGGCGGAGCGTGGCCGACCGGGCCGCTCGAACCATAAGCACTATCGTGCCACCTGGCTCTGACGTCCTGACCGGGTCGCGCTTAGTGCGCGACCCGGTGCTGGGGCGTCGCCATTCCACGTTGTGACGACTGCTGAGACGAATGCTGCGTCGCAATGCTGATGCGCTCCTGCCGGCGCGCCTGAAGCCTGCGCCACCAGCTCACTCGACCGCTCATGGCCAGCCGGGCTTGCCTGTTGTGCTCGGCCAGCTGAGCGAATTCGCGCTCCCGCTGGTCGGTGAGAGCCAGGTGGGTGTAGTCGTTGATCAAGCTCATTTCAGCCTCCTTGTTGTTCCTGATCTCCATCTTGGTTCTAAGGCGGGGAGGCGCACATGGTGCATATTGCGGATCTTTTTGACGCCGGTTGGTCTGAGGTACCTAAGGTGCCTTAGACGGCCGCCGGCTGCTGACGAGTACGTTTCGCATCACAGCCGGCAAGACGACCCGTCGTCGTCAGCCGGAAGGGCACGTATCGCATCACAGCCGTACGGACGGTTCCTCCTGGTGACCGATCCGGCCAAACGGGTAGTAGTGAAGATGTGCCGAGGTTGAGAAGGGTCTCCCCGCAGGACGTGGGATGGACGCGGCGGCGCGCCGGGAAGGGATTCATCTATCTCGACGAGTCCGGGAACCGCCTTGCCGCAGAGAAGATCCAGCGTTGCAAGCTGCTCGTCATCCCGCCGGCTTGGGAACAGGTCTGGATCTGCCCGGCGCCCAACGGACACCTCCAGGCAGTCGGCACCGACGACGCCGGCCGACGGCAGTACCTCTATCACCAGCAGTGGCGGCTGCAACGTGATCGGCTCAAGCACGACCGGGTGCTGGAGGTGGCAGCGCGGCTGCCGGCCGCACGACGAGCGGTAGCACGTGATCTGCAACTTCCGGGCATGCCGTACGAGCGTGCGCTGGGCACCGCGTTTCGACTTCTTGATCTTGGTTTCTTCCGGATCGGCGGTGAGGCGTACGCGGAGAGCAACAACAGCTACGGTCTGGCCACCATTCACACCGAGCACGTCTCGATCGAGGCCGGCTCAGTGATCTTCGACTACGTGGCCAAGTCCGGACAGGAACGCTACGTAGCACTAGCTGATGATCTTGTGCTGGAAGCCGTACGCTACCTGCTCGCGCGGCAGGAGGGTGGACCGGAATTGCTTGCATATCAGGCCGATGGTGAGTGGCGTGACGTCAGCTCAGCGGAGATCAACAGCTACATCAAGGCTCAGGTCGGCGATGAGATGTCGGCCAAGGACTTCCGTACCTGGCACGGCACCGTGATCGCCGCCGTCGTCTTGGCCGAGGCTAATGAAAGAGCCAAAACGATCACCGGTCGGAAGCGCGCCGTGTCAGCGGCGATGAAAGAGGTGGCCGGCTATCTCGGCAACACACCGGCGGTGGCGAGGACCTCCTACGTCGATCCCCGGGTGATCGATCTTTTCAACGACGGCCTCACCATCTCACCGGCGCTGGCCGCCACCGATGATGATCTTTCCGATGGCACCACGCACGGCAAGATCGAAAGGGCCGTACTGAATCTGTTGCAAGCAGGTGACTGACCGGATCGGGCAAGGGTCGCGTCCGATCAGCGCCGGGGCTGGGAGGCGTACGCGCGGACTCCTCCGATGCCGGCAAGCACCGCATCGACGACAGCCTCTGCATGCTCGTGAGTCAGCTCCGGCCTGAAATGTATGGCCCTGCTCCGGCTTTTGAGTGTGGCGTCGTCCTCGCCAGTGTCAAGGGCGAGCCCTCCGGGCATTGATGTGGGGTTTTGAGCAGTGGTTGGTTCTGCGTGATTGGCGTAGGTTTCAGATCTACGTTTTCCCTTGTTTTATTGCCAAAATCACTTGTCATCGAACACGTCTTCGAATACAATGGGAGCATGCAACTCGGGGACTGCGGCGGAGCTGTCAGCGCTGACCCGGCGCCGCTGGATGCGGCCCTCGACACCTTTGACCACGCGCTCACCTATCTGATCGCCACTTTAGAATCCGGTGGGCTTGATCAGCTTGATGCCACCGCAAAGCTCGCAGTGTTGCAGCGCTTCGAAACCCTCCGCAACAAACTGCCCATCGTTGATCATGGTTTGATTGCCGACGCGGAAGCCAGTGATCTGCCCGGCAGCCACTGCTTCTCCAACATGACCCAGTTCCTGGTACGGATACTGCAACTCTCCCCCGGCGAAGCCGCGTCCCGGGTGCGGGCCGCAGCGGCGGTCGGGCCCCGCAGCTCCATGCTCGGAGAGAAGCTAGAACCGCAGCTACCCCAACTGGCCGCCTTGCAACGCGACGGGCAAGTGTCGGCAGTCAAGGTGGCGATCGTCGAGCGGGCCATGCACCAACTCACCCGCCCCGGCCTCGACCCCCGGGCCGTACAGACAGCCGAACAACTGTTGACAGAGCATGCGCCGCTACTCGGGCCGACAGACTTGCAACGCTTCGCACGCCGGGTGGTCGATGCCGCCGACCCGGACGGCCCCGAACCTGTCGACGATCAACTGCAGCAGGACCGGCGGCACCTCGAGCTGAAGCAGCGCCGGGACGGCATGTGGCGACTCACCGGCACCCTCACCGGCACCGTCGGCACCCAACTCAACGCGATCGTGGATCCGCTCAGCCGACCCCGCACCAGCGAGCTGGAGTTGGACGGCGCCACCCGCAAGATGGTTGATGAGCGACCCTACGGGCAACGCATGCACGACGCCTTGGATGAGGTGTGCGGCAAGCTGCTCACGTCGGTTGATCAGCCCTCGGTGGGCGGCACTCCCGCGTCGGTGATCGTCACCATCGGCGTCGACGACCTGCTCGCGAAGGCTGGCCTGGCCGAGACCGCCGACGGCAGCCAACTCACCTCCGATCAGCTGCTCAGGATCGCGGATGAAGCCGAGATTTGGCCCACCATCATCAACACCGACGGTGTGCCACTCGCCTTAGGCAGAACCCAACGGTTAGCCTCCAAAGGCCAAACCATGGCGTTGATCGCCCGAGACGCCGGATGTTCGTTCCCCGGCTGCACCCATCCACCCCAATGGTGCGACCGGCACCACATCCTCGACTGGATCCTCGGCGGCCTTACTGATCTAGAGAATCTGACCTTGCTGAGGCTGTCGCACGAATCTGCGGCATGAGGTGGGAGCGGTCTGCGCTTTGGGTGGAGCAACGGGTCGCCCCGGCCGGCATCTCAGGCTGGGCGAGCCTGCCGGAGCTTCAGCATGTTGTGTGATGCGCAGATCAGGCGCCACTCGCTGTTCACGGCAGGGAGTCCGCGGCGGGCGAATCTGCGATAGCCAAGGTTGGCTTTGATGTTGCCGAAGACCGGCTCGATGCTGTGCTGCCTTTTGCGATAGAGGTCGGTGTTGGTGGGTCGGGCCAGCTTGTCATCCATCGCCCGGCGCACGATCGTCGGATCGGCGGCTTCGCCACGGATGTGAGCGAGCATGACGTTGATGCGCGTATCGGAGACAGTGAGTTCGTCTCTGGCGGCACGTTTGGAGATCTCGCCGCGGGCTAGTCGCTCGATCACCGGAATCCACTCCTCAGGATCGGGATCGGCGGTGCGGGCGGTGCGTTGCCCGTCGCGCCCGAAGTAGCGTTTGGTCATGTCCCGCACCCAGGTGTAGGAAACCCCGAGAATCTCCCCCGCCTGACGCTGTGAGAGCTCGCCGCGGTTAACCCTGGCCAAGACCGTGAGCTTGTCATCGTCGGGCTTGTCGGCCTTGCGCCACGCCGTCTTCCTCGTCGCGATCAACACCTCCGCCCCGACATCGATGGTGCCGTTGGCAGCAGTCCAGTACCCGGCATCGGCCACGAACGCACCGACCCCGTCGTGATGGCCTGCCTCGGTAAGGTTCTCGGCCACCGCAGTGGCCATCGGGACGAAATGGGGCTGATCGTTGGTCGTCACGGTGACCTCGGCTGCGAGCACGACCTGGTCAACTGTCGCGGCCGCCTGAGCGTTGTAGCCCTGCAACACACCTCGCGAGCCAGTGGCGATGATCCGCGAGTGCGGATCAGTCGTGTTCGCCCGGCGCGGCTTGGCACGCCGCGCCGTGTCCGCGGACGGCTTGGGGCCGGTCAGCCTGCGGCCCAGCTCCGACTCCTTCTTGGCCCGCTCAGCCATCCGGGACTCATAGTCCCGCGTCTTCTGCCGATCCAGCTCAGCCAAAGCAGCACGGATCCGATCCCGACGATCCCGGCCACCAGCCCACTCCTCGGGCAACTCCCCACCAGAGCGGTCCCCGAGTTGCGCATCCTCGGCCGCATCAGTGGCCTCAGCCTCATCCAAGATCTCAGCCGCCAGCGCTTTTCGGCTGCGGTTGGCGAAGAACGACGCATCAGCAGCGATCTTCGTCCCATCGATCGCGACCACCCCGGCGTCCACCAGACCTGCCCTCACGCACAACCCCAGCACCTGACCGAACAGCCCAGCGATCGCGTCTTGATGACGACGCCGGAATCGGGCCAGCGTGGCATGATCCGGACTCTGGTTCACCGCCAACACCCGATACGCCACGTCCTCCACCAGACGCCGCTCGATCCGCCGCGAGGATCGCTCGCCCGTGCAGTAGGCGTAGAGCAGCACCCCCAGCATCATCGCCGGGTCATACACCGAACCGCCCCGGCCGTCAGCGCGATAAGCCGCATAGAACGCAGCCAAATCCAACTCCGAGACCACATCAACAACGAAGAACGCCAGATGATCTTCAGGCAACCAGTCCTTCACCGACAGCGGCATCAAGAACAACTGATCCAGGCCACCCGAGCGCACGTTCACAGCCACAAGAAATTCTCCCGCGAGAACACCGCCGGAACCGGCCGACACGCGATTCATGCGACAGCCTCTGCTCTGCAGATACCACCACACGCATTTCTTGCAGAAAGGCTGGATGTGCCAGATGAATGCCGACGGGCTGCCGGAATGGATCCCGCCACGATGGATCGACCCCCAGCAACAACCCCACATCCATAGCCGCATTCAACGATTGAATGCGCAACGGCAACTCAAACCGCGCCGACGGCGACGAACGGCCGCCGCAGCATGACGGCGCGCAGTGCATACTCGGCGACCGCCTACCAGCCCGGCGCAGCGCCGGTCCAGTGGTTGCGACCCTCGAACCTAAGGCCGCTGCCACGATCGTTCGGCATCGACAACGGTGCGAGACAGCACGGCGGACAGCAGACTGGCGATGCACAGACCGATCACCATATTGATCACCGCGGCGCAGATCTTGCCCTCGAGCGACCCTTCCAATGCGAACGGCACCACCATCGTCGCGACCGTCACGAGGGCGACGATCCAACCGAAGAACACCCGGGGCCGCGGCGTGGCGACTGACAACAGGTGGGCAAGTCCGGTTGCTGCCAACGCGAGCACGAAGGCCGTAATGGCATAGTTCGCGGCAAAGGACTTCGTCACGGTCAGCAGCGGCGGCTCGACGAGCTTGACCTGCAACAAGTCCCGACAGACCAAGACACCGACGCCCGCGGCCAGAGCGGCGACAACCGCGGTGGCGACGCCTCCGCCCCAGAGCCTCGGCGCATCAATGGTGACCCGCTTGCCCGAAACCGGTTCCGGCTGGCGGGAAGCCGGTTGGGGCGTGTTAGGGGCTGTCATCCGATCCTCCTCGGTTATGGGTGGCTGAGCCGACCCCGAGCTGTGTGTGGCTAACGATCTTGGCGTGCGATCAAGGTCTCGAGCAACTCGACTTCCGGCCGAGCCAGCCAGGTTTCCTCCAGCAGGGTCCCTCCGGCCCGCTGGATAGCCGCGCTCAAGGGATCGGCCCAGAGGTGCTCGAGGAGCGCGACAGCAGCGGTCCCGCCGACCGGTATGGCATCAGCAAGAGACCACATAGCAGCCGCGTCAACGTCAGCAGGGTCGGTCTGCGCGATCGACGCATCCTCAGGCTGGCTGAGCACTCCGATAGCCAGCCCGCCAAGATCCGCCGCAGTCGCCTCGGGGGCCTCCAGCGTTTCAAGCGTGCCGTCCTCGGTACGCGAAACGATCAGCAAGTCGATGAGTCGGACAATCCCGGCCTGTCGTAGCCGGGTGAATTCGGTGAGCACCTCGCCGGAGAACGTCGGATTATCGAAGCCGACCACTAGCACCTGAACCGGGCCGGTCACCGAGTCACCCTGGAGCTCAGCTGCTGGAACTCCTCGGAGGTGATCACTCCCGCGTCCAGGAGCTGCTGCAACGCCAGCTGGGGGTCACGTGAGGTTTGCGCTGGCGAACCGGCTCCGGCCGGTTGGCTAGGCGTCGGCACGGCCCCGCGTACGGGGGCTCCGCTCGTCATCGGATCCGCAAATGTCGGCGGTGGCGCAGTCGGATGAGATGCTGCGTACGCCTGCGCCGGTGAGAATCTGCCGCCGTAGTAGGGCACAGCTCCGGTCATTCCTACCCGCCGCAACTGCCTGGGCACTAACAGCATCAGGCCTCCTCCCTCGGTCCATCTAACCTTACGGACGGCCTGGCGATATCGTCAGCACGACCGCCCTTGGAGGAGCACCATGGCCATTCGCAGCACGGTGGGCTCAATGCTCGAGTCGGCCATCGGCCGCGAGCGCACGAACAACCTTCGCCGGTTGGAGCGCCGAACTCGCAACGCACTTGCCACGCGGATCGCTATGGAGCCGGCGAAGAAGCCGGCCGCGACGCCATCGCCCAAACCTGCGAATCGCAAACCACGATCACCTGCTCGGCCTTCGCGCTGGCAGCCGCCGGATCCGTTCACCGAGCACCCTGAGCCGATCATGACCCGGCATGAGCTGCTGGACATGCTGCACCAGAAGACGCGGCCCCGAACCTATCTAGAGATCGGGATCAGAACAGGCAATAGCATGGCGCTCTCGCGGGCTCGTTCCATCGGGGTTGACCCGTTGTTCAAGATCGACAAGCCGATTCACTGCGACGTGCAGTTGATCAAGTCGACCAGCGACGATTTCTTCGCCAGGGACAATCCGCTCGGCCACCTCGGCGGCGTTCCTATTGATCTTGCGTTTATCGATGGCATGCACCTCTCGGAGTTCGCGCTGCGCGACTTCATCAACATTGAACCGTTTATGGCCGACACCGGTGTGATCGTGATCGACGACGTGCTGCCACGCAACGGCCTCGAGGCAGCTCGCGACCGCAAGACCGAGCCCTGGACCGGCGACGTATACAAGGTGATCGAGATCTTGCGTCGGGGACGTCCCGATCTGGTGGTTTTGTTGATCAACACGGCACCGACGGGTACGGCCGTGGTCGTCGGTGTCGACCAAGCCTCCATGATTCTCAAAGACAGCTACGCAGCCGAAGAGCACTATCTGTTGCAACCCGACCCACAAACTCCGCCGCAGGAGTATCTGGACCGCTCCATTGCCACAGAGCCGGACGTGCTGCTTGTGTCGCCGGTCTGGGAGCAGCTGGTGGCCGTACGAGAATCGGCATCCTCAGCCGAACTCGATGGTCTGTGGGATGAGTTACGCAGTCTTGGCCAGCCGAAGGCCCAGACCGGTTCGTGAGCTGCTCGGTCCGTGCCCAAACGGTCCGCTGGCGGTTAAGAGTCGTCTTCGGATGAACCTAGTTCAACATTGAGCCAGGCCGAGACGAAGACATCGCCCCAGGCGTTCAGCGTGACTTCATTCTCCGTCTGCGAGAAGATTCCGAGATCGAGCAGGCTCTCGAGCAGTTGCACATCGACGTCGCGGCCCTTTGGCCTTACTCCAGTTGGTGAAGTGGCTCAGCAGCAGGCGATGTGGAGCGTCCGTCACGGCAGAGATCGTAAGGGTCGAGGGAACGCCGACACTTTGATAGTCACTTTCCGCCGCCCGGGCGGTCTGGAGTTACTTCCAGGCGTACAGCCGGACGGTGGTCCACGAGGACGTGGATCGGACCTGAACAAGATCACAGAGCTGATTCGCGAACCACAGGCCGTAGAGGTCGTCGCCCATGGGTGCTCGTCGCCCAATCATCACGTCCGCGATGGCGGTGTCGTCAGAGACCTCGAAGATCAGTTTCTGCGGCAGATCCCATAGCTTGACGATCACCTGAGCCGCCCCTCGCCGCAGGCTGCCCGCGGCCAGCCGCCGTACGGCGGCTGCCAGGTTCGTCACCTTGTCCGACCAGAAACCGGCGGCGGAGGCCGCCAACGTGACCACATCGACGACGCCGCGGATGTTGGAGGAGGTCAGCGTGAACTGCTGGGATTCAGTCGGAAGCACGGGCAACGGGGACCCGAAGAGCCAGTCGACGTGCGATCGGCCCGCGTAGTGCATATTGCCCTGATACGCGTTTTGAAGAATAACGGCCGGATGGCTGCGGTACGCCTCGGCGATGACAGTGTCATCCAGGCCGTGCACCGGGTACGGGCAGATCAACCAAAACGGTGTTTCGGGGTCGACAGCGACGTTCAGCAGCGCTTCATGCAGCTGGCATTCCACGAGCTCCTCAGGACGACGGCCGCTCCAAATCGGTTCCCCGATGCCGCGCAGCGGGCGGCCCTCAGCGGCGTGCTCGGTCAAGAACTGCTGCCAACCAGGGATGATCCGTGCCGGATTGCGCCCGAGCCGAGCCATGTCCACGAACCTGACCTTGCCGGCCGAGCTGCCGAGGGCGTCACGCAGCCACGTGGCGTGCGGGCGTAGCACCGCGACCATCACTGGCTCTCCGGCAGCAATGCCCTCCTCGATAAAGGTTGTCAAGAATGAGGTGTACTCCGTCGCATCGCTCCACAGAAACGCCTCGTGGCGATAGCTCTGTTGCGAGCGGGGTGGTGAAGCCTCTGGCATGACAGGGTTCCCCTGAAAAGGCGTCGACTCCGGCAGGGAGGATGATCCCGTCGAATTGTCGATGCGGTCTGCGTTGTTCGCCGCCCGATTCTAAGCGACCTCACAGCAGGGTCAAGGGGCTTTAGCCCCTGGCGACTCTTCGACGGGCACCCGGCACGCCTCGCATGTCCAGGCAGCGCCTAGCGCTGTCGGAAGATTCCCGCCGCTACCCAGGCCGGATTACCGGATGAGACGCGCCCAATTGACGAGGCGATTGGCCGAGCTCAGCAGTTCCGTCGGAACTTCTGCGGCTGGGCGGCGCACTGCGTCACGCCGCGTCCGCCAGCTCGACCGCATGGGCAGCCAACCGACGCACCGCCCTACTGCAGCGCACTCTGACGTTGCCGGCACTGATATGAAATCGCCGAGCCGCTTCGGCACCGGTCAGACCATCGGCGTAGATGCTCCTGAGCAGCTCAGCATCCGGCTTGGCTATCAAGCACAGCAGACTGCTCGCCTCGAGAACCCGACGTGCCTCCAGCTCGACGAGCGGAGCTGAATCGATCGGTCGTCCATCCAGGCCGGCCGGCTCCAGAAGTTCCTCCAGCGATTCGGTGGAAGTGCATAACCTGAGCTCGCTTCTTCCCGCCCAGCTGCGCTCGCGCACCACAGCCTGCAGGGCGTCCATCGAGAGGTTTGCCGCGATCCGGACGGGACGGCGAGCGAGCGGATAATTGTTGATCACCTGCCAGAGCGCCACCAGGTAGTCATCGATGCCGGCCCGCGGGTCGCGTTGCGCCATCCGTGCGATCCGGCCGACCAGTGCCTGCAGCACAACGCGGCCGGCGAGCGTGTCCCCCGCTGAGACCTCGGCAAGGAGCGCGGTGAGGACAGCATCGGAGGGCTGCCTGGCCGCGGACAACACGTCGTCGAGTGATTTGTACGGCGCAAGGACCGCGTGCCTGACGGCCCAACCCATGACCGCCTCGGAATGCATGCCGACCAGCTCGCGCCATTCCTGATCAAGCGCGCCGACGATGCCGAATCCGCGCTGCCGACGGGATGCGTTGGTCATGGCAGGACTCTGCCGAGCGGGTGTTGTCCAACCTGTTGGTCGAAACGCAAGAGATGTTGCCCATCCGGAGCAAGTGTTGTCGGCTGGCTAGGGTGAGTGGATGGGCATGGTGGCGGAGCGGCTGCAGGCCGCCACGGCCAACCTGATGCCGCCGTTCGCTGTAGTTGATCTTGATGCTCTCGACGACAATGCAAAATCAATGATCACCAGAGCCCATGGACTCCCTATTCGACTGGCGACGAAGTCGATACGATGCCGCGCGGTCACCAATCGGGTGCTCGAGCGAAGCGAGTTCCGGGGCGTCTTGGCGTACTCGCTTGCCGAGGCCATCTGGCTCGCACGCTCAGGAATTCCCGACAGCGGCACGCCGTGGTCTTCTCCGGCGGCTACATCGCTTCCGGGCCACCGAGCTGGTCACGCCAACCGCTCCCCTGGATTCCGGGCGGCCTGCTCCTCCTCCGAGCCGAAGCGGCCGGCGAGGTGCAAACGCCACTCAGCGGCCGGGCCGCAGCATCGCTACAAGTTGGCGATCGCGTCTGGTTTCGGCACGCCAAGGCTGGCGAACTCTGCGAACGATTTGACCGTTTGCATCTCGTGATGGGCGACAAGATCATCGACGAGGTGCCCACCTACCGGGGTGAGGGGCGGAACTTCGGGTGAGCCGGCCGACCCTCGCGCGATGGACGAACTGGTCAGGCAACATCAGCTGCGTACCGCAAGACGTCGTGCATCCGGAGGCCGTCGATGATCTTGCTCGATTAATCGCCGCGGAATCGCATGCCGGTCGATGCGTCAAGGTCGTCGGCGCCGGCCATTCATTCAACGACATTGCTGCCACCGACGGCCTGCTGCTCTGCCTTGACCGGCTGAGCGGGCTGACCGACGTCGACTACGACACTGGGCTGGTTACTGTCCTCGCTGGCACCACGATTGCAGAACTCAATATCTCGCTTGCTGCTGCAGGGCTGGCGCTGGAGAATCTGGGCGACATCGACCGACAGAGCGTCGCAGGGGCGATCTCCACTGGAACCCACGGGTCAGGAGCAGACTTCGGTGGCCTCGCGACCCAGGTCCGCGCGCTGACGATGATCACCGCTGATGGTTCGCAGCTGCATTGTTCACGCGTCGACCATCCCGACATCTTCGCGGCGGCACGGATTGGCCTCGGCGCACTCGGTGTCATCAGCGAGATCACCCTGCAATGTGTGACCTCCTTCAGACTGCGCGCAATGGAAGGCCCTGCCCGATTGGCTGACATACTCGACGGCTTCGGTGCCTTGGTGGCCGAGAATGATCATGTCGACATCCATTGGTTTCCGCATACCGACCGGGCGCTGACCAAGCTCAACAACTCAGTAGCCCATGATCATGACGGTGCTGGATTGCCGCGCTGGCGATATCTTCTCGACGACGAACTGCTGTCCAATGGACTATTCGAGGGAGTCAATCGGCTGGGCTGGGCTAGGCCGTCACTCATACCGCGGATCAATCGGTTCTCGGCCTGGGCCCTCTCGCCGCGCGAGTACACCGATGTTTCGTACGCGGTATTCACCTCACCGCGCCGCGTCCGGTTCAACGAATGCGAGTACGCGGTGCCGCGCACCCAGCTGGCACCGGTGCTGCACGCTCTGCGCGCCTGGATCGATGATCACGACGAGCGGATCAGCTTCCCAGTCGAGGTGCGCGTCGCGGCCGCGGGCGACATCTGGCTTTCCACCGCGTACCGGCGCGACAGCGCCTATGTCGCCGTCCATCACTATTACAAGATCGACCACCGGCGCTACTTCGCTGCCTTCGAATCGATCGTCGCGGAGCATCAGGGCCGCCCGCACTGGGGCAAGCTGCACAACCTAGAGGCTGATCAGCTGCGCCAGCTGTATCCACGCTTTGACGACTTTCGCCAGATCCGAGATCGGCTTGATCCGGGCCGGACCTTCGACAACGCCTACCTGCGCAGAGTGCTCGGCTAGGGCAGCGTAGGGGTAGCGGTAGCGGGAGCATCGTGACGCGAATCACGCCTCACGGCGGACTCTGGGCACCGCTCTCAGCGCTCTATTCAATGCGCAGTCGGGTGACGCGCATAGCACGAAGAAGGAGTGCCAACATGCTCATGGTTCCGTGGGCAGTAGTGGGCGCGACCAGGACGCTGGCCCAGTCCGCTCTGCCAGATGCACCTCAGGTGTACCGGCGGCCGGCCTCACGGCGGCAGCGGGTTCACCGCATCACCAAGCGCCGCAGCTAAGGCGCAAGGCGAATCAGGACAGGGCTCGAAGCCGATGGGCTTCGAGCCTCACTGTTTTCTAGAAGCGGACCCGGCCACCCGCGATGAATTTCAAAATCGAGCGGAAGGATCACAAAGCCAGCTGAGCGTGAAATCGGACAGGCGGCTTCCGCTCGGGGGCGATTCAGAATCTTGAGCCTTGCCGTCAGGAACCGGCCCGAAGGGATTCAGTGCCCTCGTTCATGCTCAGGCCGCGGGTGACCAGTGCAAACCAGAGAGTGATCAGCACGTAGCAGATCGCCATAATGATCAAGATTGGGACTGACTTGCCGCTGGCAGGCATGATCACTGCTGCGATGACTGCCGCGGCCACGAGTGCGACATTGAAGATGATGTCGTAGATCACGAAAACCCGGCCCTTGAACTCGTCGGCGACATGAGCTTGGACCAGGGTATCCACGCAGATCTTGATGCCCTGCGCGGTCAGTCCAAGCAAGAACGCCGCCACCATGATCGTGACCCGAGCGTAGATCGCACCTGGCATGAGCTGGAAAACCGCCGAGCCCAGCAGGCACATGATCATCGTGCTGCGCAGCCCTCGTCGCGCGCTCAGCGGTGGTGCCACAACCGAGGCGAATACGAAGCCGGCCCCCGTGATGACGACGAGCAGGCCCAGATCGGCGATGGCGGCGTCGATCTCGTCGGGACGGTGAAAGTAGTTTCGGTACACCAAGATCGTCGCGACTGTGACGATGCCGTGGATGAGCCGATGTGCGGCGATCGTGAGCAGCCCGATACCGGCGGGGCGCTGCGCACGCAGATGCGCCACGGCCTCGACGAGACCGGTGATGACATCGCGCGCCTTCGTGGTTGTGACAGTGTCCGGTCCGAGCTGGCGACGAGGAATCGACAGAGCCAGCACGGCGCTGAGGACAAAGCCCACCGTGGCGATGAGAAACAAGATCGCGTTCGCCTGGTAGTCGGGCATCACGTGGCCCAAGATCAGCCGTAGTGGGGTGGCGAGTGCGACGCCGATCAGCAAGCCGGCGGGACCCACCGTCGGCACGACGGAGTTGGCGACCATGTACTCGTGCGGATCAATGGTGTGCGGAAGTGAGGCAGACAGCGCCGCAAGCAGAAATCGGTTGAGACTCATGGCCAACAGCAGGCCGCCGTAGATGAGCACCTCGACGCCGACGGTCTGCAGCCCAGTCGCGATCAACACAGCAAGACCGAGGGCAACTGCGGCTCGCGCGAGATTGGCAACGACGAGCACCTGTCGACGAGATACCCGGTCGATCACAATTGCGGCGAAGGGTCCCAGGATCGAGAACGGCAGCAGCGTAATAGCGAGCACGATGGCGATCGAGGTCGCATCCGGCTGCCGTTCGGGCGAGAAGAGCACATAGGCGGCGAGCGCGACCTGAAGCACTCCGTCACTGGACTGGACGGCGACGCGTACGGCCAGCAACCGCCGGAAGTATCGGTGCTTCAGGAGTTGTCGGAGGCTACGAAGCATTCTCTGGCGACCCGGCTCGCCGTCGGGGCTGGACACCGCCTCGCTCCCGCCCGCTTCTCGACGAGCCTGGTGCTCGCTCTGCTCGCGCGGTGTGCTAGCGAACTCCATCCTCAACCTTGCGGATACTTCTTCAGGTACTCCGAAAGCTTGTCTTTCTTCAGTGCAGTGGACAGCTCGGCAAGCTTGGTCGTATCTACAACGTCAATGCTCTGCCCATCACGTGAAGTTCCAAAACCAGAGATCGGGGCCTGGAGCAACTCGATGTCTTTAGCACTCAGCCGCAGCGACAGAGCGGTACGCCTGATCTCGCCATCGCTCAATTCGTTGTCCACCGTAAGGTGCTTCGCCACGTTGCCGATGAAGGTCGTGAAGGTGGCCGGATCGGAGATCACCTTCGCACTCAGACCCTTCTGGACGATGGCCTTGATCACATTGCGCTGATTCTCGGCGCGATCAAGGTCGCCGCCAGGCAGCTGATGGCGCTCGCGGACGAACCAGAGTGCCTCCTCGCCTGCGATGGTGATCTTGCCTTTTGGATAGTCGAAGCCATGTGAGGTGAAGGCGGTCTTGTTCGTCACGGTGACGCCGTGCAGGTCCTCGGTGAGCCGGATGAAACCCTCGAAATCGATCAACACCACGTGGTCCATCCGTACCCCGGTGAGATTCTCCAAGGTCCGCACCGCAAGCGGTGCACCGCCGAAGGCGAATGCCGCGTTGATCTTGTTCTTGCCGTATCCCGGAATATTGACATACATGTCGCGCGGGAAGGAGACGATGTAGGCCTTGGTGCGCTTCGCGTTGAGGTGCACCAACATCATCGTGTCGCTGCGCCCGTTGCCCTCATTCCCAGGATCACGGCTGTCCGAGCCAAGCAACACATAGTTCAAGGTGCCGGTCTCTTGAGCTTCCTTGGGTGGGCGTACCGACGATGGGTCGGTCGGCAACTCGACGCCCCGATTGATGTTCCGGGTCACACTGCGATCGATAGTTGCCGCGTACAGCAACCCAGCACCAATCACCGCGACAAGCAGGACAGACACACCGATCAAGATCTTCGGCAGCAGGCGGCGCCGCTTCGTGGGTTCGGTGGCTTCGTCGTCGGGTCGCGACTCACGGGTCATGGTGGTTTGAGCCATGGACTTCCTTCATCGGGAAAAGAGCAACCGAAGTCTATGCGGCCGGGCGGGTTTGGTCCGGAGCTCACGATCGATCGTTACCGCTGGGTTGACTCTCAGGCGCCTCAAGGGTGGGACCGTTACGATCCGTATATGTCTCGCGCGGAGGAGGCTGCCAAGCGGGCCGAGCTCGCTGCCGCACAGGAGCATGCCGAGTCGCTCCGGGCTCAAAAGCTCATCGACGGGTTCCTCGACGCCGCCAAGGCCAAGGGCGTCGCTCCGCACCCGCTGCGGGCGACGCTGTATAGCGGTCAGTCGGTGAAGACGGACAAGGTCGGCTGGTATCTCCGCAAGAACCAGAGCGTCGCGGTCGGCGACGACGGTTCCTATTACGTCCTGATCGTTCCGGGTGGCTTTCGGGAGCGCCTGTCTGGCGTCAAGCTGCGGCCGAGTCCGCCGCCGCTCGTAGTCGGCAAGGGTGGCAAGGACGGCGAGACCGGTGACCTGGCGGAGTTCCTCCAGTTGCGGCTTCAGCCAGGTTGGGCGGCGTCGTAGACGCTCAAACGCTCGGCCCTTCGAGTCAGCCCAGTTCGGCTTTGGATGTCGCGAAGTAGGCGAGCGTGCCGGCAAGTGCCCGCATGTAGTGGTTGAGTACGTCGCGATTGACGTTGTCGACGCGGTCGCAAGCCTGGTGGTAACAGGGGTCGTAGTGCTCGCGGGCCTGCCCGCCCCATGCCTTGGCCTGCCCCGTCGTCTTCCGTTCCGCGTCGCCGTTCTCGGCGCCACCGACCGGGATGCCCGCGTCGATGAAGGCCGATTCGTCGTCCCCGACGAACTCGATGATCTCCGGCTTGGTCACGCCGGTCTTGACCAACTGGTCGGCGAGCACCCGCGCGATGGTGGCTGAACCCGGTGGTCCTGACTCGTCGGTGTCGCGGCCTTTGCCGCCCTGAACGAAGTAACCGCCGTTCTTGGAAGCCACCATGTCCACGTTCAGGTACAGCTTGATCTTCTTGCGGTCCTCATTGGACAAGCCCCGGACGTAGCCGTTCGAGCCCTCAGCGCCGTTCTCCTCACCGCCGAAGAACGCGAACCGTACGGTGTTCTGCACCGACGGGTTGGCGCTGAGCTGAGTGGCGATCTCCAGCAGGGTCGCAACGCCGGAGCCGTCATCGACGATGCCCGGGCCGTCCTCGACCGAGTCGAGGTGGGCGCCGATCATCACGATGTTGCCCGGGTCGCCGGTGCTCGTCTGCGCGATGACGTTGCGCTCGGGCGCGCGACTGCGGCGGCCGTCGCCCTGATACGTCGGAGTGCTGACCTTGTAGCCGGCGTGGCGCAGCACGCCGACCACGTAATCGACGCTCGCGTCGTAGCCGGGGGTCCCGGAGGCCCGGTTGCCGCCGTGTTCGTCGGCGATCTTCTGTAGTGCCTGGAGATGCTTCATTGCCCTGGCGTCGCTTACCTCACTGGTCATTTGCTGCACCAATGGGCCGTCAGGCTCGATGGGCGCCGCGCCGACGGCTGAGGAACTGCAGGCCGTCGCGGCGAGAGCGACCGAGATCCCCACCAACGCGAGTCTGATATGCGACCCGGTTAACCCCAATCTCGACATCAGCACGAGCGCCTCCTCAGGTCTAGTTTCCTCACTACCCAACGGGGCTCTCGATGCTGCTTCACATTGAGGTAACGACTACGGCGGTGGCGAGGATCCCTTGTTTGCGGGTCCAGCGTCCGTGTACTTGGTGGACCCGGTGGCCGTTGATGATCAGTCCGTCGCGGCACAGCATGGCGGTGAAGGTCTGGTCGAGTGGGTGGAAGAGGATCTCGCTTTCCTGTGGGTCGAGCCATCCACCGACCAACGGGAACCAGGCTTTGTACACCGCCTCTTTAGCACTGAACAGCAACCGGTCCCAGTTCGGGCTGTCCGGCTTTCGTTGCGTCGCAATGCGCGCTGAGCTTGTCGAATCGCGCCCTTCGACAGGCTCGGGGCGCATAACAGCAAGTCGATGCTGTTCGGTTGGTGTGGCGACCAGGCCCAGGACGCCGTCGGGAAGGGGGGCGTCGGGTTCGGCGTCGATGCCGATCGTCGAGATCCGCGGCATAGTACCGACTGCGGCGGCGGCGTAACCGGCGCAGTGGGTCATGCTGCCCCGAATCCCGGCCGGCCACATGGGTGCGCCGCCCACACCAGGCAAGATCGGAACCGGCGGGTAACCCAGCCGGCCCAAGCAGGCTCTGGCGAAGCTCCGCACTGTGGCGTAGTCGCGGCGCCGCGCCTCGACGGCGTTCGCGATGACCCTCTCCTCCTCGGGAAAGAGCACACCGCCGGGTGGATCGCCGAAGCATTCCTCGCTCTCCACCCCGGCGGGCAGGATCATCCCAAGCATGCGCACATTGTTCAGCCGTAGCGGCGTAGCTCGTGGAAGAAATCATCAATGACATGCAGATCGCCGGCCGAGGCGACTTGGTCGTAGACATATTTGCCGACCGCCAGATCCAGCACACCCAAGCCGAACGGGGAGAAGATCACCGGCCGATCCGCCGGCACCGACACCCGGCTAGCCATCACCTCATCCAACGTGCCGGCGAGGAAATCTCGATGACCGGTGAGCTGCTCGGCCAAGTGCGGTGAGGTGTTGGCCTTCAGACAATGCTCGACGTCGTCAACCACATTGGTCGAGGCGAGCAGAATCTGCGGTGCCAGGTCACGCAACGAGACATGCAACACCACCGGATGATGGTCAAACCACGACACCTCCTGGACATGCGGCTCAGCAGCGACGGTGGCGAACACCACCAAATCGCTGGAACGGATCAACGCCTCCGCACTGTCATACACGGCGATCCGGCCGGCCGTGTCGGACTGCTCCAGGTAGCCGGCGAACCCGGCCGCGTGATCACCGGACAGGTCATGCACACCGACCTCATCGAACAACCAGCCGGTGCCGGCCAGAAACGTGTGAATATAGCGGGCGATCAGACCTGTCCCCACAAACCCGACACGCGTTGGACGGGGTCGGCTACGGGTCAGCCAATCCGCCGCCAATGCCGCCGACGCCGCCGTCCTCGTCGCGCTGATGATCGAACTCTCCAAACACGCAAACGGATACCCGGTGTCATGATCGTTCAAGATCAACACCGCCGACGCCCGCGGGATACCGGCTGCCACATTCTCAGGGAAACTGGAAATCCACTTCAGGCCATCCACCTGGGTCGGCCCGCCAATCGAGGCCGGCAACGCAATGATCCGAGACGACGGACGATCCGGGAAACGCAGAAAATACGACGGCGGGTTCACCGAATCCCCAGCACCATGCAACCGATATGTGGCCGCGACCAACTCGACGATATCTTTTTCCCGACCCTGCAGCGCCCCCTGGACCTGGCCACCTGAAATCACCGCGAATGGTGGCACTGTCGGCCGCCAGGACCCTTCGCGCGCCGGCGCAGCGGAAAGGGTCGTGGTCATCGCTGCGTCACCTCGCTGGTCGCCCCCGGGTCGGAAAGGCGTAGCGGTTCGGCCATACCGACCAGGACTTCGCGCGGCCCCACATAGGCCTCCCTACTGTGCGCGGTACGAATGTTGTCGACCAGCATCAGATCGCCTGCCTGCCATGGCTCCCGCACGGTGTTGGCCTCGTAAACCGCGTTGATCTGTTCCACGATCTCCGCGGTGAGCGGCTCGCCGGTGCCGAACCCGGTGTTGAACGGCAGACCCTCGGCACCGTAGACATCCACCAGGTATTCGCGGATCTCTTCGGCGATCGTCCACTCGTTCAGGAATGCGATCTGGTTGAAGAAACAGCGCTCACCGGTGATCGGGTGCTGGACTACGGCGCTGCGACGCTGCCGGGTGCGCAATCCACCATCAGGCTGCCACTCGAACTCGATCGCATTGGCGTGACAATAGGCTTCCACCGCGGCCCGGTCGTCGGTCCCGAACGCCTCCGCCACGGTCGCCCCGATCTCATCGTTGTAGCTGCGGGTCAGCAGCCAACCGTCCCGCTCGAACCGTTCGGTCAAATCCTTCGGCAGCGCCTCCAGCACGGTCGGCGAATCAGACACCGCCGTCGCCCCGCCGCTGGTAGGGGCGCTGAGGCAAGCGAACAGCATCAGGCTGGGCACCTCGAGCCGATAGCTCAGCTCATGATGCATGCACATCGGCTGGTTCGCCGGCCAGGTCGCGGACGAGTACACCCCATCGGCGTAAACCTCCCGAGCCGCGAAGGCCTCCCTCTCGATCATCAGCCCAGTGGACAACCGCCTGAACACGGCACTGATCTCCGCCGCGTCGCGCAGATCGAGGCCGCGAACCAGAACCGAACCGTGCTCCGCGACGACGGCGCGCAAGGCGTCCCGATGCTCGAACGCCCAGTCGGGCGCGTCGCCGGTGGCCTCGACGGCAAGGATCGGCGGCTTGCCATGCTGCAGGTCCACTTCTAGTAGTAACGCTAGGGACGGGGAAGACATATCGGTTCCCTTCAGTTTTGATTGCACTCTGACGAGCTGTTCCCGGATCCGACTCCTTCGTCGCCTGCGTTCCACGGCCGAGCTGGTCGGGTTGGCGCGGCCGCAGGCTCCTGCAGTCGTCGGAGGAACAGCTCGTCATAGTGATGTTTGGCGATCATGGAGAAACCAACATTCCGGCGGACAACAGCACTGCCTGCGCAGCTTCCGCCGGACGGGTGCGGGGGAAGTAGTGACCGCCGTCGGCGAGTTCGTGCAGCTCGACGTCTTGGGCCAGCAGCTCCCAGTCGCGGTGGCGAACGCGGAACCCTGCCGTAGCAGCGTCGTCCGCGGCGACCACGACGGTTACTGGCGCGGCCAGCCGTTCCGACGGCGGGTTGTCCAAGATCTCGGCGAAATAGCGGTTCGCCGAGACGTAGTCGTGGCGATACGCGGCACCGACATGCTGGGCGCGTTCCGCGTCCAGCTCACCGAGCTCGGTATAGCCGCTGTCAGCGCTCAGCCGCGCGGAGATTTCAGCGTTGCTGCGTTCGCCAAGCTCGGTGACAGCGGCGCGCCGGTCCGCCGCGGCACCGAGCAGCTGCGCACCGAGGAAGACCCGCCGCACATTCGTCTCCGTCCGCTGCAGCCGATTCGCCGTTTCGACTGCGAGTGCGCCGCCGGACGAGTGACCCCACAGCAGGACATCCATGAGACCACGATCGGTAATCTCGGCGACCACCCGATCGACCACCTGAGCCAGCGGCGCGAATGACTCGCTGGTAGCGGCGACGTCATGACCGGGCAGCTCAACTGCGTACACCGCCAGCCCGCTGCCGCGCAGCGCCTGGGCCATCGGCTGGAAATTCACCGCGTTGCCTCCGGCGTACGGAAAGCACACGAGAGCGCCGGCATGCACCCCATTCGATTCCGCGCCATTCGATGCCGACCCATTCGATCCTGGCCCATTCGTTTCAGACAGTGCCTGCAGCAGCTCAGATCGCCGGTCGGACCTGCCGTCCACTACGCCTGCCAGGTCGGCGAGGACCGGATGCCGGGTGACCTCCTTGAGGGACACCGCCCGGTCCAGGGCTAGCGCAAGCTTGACAGCCGACAGCGACGTACCGCCTAGGTCGAAAAAGTGGTCGCGCCGTCCGACCTGCTCCTGCGGGATGCCGAGCACCGCGGCAAAAGCGGCAGCTAGCCGCCGTTCTGTCGAGGTCGCGGGCGCGTCGTAGCAGTCCTCGACGGCGCTGAGTTGGGCGGCCAGAGCCGTCAGCGTTTTCTTGTCGATCTTGCCGTTGGCCGTCAACGGCAGGTGCTCGCGCCAGTGAAACGCCGACGGGACCATGTACTCCGGCAACGACTCACCCAACCGGTCCTTCAGGGGATCGATATCGAGTGGCTGCTGGCTGGTGTAGAACGCCACCAGATGCTTGCTCAGATCGGCCCGCTCCGCGACCACCACGGCGCCATCACGAACGCCCGGCACCCGCAACAAAGTGTTCTCGATCTCGCCAAGCTCGATCCGAAAACCACGGATCTTCAGTTGCGAATCCCGACGGCCCAGAAACTCCAGCTTGCCGTCCGGCCGCCAACGACCATGATCACCACTGCGATACCGCCGCCGACCTTCCGGATCAGTCAGGAACGCCGCCCGGGTCCGTTCCGGATCATTGATATAGCCGCCGCCCGACACAGACCCCCGAGAAAACGATCTCCCCCGGTGCGCCCAGCGGCACCGGAGCCAAATGCTCATCGACAACCTCGATCTCCACATTGTTGATCGGCCGCCCGAGCGGAACCCGGTCCGAGTCAGGCACCCGATCCATCACCTCGTGGTTGGTGTCATCGGACGTCTCGGTCAACCCGTACGCATTAACCAACTTGATCTCAGGTTGTGAGGCGAACCAACGTTGCGCGAGCTCCTTCTTCACTGCCTCGCCAGTGACGGAAACGCAGCGCAGGTCCGGCAACGGCCGCGGGTCGCGTTCCAGATAGGACAGCACGACCTCCAGGTAGGACGGCACGACCTGCATAACGTTGACCCGGCCGTCAATGACTTTGTCGACGAACCGCTGCACATCCAAGATCACATCCTGCTCGATCAACAGGGTCCGCCCCCCAACCAGCAGTGCGGAAACCAGTTGCCACAGCGAAATGTCGAAACATTGCGGTGCGGTCTGGGCCACCACCTGACCCTCGCCGATGCCCAGGTCGTCGATCTTGGCGAACAGATGGTTGAGCATGCCAGCGTGCTCACACATCGCACCCTTCGGCTCACCGGTCGAACCGGACGTGAAATAGATGTACGCGAGCTGATCCGGCGGAACGGGTACGTCAAGATCGCCATCCGAACGGTCCTCGCGGTACCCGGCGTTGATGTGCAGCTTCGATACTCCAGGCAGCGAATCGAGGGCCGGGTCCAGCGTTGCGGTGCTGGCGGCCTCCGTCAGCACGAGTCGGCAGTCGGCCCGGGACAGCATCCTCGCAATGCGATCGGCCGGGAAATGCGGCTCGATCGGCAGATAGACGCCACCGGCCTTGAAGACCGCAAGGACGGCGGCCAGCCAATCCAGATTGCGCTCGACCACCACGGCCACCACATCTTCACGGCCCAGCCCGCGAGCCAGTAGCGCCCGAGCCAGCCGGTTCGCGCGAGCGTTCAGCTGCCCGTAGGTCAGGCTCTGCCCGTCGTGGGGGTCGCCGCACACAGCGGCGACGCGGTCGGGATGCGCCCGAACTCGCTGCTCGAAGAGCTGGTGCGCCCGCACCGCCGGCAACTGACGCCGGGGCCCAACCAGCCCTTCGCGCTGGAAGTCAAGCTCCTCAGCAGACAGCAGGCTTTGCTGTCGCTGTTCGGCGTCGAGGTCAGCGGTGATCAATTCCAGCGCCGAGCAGTGGTAGCCGGCGATCCTGGCTGCGCAGTCCTCATCCAGCACATCGGTCCGATACCGAAGTCGCAGCACCAGCACGTCGCCACGCTGCGCGATCCCCAGCCGCAGCACGGTGTCTTCGCCGAGGTCGCCGTCCGCGCTGGTCGGGTCGAAGACGGTCTCGAATGCCGGTTCCGTCAGGCCCAGCTCGCGCCCGAGCTCGTGCAACGGAAAGTCGGCGTGCGATAGCAGCTGCGCCTCGACCCGGTGAGTGTCGAGCAGCAGCTCCCGCCACGACTCGGCCTCAGTCGTCAGCGGGCAGGGCAAGGCGCCGGTCCCAGCTACATAGCCGGTCACGACGTGGCGCTCGGCGGATAGAGCAGAGAGCACCTTGGCGTGCGCGGCCAGCAGTACTGAGCTGAGCGGCACGTCCAGCTCGTCGGCCAGCCGGTGAGACGCCGCTACGAGGTCCGACGGAAGAACCGCATCGTGTACGGCGATGCCCACGATCGGCTCGCGGGCCCACCGCGGCATCGCGGTAAATCCGCCAGCGGCGAGCACGCCGCGCCAGAAGTCGCGGCCCGCCTCAGCTCGTACGCCCTCAGCCGATGAGTGCATGGCGTTTCCCTTCACTCTCAAGTGCGTTCGTGACCGGTTGCCGGTCCGAAATGTCATGGGCCGGGTTTCCGCCCCATCGTGCGCCGGACGGGACCTCCTCGCCCTTCATCAGGAAGCAGTCGGTGGTGAGCTCGGCGCCATCGCCGATCGTCACGCCGTAGTGCACGTGGGAGGCGGTGCCGAGGGTGACGTTGGAGCCGAGTACGGAGTAGTCCGACTTGAAGGTGCCGTCCTCCTGCGAGTGGCACTGGACCCCGCTCATCTCGTTCAGCGTGCAGTCGTCGCCGATCGTGACAAGCGACCGTTCCGTCAGGCCACAGCCGTCATTGAAAACCCGACGGCCAATCTGGGCACCCATTCGGCGCAGGATCATGTTGATGAACGGGGTGCCGGCGAAGACCGCGATATACCCGGTCGAGGGCACCTTCCAGTACCGTTCGTGGCGCCACATCGCGGGCTCGTAGATCGAGCAGAACAGCACGGGCAGAGGCTTGAAGCCTCTCACGATCCGATCGACGAGGATCCAGTAGGCGACACCGACGAGCGGGACGAGCAGGAGTTCCGACGCGATCGCCACCGCACCCAATGAGGCGTAGAAGTCCGCGGCGATGCCCGTGAGGATGGAAAGCAGAAAGAAGAACATCCACCGCGCGAACAGGCACCAGAAGATGGTGACGAAGTTGTGCCTGTTCTTGGCGGCGAGGCCGCGGCGGAACTCGTTCCCATGCTTCAGGTGGTCGAAGCTGCTGTCGCGCTCGACCGATCTCGGGATCTCGAAGGGCGGGGAGCCCAGCAGCCCGACATTCTCCCGGATGGGCCCGCTGATCGGCACCATGACCTTCGTCGCGAGCAGGCAGTTGTCGCCCGTCCTGCCTCGTGGCGGATACACGATGCCGTTGCCCAGGAAGTTGTTTGCCCCGATGGATGCTCGGGACAACCGGAAAGACGTACTCGAATACTCCGCATTCATCATCGACAGAGCATCGGCGACCATCGTTCCGCGGCCCACGGAGCTCAGGAACGGGTTCTCGTGCTTCACGTTGCCGCCGAAGTTCGCACCCATCTGGACGACCTTTCCGAGGTCGTACCCGATGCGGCGCAGGTAGTGCACGATCCACGAGCTGTCGCCGACGATGTTGCTCAAGAACTTGGCATTGGAGAAACGTACGATCCACCGATGAATCCCGTAGTGGAAGCCGTACAGGCGGTAGAGCTTGTCGGGTTTGAGCACGAGATTGAGCAGCCGCGGGACGATCATCACGATGATGAAGCCGGCGGCCACCGAGCCGAAGTACAGCACAGCGGACGCAATCAGGGCGTCGCGGTAGAACGTCCAGCTGGTGAAGGCACCCGTCCCCTCGCCCATCAGCTCGTTCAGCCTGGGGACCTTGAGCAGTAACAGGGCGCTACCGCCGATCCCCACCGGCAGGTACACCAGGAGCAAGGTCAACAGTTGCCAGATGGCGTAGGCGGCCCTCCGCAAGGTGCCGGACGGAGCACGTTCGATCGTTAGGAAGTCCGCCTCGGTCTGCTGGCCGGGAGTCCCGTGCCACCGTTCGCCGTCGGGCACAGCCTGACCGGAGTGGAGCGAAGATGCGTGGCCAAGTTGGGTCCCGTCACCCATCGAGGTCTCGATGTCGATAACCGTCTGCTCACCGATCACGACGTTCTTTCCGATGGTGATCGCGCCGACCTGGATGAACCCTTCGTGTGCTCGATAGCCGTTGATGAAGCAGTCTTTGCGGATGACCGTGCCCTCGCCGATGGTAAGCAAGTCGGTGCAGATAGGGACGTGCGTGGAGTAGATCACCACGCCCCGCCCGACCTTTGCGCCCAGCGCCCGCAGGTAGAGAGTGAACAGCGGCGAACCGGTGAACAACACAATCGGATTCCGCCGGACCAGCGTCTTGACGATCCAGAAGCGCACGTACGCCAGGCTCCAGATGCGGATCTGCTTCGGTTTCCAGCGACCGATCAATATCCACTTGGCCAAGATCGGAACGGTGAACAAAAAGAGGAACAGTGCGCAGCCGGAAATCACCGACCGGAGGTAGATGTCGAGCACACCTGAGCCCGCCGAGATCCAGTCATAGCCTTGGTTCATAACCAGTGCGGCGAGAGATATATATACAAAAAAGGCCAGCAGTTGCAGCGCCCCGCAGAGGAAGACCTGCAGTGTTCCCGCCCTTTTTGCCACCTCGACTGGGGCCGGAGCCGGCGACTCGACAGGCACCGGCGCGGCGTCCGCGAGTGCTGTGGCCAGGCTTGCGATCGTCGGGTGTTGATAAATGTCCTTGATCGATACCGGTGGCAGGTCGGACCGCTTCCTAACCCGCGCGCAAAACTGCGCCATCAGCATCGAGTCGGCACCCAGATCGTCGAAAAAGTTGCTGTCGACCGACACCCGCTCGGCGCGTACGACATCAGCGAGCACGTCGGCGAGCGCCCGCTCCAGAGGGACTGGCGCAGCGTCGGTGAGTGCCGTCGCCAGGCCTGCGATCGTCGGGTGTTGGTAGATGTCCTTGATCGACACCGCAGGCAAGTCCGGCCGCTTCCGCACCCGAGCGCAGAACTGCGCCATCACCATCGAGTCGGCACCAAGATCATCAAAGAAGTTGCTATCGACCGACACCCGCTCGACATGCACGAGCTCTGCAAGCACCTCGGCGAAGCTGCTCTCGGTGCTCGACTCGGCCCAGGCGTCCGTTTCTGGAGTGATCAGCGATTCAGCCACACCAGCTATGCAGGTACCAACAGCTTGTTGCACCATGATTTAGGCGGACCGCGAAGCGGGGGTCAGCTCAGCGGAGCTGAGCACGTCCTCGCCATAGAGATCCAGCACCCAGTTGGTGTGGTAGACGGTGTCGAGATAGCGCTCGCCGAGGTCTGGGGCGATGGCTACCGCAGTGAGGTCTCCCGAGCCATGCAGACTCAACCAGCTCAGCGCACCGCTGATGACTGTTCCTGTGGAGCCGCCGAACAGGAATCCTTTGCCTGCCAATCGATGGCACGCACGAATGGTGTCGGCCTCCTCGACGCGTACCACGTCGTCCACGTCAGACACGTCGAGCATGGGCGGCGCGACACTGGTTCCCAACCCGGGGATCATCCGGCGGCCCGCCGGGCCACCGAAGGTCACCGAGCCCACGCTGTCAACTGCTACGACCCGGACTGGCCGGTGCCATTCCTGGAAGTAGCGTGCGCAGCCCATCAAGGTCCCGCAGGTTCCGGCGCCGACGAACAGTACGTCGAGTTGCGGAAACTGGCGGGCGATCGCCGGCGCAGTTTTGCGGAAGTGCGCCTTCCAGTTCTGCGGATTGCGGTACTGATTCAGCCATACGTAGCGATCATCAGAAGCGCACAACGCCTGAACGAAGTTGATCCGCGCGCCGAGGAAGCCGCCGACGAGATCCGGTTCGGTGATCACGTGGACCTGGCTGCCGAACGCCTGCATCATGTGTCGGGTTGACAAGTTGCAGCGGGAGTCAGTGACGCACAAGAACCCGTATCCCTTGCTCGCCGCGATCATGCTCAGCGCAACGCCGAGGTTTCCGGAGGAGGACTCGACCAGAACCGATCCCGGCGTCAGGACTCCGTCCCGCTCGGCCGCCTCCACCATCTCGGTCGCAGCCTTCAGCTTGATCGACCCGGCGAAGTTGAATCCCTCGCATTTTAAGAACAGCGACCGCCCGAACAACGGCTCAAGATCAACGTAGAGCTCATCCTCGTTGAAACCCTGGGGGGTCGAAATGATGGTCACCTTGGTCTCCGTCTCCACAGCAGCGCGATCCGCCGCTGTTCCGCATTGGCGCAGCGGTGAGTGACGCCGTCACGTATCAGATACTCGATGAGTGTTCTTTTCCTTCGGCGAGCATCGCCGTACGCGATTCCAGGCGCATCGTGGCCAGCAGGAATCCTGCGGTACCTGCCAGCAGCAATGACATGGCCGGTCGAGACGTCGATTGTCACCGTGGCCTCCGTCTCGATAGCAGGGCGGTCCGCTGCTGTACCCGCACTGGCGCGGCGATCTGCCGACGCGCATCTGGTATTCGGTGAGAGCGGACCGCAGGTTTGGGTCGTCTTTTCCCGTCATCCAGCGGATCCGCGCCAGACGGGAAGTCGATGTACGCCCCTCCGTCGACGTCTCGCGTGCTGCTGCCGTGGCTGATATCAGATTTTGGAGCGACGTATGGAGCGACGCTCAGGCAATAGCTTCGAACATGTGATTTCCCACCTTCGAACACCGCAGTGTTCGCTACCTCAATGGTCATGCATATCGGTTTCCCCGTTAAGAATCGTGTTGCCGCCAATGGACGGGGAGTGCTAGCCAGCGTCAGGAACGGGAGCTGGGCATGACCGATAAACGGCGCAGGCTTCTACACTTTCTGCGCCGCAAAACATCGTGCACCGCGCTTTCCCCCGCGATACACCGGCGGCCCCGCTACCCGCCCCCTTGGGTCACAGCTCCCTCAAAGGATGGGTACGCACTAGACCCGGTGCGGGTTCAAGCCAATTCAAAGCAATTCTTCGAACGTGATAAGAACGTGATCAAGGACGCACAGCCTCGGATATCCAACATCGAACGGTCATGATCAGAGACACTCGCCATGATCGGGATCTAGTGCCCCAAAGGGCACTAGATGTCCTCCATGGCGCTTTCGCGCTTCTTCACCTTCACAAACTTGAGGTAAGCCTTCACGACTTCGTCCGGCTCGCCACGCATCATCAGCGCGCCGCGATCCAGCCAGATCACCTCGTTGCACATCTCCTTGATGCTGCCAAGCCCATGGCTGACCAGGAACATGGCCCGCGCGCTGTCTCGGAGCTCAGCCATTTTGTTGTTTGCCTTCTCCCGAAAGTGCGCATCACCGGTGGACAAGGCTTCGTCGATCATCAAGATGTCGGGCTTCATATGGACCGCGACCGAGAACTCCACCCGAGCGGACATCCCCGATGAGTATGTCCGCATCGGCATGTCGATGAAGTCGCCGAGCTCAGTCCACTCGGCAACCTCCTCCGCTCGCTCCTCCACTTCACGCCGCGACAGGCCCGCAGCCAGGCCACCGAGAATGATGTTCTCCCGCCCGGACAAGTTCTTGTTAAAACCGACGCCAAGCGCCAGCAGGGTGCTAGCCCGACCCCATACCTCGATCGAGCCGCTGGTCGGCGGCAGGATGCCGGCCATCGCCCGCATCAGCGTCGACTTGCCGGCGCCGTTGGAGCCGATGATGCCCATCGCCGTGCCGGTACGCACGTCGAAAGAGACATTCTTGATCGCCTCGACTTCACGCACAGCGCGCTGCCCTCGTCCGAAGCGGACCAAGGCCTGCTTCAACGTCGGCTTGCGTTCGAAGGTCGTGCGATACGTGATGGAGAGATCATCGACCTTGACTGCCAGCGGAAGGTCGCCGTTAGGCACCTCGCCGTTAGACAAGACGGACAGCAAACTCACGCTCCCTCGAGATGAAGTACAAGAAGCCGATCACCGCAGCCGCGAGCGCCCACACGGCTGCTGAGATCCACATGTACGGAGTGGGGAACGCGTCGTTCTGCAACAGCTCGGTGTACCCGCCGATCATCGAATACATCGGGTTGAGCTGAATGAGGGTGATGATCGGTCCGTGGAACCTGCCGATGATGTGCTCTGGCGCCCACAAGATCGGGGACAAGTACATCCAGATCCGCACGAAGAACGGCAGAAAGCTGGACGTGTCACGGAAGTAGACCTGCAATGCCGCAAAGAAGGCGGCTAACCCCATGCCGAAGACGATCATGGTGGCGAGGAAGTACAGAGACAGCAGCATCTTCCACGACCACACGTGGGTCAGGAAGATGGCATGGAAGACGAAGTAGACCGGAATAGTGGGCAGGAAGCGGAAGAACGCGGTACGCACCGCGGATAGCGGAATCAGGAGCCGGGGAAAAGGTGTATTCAGCAGCAGCTTGCCGGAGCTGGTGACCGAGGTCGCGCCACTGGTGATCGAGTGGCCGACCAGCTGGAAGGCGAAGATCCCCAGAGTCAGATGAGCAAAGAAGGCCGGATCACTCTGCCGACGGATGATCGTCACGAGGACGTAGTAGACGGCCGCGAGCAGCAGTGGGTTCAGTACCAGCCACGCCTGGCCAAAAAATGTCGAGGTGTTGGCGCCACGCATGGTGGCTTTGCTCATCTCGGCTGCGAAAGCCCGGCGACGCCACACCTCGCGGAAGTAGGGAATCAGCGGCGGCAAGCCCGCGCGATGGGGTCCGTAGTGGTGGTAGATCGGCTCGAACTCCGCCTGTCGCGGACGGCTGGTCGCGGTCATCGCGACACCACCTTCCTGTCGGCCATGGCTTTTGATCTCCCGTACCTTCACCTAAGTCGTCTCACTCGCCTCGTAACTATCTTCGGGGCGACCACGGATGAATAGTCTGCCATGGTCGAGCGCCGCCAACCCCCATCGCCGACCGCCGTACGAAGCAGGACGTTCTGCTAAGAATCTGCTCGAACACTGTCGATTACGGCCGCCATCGCACGTGGGAGAGGTGTCCACACTCTCAACCTGATAAGGAGCAAGAGAAATGAAGTACGTCCTCATGTACACCAACCGGCCCGATCTGGATGCCGCCGTGCCCGCGGAGCGTCAAGCCGAGGTGTACCAGGCAATCTTTGGCTGGTTCGAGAAGCATGGAGCGGTGATAGTCGACGGCGGTGCTGAGTTGCAAGGACCCGAAACCGCCACGTCTGTGAAGTCGGGCACGAACGGCGGCGCGCCAGTGGTCGTCGATGGGCCCTTCTCCGAGGCCAAGGAGAACGTCGGGGGCTTCAGCGTCATCGACGTTCCCAACCTGGATGCGGCCATCGCGATCGTCAAGGAGTGGCCGTCGCTCGGGCTGCCTGGCGTGGCAGTCGAGATTCGGCCCATCGTCGATCACAGCGGCGATATGTGAGCGCATGTGCCCTGAGCCTGCGAATCATGAGCCCTGAGCCTGTCGAAGGGAACCCCTCCGGCACCTCCCAGCCCTCGGCGGAGGACGCGGCACTCGCCCGCATCGTCCGCCGTGAGGCTGGTCTGATCGTTGCCCAGTTGCATCGCCGGCTGGGTAACTTCGATATCGCCGAAGAGGCAGTCCAAGAAGCGATCATCGCCGCATTGCGAGCCTGGCGTCGCGACGGGGTGCCAGCCAATCCGGGAGGATGGCTGTCGCTCGCGGCTCGGCGCCGGGCCATCGATCTGCTCCGGAAACGCGCCCGCGAGGTCAGTCTCGCTGACGAGTGGGATGCGGACCTGACGAGCGCGGCCGGCGCGACGCAGCGTACGGGCGATGAGCGATTGCCGATGCTGTTTGGTTGCTGCCATCCGGCGCTCAGCGTCGAGGCTCGGCTGGCGCTGACACTGCGAGCCGTGGTCGGCATGACGACGCAGCAGATCGCGAGCGCCTTCCTGGTGCCCGAGGCGACCATGGCACAGCGTCTGGTACGCGCCAAGCGCAAGATCACCAGCGCCGGCATCCCCTTCACCATTCCCTACGCCGATGATCTTGCGCCACGGCTGGACGACGTATTGACGGTGATCTACCTGAGCTACAACGCGGGCTACTTGGAGCCTTCCGCCTCCGGACGGGAATTGCGCGACGATGCCATCTGGTTAGCCGAGTTGGTGGCCCGCGCCTTGCCGGATCAAGCAGAGGCATGGGGCTTACTCGCATTGCTGACCTTCCTCTCCTCCCGCACCCAGTCACGCTTCGATGATCAAGGTCGGCTGGTGCTACTCGAAGATCAAGATCGCAGGACATGGGACGGGGTCGCGATCAGTCGCGCCGACGGTTACCTGGCCACCGCGGCAGCTCTGCACCGGCCCGGTCGGTTCCAGCTCCAGGCGGCGATTGCCGGCTGTCATGCCACCGCTACCTCGTGGGCCGAGACAGACTGGCTGCAGATCCTGACCCTCTACGACCTGTTGCTACGCCACGACGCGTCGCCCGTAATCCGACTGAATCACGCCATCGCCCTGAGCCATCTCCGCGGCCCGGCGCCGGCCCTTTCCGAAATCGATCAACTCGCCGATCGATTGAACGGCTATCACCTATGGCATGCCACGCGGGCCCAACTGCTCACCGAACTCGGTGATCATGAAGGAGCCCGCGCCGCGAATGAGCGGGCCCTGGCCCTGACGAGCAACCCGGTCGAGCAGCAGCTGCTGCGCTCTCGGCTTGAGATACCAGAACAATGAGACGACCTAGCCCGCGAAAGTGGTCATGGACAACCACTCTCGAGGCGAATCTCGTGTTGTTATCGACCGGTTTGCGGTGAGAGGAGGCGGTAAGAACCTGCGGCTAATTGCCGGCGGCCTTATAGCGCTCCACTACTTCAGTCGGGACGCGACCGCGGGTATTGACGTCAATGCCATTCGCCTCAGCCCACTTCCGCACTGCCTTGGTGTCCACGTGATTGGTTGATACGGCGGCCCTACGCTTCTTCCCACCTACTTTGCGGCCATGTTGGATGAAGACACTGAGATTGTTTCGCAGCCGGTTGGCGTTGCGCTCCGACAGATCGATCTCCCACTCAACACCGTCAAGAGCGAAGTGGACGGTCTCGGTCGCGGCTGAGCCGTCAATGTCGTCTTGGAGAGTGGTCAAAACCTTGGTTGCCACGGTGCTTCCTTCTTCCCGAGTGCAGTGGATGGGGCGTCTCAGTTGGCTATACCCACAATCGTCCAGATATGACCTGCCAAGGGGATCAATAAGTTCCCAATGTTTACGTCACCATCTTTATCTTGGCCATCTCAGAGAGCGGCCGCAATATGCAGAAATCACTTCTCGCCGGTTCTCGGCGACAGAAACCTGCGTTGACCTAGATTGCTATCGCTTTGCACGGGTTGCACAAGGTCTGCGGAGCTTAGGGAACCTCGGGTAAACCTAGATTGGGACACGGGTCGGAGGGTGGTTCGAGTGTAGCCACCCCGAGGCGACTGCTCAGGATTGCTGATCGGCCCACCAGGCCAGCAGTTCCTCGCGGGCGCGGTCCTCGCCGAGGGGGCCTTCCTCAATTCGGCGTTCCAGCAGGTACGCGTATGCACGACCAACATCACGGCTCTGCGGGATGCCCAGGATCTCCATGATCTGGCTTCCATTGAGGTCTGGCCGCATCGCGTTCAGCTCCTCCTGGGCGGCCAGTTCAGCGATCCGGCGTTCGAGGTCGTCGTACGCGCGCCGCAGCCTTTCCGCCTTCGCCACATCACGGGTCGTACAGTCCGCTCTGGTCAGCACATGCAACCTGGCCAACTGATCACCGGCATCGCGCACGTAACGGCGAACCGCCGAGTCGGTCCAGACCCCGCCGCTAACCCGGCCATCGCCGGCGTACCCGTGAAACCGCAGATGTAAGGCGACGAGGTCCGAGACCGCTTTGACCTCGTCGCCGCTGAACCGCAGCGCCGTCAACCGCTTCCGGACGAGCTTGGCGCCGACTACATCATGGTGATGGAACGACACCTTCCCGCCCGGCTCGAACCGCCGAGTCGCAGGCTTCCCGATGTCGTGCAGCAGCGCTGCCAGCCTGATGATCAAATCGGGCCGCTCCGGCAGCCGATCCTCTAGGCCGATCGCTTGCTCGAGCACCGTGAGACTGTGCTGATAGACATCCTTGTGGCGATGATGTTCGTCGCGCTCCAGCCGGAGGGCCGGCAGCTCGGGCAGTACTCGGGCGGCTAGTCCGGTGGACACCAACAGGTCCAGACCAGGACGTGGGCGATCAGTCAGCAGTAGCTTGCTGAGTTCGTCGCGGATTCGTTCGGCAGAGATGATCGAGATCCGGTCAGCCATGCCTCGCATGGCGGCAATGACCTCAGGCGCCGGTACGAATCCCAGCTGAGCAACGAAGCGCGCTGCACGCATCATCCGCAACGGATCATCGCTGAAGGAACTCTGGGGTGTCGCTGGTGTCCGGATCACCCGCCGGGCCACATCGCCCAGCCCGCCGTACGGGTCGACGAATCTCTTGTCCGGAATCGACAGCGCCATCGCATTGATCGTGAAGTCCCGGCGAAGCAGATCGCCCTCAAGGGTGTCACCAAAGGCGACCTCGGGCTTGCGGCTGTGCCCGGGGTAGACATCAGAGCGATACGTGGTGACCTCGATCACCCAGCTCACATCGCCAGCCTCGACCTTGCAGCCGATGGTGCCGTACTCCTTGCCGATCGTCCATACGGCCGGAGTGAACTTCCGCAGCAGCTTCTCGACCGCGTCTGGACGGGCTGATGTTGCAAAGTCCAGGTCATGTCCGAGCTTGCCGAGCAATGCATCGCGGACACTCCCGCCGACCAGGTAGAGCTCGTGTCCGGCATTGCTGAATAGTTCGCCCAACCGATCAGCGACCGGTGCGATTCTGAGGAGGTCGGCCACCGCAGCGGCCTGTACCGAGCTCAGCTGGAAGGTGGACACGCTGAGCGATTGTATCGTCATTGGATTTCATGCCGGGTTGGCGCTTGGTCCGCCGTGATCTTCGTTGATGGACGGTCTCGACAGGCGCCGCCCTCGTCGAAGGCGCCGCCCTGAGCTTCGTCGAAGGCGCCGCCCTGAGCTTCGTCGAAGGGGCTCAGACCGCATCGGCAGTTCGTTATCCAATTACCATGACTGAGTGGGGAGGTGGTGCGCGGTGCGTGCGGCCCGCGTACTGCTAGCAGTCGCGGTTTCCGGGCTATGCATGCTCTTGATGCCGCTACGAGCGAGCGCCGCCGAACCAGTCGCGTCGGTTTCGATCACCATGACGTCGCTGAGCCCCGACCTGCCCAGTCGAGACGGGGAGATTACCGTCACCGGCCGGGTCACCAACATCACCAAGGAACGGCTCTACCGGTTAGAAGCTCTCTTCTGGCGTAACCAGGCACCCATCCTCGGCAGGGCAGGGATGGAGCAGGCGCTGGTGTCTGATTCCAATGACCCCCTTGGCGCCCGATACACCGGTGTGTTCCAAGATCTCACGACACCCCAGAATCCCTTTCTCGCGCCCAATGAGTCAGTCGACTTCACGCTTCGCGTCAGGGTCTCCGACCTGGAGCTCTCGCCCACCGACGGGATCTACTTGATGGGCGTCCATGTCCTGCAGCGGGGCAACAATGTGGCGATTGGACGCGCCCGGGTGTTCGTGCCCGTGATCGCGAGCAAGCCCAGCAGCAAGCTCACCACAACGACGATCGTCGTGTTGAATTCACGCCCTTCCCTGGTACGCAAGGGTGCGTTCTCAGATGATCATCTAGCGGCCGAGGTCGGCGAGAACGGCCGGCTCACGGCCCTGTTGAAGGCGGCGAACGCCAACAAGACGACCTTTGCGGTGGACCCGGCGCTGATCGACGAACTCAAGATCATGTCGGCCGGTTATGAGGTACTGGACTCCGAGGGCACCACCTCGGCGGGCACGGGTCAGGCCGACGCGACGAGATGGCTCCAGGGCTTCGAGACCCTGCAAGGTTCACATGACGGGTATCGGCTGCTGTACGGCTCACCCGACATTGCTGCGCTGGTCCATGACGGGCAGGAAAGCGTCCTCGACGACGTGGCCAACGCCAACAAGCTGGTCGAGTCCACGCGATCACTACCACTACTGATACTGCCTGGCGGCGGGGCTGCCGATGCGGCAGTTGCGAAGGCGGCTGCGGCATTGCACCCTGCTGCGATCTTGCTCGCCGACACCTCCGCCCGGGGTCCGGCGGCGCCGGTGCTCGCGGGCCCAGAGGGCGTACCGATCATCAGATTCTCAGCAGCGGCCAACAAAGGTGGGCCTGGACCGGAACCCCGCGAAACCGCCATCCATGTTCACCAGCGGATGCTGACCGAGAGTTGGATCGACGCGACAGCAGCTCGTGACGGCCTGAACCACGGGAAGGTTCAGCTGATCACCAAAGCCGCGCAGGCAGAGAGGAGTGATCGAAACCTCAAGGCGCCATGGCTGAAAGAGCGCACCTTGAGCGAGTTGCTGAAATCCACGCCAGCGGCTTGGTCGGAGAAATATCACTACAGTTCCGCAGCGCGCGCCGCCGAACTTACCCCGGGGCAGCTCAGCAGTCTGAGGAAGTTCGATTGGAGTCATGAGACGTATGGCGACCTGCTGGTCGATGCCACGAACGCCCGCGCCGAGGGCAGCGCGGCCGTAGCCCGGGCTGCCAGTCTGAAGTGGCGCAAGCACGACAAGGCTTTCCGCGCGTTCCTGGGTCCGCAGCAGGCAACGCTCGATGAGATCTTGCTGAACAAGATCCAGATTCGCAGCAGCGCACGGGTGCAAACCGTGGCACAACAAGGGGTCGAGTTCCCGATCACGATCAAGAACAATTTGGCGGCCGACGCTGCAGCACCCAATGCTGGTGTCGTCAAGGTCAAACTGGTGTTCAACTCCGAGAACAGCCAGCGGCTCACGATCAAACCGATCAAGCCGACCGAGATCAAGGCTCAAGACACCTACACCGCCAACGCCGAGGTCACCGCTAAGGCCAACGGCATCGTGCCGGTCACCGCGCAGTTGATGACCGAATCCGGCCGGCCGGTAGGCCGCCCGTTCGATATCGAGGTGCAGGTCACCCAGAACGGCACCACCGGCTGGGCGATCGCTGTCGCCGCCGGCGTTGTCCTCGTCGCCTCCACGTTCTTCCGGATTCGCCAGGTGGCCAAGGAACGGACCACGCCCTCGAGTGGCAAACCGCTCGGACGTCCGCCGGGCGGCAGCACTCCCGCCGACCAGCTCCCCGCGCTGAGTTCGGCGCCGGCAGAAAAACTAGATGTCTGAGACGACCCCCAAGATCAGCCCGTCTGGACCGGATTCGGGGGCGCACGACGGGGTGGTCCCCGCCGGGATCAGCGGCGACCCCGGGCCAACGACAGAGGAGCGCAGGCACACCAGACGGCTGGTGTCGGCAGGCGTCGTGATGGCCTCCGGCACGGCTCTCTCCCGGGTGATGGGCTTCTTCCGACTCATGCTGCTGGTGTACCTGTTCGGTAACGGCACCCGGCAGGCAGAGATGTTCACCATTGCCACGACCGTGCCGAACAGCATGTACATCCTGCTCGCCGGCGGCGTGTTGAACACCGTCTTGGTACCGCAGATCGTGCGCGCCATCCGCAGTGACAAAGATCGCGGCGAGGCGTACACCAACCGCATCATGACCGCCGGCCTCATTGGATTGAGCTTGATCACGCTGCTGCTCACCCTTGCCGTGCCCTGGATCATCGGGCTTTATTCGGCTGCTGGATGGCAATCGCCCAAGCTGGCCGCGCAATACGAGTCGATGATCTTGCTCGGCTACTACTGCATGCCGCAGGTCTTTTTCTACGGGGTGCACGTGCTGGCCGGGCAGGTGCTCAACGCGCGTGATCGGTTCGGGCCAATGATGTGGGCGCCGATCGCCAACAATGTCGTCTCGATCATCGTGCTTCTGATGTACGTGATCGTTTTTGACCGGACGAGCACCGGCGCACCCTTTACGACGAGTCAGGCGCTGCTGCTCGGTATTGGATCCACGCTGGGCATTGCCGCCCAGGCCGCGGTACTGATCCCGTTCCTGCGAGCCAGCGGCTACCACTTCCGGCCGCGCTTCGACTTCAAGCACACCGGGCTGGGCAAGACGTTTCGATTGGCAAAATGGACCCTCGGGTTTGTGCTGGTCAGTCAGGCCGCGCTCGTGGTCGTCAGCAAGCTGGCCAGCAGCGCAACTGTCGGTGGTAAAGGCGCCGGCCTCACCGCGTACAGCAACGCGTACGCGGTGTGGATCCTGCCGCATTCCCTGATCACGGTCTCGCTGGCGACCGCTATGCTGCCGGCCGCCTCACGGCTCGCAGCTGCTGGCGATCTGCCCGGAGTCGCTGCCGAGACGATGCGTGCCATCCGGCTGTCGGTGACTGCGCTACTGCCGGCAGCAGTCGCGTTCCTGGCGCTCGGGCTTCCGTTGGCCCATGTGATCTTTGGCTTTGGGCAGGGTGCCAAGGACGCCTCGTTCGTGGGCGGGGCGCTGATGGCTCTGGCCATCGGACTCGTGCCGTTCACCGTGCAATACATCTGTCTCCGAGCCTTCTATGCGCTCGAGGACACCAAGACGACCTTCTTCTTACAGTGCTTGATCGCCGGCGCCAATGTCGCGCTCGGCATCGCCGCTGTGCTGCTCCTGGACAATCCGGCGCTGGTCGCGACCGGCCTGGCCTTCGCGTATTCGGCGGCGTACCTGATCGGACTACCGGTCTCGTTTTCCCGGCTACGTCGCAAGCTCGGAGATCTCAACGCCGAGGAGCTGATCCGGCACTGCGTACGGCTGCTCATCGCGGTGATTCCCGCAGCGATCGTGGCGTGGCTGATCTCGTGGGTATTTGCGACCCAGTTTGATTCGACGTTTATGTTGGCCCTTGGTCTGGTGATCGCCGGCGTCGTGGCGGTCGGCCTGTTTGTGCTGCTGGCCCGCCTGATGCGAATCCATGAGGTGACCGAGATCATTTCCACCGTGCTACGGCGAGGCAGCGATTCCTCCCCGGAGACACGAGAGGCTCGAGAGGAGTCGGTGATCGAGGCCAGCGCTGATCGGTTTGGGGATCTTACGCCGTCCGGCGATTCGCCCACGGTGATCCGGCCGCCGTCTCCTAGCATCAAAGAAGCAGTTGAGGAGAATTCAGAATCCATGGTTCAGGTGGCCGCTGACCAGAGCCTTGAGCAAGGCGGTGCTAATCAGGGGGGCAATGAGGGCGGGGCTAATCAGGGCGGGGAGGGTCCACAGGCGGCGACCCTGCCCGCTGGAACGGTATTGGCGTCCCGCTATCGCCTCGAAGAGCTGATCGCTGAATCTCAACCGACGGTGACCTGGCGCGCGTTCGATCAGGTGTTGTCGCGCTCGGTGTTGGTGCACCTGCTGGCCCCCGGAGATCCGAACGAGGAACTGCTGCTCGCCGCGGCGCGCAAGGCGTCGGTCGCAACGGATTCCCGCTTCCTTCGAGTGCTTGATGCGGTGCACAGCACCGACACCGCGGTTGGTTCCTACATCGTGTGCGAGTACGCGACCGGCCAGTCACTCCAGATGATCGTCAACCACGGCCCGCTCTCGAGTGTTGAGGCGGCATGGATCACCCGCGAGGTCGCCGACGCGCTTGCTGGCGTACACAGCCTTGGCCTGTATCACCGCAGGCTCAGCCCAGAGACTGTGATCATCACGCCAAGCGGAAATATCAAGATCGTCGGGCTGTTGATCGAGGCCGCACTCCGACCCGGCGCGGACACCGCGTTGCCTCAGGCGACGAGCCCCGAGCAGGTCGACGTGACCGATCTTGGTCGCCTGCTCTACGCGTCGCTGGTCTGCCGCTGGCCAGGCGGCCCGGCGTTCGGCCTGCCCAATGCCCCAATGGTGGGACGGCGGTGGATGAGCCCGCGCCAGGTGCGGGCTGGTGTCTCCCCGGCGCTGGACAATGTCTGTGATCAAATTCTCGGCGACCAGCCACGGCATCATGCCGCTCCGATCACTACGGCTAGTGGCATCGTCACAGCACTGACGAAGGTTCTCGGCAGTGCGGATGCCGCACCCGATCTGGAACGCCGGCTGCGGCAGCCGATCCCCAGCGTGGCCGGAAAGTCGGAACCACTCGATGGAGCACCCGAAGCCACGCCCGTCTCCTCGCTGTTGGACCAGACGACTGCTCGACAACGAGCTATTTCTACCCGGACGATCCCAGCGGCCAGCGCACCACCAACGACCGCGCAGACCCGGCTGCGAACGGGTGGACGACCCCCTGGACCGCCGACTGCGACCCGTCCAACGCAAGCCAGACCACCCGGCCGGGCGTCCGGCACCCAGCAGCGCCGGCGCTGGATCGGCCTGCTCCTCGTCCTCGCCGTGCTATTGATCGCGGCAGGCATTATCTCCGCGCTGATCTTGGACCGCCGCATCTCTTCCGCACCCGCAGCACAGAGTTCAGGTGAACAACAGAGCAGTGCAGCGGAGCCCTCGCCCGCTCAGCCGAGCAAGTTGATCGTCGCAAACGCCCGGGACTTCGATCCGCAGGGCGATGATCAGACGGAGAATCCTGACGAGGTGAAGTTCGCCTACGACGGCGATCCGGCCACCCGGTGGCGTACGGTGCAGTACTTCGGCAATCCCAAACTGGGCAACCTGAAGCGCGGGGTTGGCCTTGTTCTCGATCTTGAAACACCGCAACCGGTTCGTTCGCTGCACCTCACCCTGAGCGGTACCGGCACCACCGTCCAGTTCCGGGTGCCGAAGTCCGACCCGTCTCAGACCGCGACGCCGCCGATGAGCTCCGACAAGCGCTGGCGTACGGTGGCCGCCGAGTCGAACGCAGGCGGATCGGCGACGCTGACCGCGGAGCAGGATGTGACCACTCGGTACGTCTTGGTGTACTTGACCTCGCTGCCGAAGGAGGGGACGGGCTACCGCGGCGGCATTTACGAGGTCGAGGTAGTGGCTTGATCGAGGGTGAAGCTGAGGGCGACTCGGTAACCGACGCCACGCTGCTGCGCGCTCACGTTGCCGGAGATCCGGATGCATTCACGACCCTCGTCACCCGGCACCAGGATCGCCTATGGACGATCGCCATCCGCATTATGCGGAATCCCGAAGACGCAGCGGATGCTCTGCAAGATGCCTATATCGCCGCGTTTCGGAAGGCCGGTAGCTATCGAGGCGACGCCCAGGTGACGACGTGGCTGCATCGCGTCGTGGTCAATGCGTGCATCGATCGGCTGCGCATCATGAGGTCGCGCGAGACCGAGCCATTGCCGGAGAACCTTGATCGGTGGAGCAGGCTGGGCACCACGTTGATCAAGGATCCGGTGGAAATCAGGGAGCAACGCGGCGTCGTAGCCGCGGCGCTGGGCGCCTTGAACCCTGACCAGCAGGCCGCTCTGGTACTAGTGGATATGGAGGGATACTCGGTCGAAGAAGCGGCCCAGATTCTTGGCTGCGCGCCGGGCACCGTCAAGAGCCGATGCGCTCGTGGCCGGGCGCGTTTGCTGCCACTGCTCGTGCACCTCAAAGCGGAGGAGGGTTCATAGCGTGCCGCATCCGCTCGAGCAGTCCTATAACTGGCGAACCCCGGCAATGTTCGCCAGCCTCGCCGCAGTGATCTGCATCGGAGTGCTGGCCCGGGGGCGGGTCAACGGCTGGTTGCCGGCGCTTGTCCTTGTCGTCGCATTGTGGGCGCTCGTTGTCAGTGTCATCTATCTGCGCACCAGGGCCTATCTGATGGTCGATGGCTCGCGACTGACGGTGCGGCGCTACCGGAAGTTGACCACGATTGAGGCCGCGGATCTCATCGCGGTGAGCGAGTTCGTGACGCCCAACGGCCCGAGCTATCGGCTCTCGGTACGCGGTCCCGACGGGCAGATCATGCGCGTCGTCGCACCGGTGGCGTTACTGCGCGGCGGCCACTCGGCCCTCTTCACATGGATACTGACTCGAGCACCTCAGGCACATCTTGACAAGGGTTCTCAGAAAACCATGGCTCTGCTGAAGACCCGAGGACTCATCCGATGAACGCGCAGCACTTGACGACCGACGAGCTGGCCGACGCGGCCGAAGGTCTGCTGGACCCCGAACGCGCTGCCTTTGCGGAGTCCCATATTGCCGACTGCCCGGACTGCCATGCCCAGTCCGACGCGCTGCGCGCGGTCAGCGCCACGTTGCAGGCGGAGCCCGCGCGGACGATGCCGGAAGCTGTCGCGCATCGGCTGAACGGTGTGGTTGCCGCCGAGCACGTCCGACGAGCCGAGACGAGTGTCAAGGGACGTGGGCTGGAATCCGTTGCGGGCCAGCAACCGAGGGCAACGCTCGGCACGTTCGGCGAGGAGCTGGAGAGACCCAGGCCGCGTTGGCCGCTGGCAGCGCTCGCTGCTGCCGCGGTTGCGGCGGTGGTGGGCTTCGGGGCGTACATGATCAGCGCCAGCGCCGGACTCAATGAGCCCCCGGTTGTCGCCGCGGTCAACGGTCGCGATCTTGGAGTCGACGCGCGGGCGCTGGAACAAGCCAGCGGCGGCCTGAGCCCGCACCGCTTTTCTCAAGCCTGGAATTGTGCCCGCCAGGTCACCGACGGCCGTATCACGGGGCTTGCCGCCAGCAGCCTGGACGGCACGCCGGCACTGCTGGTTTACACCGCGTCCGGTGGGTCGACGCAGGTGACCGTGGTGACGGGCTGTGGAGCCGGTGCGCCCTCGGCCGGCCCGTCAGCGCTGCTGCCCCGCTGACGAAATGTCTCAAGCCGCGTACCCGGGCTTCGCGCCGGTCGAAACCTGAGTTGGTTCGGCCGAGGTGTCGGCGGCAACAGCCAACTGGTCGTGTCTCCGCACGAGGCCACGAATGCAGCCCAAAACGGCCGCGAAGCGCCCCATTCGACGCCTAGTGCGGAAGAACGAGGTCCGCTCCCATCAGGTGAGGATTCTCGGACGTCGGCAGGCCTCGCCTTTGGAATAGGTTGCCTCCCGGAGCCGTTCCCCGGAGGTAGGGTTACACGTCACCCCGCAGTGAGTCACGAAGGGCACCATGAGCAACGAATCCGTACGGGATGTCATCATCATCGGGAGTGGGCCTGCCGGCTACACGGCAGCCATCTACGCGGCCCGGGCGGATCTGAAGCCGCTGGTCTTCGAGGGTGAGATCGATGCGGGCGGGGCTTTGATGACGACCACCGACGTCGAGAATTTCCCGGGCTTCCCGGACGGCATCATGGGGCCCGAGCTGATGGACAAGCTGCGTGCCCAGGCTGAACGGTTCGGGGCTGAACTGGTCACCAAGGACGTTGCCGAGGTTGATCTGACCAGCGACATCAAGATCGTCAAGGACGGCTATGGCGACACGTTCGCCGCGCGTACGGTGATCTTGGCCATGGGTTCTGGCTACCGCAAGCTCGGGCTTGAGGGTGAGGACCGGCTGTCCGGACACGGCGTCTCCTGGTGTGCTACCTGTGATGGCTTCTTCTTCCGGGACAAGGACATTGCGGTCATCGGCGGCGGCGACTCGGCAGTCGAGGAAGCAATCTTCCTGACCCGATTCGCCAGATCCGTCACCATCGTGCACCGCCGCGACGAGTTGCGGGCCAGCAAGATCATGGCCGCCCGCGCGTTCAAGAATCCCAAGATCAACTTCGCCTGGAACTCTGTCGTCACGAAGATTCATGGCGACAAGACCCTGACCGGGATCACCTTGCAGGACCCCGTCAGCGGCGCCGAACGTGAGCTGCCGGTCTCGGGTTTGTTCATTGCTATCGGCCATGATCCGCGGTCAGAGCTGGTGAAGGGCCAGGTGCATCTCGATGCCGACGGCTATGTGATCGCCGAGGGCTCGTCAACGAAAACCAATCTTCCTGGTGTCTTCGCGTCTGGTGATCTGGTCGACCACACCTATCGCCAGGCGGTCACTGCCGCCGGTACGGGATGCGCGGCTGCCCTGGATGCGGAGCGATACCTGACAGCGCTGCACCACGCAGACCATTCGACCGTGGCTGCGGAAAAGGCCGGCTTGCTGACCGGGACGGGCAGCTAGCCCGGCACTTGTATGGAGAGCTTGTCAGTGGGCGCCGGCACACTGAGGTGCAGAGAGGAGATTTCATGGGTGCAGTAGCCGATGTCACTGACGCCACGTTCAACGAGGTGGTCCTCAAGTCCGACAAACCGGTTGTCGTGGACTTCTGGGCGGATTGGTGTGGACCCTGCAAACAGGTGTCGCCGATCATCGAAGAGCTTGCGAACGCTCATGGCGACAAGGTGACGTTCGTCAAGATGGATACCAACACCAATCCGGTAACTCCGGCCAACAACTATGTGCTCGGCTTGCCGACGATCCAGGTCTACGTCGGTGGCGAGCTGGTCAAGGCCTTCAAGGGCGCGAAGTCGAAGTCCGTGCTGCTTGGCGCCATCGAGGAATACCTATAACTAAACCCGTGAGCGCCGCTCGAATGGTGTAGGTGCGCTAAGCCGACCGCATTTTTGGCGAGCCCTCTCGCGTTATTCAGCACAACGCCACTAGTGAGCGCGATATGGCTGTTTTGAGCGGCATTTGTGGCCCTGCGCGGAGGAAAGGACCTGGGTGGGCGATTCACGGACAATCTCCCTTCTGCAGTGACTAGTTCATTCCGCCCGATTCCTGCGCAAAGGCGCGGATCAACGCGGCTGCGATCGTGCTGGCAAACTCTTCGTCGAGTTGATCAGGACGGGTGAGCAGCCGGTACCAGAGCGGGCCGAATGCCATGTCGAGTACGTCGTCGGGTTCGCCGTCGAGCTCGCCCCGCGCCTGCAGGTCAACGAGCCGCTGATGGTAAGCGACCCAGGTAGGGCCAAGGACGCGGTCGCGGAATGCAGTTGCAGCGGCCTGATCCTGTTCAACCTGCTCTTCGGCGCCCGGCTGTCAGTCCTGCAGGCCTGCGCGCTGATCATGGTGGCGATAACGGTGACCGCTGTGCTGACCTTCGCCTTCGCCCCGATCAGCTTGTTCTTCTTGATCACGGCCCGCAGCTACGCCTTCTTCAAGCTGCTCAACGTCGCGATCCTCGCACTGACCGCCCTTGTCGGACTGCGGTTCCTGACTTCCGGTATGCGCGCACTCAACAAGCAGGTCGTCGGCGAGTCGATGGTTTCCAGCCAGGTTGTGGTGACAGCCGACGTGTCACGGCGGGAACTGGTCTCGGCGACGGTCGGCGGCGCTGCCAACCCAGCGGCCCAACAGCCCACCAACGGCGACGCGCGGACCGCCCGGCAAAACCAGAACGCCGCCAAGGCGAAGGCACCGCAACCCGCCGCTGGCGACCGCCCGGCGAGCATGCTGCTGCTGTACATCTGGATCCTGCTGTTCGGCTTCGTCGGGACTCAGCTCGCCTGGACCCTGCGCCCGTTCTTCGGCGACCCCGGTCAGCCATTCGAGCTGTTCCGCGACATCAACGGCACGTTCTATAGCGACATCCTGAGTACGCTGGGCAGTCTGCTCGGCTGACGGCAGCGTCTCGCGGACCCTATACGGGCTAGAAGAAGTCTGGGCAGAAGGGTGGCTGGACCCACGCGAATGCCGCCGCCGCGGCGGCGGCGGCGCCTTTGGTTCGCTCGGTGACCAGACCCGCCCTGGTGAGGGCCAGAAGCGACGTTCCAGCGAGATAGCTGGCGCTCAGCTCGCGTACGTTCATGATCAGATCAGGCCTGCGGCGGACGCGGGTGACCGAGGCACCATTGGAGCCAGCCTCCAGCCGGATCGAACCGGTGTTGCGAGTCAGCAGCGGGTCCTCAACCCTGATGATCACGTCGAGGTCGCGGAGGTAGCGACGTGCCTCGAGTGCCCGGGGCACGTCGACCAGTCGCGCGTATGTTCCGTCCTGCAGATCGGTCTTGACCGAACGAAGATCATTGACGAAATAGCGCAGCGGCTCGTCCGGCGCGCTGTCCATACTGAACGTCCGGACCAGGTCAAGATCAAGTACGAATCGCCACAGCGCCGCACGTGCTGCTGCGCTATTGGCGTCGAGCTCGTCGATGATCACCTCGGCGGCAGAACCGGACTCTTCCCACTTGTTCTTCACGCGAAACGCGACGTAGCCGTTCGGTCGGCCGCGGCGGTCGTAGTGCAAGGCAAATCGGTACGCCGATGCCCCGCGCCGCCACTGCTCGGGATCATGCCACTTGACCACCCACCAGTTGTCGTCGCGATTCAGAGCGCCGACTCGGTCTGGCAACAACGCTTGATGCAGCCGTTTGATGATCGGTATCGCCTGCTCCCGCTCCACCTCTCCGACCGAACCCGGACCAAGATCAACATCAGGCCGAAATGCGGTGGTCTTGGTCTTGCCGGTGAGATGCACCCGCGGGCTCGCGTGGCCGTAGCCAAACCGGCCGTAGATCGCAGCCTCTGATGCCCAGAGCAGCGCAACGGGTTCCTCGCCGCGCTCAGCGATGTCATGCAACTGATGAGTCATCATCTCGGTGAGCAGGCCCCGGCGACGATACGACGGCTGCACCGTGACGACCGTGACCGCGGCAACGGGTACCGACCCGCCCGGAACCGTCAATGTCCTGCTGTACGCCCCGCACGTGGAGATCCATTGGTCGTCAACCTGAAAACCGAAGCTGCGCTCCGGCTCGAACACCTGGTGATGCGGCTGCCACTTCTCCGGCACGTAATCGTCATGAAAACCACGCAAGATCGCCCGGAAGAAGTCGTCGATCCGCTCGGGCGTGGCGTACACCAATTCACGCTGGGCAAGGTGCGGCGGAGTGCCGCGCAGGAAGGTTGGGCTTGATGTCACGCTGGTGACCTTGCCTGATGAAGCAGTGGCACGCCATGCAGCCGCGCCCCGACGGGTGTCGGGAGTTCGACCGTACGGGTCACGGTGCAGAGTCGATCATGAGACTTGCGAATTGCGGTCTCCAGGACGCCGGCGGCGGCTCGCCCGCCCTCGGTGTCGGGAAACTCGACATCGAAGTCGACGTCGATATCGGTAAGCCGATTGCCGTGCCGGTCCTTGGTGTAGTGGCCGGAGCAATGGACGAGGAAGCGGCTGGGTTCGGACCGTTTCACGGTGATGGCATCGACGTCCATCGCGGTGCATCCGGCAATTGCCACCAACAGCAGCTCGATCGGACTGAACTCACCGGCCTCAGCGTCACCGAATGCCAGCGTGCCGCCGCGGGAATTCGTTGCCTCAAAATGCAGCCGGCTCAGCCGGGACAGTTCGACCGCACGGAGCGAATCAGCACTCATTCGCCCACTCTCCCAGACTTGTCAGACTCTCAAGGTGCTATCGCACTCGGAGAGTCTGACAACTCGAGTGGATCGTGAGCCCTAGCTAACTTCCCGTCGGGTGTAGGTAGCGGGCTCGGGAGATTGCGGCTGACGTACGAGGTCCGTGAGGCGGTTCCAGGCGGCGCCCAGGCCAGGCATCCAGCGTGCGGTGTTCTGGAGGTCCATCCGCAGGCGCGGAGTGCTGGGGTGGGGCCGTACGACCTCGAAGCCGACGGCTTCCAGCCACCCGGTCGGCAGCATGCAGGACGGGCCGTCGTGATACGTACCGACCGCCTCCAACGCCCGGATGTCACGACGCGCGACCAGCCCGGCCGCAGATTGCACCAGCTGTTTGCCTATTCCCTTGCCACGCATCTCAGGCGCCACGTGGGCCGACATCACGACCGCCGCGTCGGCCGCGACCGGCGTCGTAGCGAACGCACCCAGCCGCGGCACGTACATCGCCGGGGCCAGCGTCAGGTGAGCGATTGGCAGCTCGTCGGCGAACGCGATGACGCCGCAATAGCCCCAGTGCCGGGTAACGACTTCCGCCCAGTCCGCCTTGATCTCCTGCCGATCCGCATGATCAGCCGGCGCAGCGAGATCTGTCAGGCTCGCCTCCCAGAAGGTGCAGCGCGCGCAGGATCCCGGCAGCAGCGGTAGGTCGGCGGCGGTCATCGGGCGCAGACGGCGGGATCCCATCAGAGCTAACGCCTGGTACGCGGCCTGGCTAGCCCGAACGCAAAGCCTAGAACGAGACCGAACAGCATCCCGGCGGCTAGACACAACGACCAGCGGACTGCGGGGATCCCATTGGGCCGTAGCGAATCGCTGCCATTAGGCCTTGCCATGGATTTATCGTATGCGGCCACGCCGCTGGCGGGAAACCAGCGCCACACGCCCGCTCGTACTCGATTGTTGCCACGCTGAGTGGGTATCCGCGCTGTGCACGTCATCGAAGATGCACAGGCGCAGGTGAATGAGGCACGCTAGTTGTTGTGAGTCAGACTTCCCCGCCCGAGCCGGACGAGCCGCTGTTGGAGCGGCTACGGCCCCAAGACACTCGCCTGGATCACTACATCGACCGGTACGCCGCACGTGCGCACGGCATGACCGCCTCGGCAATCCGCGCCCTCTTCGCTGTGGCAAACCGGCCCGAAGTTGTCTCACTCGCTGGTGGCATGCCCAATATCACCGATCTCCCACTGGACGTAGTCGGTTCAGTCCTCAACGACCTGGTGCTCAATGATGGGCGGCGCGCCATGCAGTACGGCTCCGGTCAGGGCGAGCCTGCCATTCGCGAAGCGATCTGTGACGTGATGCGGCTGGAGAACATTTCCGCGCATCCGGACGATGTGATGGTCTCCGTCGGATCGCAGCAGGGCCTTGATCTGCTGACTCGAATCTTCTGCAATCCGGGTGACGTCGTGCTCTGTGAGGCACCCAGCTACGTCGGCGCGCTCGGGGTCTTCCGTTCCTATCAATGCGAGGTCGTCCATGTCGCGATGGACGAACAAGGCCTGAATCCCAGCGCACTCGCCGATGCGCTCCGGGCGCTGCGCCGCGCCGGCCGTACCGTCAAGTTCCTCTACACCATTCCGAACCACCACAACCCTGCGGGCGTGACGCAGTCGCTGGATCGACGGCTGGAACTACTTCAGCTCTGCGAGCGGGCGGATCTGCTGGTGGTGGAGGACAACCCGTACGGGCTGCTCGGCTTCGATGGTGAGCCGATCCCGGCGCTGCGATCGATGAACGAACATCACGTCATCTACCTCGGCTCGTTTTCCAAGACATTCGCTCCTGGATTCCGGGTCGGCTGGGTACTTGCGCCGCACGCCGTACGCGAGAAGCTGGTGCTCGCCCAGGAGGCGGCAACGCTGTGTCCGCCCGTCTTCTCCCAGTTTGCGGTCGCGGCGTACCTGGCGAACCACGACTGGCGTGGACAGATCAAGGTCTTCCGCGAGATGTATCGCGAACGGCGCGATGCCATGATCGCTGGGCTGACCAGTCATATGCCGGCCGGCACCAGCTGGACCTATCCTGAGGGCGGCTTCTTCGTGTGGTTGACGCTGCCTCCGGGAATTGATTCGCACGCCATGCTGCCGCGCGCAGTCACTGCCCGCGTCGCGTACGTGCCCGGAACAGCGTTCTATGCGGATGGCTTCGGCAGCCGGCATATGCGCCTGTCGTACTGTTTCCCCACGCCAGAGCGCATCATCGAAGGCACCCGCCGGCTCGGTGAGGTGTTGGAATACGAGGCAAGCATGCTCGAGATCTTCGGCACCGCCGTTGAGTCAGAGAGTGGCCGCCTCGCACTTGGACCACGTGAAGCACCCGGCCCCAACCAGGCCTGATGATCATCGAGCCCAATCCAAAGTTGATCTTGATCGATGTTGATCATGAAGTGTTGATCATGAAAGAAGGAGTTGAGTGGCCGACAACGAATACCTGCAAACGGTGATCGTACTTTCGGGGGGTCTGTCACACGAGCGCGACGTTTCGTTGCGCTCTGGGCGTCGAGTGAGTCAGGCGCTGCGGTCTCGTGGCATCGAAGTCGTGGAATCCGATGTCGATTCCACCTTGTTATCGCAGCTCGCCGAGCTCAGTGGCTCAGTGGTCTTCCCGCTGCTGCATGGCGAGGCGGGTGAAGATGGTGCGCTGCGGGAGGTGTTCGAGCTGCTGGGCGTACCTTTCGTCGGATCGGTTGGTTCGGCCTGCCGGGTCGCATTCGACAAGTCGATTGCTACCACCGTGGTCCGCGCGGGCGGCATTCGAACGCCGACTCAGGTGGCATTGCCGCACGAGACGTTCCGTGAGCTGGGCGCTCCCGTTCTCGTTGACGCCCTGGGAGATCAAATTGGCTTCCCCATGATGATCAAACCGTCCCGCTGCGGATCGGCGCTGGGTTGCAGCAAGGTCACCCGGCCCGTAGAGCTTCCCGCCGCCATGGTCGGTGCGTACGCGTACGGCTCGGTGGCCGTGATCGAAGAGTTCGTCACGGGAACCGAGGTGACTGTTGCAGTCGTCGACCGTGGCAACGGGCCGATCGCGCTTCCGGCTGTGGAAATTCGGCCGGAATCGGGCGTCTACGACTACGCCGCCCGCTATACCGCCGGTGCCACCCGGTTTCTCTGCCCGGCCGAGGTCTCCTCCGAGGTGGCAAACGGCTGCGCCGACGTCGCTCTGCGAGTGCACGCGATCTTGGGTCTTAGGGACCTGTCCCGGACCGACCTCATCGTCACGCCCGATGGCGAACCGGTCTTCCTCGAAGTCAATGTCGCCCCGGGCATGACCGAGACGTCAGCAGTGCCGCTAGCGATCGAAACCGCCGGCTGGAGCCTGGGAAAGATGTCCGCTGACCTGGTCCGTGCCGCCGCAACCCGCGGCGGCCACGACCGGACAATTCAACTGGCGGCCCGCTGAAGGATCTGCACGGTGCCCCGGCCCAACCGATGATCCGATCTGGGCGATGATCCGGCTTCAGCAGGGTCTGCTCATCGCCCTCGGTATTGTCCTGGCCGCTGTCATGGTGGCTCTCGGCTTCTGGCAGCTGGAGGTTTACCACCGCCAGGGCGAAGCGGCTGCCGCACGTCGGGCCGAGGCACCGCCGATTCCGCTCAGCTCGGTGGCTCAGCCAGGAACGTCGGCGGCAGAAGGATTTGGCCGGTCCGTGTCATTCGAGGGGAGCTACGATCCTGCCCTGCAGTTGCTGGTACCCGCGGAGGATGGGACCGGGCAGTTCCGCGTACTCACCGGACTGCGGCGAACTGACGGCAGCGTCTTGGCGGTAGTACGCGGCGTCGTCTCCAGCCCGACTGCCCCACCGCCGCCCAGCGGCGAGGTCCAGCAGGTTGGCGTGCTGCTGCCGACTGAGGAGCACCTGGCTGGCGCAGATCCGCCGAGCGGTCAGATCGCATCCGTACGCTTGCCGGCTTTGGCCCAGCAATGGCCCGGGCCCTTGATCGACGGATTCGTCACGCTCTCTCGCGCGGACTCCGCGAGCCAAGGGTTGGCGCCGGTTGAGTTGCAGCTCCCCGAGTCCGGAGGGCGGGTTCGCAATGGCGCCTACGTCGGGCAGTGGTGGCTGTTCGCGGCGTTCACATTGTTTATGGCATTCCGGATGGCACGAGATATCGGCGTACGCGAGGCGGAGGTGGCTGAGATCACAGCAGAGCGCCCCGCTGAGCCGACATAGGCTTCAGCCCATGCGCAACGCGTGGATCCGTTATCGGATCATGGCCTGGATCGTGGGAACGTTGCTCGTTGTCTTGGTCTGCGTCGGACTACCGCTGAAGTACATCGGTGGCGACGACACGGTCGTGTTGTGGACCGCCATCCCGCACGGATATCTCTACATGCTCTTGCTGATCACCGCGGTCGACCTGGGCCTGCGCGCGAAGTGGAGCTGGAAACGGCTGATCTTGATCGCACTTGCCGGCACGGTGCCGTTTCTGTCCTTCGTGGCTGAGCGCTCCGCGACCAAGGACATCAGGAGGAAGCTCGCCGCTCAAGCCGAAACGGTGGCCTCGGCACCCGCTTCCTCTTGAATGTCGCTTTGTCGATATTGCTGGGCTGTGGGCTGAGCTTGTCGAAGCCCTTCGACGGGCTCAGGGCGCATCTGCTCGTTCCCGATCAAGGCCACAATGCGCTCCAAGTCATCAATCGTGGCGAATTCGATGATGATCTTGCCTTTGGTTCTCCCCAACTCGACTTTTACTCGAGTCTCGAAGTGGTCGGAGAGCCGATCAGCGAGATCCTTGGCCTTCGGCGCAACGATCTTGGACTGATGCCGTTGCCGTGCAGCCTTTTCCCGATGATCACCCAAGGTCACCAGCTCCTCGACGGCACGAACAGATAGGCCTTCCGCGACAACTCTCTGGGCGAGCCTTTCCTGACCACCCGGGTCCTCGATGGCCAGCAGTGCCCTGGCGTGCCCGGCGCTGATGACGCCGGCCGCAATTCGCCGCTGTACCGTCGGCGGCAGCCGCAGCAGGCGGATGGTGTTGGAAATCTGTGGCCGCGACCGTTTGATGCGACCAGCCAGCTCTTCCTGGGTGCAGCCGAAATCCTCGAGCATCTGCTGATACGCCGCAGCCTCTTCCAGGGGATTGAGCTGAGCGCGGTGCAGGTTTTCCAGCAGCGCATCGCGGAGCAGGTCGTGATCTGCGGTCTCTCGAACGATCGCCGGAATCGTGTCCACTGCGGCGTGCTGTGCGGCTCGCCAGCGGCGTTCGCCCATGACAAGTTCGAACTTCGAGCCACCTAGCGGCCGGACCACGATCGGTTGCAGCATGCCGACCTCGCGGATGGATTCAACGAGCTCATTCATCGCCTCTTCGTCGAAGACGGTTCTCGGTTGCCGAGGATTGGGCGAGATGGAGTCCAACGGAAGATCGGCGAAGTAGGAACCGGCGGGCACTGGTGCGAGCGGCGGTGTCTCTACTTGATCGACGGGCTGGACCGCCGCCGGACGCGGCTCCGTTCGCTGAAACAGCTCACCCAGACCTCGGCCGAGACCACGGCGCTCCGTACCGATGTTCATAAGTTCTCCTCTACTCCCCGTTGGGCGATTTCATGGGCGGCTTCCAGGTATGAAATGGCGCCCACCGAGCTGGGCTGGTAGGTCAGCACGGTTTGGCCGTAGCTGGGTGCCTCAGAGATGCGGACCGATCGCGGTATGACGGCTCGCTAGCGTCTCGGCTGGGAAGTGGTGACGAACCTCGTCAGCGACCTGGGCGGCAAGCTTCGTCCGCCCGTCGAACATGGTGAGCATCACGGTGCTCAGCCAGAGGTCGCTGTTGAGTTCGCCCTTGACCAGGTCGATGGTGCGCATCAGCTGGGTGACGCCCTCGAGTGCGTAGTACTCGCATTGGATCGGGACGAGGATTTCGTTTGCGGCGACAAGAGCGTTGAGCGTCAGAAGACCAAGCGACGGCGGGCAGTCCAGAAAGACGTAGTCCGCGTGATGGTTGTGGAGATAGGCACGGACAGCTCGGAGGAGACGGCTTTCGCGGGCAACGACTGACACGAGCTCAATCTCGGCCCCGGCGAGATCAATCGTGGCTGGCAACACCTTGAGATTGGGTGCCTCAGGGGAGGACACCACGTGGTCCGCGAGCGACGCACCGGCCATCAACACCTCGTACGTGCCAGGTATGCCGGGTGGATGGTCAACACCGAGGGCCGTCGTGGCATTGCCTTGCGGATCGAGGTCCACGACGAGCACGGTCAGCCCACCTAGAGCGAGCGCCGCCGCCAGATTCACACTGGTTGTCGTCTTGCCGACGCCGCCCTTCTGGTTGGCGACGACGAAGATCCGAGTGTGAGGAGGCGCGGGTAGCGCAGCGGATGTAGGACGCTCAGCAACCGCGACAGCCGGCGGGTCTTCCTCAACGGGCGTCGGGGCGAATTCGTCCTCGTCGAAACGTGCACGGCGCTTGGACCCGGCGGTATTTCTATCGGTGCGGGTGGTGCAGCCGTTATGGCGTCGACGCCGCTCGACCATGACCGGACCGTTACGCGTTCTGGCCAGTCGAGCGTTTCACGTGGAACGTTGGGCCATCCGATTCGCGGATCGATCTCGACATGGAGCGGCCAGCCCAAACCCGGCGTGACCCAAAACTCCGCTACTGGCGGTGCCAGCATGAACCCCCCTGTTGTTCTGCAACAACGTAACAACCGGAAGGACGTTGAGCTGGCTGCCGCGCCAAACTCCTTACGCCGCGTTCTGAGATGTCAGCGTGCCGCGGTAGGTGCCCGCATGGGCGGCCTAGACAACGTGGTGGTTGGTTGAGCGGCTCACGTGCGCTGGGCGGCGCTTGGGTTTCAGGCATCTTAGGTTGTTACGGCCGCCCATGCGGGCACCTACCGCTCGTGCGTTCTCCGCGGCGGGTACCGTATGGGCGGCCGAGACAACGTTGGAGGTCGGCCCAGCGGCACGTTTGAGTTGGGCGGTGCTCAGGATTCACGTCATCTCAGGTTGCTACGGCCGGCCAGGGCGGGGAATCGCGCTTCTGGGCTCGTAGGCGGACCACGGTCGCCGGCTCCGCGGCTGGGTGGGCTGAGACCTTCAGGACCTCCGCCTTGAGGTGGGCAGCCTGCAGCTGGCGCTTGGCTGCGACGACCTCATCGGCGGCGGAGCGGCCCTTCAGCGCCAAGATCGTTCCGCCACGCGAACGAAGCGGGTTGCACCAGCCGATCAAGCGGTCGAGTGGCGCGAGGGCTCGGGCTACGACGACGTCGTAGGTCTGATGATGATCTTCGGCACGGGATCTAATGACCTGGACGCGAGCGCCGAGTCCCAGCTCTTCGACAGTCTGGGTCAGGAAGGTGCTGCGTCGAAGCAGCGGCTCAATCAGCGTCGACCTGCAGATCAGGTCGTAGCAGGGCAAGCGGTATGCCGGGCAGGCCAGCGCCACTGCCCACGTCGGCGACTGTCCGGTCCGCGGCAATGAGCTCGTTCAAGGCGGCGCAATTGAGGATGTGCCGGTCCCACAGGCGGTCGGCTTCGCGCGGCCCGAGCAGCCCCCATTCGACTCCCGTCGACCGCAGAATATCGACATATCTATTTAGAGACGGGAACTGTGCGCCGTAGATCTCACGGGCGAGTACCGCGGGTTCGACGATGGGGTCGGAGCTCACAAAGATGCGAACGCTTCGGCGAGCACATCGAGACCCTCGTTCAACAACTCATCGCTGATTGCCAGCGGGGGCAAGAAGCGCAGCACATTCCCGTACGTGCCGCAGGTCAGCACGATGACGCCCTGGTCCCGAGCCGCCGTCGCAACCGCAGCGGTGAAGCCCGGATCTGGGTCTGAGGTGTCCCGATGCACCAGTTCGACGGCGATCATGGCCCCACGTCCCCGGACATCGCCGATGCGGTTGTCATCGGACTGCATGCGGTGCAGTCGGGTCAGCATGATCCGCTCGATCTCACCAGCCCGAGCGACCAGATTCTCCGCCTTGATTGTCTCTATGGCTGCGAGCGAGGCGGCGCATGCGACGGGGTTGCCGCCGTACGTCCCACCGAGACCGCCGACATGGGCCGCGTCCATGATTTCGATTCGTCCTGTCACCGCGGCGAGCGGCAGTCCGCCGGCGATGCCCTTGGCAGTGACGATCAAGTCGGGGATCACGTTGAACAGCTCGCAGGCAAACATGGCTCCGGTACGCGCGAACCCGGTCTGTATTTCGTCGGCGATGAAGACCACCTCATGGGCTCGACACCATTCGGCCAGTGCGGGGAGGAAGCCGTCGGCCGGAACAATGAAGCCGCCCTCGCCCTGGATCGGTTCGATGATCACCGCCGCCAGGTTTGCCGGACCGACCTGCTTGTCGATCAGGTCTATGGCCCGCCGCGCGGCGAGCTCGCCGTCGATCAACTTGTCGTCGCGATAGGGATACGACAGCGGTGCGCGGTAAACCTCTGGCGCAAACGGACCAAAACTGTGCTTGTACGGCATGCTTTTGGCCGTCAGCGCCATCGCGAGGTTCGTCCGGCCATGGTAGGCGTGATCAAACGCGACGACCGCCTGCTTTTTGGTGTACGCGCGGGCGATCTTCACGGCGTTTTCTACCGCTTCGGCCCCGGAGTTGAACAGCGCGCTGCGCTTCTCGTGGTCACCTGGGGTCAGCTCATTGAGCTGCTCGGCAACCGCAACGTACCCCTCGTACGGGGTGATCATGAAGCAGGTATGAGTGAACAGCTCTACCTGATCTTGGACCGCGGCGACCACCCGAGGCGCACTGTTGCCGATGGTGGTGACAGCAATTCCAGACCCGAAATCGATCAAGCTGTTGCCATCGACATCGACGACCACGCCGCCGCCGGCCTCCATGGCGAAGACCGGCATCGTGGTCCCGACGCCCCTTGCGACAGCACCTGACTTTCGCGCCATCAGCTCAATCGAGCGCGGTCCCGGAATCGACGTCTTCAGCATGCGGCGCTGCTCCAGTTCAGCCATGGCCGCATTCTCCACCATCGGATGAATGTCAGATGCGGCCAGTGGAGTTGGTGCCAAAGATGCGGGCGTGAACTGGGTAATGTGCCGTTATGACCGACCGCGCTTTTCCAGTCATCTTTGCGCAGCGGCCGAGCACCACCGCAGATTTCTACGAGCGGCTTGGATTCGTCCGGCACGTCCAGCTCCCGCCAGACGGCGAGCCCGGCTACATCGGGCTGCGACGAGGCAGCTATGAAGTAGCCGTAGTGGACATGTCCTGGCCGGCGGACCAGTACGGGGGCACTGTGTCTGCGGGCGTGCGCTTTGAGATGTTCATCTACGTTGATGACGTCGACGCTGCGATCGAAGAGCTCGGTGGCTACAGCATTGTGTTACGGGAGCCTGCCGACATGCCGTGGGGGGAACGGGTCGCCTACGTCAGCGATCCCGACGACAACCCGGTGGCCTTGGCCACGGCGACAAGCCCAGCGCCGCCTCAGGGAGCGTGACCAGCGCCGCTGCCGAGTCTCATCTTGCGCAGATCAACATCGATTCGATCGCCGGGTTACGCCTCAGATTGGAGCCACGACGGTCGAGCCGCTCGCTTTGGCCGCTGCCGCCAACCGCTCGTCATATGTGCAGATCCGGCCAAGGTCGCTACCAACTGCGTGCGCTAGCTAGGCGGATGGCGTTCAGGGATCGCAGCACATTTGTTCCGTCTGTCCAAGGCAGTGTGGGCGTCGATGGGCTAAGCCCATAACTCATCAAGCCGGGATGACAACCACGTGCCGGTCTGGTTCCTCGCCCTCGGATTCACTCGTCAAACCAGCGGCGGCAACTGCGTCGTGGACGACCTTGCGCTCAAAGGGGTTCATCGGCGCCAGCGGCACGGGCTCGTGAGACTCCCTGGCCTCGCCGACCGCGTTGGCGGCGAGCGCCATCAGCTCCGTACGGCGCTGCTCGCGATATCCCGCAATGTCCAGCATGAGTCGACTGCGTTCGCCGGTCTCGGTCATGACGGCCAGCCTGGTCAATTCCTGCAGCGCGTCTAAGACCTCACCATGAGAACCAACCAAAACCTGAGATTCGCTGACGATCGAGACGTGGGCTCGGTCGCCTTCGATATAGGTGTCGATGTCGCCGTCCAGGTCGGCAATATCGAGCAGCTCCTCGAGATAGTCAGCGGCCACCTCGGCCTCCAGCTCAAGCGGGCTTTCCGGCTCCTCACTAGGGACGCCGGACTCGGGTTCAGACTCGGTTTCTGCTACATCCGGCTCGACGACGTCGCGCTCGGCCTGTGGCTCGTCAGCCACCTGATCCCCCTCCATGCTCTGTGGTGTCAGCTCTGTGGTGTCAGCTTTTACGCTGCGACCGGGTCTGCTTTTTCGGCTGCGGTCGCGGCTGTTGGCGGGCCACCTTACTCGGGCCCTTCTGACCGTTGGTGTTGGGAGTCGCTGTTTCCGGCGCAGGCTCGGGGTCGACCACCGCAGCCAGGGCAACCTCCGCCTTGCCCTTAGCCTTGCGCCGCTCCTCCCAGGCGTCGTAGGCCGGAGTGCCAGGCGCCGGATTGCGCCGGATGACGTAGAACTGCTGCCCCATGGTCCACAGGTTCGAGGTAAACCAGTAGATCAGGACACCAACCGGGAAGTTGATGCCACCGATCGCGAAAACCAGCGGGAAGACGTAGAGCATGATCTTCTGCTGCTGGGCGAACGGACCGGTCAACGCATCCGGCGGCATGTTCTTCCGCATCAGCTGCAGCTGCGTGATGAACAAGGTGACTGTCATGGCGATGATCAGCACCAAGGTGACGACATGCACGCTGGTGATGCCGTTGGCAAAGCCGACCTTGAGGAAGGTGTCAGAGATCCGGGCGCCGAAAATCGTTGCCTGGTTGAGCGAGGTCAACAGATCGGGGTTGACCACGAGCCAATGGCCGCGGGGAATGCCACGCGCGGCTCCGTCGAGCACCCGGAACAGTGCCAGGAAGATGGGAATCTGGAGCAGCAACGGCAGGCAGGACGCCAGCGGATTGGCATTGTTCTCTTTGTACAGCTTCATGGTTTCCTGACCGAGCTTCTCCCGGTCGTGACCATGCTTTTTCTGCAGCTCGCGGACCTTGGGCTGCAGCAGCTGCATGTTGCGTGAGGACTTGATCTGCTTGACGAACAGCGGGATCAGCGCGATCCGGATGACAACGGTGAGGAACATGATGGACAGCACCCAGGTCCACCCGTTGTCGGCGCCCAGCAGCGGCGAAAAGATGGAGTGCGCCAGCACGAGAATGCCCGAGACCACCCAGTAGAGCGGCTGCATGATCGCGCTGCCGACGGCGATGAAGGGATCCCAGATCGACATCGGAATCAGCAATAGATCCATCAACTCACACCTCGTCGTGACGCCAGCTCGGTAACCTCATCCATTCTTCCTGACCGCTGTGCCTGCTCCCGCATCTCTTCGTCAAATTCAGGGGTTCCCGGTACGGGGTCGTACCCACCCCGGGCCCAAGGATGGCACCTGAGCAGCCGTCGCGCTGCCAGCCAGCTACCACGGGCGGCCCCATGGACCTCAACCGCGCGCAACGCGTACGCCGAACAGCTGGGGTAGTACCGACACACATTGCCGTACAAAGGGCTTATCAACAGCCGATAGAGCTTGAGTAGACCAATCAGCAGATACTTCATCGGACACCGCGACCCCTCAGGCGGGACATCGCCTCATGCCAGGCGGATCCGAAATCGGTCGGCAATTCAGCCGGATCGGTCGCCGCTTGCGGCAGTGCGCGTACCACAATCCCAATTTTCCCCCCGCCAGCTTTTTCTGGCCCAGTACCAGCCGAATTATCTGCGACATGAGCAGCCGCAAGATGCCGCAAGCGTCGCTTGACGCGATTGCGGGTGACAGCATTCCCCACCGCGCCGCTGACGACAAACCCGACGCGTGGCCCTTCGTCGGCATGCCCGTCGAGATTCACGGCGTGGACGACGAGCGTTGGCCGACTCACGCGCACCCCCCGCCGCGTCGTCCGCCGAAATTCCTTCGAGCTACGCATTCTCAGCGATCGCGGCAGCACGGTGGTCGATCGAGGAGATTCAGGCGGACAGCCGGGCGCGGCCCTTGCGCCGCCGGGCCGACATTATGGCGCGGCCGGCGCGGGTCCGCATCCGCAGACGGAAACCATGGGTACGACTGCGACGTCGATTGCTCGGCTGGAACGTGCGCTTGCTCACGGGAAAACTCCCAAACCTTCGGAGTGGTGACAATTCGGGTACGGTGCTCACACGGCACGCATCGCAGGCGGGGCGAGCAGGTGGCAGCGGCCGCTATGGAAGCGACCTTCTAACGGTACGGGGCACCGCCAAACCGGTCAAACTGATGCAAACCCGGCTAATGCAAGCATGGCCGGGCGCGACTTGGGGGGATTGAAGGGATGGCAGATGCGAGCGTCGATAATCGCGCTCCGCTGAGCGGAGCAGGCTGGCGCGCCGCTGTCCTGGACGAACGAGCGAGTGGGCATGCTTTTCGTCTGCGAGCGAGCGAGGAAGGCAGCGGCTCACAAGCGCCAGCCTCAGCGAGCGAAGCGAGCAATGCGCACAGCTGGCGCGCCGCTGTCCTGGACGAACGAGCGAGCGAGGAAGGCAGCCGTGTCCAGCGGACACGCCGAACAACCTGGCGAATATTGCCGACTCGCTTGCAGAGCGCCTCTCCGGTTGCTAGCGTCGCGCTTCGCCTCACAGATTTCACTCAGCTACCGCAGCCGGCGACGTTCATTCGTCAACCTCGATGCCGGGGGACGGTGGGAGGCGAAACCGGTTGTCGGTGCATTTGTGCACACTCTGTGGACATCTGTGTGGAAGTAGGAGAGGTTGCAGTCCCCGACGTGCCTGCGCGGCAGGGCAAAGGCACAGACCACAGCAGATCTTTGCTTCGCGTATCCGCATCGAGGTCGGACGCACGAAGATTGCCCCGAAGATTGCGGAGTCACCAGTGAGCGAACCTTCTGAGAACGCCGCCGAATCGACCAGTCTGGCCTGGGACCATCTTTACGCATCTTCGTCACCAGGCTTGCGCCGCTGGCTCACCACAGGCCAGCCGGTTGCGCTGCACCAGGACATGTTGATGGTCGCGGTCCCCAACATTTTTACCCGCAACCAACTGGAGAACCGCTTTCGCAGCGACATCGAGAGTCTGCTATCCGGTTACTTCGGGCGCGCCATCCAGCTGGCCGTGATCGTTGACGAGTCGTTGAAACCGGCCGATGAGGACTTCGGTGATGAGGAAGCCTACGACGAGGCATCCGAGCCAGGCCGGCCTCGACAGTTCTCAGACTCGGGCAATCACCAGGACTTCGTTCAGGAGGGGTACCGCGACAACAGTCACGGCACGCAGCCGGGCTACGGCAACGAAGGCTTTTCGGGTGAGGAGCCGTACGGTAAACAACACTTCGGTGGTGAAGGCGGGGCCCAGCCCAGGCGCGCGCGGCCGGAAGCGGCCAATGTCGAGTCGGCGTACCAGGATCGTGGTACTTACCGAGACAGCGAGGGACTGCGATCACGGCGTGACAGTGACTCGCGCCTCAACCCGAAGTATTCCTTCGAGACGTTCGTCATCGGAAGTTCGAATCGCTTCGCGCATGCGGCCGCGATCGCTGTCGCCGAGAATCCGGGCAAGTCGTACAACCCACTGACTATTTATGGGGAATCGGGACTGGGCAAGACGCATCTCTTGCACGCCCTGGGCCACTATGTGCGCAACTATTTCGATCGGGTTCGGGTTCGCTATGTCTCGACAGAGGAACTGACCAACGACTTCATCAACGCGATCAGTCAAAACAGGGGAGCGGATTTCCGGCGCCGATATCGCGACGTCGACGTGCTGCTGATCGACGACATCCAGTTCTTGGAGGGCAAGGAACAGACCCAGGAAGAGTTCTTCCATACCTTCAATACGCTGCACAATGCGCAGAAGCAGATCGTGATGACCTCCGATCGCCCGCCGAAGTTGCTGGAGAATCTGGAACCCCGGCTACGCAGCAGATTCGGTTGGGGCTTGATCACCGACGTGCAACCGCCGGACCTGGAGACCCGGATTGCGATCTTGCGCAAGAAGGCCGGCCAGGAGCGCCTGGTGGCAGGGCCGGAAGTGCTGGAGTTCATCGCGAGCCGGATCCAGACCAACATCCGTGAGCTGGAAGGCGCGCTCATCCGGGTCACCGCCTTCGCGAGTCTGAACCGTCAGCAGGTTGATCTTGCACTGGCGGAGATCGTGCTGAAGGACCTCATTCCTGAGGGCGGGGAGGCACAGATCACCACCGGGATGATCATGGCCCAGACCGCGTCGTACTTCGACATCACGATTGATGATCTCTGCGGCCAGAGTCGCACCCACGTTTTGGTGACTGCGCGACAAATTGCCATGTATCTCTGCCGCGAGCTCACCGATCTGTCGCTGCCCAAGATCGGACAGCAGTTCGGCGGCCGTGATCATACGACGGTGATGCACGCCGATCGTAAGATTCGCACTCTGATGGCGGAGCGCCGTAGCGTCTTCAATCAGGTCACCGAGCTGACGAACCGGATCAAGCAGCAGGCCTCAGGTCGCTGACATCTCGGCACCCCGTTCTTGATCACCAGCGTCGAAACGATCTTCGACGCGGCAGCCGCCAAGCATGCGGAATGTGCTGAGCACACAAGTGGGGACAACCTTGTGGATAACGCTTGATCATGCACGGGGAGTGCTGGGGACGATCCGGGGACACGGGCCGTCGCGCTGCCAGCTGATCCCAAGATCCTCCCCGTGTAATTTTGTGTTCTACACATGGGTACGCGGGTGGGCGAACGGGCTCTGACTTGGACAAAGACACGTTGTGCACATCATCCACAGCAGCTACGACTACGACCAAGAGAAACATAAGGTGAAGAGGGTCTAAGTCTGCATGGCTCAGCTCTGTGAAAAGAGGCAAAACAGCGCCGAGCTGCACCCAGTGAAGGAGGAATCGGTGAGCTTTTTGCGCAAGTGGTTCGGCCGTGAGGAACCGGAAGACGTTCCGATCACCCTGGATGTCGAACGCCGCAAGGAGCAACTACTTCGCCTGGAACGTGCCCTTGATTCCCTTGCCGCTGAGATGCGTGCCGATCACACCACGGACGATCCGGCATGGCGGGAACGCATCAACGAGTACAGCCGCTTGGCTGGGGATGCGATGACCCAGCGGCGCGGTACCCCGACCCGCGAGAGCGTGCTGGACCTGGTGTTTGAAGTCCGTCCGTTGTTCACCGGACCGATTCCGGACGGCATGCAGAAGTGCGGGCCGCTTCAGGATGAGGTGATGGCGGCAGCCGATGATCTGCGTCAACTGCTTCCTGGTGAGAAGGGCGCAAAATAGCTCGAATGCGTACGGAGCGGGTCGAGGCGGGTGGCCTCTGCCGACCTGCCGAGACGCGAGGTTTCTGATGCCCTTCGACAACCTCAGGGGCGGGGCGTCGGTATCATCGCCGGTGCCCATTGTGGGCCGGATGACCTCATCAGCTGAGGTCACAGAGGAGGTAGCGTGAAAATCCGACTCGAGCGCGACGTTTTGGCTGAGGCGGTGCAATGGGCCGCACGCAGCCTGCCGCTACGCCCGAGCGTGCCGATTTTGGCTGGCTTACTCGTACACGCCGACGCCGAGGGTGTCACGTTCTCCAGTTTCGACTACGAGACGTCGGCTCAGATCCACGTCACGGCGGCGGTCGCCGACGAGGGTCAGGCGCTGGTCTCTGGTCGGCTGCTCGCCGATATCTCCCGGAGTTTGCCGCCGAAGCCGGTCGATATCACCTCCGATGACACCAAGATGGAGCTGATCTGCGGCAGCGCACGCTTCACCCTGCAGACCCTGCCGGTCGCGGACTACCCCTCGCTTCCGGCTATGCCCGAAGCCACCGGCACTGTGCCGAGTGCTGCCTTCGCCCAGGCCGTCGCGCAGGTGGTCGTTGCCGCCGGACGTGATGAGCTGTTGCCGGTCTTTACCGGCGTACGGGTCGAGATCGACGACGACACCATCTCGCTGCTCGCCACCGATCGATACCGGATGGCCCTGAAGGAACTGACCTGGAATCCGAGCCGGCCGCAAAGTTCCGCGACCGCTCTGGTGCCGGCCAGGGTGTTGAGCGAGACCTCACGTTCGATGACCGCCGGCGAGGAGATCATGCTGAGTCTCTCCGATGGTGGTGCCGGCGACGGAATCATCGGGTTCGACGGTCGCGGCCCAGCCGGACAGCGCCAGACGACGACCCGGCTGCTGGACGGGGAGTTCCCGAAGGTCCGGCACATCATGGACACGGCAGCGCTGATGAATGTCCGGGTGGGTACCGCTGACGTGATCGCGGCTGCAAAGCGTGTCGCCTTGGTCGCCGAGCGAAACACCTCGCTGCGGATGCTGATGGGTGACGGCTTCGTCACTCTGGAAGCTGCGACGGGTGATCAAGCGCAGGCGTCAGAATCCATTGAAGCGATCATTGATCAGCCCGGCGGCGGTGACCCGGTGGTCACGGCCGCGGGTTTCAATCCGAGCTACCTGCTGGACGGGCTGGGGGCTTTCGATACGCCGTACGTGAACTTCGCCTTCACCGCGCCCAGCAAGCCGTGTCAGCTCACCGGCCTGGCCACACTTGACGGTAACCCGCTGACCGATTACCGCCACGTGATCATGCTGATGCGCCTGCCGTCTTGATTGATCTCGCCGCTCGCGGAGTCAATGACCGTCGTCGGGTCTGGCCTATCGGCGGCTGATCATCCTCTGTTATGTTGACGAAACCGTCGAGCGTAAGGGGTTTCCATGCAGCTGGGAATGGTCGGTCTGGGTCGGATGGGTGCCAATATCGTTCGCCGCTTAATGCGCGACGGGCATGAATGTGTCGTTTATGACGTAAGTCCCGATTCGATCAAGGAGCTCGAGGGGGAAGGCGCGATCGGCGGATCCACCCTTGAAGAGTTTGTCGGCAAGCTGCAAAAGCCGCGGGTGGCCTGGGTCATGATCCCAGCCGGCATCACGGGCAAGACCGTCGATCAGCTCGCCGGCCTGATGGAGGAAGGCGACATCATCATCGATGGTGGCAACTCCAACTATCGCGATGATGTACGTCGAGCGGCCAAGCTCAAGGAGCAAGGCATCCATTACGTCGACATCGGGACCAGCGGCGGAGTCTTCGGGCTGGAGCGCGGCTACTGCTTGATGGTGGGCGGCCCTGACGAAGCAATTACGATCATCGACCCGCTCTTGAAGACAATCGCTCCAGGCGTCGGCGACATCGAACGTACGCCGGGCCGGAGCGGGGAGCTCGCGCCCGAGGAGCAGGGCTACCTACACTGCGGTACGTCCGGCGCGGGTCACTTCGTCAAAATGGTCCACAACGGCATCGAGTACGGGATCATGGCCGCCTTCGCTGAGGGCCTCAACGTCTTGCACAACGCCGATGTCGGTATTGAGGCTGGTGAGCACTCCGCGGAGATCGCTCCGCTGGAGGAGCCGGAGTACTACCAGTTCAAGATCAACACTGCGAAGGTCGCCGAGCTGTGGCGCCGCGGCTCGGTGATCTCCTCTTGGCTGCTGGACTTGACGGCCGCTGCGCTGCAGGCCAACCCGAATCTCGATGGTCTGGCCGGACGGGTATCCGACTCGGGTGAAGGTCGCTGGACCGTCAAAGCGGCTGTCGATCTCGGCGTTCCTGCGCCGGTGCTTGCGGCCTCGCTCTTCGAGCGCTTCGCCTCCCGCAATGAGGACCTCTTCGCCAACCAGGTGCTTTCCGCCATGCGGCAGCAGTTTGGCGGCCATCAGGAGCTGCCGGCAGGCAGTGAGCTCGAGGCTGGTGCTGAAAAGGCGGATAAGGTCAGCGCCCCCAGCAGCTAGTTATGGCCTAGAGGGCAGTCGCCAGGCCGGCAGTCAAGCGCCGAGTGTCACGCGTAGCTGCTCCAGCATGCTTTGCTCGCCTTCGCTGACCTGTACTGCGCCGAAGCCGAGGAAGCCGCCTTCCTTGGCGGCGTCGGCAGCAGACTGCGCGGTCGTCAAGAGCCACTGCTTGAATGCAGCTGTTTCCTCAGCGGTCGCCTTGGAGCTGACGATGGCACTCACAGCGTTGAGCTCTTCAAGCATCTGTTGACGTGGATCCGACCCCTGCGTCGGCTTGAAGTCGGTGAGTGGGTTCTGTCGTTCCTGCGTCATCGCCTGAATGTCCAAGGCGATCTCGGCGAGCAGTTGCTCCCGGCTGGGTGGATTCGTCGCCGACTTCAGCGACGCGCTCGTCTCTTTGGCCAGCTCGATCGGACCGCCTGGGTCGGCAAGGGATATCGCCATTCCAGCCACGAATGGAGCGCGTCGAACGCGTACCCATTCCTCTTCGGTGAAGTCACTTTTTGTCGTCATGCGGTGTCCTCCTCGTCCGAATTCTCGCCGCCGCTAGCTTGGCATGCTGGTGGCGAACAGTCACCTAAGCCAGCAGCCGGCGAGTCCGCACGTTCCTCCGCACTAGGCCACAAATGACGGGCGGATCGGGTGTTTCGAGCTTCGTTCGCGACCACGTGCGGAGAAACGGTCAGTGCTGGCACCTGCGGGTAACAGCGAGCGATTACGGCAGCGACGGATTGCGACGGTGCTGGCGGCTAGGCTGCTGCACGCCAGTCGCTGAGGAGCCACATGTTCGTCGACCACCTGCAGCTGACCGATTTCCGGTCGTACGAGTCGGTCGACCTGCCGCTTCAGGCGGGGGTTACGACATTCGTCGGGGCCAATGGCCAGGGCAAGACCAACCTCGTTGAGGCTCTCGAATACCTGTCAACCATGAGTTCGCATCGGGTGGCATCCGAAGTGCCTTTGGTCCGGTCCGGCGCTATCCGTGCCGTGGTGCGGGCCAAGGTGGTGGCGGGGCTCGATGATCCCCGTCAGCTGACGCTGGAGCTCGAGATCAATCCGGGGAAGGCCAACCGCGCCAAACTCAACAGGTCCCCGCTGCGTCAGGCCCGGGAGATCGTCGGGGTGTTACGGACGGTGATGTTCTCGCCAGTAGACATCGCGATCGTCAAGGGTGATCCCAGTGAACGGCGTCGCTTCCTCGATGACCTCATCGTTGCGCGCTGGCCGCGGCTGGCGGGCGTACGCGCTGACTACGAGCGGGTACTGAAGCAGCGCAACACGCTGCTCAAATCTCTGAGCGGTCGGTTCCGCGGCGGCCCACCGCACGCGGATTCCGAGGCCACGCTCGAGGTCTGGGACACCCATTTGGCGCGGACTGGCGGCGAACTCCTGGAAGCGCGACTGGTGACCCTGGCCGATCTAGCGCCGCACGTGAGCAAGGCGTACGCGGACATCGCACCCACGAACAATGACGCCGCGGCCGAATATCGGGCCTCTGTCGACCTGGATGCAACCCGAGATGCTGATCAGCCCACCGCCCGCGCAAATCTCAGCGCAGCTCTCACCGCCGGAATGGTCGAGCGGCGGGCCGAGGAGATCCAGCGTGGCGTCTCGCTGGTGGGGCCGCATCGCGACGACATCGTGCTTTCTCTGGGCCTGCTGCCCGCCAAGGGGTACGCGAGCCACGGTGAATCGTGGTCCTTCGCGCTGGCACTCCGCTTGGGCGGCTTTCAGCTGCTCCGGGCCGACGGCGTAGAGCCGGTGCTGATGCTGGATGATGTATTCGCCGAGCTGGACTCCGTACGCCGGGAGCGGCTTGCTTCCGCCGTACGGGTTGCCGAGCAGGTGTTCGTCACCGCGGCTGTCGGTGCCGATGTTCCCGAACTGCTGGCGGGTCAGCGTTTCCGGGTGGCTGGCGGGGAGGTGACGCCCGATGTCTGAGGACGAGTCAGGTGAAGACGCCTCGAGCGACCACAGCGAGCACGATCCAACCGGGCTCGAACTCGCCCAGACCGTCGCCCGCTCGCTCGGCGCCCAGGCTCGCCGCCGGCGACGAAAAGGGTGGTCGCCGCGGGTCGGACCGCAGGTGTCAGGGGCGCGGGCCGATGATCGTGATCCCAAGCTGCTCGCCGACGCGGTCGAGCGACTGGTGGAAACCAAAGGGTGGACGAATGAGATCAATGTGCACACCCTGCTCGCGCGCTGGGCGCTGCTGGTTGGCACTACCAACGCTGCCCACTCTCATCCCGAGGGGTACTCGGACACGGTCTTGACCGTTCGGACCGACTCATCGGCTTGGGCTACCCAGCTGCGTTATATGGCACCTCAGCTCGTTGCGATGCTGAACGAGCAACTGGGCGACGGAACGGTGACGCGAATCGCCGTCCTGGGTCCGGATGCTCCTTCGTGGAAGAAAGGCCGCCGATCAGTCCGCGATGGTCGTGGACCGCGGGACACCTACGGCTGACCAATATGTGCCCTGAGCTCGTCGAAGGGCACCCACTTGCCCGCTTCGACGGGCACAGCGCGCATACATCGAACCCCAGGTGCTCTTAGGATGCTCGGGTGCTTCTGACCGAGCTCAGAATCCTCATCGTCGACACCGGACGAGTGTGGTGGCGCCAGTTGCCGATGATCATGGGTGTCTATCTGCTCGGTTGGCTCGGCACGGAGGGGTTGACACCGCCTCAGTGTAGGCAGTCACAGTGCCGAATTGCCCCGGGATACGTAGGGGGACTTCACAGCCCGCTGGTACAGCCGCAAATTGGCCATCCAGAGCCTGCCAGACACATTTTTCTGCAGTCGGAGGTCCGCTGACGGGCCCGGTCAGGCATGCCAGCGCGCTAAACTGGACGAGGTCACAAGGCGGGTCGAAGACCTCGTTCGGCTGCTCGACAGAGCGGTTCTACGAGGGTCATCAAGGACAACCTGTTAAGCATCGTATTCGTCAACGTGACCATCGAGAACGAAGCGAGCAACAACCTTGGCGTGCCGCCTGCGTCACCTGGCTACCAGGTGAGGTCCGGGCGGCGCACGTCTGACAGGAGCCCCGCGCCGGTGCAGCATATTGACCAGCCCGACGACAGCCCGATCCGAACCGACCCCGTGACGACGAACTCCAACTCGCATCCGGTGGCCCGTGAGGTGCTCAACCACATTGAGCCGGGCGTGTACGACTCCGACTCGATCACCGTCCTGGAGGGTCTGGACGCGGTACGCAAGCGGCCGGGCATGTACATCGGCTCCACGGGGGAGCGCGGCCTGCATCATCTCGTCTATGAGGTGGTCGACAACGCGGTCGACGAGGCATTGGCCGGATACTGCGACACGATCCTGGTCCGCATCCTGCCCGAGGGTGGCATCCAGGTCGTCGACGACGGACGCGGCATCCCGGTCAAGGAACATCCGCGGGAGAAGATTCCGGCGGTCACCTTGGCGCTCACCGTGCTGCATGCGGGCGCCAAGTTCGGTGGCGGAGGCTACAAGGTATCGGGCGGTCTGCACGGTGTCGGCGTCTCGGTGGTCAATGCGTTGTCGGCGCATCTTGTCGTGGAGGTGAAGCGGGACGGTTACCGGTGGACGCAGAGCTTCAGCCTCGGCGACCCAGACGGACCGCTGGAGCGGCTGGAGCCCAGCGAGGACACCGGCACCACGGTCACCTTCTACGCCAGCCCGGACATCTTCGAGTCCACCAACTACTCCTACGACACGTTGGCCGCGCGGCTTCGGGAGATGGCCTTTCTCAACAAGGGCCTGACGATCACCATCGTGGACGAGCGGCCCGACCACAAGGACGAGGACGGCAACGCGTACGCCGACACCTTCCGCTACGACGAAGGACTGATCGACTACGTCCGCTATCTGACTGGCAGCAAGGAGCCGGTGCACCCCTCGGTGATCGCTGTCGAGGCCGATCGGCCGGACCGAGGCATCAGCCTCGAGGTGGCCATGCAGTGGAACATGTCGTACACGGAGTCGGTGCACACCTTCGCGAACACGATCAACACCCATGAGGGTGGCACCCATGAGGAGGGCTTCCGCGCCGCGCTGACCAATACGGCGAATAAATGGGGCGAGAACTGGGGATTGATCAAGAAGCCCGAAGATCGGCTGTCCGGCGATGACATCCGAGAGGGCTTGACAGCGATCATTTCGATCAAGCTCGCCGAACCGCAGTTCGAGGGTCAGACCAAGACCAAGCTCGGCAACACCGAGGCTCGCTCCTTTGTCCAGCAAGTGGTCAATTCCAGGCTCGGCGACTGGTTCGAGCAGAACCCTGGCGAAGGGAAGTTGATCATACGCAAGGGTCAGGCGGCGGCCATCGCGCGGATCGCCGCCCGGAAGGCGCGGGACGCGGCTCGTGATCGAAAAGGGCTGCTGGGCCGCAGCGGGCTGCCCGGAAAACTGGCGGACTGTCAGTCGACGGACCCCGACGAGTGCGAGGTGTTCATCGTCGAGGGTGACTCGGCCGGCGGCTCGGCCAAGGGTGGTCGGGATCCGCGGATCCAGGCGATCTTGCCCATCCGCGGCAAGATCCTCAATGTCGAGAAGGCCCGTATCGATCGGATCCTGCAGAACAACGAAGTGCAAGCGATCATCTCAGCGCTCGGCACCGGGGTGCATGAGGACTTCGACATCGCGAAGCTTCGGTATCACAAGATCGTCTTGATGGCCGACGCCGATGTGGATGGCGCGCACATCCGTACCCTGCTGCTGACCTTGATGTTCCGCTTCATGCGGCCGTTGATCGAGGCCGGGCACGTGTTTCTTGCCCAGCCGCCGCTGTTCCGGATTGGTTGGAGCAATGCGCCTCATGAGTTGGCGTACACCGAGGCTGAGCGGGACGCGTTGCTGCGAGTGGGAGCCGAGGAAGGCAAGCGGCTGCCGAAGGAAAACGCGATCCAGCGCTACAAGGGTCTCGGCGAGATGAATCCTGATCAACTGTGGGACACCACCATGGATCCCGACAATCGCGTGCTGCTGCAGGTCACCCTCGACGACGCCGCGCGCGCCGACGAGATGTTCTCGATCTTGATGGGCGAGGATGTTGAGCAACGTCGCTCGTTCATCCAGCGCAACGCCAAGGATGTGCGCTTCCTTGACATCTGACGCGGTGCGCGGACGCGTGGCCCGATCGTGCGCGGCGCGGAAACCATCCGCACCTCGCAGGCTCCGGTGCTCCCGCCAGGCCCATCCAAACCCGCCGCGCACCCCGGCTCCCCGACCGCGCTCAGGTCGCGTGACCCAGACGGCTCGCGTTGCGCTCAGATTCCCTCGCCCGAACCTTGGAAGGCAGAACTCGACAGTCAGACTCAGCGCGCTTCTCAGCAGGTTCGACCACCACTCTTTCAGCTGGAGCCTCTGAAATCGCGAAGAGGAGACCGCTAATTCATGACTGACTTACCTCCGGAGCCGATCACCGACCGGCGCGAGCTTGTGGATCTGCAGGACGAGATCCAGAAGTCCTACCTCGATTACGCCATGAGCGTGATCGTGGGGCGTGCGCTGCCGGAGGTCCGTGACGGGCTCAAGCCGGTGCATCGCCGAATCCTCTATGCGATGTACGACGGCGGCTACCGACCGGATCGGGGTTGGAACAAGTGCGCCCGCGTGGTCGGCGACGTCATGGGTCAATATCATCCGCACGGCGACACCGCGATCTACGACACCCTGGCGCGGCTCGCGCAGCCGTGGGTGATGCGGTATCCGCTGGTCGCGGGGCAGGGCAACTTCGGCTCGCCGGGCAATGACAAGGCCGCCGCCATGCGCTACACCGAGTGCCGGATGGCGCCGCTGGCCATGGAGATGGTGCGTGACATCACCGAGAACGCGGTTGATTTCAAGCCCAATTACGACGGCAAGGAACAAGAGCCGGTCGTTCTGCCGAGCCGATTCCCGAACCTGTTGGTCAACGGGTCCACCGGTATTGCCGTCGGCATGGCGACCAACATTCCGACCCACAACTTGCGTGAGGTCGCCTCCGCGGTGCAGTGGTCGCTGGAGAACCCGGACGCTCCAGCGGAGGAGTTGTTGGAGGCGGCGATTGCGCGTATCCCGGGTCCCGACTTCCCGAATGGCGCACTGATCGTCGGCCGCCGTGGCATTGATGACGCGTACCGAACCGGCCGCGGCTCGGTGATCATGCGAGCTGTCCTCGACATCGAGGAGGACAAGGCCGGCCGGACCCTGCTCGTCGTCACCGAGCTGCCCCACATGGTCAATCCCGACAACTTGGCACTCAAGATCGCCGAACTCGTGACCACCGGCAAGATCAACGGGATCGCCGACATCCGTGACGACTCCTCCGCGCGTACCGGACAACGGCTGGTGATCGTGCTGAAGCGCGACGCCCAACCGCGGGTGGTGCTGAACAATCTCTACAAGCACACCCAGCTGCAGGAGACCTTCGGCTGCAACATGCTGGCCCTGGTCGACGATGTGCCGCGTACGCTGCGGCTGGACCAGTTCATCTCCTACTGGATCGCCCACCAGATCGAGGTCATCCAACGGCGTACCCAGCACCGGCTGGACGACGCGCAGGCCCGCGCCCACATCTATCGCGGCTTGGTCATCGCACTCGACAGGTTGGACGAGGTCATCGCCCTGATCCGGCGTAGTCCGAGTACCGATGACGCCCGGGAAGGCCTCAAGGCGCTGCTGGGCATCGACGAACTGCAGGCGAACGCGATCTTGGACATGCAGCTGCGCAGGCTCGCGGCGTTGGAGCGGCAGCGGATCATTGATCAACTCGCGGAGTACGAGCGGATCATCGCCGACCTGACCGACATCTTGGCCAGGCCGGAGCGGCAGCGCAAGATCATCAGTGACGAGCTGGCGGAGATTGTCGAGAAGTACGGCGACGAGCGGCGTACCGAGATCATCGCCGCCGACGGCGATCTCTCGAATGAGGACTTGATCCCCGACTCCGATGTGGTCGTCACGATCACCCGGGGCGGCTACGCCAAACGGACCAGCACGGACCTGTATCGGGTCCAGAAGCGCGGTGGGAAGGGCGTACGCGGGGCGACGTTGCGTACCGACGACGAAGTTGAGCACCTGTTCGTCACGACCAACCACCACTGGATCTTGTTCTTCACCAACAAAGGCCGGGTATATCGGGCCAAGGCCTGGCAGCTGCCCGAGGCTGGCCGGGATGCCAAGGGCGGCCACGTCGCCGGGTTGCTGTCCTTCTTGCCGGACGAGGAAATCGCGCAGGTGTTGGCCATCAGGGACTATTCCGCGGCGCCCTACCTGTTGTTGGCCACCAAGCGCGGCCTGGTGAAGAAGACCGCGCTGACGGCGTACGACTCACCAAGGCAGGCCGGAATCATTGCCGTCAACTTCCGCGAGGAGGACGACGAGCTGATCGGCGCCGAACTCAGCTCTGCCGACGACGAGGTGCTGTTGATCTCCCGCAAGGGTCTCTCGATTCGCTTCCCTGCCGACGATTCCGAGCTCCGGCCGATGGGTCGGGCGACGTCGGGGGTGACGGGAATGAAGTTCCGTCGCGGCGACGAGCTGCTATCGATGTCGGTCATCAATGCCGGCGGTGGTGATGATGGGCGCTTCGTGTTCACCGTGACCGATGGCGGCTTCGCCAAGCGGACTCACGTTCAGGAGTACCGCCAGCAGGGCCGTGGCGGCCTGGGGATCAAGGCCATGAAACTCAACGAAGACCGCGGTTCGTTAGTCGGTGGGCTAGTGGTGACCGACAATGATGAGGTTATCGCCATCAAAGCCAGCGGTCAGATCACGCGCAGCGCCGTTGCCGAGGTTCCGGTCAAGGGTCGTGACACGATGGGAGTCAGGTTTGTCGGGGTAGGCGACAATGACTCGGTTGTGGTGATCGCCCTGAATCCTGAGACAACTGCAGAAGCGGCACAACTTGCAGACGAGACTGCTGCGGGTGATGATTCGAATTCGACCTCGAGCGTGGCTGAGGAGAATTCCTCGCTCGGGTCGGTCGCCAGTGACGATGACCCGCGACCCCGCGCGGGCAGCTGAAGATCCGGGGGTCCAGGAGGATGAGACGTGAGTAGAGGCAACGCGGAGCAGCCATCCGCCGAAACGCCCAAAGGTCCTGGCTCCCCAAATCGCGTCGAGACAGCTGTGCAGGGCCGCCCGGAGAGCGGGCCGCAAGGCCGCCCAGAGGCGGGGCCGCAGAACCATCAACAGGCAGGGCCGCAGGGAAGCCCGCAAGCCCGCAATCCGCAGTACAGCGGCAAGGGCGATTCCAAAGGCGCGGGGCCCCAGGGTGGGAGCGCTCAGGGTGGGAATCCCCAGGGTGGGAATCCTCAGGGCCGTGGTCCCCAGGGCGGGAGCCCTCAGAGTGGGAATCCTCAGGCCCGGGTCGGCGGTCCTCCGGGGCGGCCCCAACAACCCAACGCCCAGCAACCGCCGCAGCGGACACCCGACGTAAAGAAGCCCAGCCCGCAGCAGCCTGCCGGGGCCCCGTCGGATCGAAAGCCAACGGCCGGACCGGGTGCTGGTCCAACCGGGAAGGCTCCGGACGAGGAGCGCAAGGGTTCCAACGGGCAGAGCGCCCGGGAAGAGCAGGTCGCAGCGACGCGTACGGGTGGCGCAGCTGTTGCTCGTGGCGGCGGCCCGCAAGCCTCCGCAGCCGCGGTTCGTCCACCGCAGCCGGGCGGGCCACGACCCGGTGGCGCCGCAAGTGGCGGCACACCGGAGCCAAAGCAGGCGCCGAATCAGCAGTCCCCAAACCAGCAGGCGCCGAATCAACAGGCGCAGCCAACCAAGCAGCAACCGGCGGCCAAAACGGCTGGCCAAGCGACCAGCGCCGTTGCCCCAACCCAGCCCGGCCCCACGACTTCGAGTAGTCCAGCCGGCCCCGGCGCGCCAACTGTGCGCCCGGAAACCGCGGGCGCGATACCCGTTTGGGATCCGCCAGCGCCTCCACAACCGAAGCAGTCGCTCCTCGCTCGATTGGGGTTTGGAAAGAAGACCGACCAGGTTGAGAGCGACTTGGCCGCTCCACCCGTACAGCAGGCACCGACGCCGCAGACCTCAACCACTCAGCCGCCGAGCCCCCAGCCCGTAACGTCCGGGCCGATGACGTCTCCGCCTGCGGGCGGTCAGCCCCGGCCGCCGCAACAGGCTGGTCAAGCGGCCGCGGCTATGGGTGGCGGTGCGCCGCAGGCTCGTACGCCTGATCAACAGCGGCCTGGCGCCCAACCTTCGCGGCCGGGTGGTGGCCAGGGCACTGCGGCCGCCCAGGGTGCGGCGGCTGGCCTGACCGCCGCGGCCGCTACTGCGGCTGCCACAACGCAGGCGCCTCAGCAGGCGCCAGCCCAGCCGGGTACCTCGCAGTCGCCGGTTCGGGCGGGCGACATCACTGGCCGTACGCCCCGAGTTCCGGGCAACGCGCCGCCAACAACAGCACCGGGCGTAGTTGGACCGTCAACAGCGGCTCCGCCCGTACCCGGGCAGCAAGCTCGGGTACCGATGTCGCCGCCGAGTGGGGCGCCGGGGCCGTTCCCGATGCCGGCGCCGGTTCAAGCACTCAGGGAAGCGGCGACGCAGAACAACCCGGTGGTCGCGGCTGCTCCCGAGGTCGCCGGCACGCCCGAAGACCATCACGATGCGAAGTCGAAAGTGGGCGTTGCCCGGAGGACCCGGAAGGCACGGCTGCGGCTCTCGCGGTTCGACCCATGGTCGGTAATGAAGACGTCGTTCCTGTTCTCAATCGCGGCGGGGATCATGCTCGTTGCGGCGGTCTACTCGATCTGGACTGTGCTGAGCACCTCTCAGCTGTTTGACTCGCTCAACGAGATCGTCCGCAGTGTCGTCTCGACGCCTGGTGACACCACGCCGTTCCGGATCCAGGAGTACATCAACACTCAGAAGGTGATGGGCGTGACTGCCTTGATCGCCTGTGTGGATGTCGTGATCTTCACTGCGCTCGCGACCCTGGGCTCGTTCCTGTACAACCTGGCCGCAACCATGCTCGGCGGGTTGGAGATCACCCTCGCCGAGGACTAACCCGTCTGCCCCGTCTGCCCGTCGTGGACCCTACGTCCCCCGGGTCTCGCGGTTGCCGGCTGTCAAGAACGAACGTGCACGTTCGCTCCTGACGCGATACACAAGTTGCAACGTATGTATCGCGTACGGAATGTGTGGAGAGCACGGACTCGTGATCGGGTTCGGGGCCAGCTAGAGTCAACGAGGCGTACGGTGGCAAGGGTCGAATCCGCTTTGAAGCCGCAGCCGAACAGATTTGAGGCGGTCCCTGCGGATCAGATAGCCTCTCGGTTTGTGCCCGTCACGGGCGCTCCCTCGCGCGAGGGCCTATAGCTCAGTCGGTTAGAGCGCTGCCCTGATAAGGCAGAGGTCAGTGGTTCAAGTCCACTTAGGCCCACCCTTAGACCACCTTGTCAGAGGCAATTTTACTGCGACCCCATCCGCTGCATTTCGGTCCTGCTTGTCAATCTGCTTGTCTACGGTTCCCGCTGAACAGCTGGTCCATAACGATCGCACCGGTCTGAATCACTGGCCGCAGCTGGTGCCGGTACACCAATTCGGTGACCGTTGTGCCGCTGTGTCCGACCAGTTGCGAGATTTGCTCCAGCGGCACGCCTGATCGGAAAGTAGCGAGACAAACGAGTGTCGTAGTTCTCGGGCGTCCACTCCGATGGGTTGAGACCTGGTACCAGAGCCAAGGCGCGGCGGAAGTCCCGGCGGACGTTACCCGCGAGCATCTTGGTTCCGACCGACGTGGTGAACACCAGACCGGTCTCTCGCCACCGTTCGCCGGCCGACAACCGGTCGGCAGCCTGCTGCGCTCGCTGCCTGCATAGTGCCTCGATGCACCGCTCGGGAAGGGCAAGCGTCCGCCGGGACCTCTTGGTTCTTGGTCCGGCCTGAACCAGTCTTGACCATCCGCTTGCCACGACCGTCGTAACCGACCGTGACCGTCGCTATCCAGCGCTGGCGCCTTTCATTCCAGTACAACCCGCCGTCGCCGTAGGCGCGACGCTTGGTCACGCCGCACCGTCAAGAGAGTCGACGTACTCAGCGAGCGCGGCGACCGGAACCAGGCGACGGCGACCCGCCTTGACGGTGCGGAGTTCGTGCGGATGAGCTCATAGAGCACTGATCGGCTTAGCCGCAGCGCCACCGCGGCCTCATCGACCCGGTACAGCAGGGCCGGCACATCAGGCTGAATCCTACTCGTGGTCGTGATCGTCTCCTGTCCTCCGGCGGTCGGCATTGGCTTGGCTCTGGGTCGAGGGGCTCGGCCCCCCGAGTTGTGAAAGTGGGGCCTCCAGCCCGTCCGCCAGGGGCAGTCGCTTCGCTCCGGTCCTGCGGATTCGCTGCGCTCACCCTTGACTGCCGGTCCTGCGGCCCTGGATTTGGCGGATTATCGGGTGAGGCCGAGCTGTGGGCAACCAACGGACTGGGCGGTCCGCCGCCGCTGGGCGGGCCGATTGCCGAAAGACTGTCCACAGTCTCAACCGCGGTTCTGGTCTTGGCCTGGTCGTATTGTGCGCGCCAGCGTTGCCGTTCGGCGACTGCCCGTAGGAGCATCAGGGTGTAGGTGGTGGGGTCGGGGCGTTCGTCGGTCCACACGTAGCGGGGGAGCCCGTCTGGGCTGAGGACGTCGGTGGCCATCCGTTCCAGGTCGGGCGCGGCCAATCACAGTTATGTCCCTGGCGGCTAGTGCGCTGTTCGTTGTCTTCTTGTTCTTCCCGTGGAGCAACGCCTCATTCCTGGTGGCGATCGTCACTGTCTTCGCCTGGATCACAGCGGTTGCCGTACGCCTGGCGACGTATATCTCCTAAACCACGCTGTGCTTTTGTGGCCGATGAAGGTGGTGCTCTGACGGCCGCCACCTTTGACAAACCGGAAGTGTGATGCAGTGTTTGCCGTGTGGTGCTGCGTTTAGGAGCAAACGGTTCAGGATGCAGGGATTGGAGTGCCGTTCATTTCATGTTCGGGTCCACGCCACGCGGTCCACTCGGGGTCTAGGTCAAGTCCTGGTAGTGCTCGAACTTGTCACCGAGGATGACACCGTCGGTTGTGATCTCGTACTGGCGCGTAAACGGGTCATGGGCGCTGCCGCGGGATTTGAGAATCGTTAGTGCGCGTTTGAGCCGGGAGTCTCCTCGGAGGAACTGGAGAACGATCACATTGTCGGACAGATGCGAGATGCCATATTCGGACAAGCGGGTGACGCCAAACAGATCGGGGACTTCCTGGGTCATGACGACGCTGATGTTGGCGCGGGCGCAGCGTTGCAGGAGCGAGTAGATGTATTCGCGGAAGCGGAGTTCATCTCCGCTCGAGGCTGCCAGGTCGCCGAGACTGTCGATGGCGACTCTGGTGGCGCCGGTGCGGTGCACGGTGTCCAGCAGGTCGTAGACCCATTCGTCAAGATACAGATCGACGGGGCTGCGGTACATGAGCTCGACACCCGGATCGTCCAATGACCAGGAGAACTCTTTCAGGATCCGCTCGAGCTGGGTCGGGTTCTCCTGGAACGTCGCGATCACCCCGGTTTCGCCGCGACCTGCGCCGGCGAAGATGAAGTGGAGCGCGAGCAACGTCTTGCCGACCCCCGACGGGCCGGCCAGCAGGGTCGAGGCACCGCGGTAGTAGCCATCGGACAGCATGGCATCCAACGCCGGAACGCCGGAGGACATGCGTTCCTGCGCGCGGTCATAGCGGTCGAGCTCGACGACGTCGGCCAAGCGCGGGAACACATGAATACCTGCGGAAGAGAGCCTGTAGGCGTGCTTGCCCGACATGGAGCCGCTACCGCGCAGTTTGATGACCGACAGGACCCGCCGATCACGGTCGGCTTCCCGCTCGGTACCAAGCGAGACGATGGCGTCGGCGACGGCGAACTCGGGCGCATCGCTGCTGTCGGGGCTGCTGTACTCACCGACCCAGAAGGAAGTGACCGGCAACACGGACAGCCGCCCGGCCAGCTCGTGCAGAAACCCCCTGAACGTCTCCGGGTCGGCTGCGTATGTCCGCAAGGCCCTGAAGCTGTCGATCACGAACAACCCGGGGCGGTGTTGTTTGAGGAGTTCGGTGATGGACGTCAACGCACCGGCCAGCCCGTCTTCGTTCAGCGTCCGGCCGAGATCGTGATAGATCACGCTTGTGCCGAGCGCGGAGGGGTCGAAGAAGTCGAGAGATTGGCCGTAGCGCAGGATCTTCTCGAGCGGTTCGGACACTGTGGTCAGATAGATCGCGGGCCGGTCGGTGCTGGCGTTGTGGAAGACATACTGCTGCGGCGAGGATCGTCTTGCCCGAGCCCGGATTGCCGCCGATCAACACGATGCCGTTCCGGGGCAGGCCGCCGCCGAGGACGGTGTCCAGTCGGTCGGAGCCGCTCGATAGCCGGTCGGTCATCGCCTTAGTTCCTCTGTCGCAAGAAGGCGCTGGTGCCGATCAGGTCGCGGATCGTCGACACGAACTGCAAGGGGTCGAGCGGTTTGAGCAGGAACGCCTCGGCTCCGGCGGCGAATGCCTGATCACGCTGGTCGACTGCGGAGACGGCGAGGACTGGTACCGAACCGTTGTCTCGTGCCGCCCGGCACAGCGCGAGACCTGCGCCACCGGCGATGAGCAGATCGACGACAAGCACGCTCGGCGGCTCGTCGCGCAGGATGTCAGCTGCCGCGGCGGGCTCGAGCACGATGCGAACAACATAGCCCTCGGTGCGTAGGAAGTATTCGGCGAACTCGGCGGCATACGGGTCACGCTCGGCGAGCAGTACGGTTGTCGCTGCTTCGACGCTCGCCTGCGCGTCGGGGTGCTGCTCGACCGGGTTGGAAGCTGCCTCATTGTGGTGCTGGGCGAGGAGGCGGTGAGCGTCGGCCGGTTGTAGGCCCTGCGCTATCTGATTGCGGATAAAGCTGAGCTGGTCTACCTGGTCGCGGCTGTAGAGCCGCTGCCCGCCTTCGCTTCGAGCGGGCAGGATCTGTTGATACCGCTCCTCCCAGGCGCGCAAGGTTTGCGCCGGCACGCCGAGCATCCGGGCTACTGCTCCGATGCTGTAGATGGCGTCGGTACGTTCCGCGTTGCCCTCCATCCTTGCGACCCCCTCCTCGTGATGAGTGTGGGCTGAGATCCAAGTCGTACGTCTATGAGAGGCCCACCAACACCTAAATATTATCTATACAACTGTTGCACACTAACACCATCTAGTTCTACATTGCTTCTATGCAAGTGGGGCGTAGGTTGTTGTGACCGAAACGGTAGGCAGCCGCGAGAGCGTGTCCTCTTCACTGCTCCCGCCAGGGAATGACCCCGGCGTGTTGCCGTGGCTCGTCGGTGGGTCGGGTCATACACGTGGCGCCTCGGATGACCGCAGCAGACCACGAACACGCAAAGGACGACCGCACATGGGTAAATCAGTGCTCCCGCCTAGCGGCGGAACCCTGCGGAGGGAGCCACGGATCCAGTCCGAGGCCGATGCCTTTGCCCGTCTGGCCCACGAGCTGCATGAGCAGCCGAATGTGGAAAAGACCCTCGAAAGAATCGTCGAATCGGCCGCAGCCGTAGTGGGTTGTGACTATGCCGGGGTGATCGTGACCCGCAAGGGCAACCAGTTCGACGCGATCACCGCAAGCGACCCGGTCGCCGAGAAAGCCGACCAACTGCAGGTCGAGTGCCATGAGGGCCCCGGAATTGACGCGGTCGCCCACGCGCGCACAACCCTTGTGACCGACACCGCCGCGGACACGCGCTGGCCATGCTGGGCGGCCGGGGCCCGAGACCTCAACCTGGGAAGTGTGCTGGCGGTCCGGCTGTGGACCTCCCAGTCAACACTCGGCGCATTGAACCTATACGCGTGTTCCCCGCGCTGGTTCGACCCAGATGCGCTCGCCGTTGCAGAAGTAATCGGCCGCCATGCCTCAATCGCGCTCGCCAGTGCCAGGGAAGAAGAGTCATTGTGGCAGGCCATCGACGCCCGCAAGCTCATAGGCCAAGCCCAAGGCATCCTCATGGAACGGTTCGCCCTTGACGACGAACGCGCGTTCGAGGTGCTACGCCGCTACTCCCAGAACACCAACACCAAGCTCAACGAAGTAGCGCGCATCCTCGTCCGCTCGCGAACCCTGCCCGACTACCGACAGTCTTCATCCCCCTCAAACTAAGGACGCCGGACGCCGGCCTCGACCTGCTCGCCGCCATGATCGACATCGGGCAATGATCGTATCCGCTAAAAGTCACGCAGCATGAGGATGCGCGCACGAAGCCACCAGTCGCCATCGCTTGTAGCGACGGCTGTCGTGTACTTGTTGCCATAGCGATCAATGAAGCAGAGAGGCATTCCGGGGAACCGCTCAAGTTCGGTCTTGCCGCCATGGACCCACATCACTCGCCCCACGACTCGATGGCGGCGCCCGGTGCCTCCCCTGCCGCACCGGGCGCGTATCTTCCAGTAGCGAGCTGAATGAGTGTCCGCGTCAATGGGAACGCGTGTGCCATCTCAGGCGCTGAACTCGCTCTCCGTTAGATCGCGTACGCCAACACCGTAATGACGGCCAGGTCCAGGGATGTGCCTTGCACAGCCCCTGCGTTGCGCGAGCCGTCCTATACGAGTGCGCAGAGCCTGGCCGATCCACGGTTCCAGGGTCAGTGGTGGATTCTCGGTCTGGCGCTGACAAGCATGCTCTTCAACTACATCCTCGGCGAGGGACTGCGATTCGATCTCAAGACGAAGGCCTCGCCCGAGCAGGTGCTCCGGGCGCTGACGGACTTCACCGACGCCCGGCTGCAGATTTGGAACCGCACCCTCGACCCGAAGACCTACGAGCTGCGCGACAGCGGTGAGACCTGGGCCGTTGCGCGGGAAAGCAGTCGTCGATCGCCGTTCTGGGTTGTCGTTCGTTATGACTGGTCCGACCCGGAGTCGGTCCGCTGGACAGTCCTGGACAGTAGCTATGGGGGAGGCGGTGAGGGCCTGGTCCAGATAGCACCGGGAGACGATGGGGCAGCCGCGTGCACGCAGACTGGGGCTACACCGGAGCCAGAGGGATGCAGCGGCCGATGATATTCCTGATCCAACATGGGCCGGTGCGCCGATTGATCAAGCGAATGTGGGCCTCTGCTCTCGACCGGTATGCGGAAAGCAGTCGCCGATAGCTCTTGCCGCCCTCTGGAGCCTCCTGTGGTCAAGGCGAGGGCGGGATCAGCAGCAGGTTGGCGACGACGCCGAGCAGGAGGGCCGTGCTTGTCGTTCTGCTTGACCAACGGGGCTGTGCACCACCACCTCTACCTGGACGATCTAGTACGGTCAATGACCGGAAAGTGACGGGGGCGCGCCTACCGGACTCACCTGATAAGGCAGAGGTCAGTGGTTCAAGTCCACTTAGGCCCACCCGTTTGATCGAAACGAACGAGTGCCGCTAGATCAGCTGCGCTTCGCCACGAACAGATATCGGTTGAGGCTGAAGAAGTAGTCGTCGCCCAGGCTCACGAGGTCGTTCGCCCACGCCGTTGCCTCGTCTGCGGTGACGCCGCCGCGGCCGGCCACGTACGCGGCCACGAGCCCAAGCATGCCGGCGCTATACGTGTTGCGATCGGCGCCTTGGTTCAGGATCGGGATAATCGCGGCGTCGGCCAGCTCGAGGCCGGCGGCGCGTAGCAGCGCCGGGAGCCGCCGCGGCAGATACGGATCGGCGAGGTGCTCGTTCCAGGACGGCGAGCACGCGCTCCATCCGATCACGGTCGGATGAGTGCCAGACGATCGAGTCCCAGTCGGTGTCCAGCACGAGCAACCGGCCGCCCGGGTGCAGCACGCGCCGCGCCTCGGCCAGCGCCCCATCGATGTCGTCGACATACTCATAGACCTGAGTAGAGACTGCGACGTCGAACTGCTCGTCGCCGAACGGCAGCGCCAGCGCGTCACCGCGGCCGTAATCGACCGGCGTCTCGCCATGGCGGGCGATGGCGAGCATGCTGTCGCTCGGGTCGATCCCGTACACGCGCCCGTCGACGCCGACCTCCGCGGCCATCTCGGCGGCCAGGAAGCCAGGCCCGGAGCCGATGTCGAGCACCTGCTCGCCGGGCTGGAGCGCGAGCGCAGAGCGGATCGCGCGCCGCTGCTCGACCACGTCGGGCGTCGTGTATACGGCGACGAGGCGGCGCGCAGTCTCCTCGTCGAAGTCGAGCACGACAGCAATGCTCTCACCTCACAGCAGTGGTTCGGGTGCGCGCGGTTACCGCGCTAAATCTCGCGTGGGACGACCGACGGTGCCACGGTCCGCGCGAAGGCGGCGGAAAACAGGTAGCTGGTCGCAAGGCTGCGGTAGGGCCGCCATCTTTCGGCGATGGCGAGGACCTCTTGTTGGCTGGGGAGGTGGTCGAGTTGATAGGCGGCCTGGACGGCCTTACGGAGCGCGAGATCGCCCGGCAGGACGACGTCTTCTCGCTGGAGCGCAATGATGAGCGCGCCCTGCACGGTCCAGGGACCTATCCCAGGAATTGCGGTGAGTTCTGCCATGAGCTCGTCGTCTGGCAAGCTGCTCAAGATGCTCGGGTTCAGCCGACCATCCGACAGTCGCTGGGCAAGGTCACGGAGCGTGTTGATCTTCCGCCACGAGAGCCCGGCTTCGCGGAGCCTAACGGGATCAATTCCCAGTACTTGGGCGGGTGAGGGGAGATGGCCGTCGAAAAGGATTTCGATGCGGGCAAGAATCCGGCGGGTCGCCTGGACTGAAAGCTGCTGGCCGGTGACCTGGAACAGCAGGGCACCGTACAGATCCATGGGTGGCAGCTGAGCCATCCACGCCCGGGGGTCGAAGGCCGGCCGATCGTCAATGAGCCGCGCCAGCACAGGATCGGCGTTGCGAAGATAGGAACGCGCTTGCTGCAGCCATGCGGCGCGGCTCGCATCCTCGGTCACGGAGCCTGCTCCCTTCATCCGGCGGGTATCCGTGTCACGATCTTCGTACCTGGGTCTGACAATTGGGTGGATGGTGACTTGACCATGACGGGTGTTGCTTACTTTCGGCCCTGTCAGGGGTCCGGGTCGAAGGCCGCCTGCCGTGCGACCGCGCTCAAGATGATCATCAATCCTGGCCCGCCAAACGCCTCCAAGCCCGCTGAAGCGACTCACCGCAGGCCTAGAATCAGCTCGAACCGACCGGACGGCAGATGAGAGCCAGCTTCGACGATGGCTCCCCCGAGATCCCCGGAGGGATCGTCGGGCAGGTGGAGCGTGTGCTGGTGATCGGGGCCGGTATCGCGGGCCTGACGGTCGCCAACGCCTTGGCCCACGCGGCCGTGGACTGCGTTGTGCTTGAGGCGCGGCGCCGGATCGGTGGGCGGCTATACACCGGGGACCTGGGCGGATCCCCAGTGGACCTCGGCGGCTCCTGGATACACCACCCGGACGGCAACCCGATTCGCCGCTTCACCCGGATAGTCGGCATCGAGTGTCAGCCCGGCAACCCGCTGCCGTCCCTGGCCGCCTTCGACTGCGCCACGGGGCTCTGGCTATCGCCGGTGGACATCGACGAGAGCTTGACCGGCGTGCAGGACGGCTACAACGAGGCCCTTGCGGGATTGCGTACGCGGCTGGGATCGACCGCCTCGGCCGCGGAAGGGATCGAGGCGTATCTACCGACGACCGGGCTCACGGGAGACGCCCTCCGACGAGCCCGGCAAGCACTCCAGGCAGCCGTCGAAGCGGACGCAGCCGGCGCCGCCGAAGACCAGTCGCTGACGTGGCTGTGGACGCAAAAGGAGTACGGCGGTGACTACTTCGGGGACCTGCCCGAGGGTGGCTATGCCTCCGTGGTGGGCGCGCTGGGGACGGGGCTGGACGTACGCCAGGAGTGGCCAGCCGTACGAGTGGAGCTGACCGGCGGCGGCGTCACGGTCACGTCGGCGTCCGGGGAGACCGAGGCCGGTTCACACGTCGTTGTCACAGTCCCGTTAGGTGCGCTCAAGAACGACCTACTGGCCTTCGCGCCACCCCTTCCGCCTGAGCGAGCCGAGGTCGTGCGCCGGCTCGGCTTCGGCCGTTACGAGAAGGTTGCCCTGAAGTTCGACGAGCCGTTCTGGCGTGAGGCCGGGTGGTCACACCTGGTGCTGTTTCCCTCCGAAACCGGGGAGCCTGCACTGTGGGTGTTCGATCTCGACGCGTTTTCGGGCGTGCCGATCCTGGTGTGCCACACCTTTCACTCCACGACCGGCCACCTGGCCAACGGCTCGACCGCGGCCGCCGCCCGCTGGGTGACGGGCATGATCGCCGAGGCGCTGGGTTCGCCGTGTCCCGACCCCGTGGCGATCGCCGTGACCGGATGGGCAGCTGACCCCTACGCGGGGGGTGCCTACACGCATGTGCCCCCTGGCTCCGCCAATGCGGACCTCGACCTGCTCGGCACACCGGTGGCCGGCCGCCTGCTCTTCGCGGGCGAGCACACGCAGAGCGCGCGACTCGGCTACGCCGACGGTGCCATGACGAGCGGAATCCGCGAGGCGAAGCGGCTGCTCGGCACACCCTCGGTGGCTTTGGGCCGACGGCGGTAACAAGTTCAGTTGGCCCTGGGATGACGGCGCCAAATCAGAGTGTCACGGCCCATCGGCCGCGACCAAGATCATAATCCTGACATCGACAACCAGCTGGCTACGATTTCGGAGGACCGCGATCAACGGTGAGCATCCAGCCCTCTGCGATCGAGCTCTTCTCGGATCTGGCTGAGCCACTCCGTGCCCAGCTGGCGCCCGTTCGGGAATTGGTCGTCTCTATCCCAGCGCCATGTGGTGATCATCGCCAGCACGAGGATTCGGCAGTCGCGCAGCAAGTCTTGGTTGACAGCCGGATAGTGCTCGCTGACGTCTTCGGGCGCATGGGCGAGGTCGAATTCGACTGGCCCACGGCAACACGTCTCAAGGTCTATGAACAACAGGCCCTTGTTCGTATTGAGCATGTTGCCCGGGTGTGGCTCCCCATGCAGCAACTGCTCGCCGCCGCGCTCGCCGATCACTCGCCTCAACCTTCGTAACGTGTCGCCGAGCAGCACCCGGTCCGCGTCGGCGAGCGCCGGAGTGCGGTCACGACTCGCCATCAGCTGTTGAGCCGAGTCGACTCGATCCGTGAAGTGCGGCGTCGGGACATCGACCTTCCGCATGCCGGCATGCAGCCGCTCGAGCGCATTGGCGTAGTCGGCCGGTGAGATCTCACGCGATGTCAGGGTTTCGTAGTAGGTCCACAGCGTGACCACGAAGCCATCACGCTCATACACACGTGGCGCCGCTCGGGGCTCAAGAGCAGCCACTGGACATCCGGATTCCGCGAGCCGCTGAGCAAGCTCGACCTCGAATTGTGCGACTTGATGAGCTACAGGTGCCACCCGCGCCACCACGTCACAGGGCAGCAGACGCAGAGTGAGCCTGTTCGAATCATGAAGAACCATCGCGTCGTCCACAATGAGATCAACTGACGAGGCGGTCGACATGGCTGCAGCAACCGCACGCGGGACCTCTGACGCCTGCATCCCTCTCCCTTCGGACGGCGATGAGTCTCGCAGTTGTCCACAGTCTGTACGCACATCGATCAACCCGCACTCGAGGAGAACGACATGACCGCTACATACACCTTCGACGTCTTTTCCAGCCTCGACGGCTACGGCGCCGCCAGCGGCGACTGGACCGGCTATTGGGGTAAGCAAGGCCCTGAGTTGCTCGACCACCGCCTTGCCCTGTACGGCGCGGAGCAGCGGATGGTCTTCGGGGCCAACACGTATCGGTTGTTCGCGCAGATGCTGGCCTCGAGCACCGAGGAGTCCGACGTACGTGACCCATGGGTCACCCGGATGTGGAACATGCCGGCAACGGTGGTGTCGACGACGCTGGAAGAACCCCTCGACTGGCCGAACGCGACCGTCGTGAGTGGTGACGCCGTTGACGTCGTCGCTCGGCTCAAGGAGGAGTCCGAGGTGCCGTTGCGCTCGCACGGCAGCCTGTCGTTGAACCGGGCGCTGATGGCCGCCGGCCTGGTCGACCACGTCCAGGTGACGCTCTTCCCGGTCATCACCGGTCAGACTGGGCTGGACCCGATCTTCCAGGGTGCGGCCGACTTCGACCTGGAGCTAGTGGAGCACCGGACGCTAGACGATCACATCCAAGAGCTCACCTACCGACCCACCCTCCATTGATCTTGTACGGATTTGAAGAGACCCGCCGCCCCGCGGCCCGATGCCGTCGGTAACGGGCCAAAATTCTCAAATCGCCCCCGAGCGGAAGCCACGTATCCGAGTTCACGCTCAGATCCGCTGGCGGTCCCTCCGCTCGGGGGCGATTCTGAGAATTTGTTCGCTTCGCCCGGGTTGGAGACCGGACAGAGAACATTGCCAGATGATCTGTTCTTCGCATCAATAAGGCGGCCAGCGCTGTCCACTGAACGGGACTGTCTCCGACCCCCGCACCAGTCTCACGTGCTCCGCACGTTGACTACAGCAGTCCTTAACGTCGCTACCCGGCACCGAAGAACATCAACGCGAGCATGGCGAGTCTGACATAGCAGGAACGACCTGCGTTGAGCGCTCACGCTGCAGCAATCCGGGGGCGGTGACGTTCCCGTTGGCAACTGTGGCCGACCGACTGCGTGGATCTGGCATCGCCGGGCTCTCTGACTCTGACCAGAGTTGTCCGATCCGAGGAGCGCCCAACAGCGGTTAGACACTGCTCCGCCGTTTCTAACGTATAGCGAACTGGGGGGCTTGCCGCAAGACCCCCAGTGCGGAGCACAATCATGTCCTCGAAGCCGAGAAGTTCCGGAAGGTGGGGCTTGCACAGTGTGAGATCTGCTCTCGCACCTGGGGTTCGCGGGGAGTCGAACCGATGGTCGGACTTGCTACAGCCGGGGGGCTCGGTGGCCCGAGCCGGCTGACCATCCTCCTCACCGTGGTTGCTGGCTGAGGCTATTGCGGCGCAACCCGCATCTGAATACCCACCGCTCGTGACCTCATATCGAGATTGGAGTTAATGACTTGATCCCTTTGACCACCACTGTGTTCAACCTTCCCGAGCATCTTGTCGCCAAGGCCGACCCGGCGATGATCGCCGGCGACGAGCTGCACCTGGCAACCGTCGCGGAGAGCCTGGAGCAGCAGATCGCCGAGTTGTCTGACCAGCTCGACGCTCAGCGCAAAGCCCCGGGGGGCCAGGGGCGGGCGGCGCTAGATCGGGACCTGGAAATCCACCGACTGACCGCTAGCCTCCGGGTGCTGCGTCGCTTCGGCTTGGACATCTGCCTCGGCCGCATGGTCAGTGCGGACAGCCCCGAGCCCACGTACGTCGGACGGTTCGGCCTCACCGATAGCACGGGTCGGCGGCTCCTGGTTGACTGGCGTGCCCCGGCCGCCGAGCCGTTCTTCGCGGCAACGTACGCCAACCCGATGGGTCTGACCAGCCGCCGCAGGTACCGCTGGACCCGCGGTCGGATCACCGACTATTGGGACGAGGTCTTCAGCCCCGAGGGGCTGGAAGGGGACGCCGCGCTCGACGACCTGTCCGCCTTCATCGCCAGCCTGGGTAGCAGCCGCTCCCCCCAGATGCGCGACGTGCTCAGCACGATCCAGGCCGACCAGGACGCCATCATCCGCGCGAGCTCTCGCGGGGCACTCGTCGTCGAGGGTGGTCCGGGTACGGGGAAGACGGTCGTCGCTCTGCACCGCGCTGCCTATCTGCTCTATTCCGACCCGCACCTCGGCGGCCACCGGGGTGGAGTGCTTTTCGTCGGGCCGCACCGCCCGTACCTGGCCTACATCGCCGACGTGTTGCCGAGTCTGGGCGAGGAGGGCGTACAGATCTGCACTTTGTCGGATCTCGTCGCGGAGGGTTCCGCGGCAGCAGCGGAGACTGATCCGGAGGTGGCTCGCCTGAAGTCGTCGTCGGACATGGTGAAGGCGATCGAGCCGGCCGTGCGGCTCTACGAGGAACCCCCAACCAAGGGCTTGCTGGTCGAGACCGATTGGGCCGACCTGTGGATCAGTGCCGCCGACTGGGCCGAGGCGTTCGAGTCACCCGACCCCGGTACGCCGCACAACGAGGCTCGCGACCAGGTCCGGGACGAGCTGGTGGACATCCTGATCGACCGGTTCGACCAGGACGACGAGGACGGCGCTGAGGTGCCTACCGATCTGCTTCGTCGGTCGCTGCGCCAGAACCCAGAGCTGAACAGCACCCTCAACAACGCCTGGACGGTGCTCGAGGCCACTGATCTGGTCGGAGATCTGTGGTCGGTTCCCGCCTATCTACGCCGGTGTGCTCCCTGGCTCACCGCTGATGAGGTTCAGAAGCTGCAGCGCGAGGATGCTCAGGCCTGGACGGTATCCGACCTGCCACTCCTGGACGCCGCTCGACAGCGGCTCGGCGACCCGGAGGCGTCACGACGCCAGCGCCGGCGCGAGGCCACCGTCGCCGCCGAGCGGGCGTACATGGATCAGGTCGTCGACGACCTGATCAAGGCCGACGACGATGGGGAGGGCTTGGTCCAGGCGCTGCGCCAGCAAGACCTGCGGGACACGCTGGTCGACGAGGCCGCGCTGCCGAGCACCGACCCGGATCGTCTCGCGGGCCCGTTCGCACACATCGTCGTGGATGAAGCTCAGGAGCTGACCGACGCGGAGTGGCAGATGCTGCTACGGCGCTGCCCATCGCGGAGCTTCACGATCGTCGGCGACCGCGCCCAGGCCCGGCACGGGTTCACCGAGACCTGGCAGGAACGGCTGGAACGGGTCGGTTTCGCTCAGATCAACCGCGCCTCGTTGAGCATCAACTACCGGACACCGGAGGAGGTCATGGCGGAAGCCGAGCCGGTCATCCGAGCCGTGTTTCCGGACGCCAACGTGCCGATCTCCATCCGCGGTAGTGGTCTCCCCGTTGTCCACGGCCGGACATCCGAGCTGCGCTCGATGCTGGATGCCTGGCTCGCCGCGCACGCCGATGGCATTGCCTGCGTCATTGGCGACCCGACGTTACAGGCGACGTCACGTGTACGGTCGCTGACCCCGGAGACCTCGAAGGGCCTGGAGTTCGACCTCGTCGTCCTCGTCGACCCAGACAGGTTTGGAGGAGGCACCGTCGGCACCGGGGTCGAAGGAACCGTCGACCGCTATGTCGCGATGACCCGCGCGACCCAGCAACTCGTCATCCTCACAAGCACCTGAAAACGGCTAGAACAAGGGAATGGGCACGGCGTCCCAGATCATCTGTAGCTCCCCGGCTACACCCCGATCACGCTTCGCGGGTGAAGACTCGAGACCCTCTCGGTCCTGTCCAGGCCACATCGCAGGCAGCACTCGTAACGTTCGCCGTCTTCGGTGCTGAGCCAATGCCAGCGATGAAGTCTCAGCAGGCAGCGGAAGCGGACGTTAGCCGTCGCAAGACGGCTCGCGGGGTGTCAAAGGCCGGCTACGACACTCGCTGGCCATCCTGAGACGGCAAACGTCGGGCCGCCGCCCCGCCTCAGGCCAGCGGAGGCGCTTACGAAACCGGCCGCGCCACGACAATCAGATTGCGGCTGTAGCCGCCGTGGTCCGCGCGGAAGTCGCCGGCGCAGGTGATCAACACCAGCCGCGGCGGTCCGTCGATGTCGAAGACCGCTTTGTCGTCGACCAGATCGGTGCGCGGCACCTGGCGTAGGGCGATGATCTTGTACGCCTGCCGCAGGTGACCGGCCGTTAAGACGACCCGCTCCCCAACCTTGATATTCCACAGCTGGTAGAAGAACCCGATGCCACGGTCGAAGGCATCGACGTGGCCCGCGATCACGGTCGACCCGTACGGATCGCCGACGTAGGAACTGCCATCCCACCAGCCGACCCGGCCGGGGTCCGCCGGAACCACCAGTTCGCGGCCGACGGTGGTAACGGGCACGATTGCTGCGTACGCGTCACCGGGCAGCTCGATCCGCTCCGGAATGAACCGGGGTGTATCGCTGGCCGCTGGCCGCGCCTCGCTGGCGGTGGCGACCGGCGTCAGAGCCACGGGGTCCCCGAGTGGTGGTGTACCAGGTCGGCCCGGCACGGGCAGCACGGCGAGCTGCGCCACCACCACCCCCAACAGGGCGACGCACAAGATCATCTGGATACCGATCGCCCGTCCCAGCCTCGGTCGCTGGCCGCTCCCTACGACCGGCAGACCGATCATGTACCGTTCCCGGAACGCCAACCGGCGGCCGTAGGCGACGGCATAGCGACTTAACGCCCACGACCCCAGCAGCACCGGCACCTCGATGAGCAACAGCACGCCCGAACGGGATGCCGCCGTTCCCCCGAAGATCAGGTGCTGCGCGGCTCCGGCGACCACCAGCACGAGCACACTCACTCCGGCCAACCACGAGAATCGTGTCCAAACCTGATCGAGCCCGGCCGGTCGGTTGTGCGGGACGAGCAAGGCGGCGACGGCCACCAGGCTGCCCAACCAAGCAGCCAGAGCTACCAAGTACGCGCCCACCGTGGCGGCGATCGCGACGACCTGGGGTGAAGCCATGGCTGTCGACTCGACCACCAACGTGATCGTCAGGACCGCGATCAGCGCGAGGACGACGACGCGTCGCGCTCCGCGTATTGGGTGGCTGAGCAGCTCAGCACCAAAGAAGCCGGCGATGGCGAGGGCCGCGAGTCGTACGAGCAGCCACGTCCCAGATTCATTCGTCACGGCCTCGCCGCGCGGGTACTCGCCGACGAGAATGCCGACCAGAGCTTCGATGACGGTGCCGAGGCTGATCAGTGCGAGACCGGCAACCGCCAACCAGCGCAGCCGGCGTACGGCCTGTCCCTCCGGCCAGACGACCGCCCAGAAGGTGCCCATCCCGGCGAGGAGGACGTAGCCGAAGCAGACCACGAACCAAATGGTCGCGGCGAGGATGGGGGCAGCGGCAAGATCCATCGAGTTGGTCCCCGTACCTCAGCGCCGGACCGGTCGGTCATATTGCACCAGCACGCGCGATCGGTCGAACGGGATCGGCTGCAGCGTACGGAACTGTGGGGCTTTGCCGGCACCGCAGGCCATGGTGGCCAGTGGGAGTTGCGGGCAGGTGAGCGACAGCACGTTCTTGCCCGTCACGACGACGGTGACAGGCAGATCGGCCGGCATCCGATCGAGCAGCGAGCCGAATGCGGCAAGGGCGCGGCCCGGCTTGGCATGGGCGCTGGCGACGCTCACCCCGCTCAGGCGGTAATGCAGCTGCACCTGTTGGGCGGGTGAACCCCAGTGCAGCGTCACCTCGCTGGTGATGGGACCATCCGGAACGACCAGGGCTTGGCCACCCGCGGTGACCTCCACATTGGTCGCATTCGGCCGCAGCCGCTGGAACCCGATGCCGGCGTCGCCGATGGATGCGGGTCGAACTGCGACCTCGGTCACGGCCGCCGGCAGGATGATCACCTCGCTGACGAAGAAGCTCCCGTCGGGATCGGGGCGAGCCGTGATGGCGATGCCCGGATTGCCGATAGGGCTGCTGGCGCTATGGGTCGGGGTCGGCGACGTTTTCGGGGTCGGCGATGTTTTGGTCGGCGAGGTTTTCGGGACCGGCGAGATCGTGCGGGTCGGCACAACCGTGCGGGTCGGCGAGGCGCTGGGACCGGCGGTGGGTTGGCGCGAGGCCGGGGACGGCACGGCGCTCACCGGTGCACTATCCGTGGCGCGTACGGTGCCTGGCCAGCTGAGCCCGGCACCAACCGCGACGGCCGCACCGAGCAGGGCGGTTACGGTCAAAGCCCCCAGCGAGCGACGCACGATTTCGCGCACGCGCGACCCTGGCACGTGTTACCTCCCCGAGACGCCACCAAAATAAAACTTGTCCGACACTTTAAGAAACAGGCGTTGACCCTCAGTCTGCCCGACTACGCTGCTGCTGGCCACCCGGCCGAGCCTGCGCTCTCGCAGGCCGGACCCGTCGGGAGCGCGGCGCAGCAGGACTTTCTTCTCGGGGATTGGACAACATGGGTCATCGTGCCATGCGCGTGACACGGATTGCTGTGATCGGCGGATTGTTCGCTCTGCTGTCGACCGGGGTCACGCCTAGTGTTGCCAAGGCTCAGACCTGGATCTACATCGTGCAAGGCTTGCCGAGCCGAACTGTCTCGGTGACCGTCGATGGGGACACGGTGGTCGGTGGGCTGGCCGGGGGCAAGGTAGCGGGACCGTTTGCGGTCAAGAGCGGCACGCGTTCGATGACTTTCAGGGACGGTGGCCAGACTCTGGTGACCAGCAAAGTCAGGCTGCCGGCGGGCTCCAACTCCGAGATTGTGGTCCACCTCCCCGCATCACCAACCGGCGATCCGGTCGTCACTCGGTTCGACAACAATCTGCAGTCCGTTCAGCACGGCAAGGCCGCGGAGGCGGTGGCGCACGTTGCCGCCGCCGGCCCGCTGGACATCCGGGTGGACAAGAAGGTGGTCTTCGCCAACGTCGCGGTCGGCGAGTACCTGTACAAAGTCGTTCCAGCCATGACCAACAGCGTGGACTTCGTTCGGACCGGTAAATCGAAGGTTCTGCTCGGCCCAGTGGACGTGATGGTTGAGCCTTCGATGTTGACATGGGTGTTCGCGATCGGCCGGCCCGGCAAAGACCTTGCCCTCATTACGCATGTGATCGCTCTCTCGGACAAGAAGGACTCGAAGAAACCGTCTCGAATCGACACCGGAACGGGTGGTCAGGCCGCCGAGCTGGCGGCCAGGAGCAGGCGGTAACCTGCGCCGCCAGATCTCTTGACTGTCGGTTTAGCTCGATGGAATTCCAGCGACGGATTGAGCCGGCGCTTGTCGGTAACCGGTCAGTTGCAACAGGGGACGGACAGCAATCCGGGTTGTACGTGACCGGTCAAGCGCGTTCTACTCGGCTTTTCGCGGTTACCGGTCGGCCGCAACAGAGGACGGGCGGCAATCCGTGTTGGAGGTGACCAGTTAAGCCCAAAATGCTGTGAAGTTGACGGCAAGATCACGGGTACGTCGTACGTTACTGTTGATCAAGGAACTGTGTGCTGCGCTCAATACCCGAAGCGGAGGCCACGATCATGCCGGACCCTGATTTCAGACTGGCACCGGGCACGAATAACTGGATGCAAGATTTCGCTTGGGACCCACTCAAAGACGAGATCTTCATGACTCAGAACATCCGCACCTCAAACGGTCGGCAAACGATCAGGATCAACAGGCTCGGTCCTGCTGATGATCAAGGTGTGCGGCACTTCATCTCCTCGATGACGCTCACCGATGCGGGCCACGGTGATGTGCTCGGTCTACAGCGCGAGGGAAACGCGCTTCTGCTGTGGATCAGCTGGTCCCACTATTCCGGCGGCACCAGGAAAACTGATCTGGTTCGGTTCCAGTGGAAGGCCGGTACCTATACCTGGTCGTCGCGGCCGCCGGCGTTCAAGATCATGCCGAAGTTCGGCATCACGCAGAACGTGCAAGCCAAGCTCGACCCCAAGGGGACCTACCTCGTCTATCGCATCAGCGGCAACGGCCGAGATCGCTACGAGCGTCGCAAAGTCAATGAGGTTGAAAGCGGCGTGAACCACACCTATGGAAAGGCCGGGTCGTTCCCGCTCAGCAAGGCGAGAGCTACGGCGATGGGCTGGAAGGATCGCTACGTGATGCAGGGTTGCGCAACCCTCGGTGATCGACTTTGGCGTTACACCGGCAACGCTGATCGGACGGACCCTGCCGCCCTCACGGAATATAGCTGGAGCACTGGCAAAGAGGTGGCGCGTCACAACGAGCCCAAAGACGCCGGCTGGACTGGCTCGGGTATTTGGGAGCCAGAGGGCATGGCGATTGTCAAGGACGGCGTGATCAAGGTTTGGTACGGGATCGTTCGTGGTAACCGGGAGTACCTGATCTTCCGGCGGATAGGACCCGACAAGATCAGCCCGACGTTGACCATCGAGCAGCATGCTCGGGAACTGCTCGACTTGCTGGACGGCGAGGACCCGCAGGAGGACTCTGCTGAGCGACAAGTGCTGTTCGGTGACCTGCTCGTGAAGATCGAAGAACGCCAAGATCACTGGGACGCGGATGATGCGGATGATCCAGAGTGATCAACTAGCCCAAGATCAACTAGTTCAGAGCCGGGCGGTCTGTATGAGGACCACCGCCGGTCGTTGGCCGGGCCGCCCGCAGCAAGCTCTGCGTAGTCTCGAAGCGTTGAACAGCCGACCGTACCAATCGGACCAGGGCGAGCCATGCCTCGACTAGGCGACGCCTCGCCCGCTACTTCAGCTGCCTGCGGGCCACGGTCTCGTTATCCGCTAGCTCGCCGGTCTCGACGAATCCCATGCTCGCGTAGAGCGACTGAGCCAGCGTGTTCTGCGGGTCGTAGCTCAGCGCCGCCTCTCGATGGCCGTCCGCCGCCGCCCGTTCGAGGAGCTGAGCAACCACCGCTCGACCGTATCCGCGTCGCTGATGCCGGCGGTCGATGATCAGTCCGCCGATCCAGAAGCTCTCGTCTTCCGGGTCGATGCCCCACATGACGAAGCCGACGACCTCCTCTCCGACGCGAACGGCGAGGGGCTGCCACGGGCTCTCCCCGTAGGCGCACAGAGCCAGGTAGTAGGCCGCCGGGGCAACGAAGCGCTGCTGCGACTGCTCCACCTCGAGTGCGGTGCACGCTCGCCAGTTGTCGGCTCCGACGTCTTCAAGAGTCACTGTGGGAGGTTAGTTCAGGACTGGCAAAGTGAAGTGGGCAGCATGGGAGGGCGGGGAGGCCGCACCTGGCTGCAACTGGTCAGCTGCAACGGGGCGACGGCAGCAATCCGGGTTGTACGTGACCAGTTACGCGGGTTTGCCGCGCGATCTTGCCGCGGCAGGCCGCCGCTCATCGGACTCGGCTGAGCGGACCGATGGGTAACGTCTGGCCAAGACAAACGCTGTGATCCCGACCCCGGCCAAGGTGAACAGACCGGTCTCCCCGGTGAGGTAGGCAGCGGCTGCGGCGTCTGGCGTAACGGCCGCCGCAGCGAAGCTTCCCAGCACCGCATTGAAGGTGCCGTGCGCGATGATGACCGGCCAGATGCTGCCGGAAGTCCAGCGGAGGTAGGCGTAGATGACCCCCGCGCCGGTCAGCACCGCCAGGAAGATCGGTACGGTGATGAGCCGGTTCCCTGCTGGGTTGTACGCCGTCGTCATCAGCATCAGCGGCAGGTGCCACACGCCGTGCAGGAACCCCACGAGCAACGCCGCACCGAAGCTGCCGGGGGCACCGAAGTGGGGCAGCAGGTATCCCCGCCAGCCGATCTCCTCGAACACCGCGAAGACCGAGTTGATCAAGATCGCGATGATCAAGTTGATCAGCACGTCGCTCTCGAAGTTCCAGGAGAGCACGCCGACAAGCCACGCCACTCCGTACGAGACGCACAGGATGGCCGTCGGGGCGATCAGGGCCAAAGGCCATGCCCGCCATCCCGGGCGGTGCAGGGCCAATCCAGCCCAACCGGACCGGTGATAGCCGTCCGGGGTCACGACGAGGAGCAGCAGCAGGACACCCACGGTCGGCGTCAGCATGTTGAGTATCTGAAGCCGGTCGTTGTTGTCCGGACCGAAGATCACCACGGCTAGGGCCATGATCAACGTCAGGACGTAGAAGATGACGCCCTTCTGCCAATTGCTGAGGAAACCAAGCATTCAGTCCTCCTGCGCTACCCGGGAGTCGATCAGGTGCGTTGAACACATTCGATCAGCTTTCTCAGCTACTTCGCCAGTCGCATCGGTGCGCTCCCCAGTCACCCCAAGCTCGGCCAGTTCGAGTCGACCCGCGATGCCGAGCTTGGTGAAGACCTTGTGCAGGCGGTATTCAACGGTCTTGCGAAAAGAAAGGCTCACGTCACCTGGGGCTCGACCTGGCGCACTGTACGCAGCAAACCGATGACCGTTTCTCCGCACAAGGCCGGATATGCAGCGAAATCGGCCCATCGGAGCTGCATTCGTGGCCTCGTGCGGAGAGACGCGCTACTTGCTACGCCAGGCCGCAGGAGACCGTGGCGGACTTTGTCTTCGGTGTCGTGATTCCTTTACACTAGAGCCATTGGTGTTGAGGATTTCCGACGCAGGAGGTGGAGTCATGGCACGGACAACCGACGATGTGCTTGCCGGTCTACCCGATACCTTCCGCCATGCCGAAGCATTGGAGCGGATCAGTGACCGACAGCTTCGCCGACTCCTCGCGGATGGCCAAATCACGGCACTGTCGCGCGGTCTCTACCGGAAGAGCGACTGGCTGGGCGACGACGACTTGATCGAGATCGCCGCCAAGTCGCCGAACGCCACGATGTGTCTGCGCTCGGCCTTGGCCAGGCATGAGCTCATCGACGACATCCCGAGCGCGATCGACATCGCCCTCCCGCGTGGGTCCTGGACGCCAGAGACAACTGCTCCGGTCAGATGGCGGCATTTCGATCGGGACACGTTCGACCTGGGACGCGAGTCGCTCGACATCGGAGGTGATCGGAGTATCGGTATCTACTCCGCCGAACGCAGCATCATCGACGCCTTCCGGCTGCGTCACCTAGAGGGCGCCGATCTGGCCAACGAGGCGCTCAAGCGGTGGCTACGTCGGGGTGGTCAGCCGTCCGACCTGCTCGGGATGGCGAGGTCGTTTCCACGCGTCCTCACTGGACTCCGAAAGACGATGGAGATCTTGTTGTGAGCCGGATTTCACGAGGCACGCCTGCAAGCGATGCCTACATAGACCTCCAGGGACAGGCACGGCGGACGGGGCGTCCCACCCAGGATCTGCTGCAGCTCTACGTCCTCGAGGGGTTTCTCGACCGGCTCGCGGTCAGTGACCTGCGTGACAGCTTCGTGCTCAAGGGCGGAGTCCTGCTCGCTTCATTCGACACTCGACGGCCGACCAAGGATGTTGATCTTGCCGGTCTCAACCTCGCCAACGACACCAACACGGTGCTCGAACTTGTTCGAACTGTGCTCAGTGTGGCGCCCTCCCAGGACGACGGCGTCGAGTTCTTCCCCGACACCGCGACCGCGATGCTGATTCGCGAGGAGGATGCGTACTCCGGCGTACGGGTGCACGTCAACGCCGGACTCGTCACTGCCAGGCTGCCGTTCCACGTGGATGTCAACATCGGCGACCCAATCTGGCCTGAGCCTGTGGCTATCGCCGTGCCGCGATTGCGAGGCGGCGCGGCAATCGAGCTCTCGGGTTACCCACTGCAGATGGTGCACGCGGAGAAGATCGTGACGGCTGTGCAGCGTGGGATCGCAAACACCCGATGGCGAGACTTCGGCGACATATGGACCCTCTCGCGGCATCACCCGATCGACGCCGCTGACCTCAAGCAGGCGATCGATGAGGGCGCCCGGTATCGGGGCGCGGAGACTAGCTCCGCTCGCCGAGGTTCTCGAAGGGTACGCCGACTCTGCCGAGGGCGCATGGTCTGGGTGGCATCGCCGCAGCAACGCCGATCACCTTCCGGAGCAATTCACCGAGGTGCTTGCTGCGGTCATCGAGTTCGCAGACCCGATCCTGTTGGGAAGCGAAGACGTGACGGTCTGGACCCCTGGTGTGGGCGCCTGGAGATGATCGTCAGTCAGCGACCGGAAGGACCGCGTACGCCTGCCAGGTCGTGCCCTTCCGTCGCGCGCGCCGCAGCAGCAGTAACCAGGCCAGCCGATTGTGCTCGGTGATCTTGGTCCTGGCCACTTCAGCCTCGGCGTCGGCCAACGGGCGGGCGACTCCTCGCAGCGTAGGCCCGGTCACCGTGCCCTGCAGAGTGCTGGCTGCGACGGTGACCCGCGGGTCGCGCCTCAACCGCTTGACCTTCCCGGATTGCTCGTTGGTCATGAAATACAACTCCTTGCCCGCGACGCCGAACCCGACCGGGGTCGGCACGCCGGTCCCATCGCGCTTGAAGGTGGTGATCATGGCGGCGCGGCTGCCGTTCAGTGACTGCCACGGTGTGGGCACGGGCTGAGCCTAGTTGCCGAGATGCGCCGCCCTGAGCCCGTCGAAGGGGCGCGCTTCGACGAGCTCAGCGCACATACCGTGGTGGACGTTGATCAATCAGCTCGCGGCGGCTGCAGCCCCGCGTGGATCGTGGCGGTCAGCCGGGCGGTCGCAGCCGGGTCGGCCCGGTAGCGCAGCATTGCCTGATAGCCGAGGAGGAGCGCCTTGATGTCGGCGACGTCGAGATCGGCCCGAACGCTGCCGGCACGCTGAGCGGCGGTGAGAAGTTCCTCGAACGCGGCCAGCCATTCGCGTTCGGCCTCCGGAACGACCGTCGCGAGGTCGAAGCCCGTCCCCGCCAGGGCCTCCATCAGGCCTTGGTCCGCGCCGGCCTGACCTGCAGTCCAGTCGAGGAAGGCGAAGAACGCCGGACCGGGCGGCAATTGCTCGGCCAGCTCGTGCGCATGGGCGACGTGCTCGGCTACCCGGTCGGCAGCGATGGCTGCGAACAGCGCTTCCTTGGTCGGGAAGTGCCGATAGACCGTGCCCGCGCCCACGCCGGCCCGGCGCGCGATCTCGTCGATCGGCACTGACAGGCCCTCGGTCGCGAATGTCTCGTACGCGACCTGCAGCAGCTGCCGACGGTTGCGCACCGCATCCGCGCGCAGCGGTCGCGGCTCTTCCATCAGTCCACCTCCTGACGAGATGCGTACGGCGACTAGACAAACGGGGCGCTCGTTCCGCATAATCTAAACGGAACGACAACTCTCATATCGTCCTATCACACTCAAGACAGGAACCGCCATGACCGCACGCTGGACCGTGCACGACATCCCCGATCAGACCGGCCGCGTCGCCGTGGTCACCGGCGCCAACACGGGCATCGGTCTGACCACCGCCGAGGCCCTCGCTGCCCACGGAGCCCGAGTCGTCCTCGCCGTCCGCAACCCCGACAAGGGCCGGGCTGCGGCTGACCAGATCCGTGCCGCCGCGCCCGCCGCCGAGGTTGACGTCCAGATCCTCGACCTTGGATCGCTGGACTCGATCCACCATGCGAGCGAGACCCTGCGCGACCGGTACGAGCGCATCGACCTGCTGATCAACAACGCCGGAGTGATGTACACCCCGCTCAGCCGGACGGCCGACGGCTTCGAGATGCAGTTCGGCACCAACCATCTCGGGCACTTCGCGTTGACCGGCCTGCTCATCGACCGGCTGCTGGCGGCGGAGGGCTCCCGGGTCGTCACCGTGTCGAGCATGGGCCACCGGATCCGCGCGGCGATCCACTTCGACGACCTACAGTCCGAGCGCAGCTACGACCGTACCGCCGCGTACGGGCAGGCCAAGCTGGCCAACCTGCTGTTTACATATGAGCTGCAGCGGCTGCTGGCCGCGGCTGACGCGACCACCATCGCCGTCGCGGCCCACCCCGGGGTCGCCGCGACCGAGCTCGGTCGCAACGCCCAGCTCGCGGTCCGGATGGGGATGCGGCTGCTGACGCCGTTCATGCAGCGCCCCGACGCCGGTGCGTTGCCCACGCTGCGGGCGGCTGCCGACCCCGGCGTACTCGGTGGTCAGTACTACGGCCCCAGCGGGCTCGGCGAGGCCCGCGGCCATCCCGTCCTCGTGACGTCCAGCCCCGACTCCCATGACGCAGCAGTGCAGGCCCGACTGTGGACGGTTTCGGAGGAGCTGACGGGGGTGCGCTTCCCAGCGTTGATCGACCGTCACTGAGGTCGGCGACGACCGGGCTGACCTTGCCAAGCGTCTTCGGCCCAGCCATGCTCGTCCACAGCGGGGGCATGGCACATCACCATTACTGCCGAAATCCGGCATAGCTGCCGAATGGACGGGAGGGCGCCACGGCCATTGACGCCGAACTCTTCGGCGATGTCTTGCCCACCTACCTCACTCGGTTTGTCGGCCGAAAGGACGAGTGCGCCGAGCTCAGTGGGATGCTCGACGAGCCGGGTCCGGTCACGGTGTGCGGGATCGGTGGCGCCGGTAAGACCCGGCTGGCGATTGAGGTGGCCAGAGGGTTCCGCACTGACAAGGCCGCCGACCGGGTCTGCTGGGTGCCGCTAGCGACCGCGGCAAGTTCGGCGGAAGTCGCGCCGGCGATCGGCAATGCGCTCGGGCTCGGCGGCTCGCCGAGCGATTACCTCGGCCAGATTCGAGCAGTGCTCGGGACCGGCCGGGCCCTGCTCGTGCTGGACAACTGCGAGCACGTGGCGCTCGGCTGCCGAGAGCTGCTCGACAGGATCCTGCCGGACTGTCCCCAACTGAGCGTGTTGACCACCAGTCGCATTCCACTCGACATGGCGGGCGAGCGGATCTACGCGATTCCGCCGCTAGACATGATCGGCGCCGGCCACGACCCGAACGCGACTGATGCGACCGCTTTGTTCGTCGACCGCGCGACGGGCGTTGCGCCGCCGTACGCGCTGACTGGGCTGAACGGCCCGGCCCTGGCCGACATCTGCCGCACCCTGCATGGGTTGCCGTTGGCCATTGAACTTGCGGCAAGCTGGATCCGCGTGCTGTCACCACGCGACCTGCTGGCCTCGCTGACGAGGGCCCATGCGGCGCTGGGTTCGGACTGGGCCGTGGTCGAAGAGCGGCATCGAAGCATTCAGGTGGTGTTGGACAGCTCCTGGCAGTGGCTCGGTGAGGGGGATCGGTCGGTCATCGAGGCCTTAGGGGTGTTCGTCGGTGGTTTCACCCGGGATGCCGCCGAGGCGGTTGCCGGTGCCGACCTTGGCACCCTGTCCCAGCTGAGCCAGCTTGCGCTGATCCAGCGACTGCCGGATCCGTACGGCGGTTCGCGCTATCAGGTGCACGAGCTCGTCCGCAGCTATGCTCTCGGCAGACTGGAGCGGCTCGATGACATCCAGGAGCGGCACCTCCGCTACTTCCTCGGTCTCGTCGACACCCTGGGCATCTGGTCGAACACCCCGGTCGAGGCGACCTGGACCGATCCGATAGCCGCCGACCTCGCGAACATCGACGCCGCCCTGGTTCATGCCCTCGACCGCGAGGACGCAGAACAGGCCCAACGATTGGCGGTTGCCCTGGACCATTTCTGGCCGTTCTGCGTGCCCTCACAGGAGCACCGTCTGAGCCGGCTCGAGGCGGCACTGGCGCTGCCTGGACCTCCTTCATCGGAGGGTGCCATCCGCGCCCGAGCGCAGGCTCTCCTCATCGTCGGGCGGCGGGTCGTCGTCACCGAACCGGCAGCCAGTCACGCCCGCTATCGCGAGGCGGCTCAGTTGTTCCGGAAGGTCCACGACGAGGCCGGCCTGGCTGCCGCTATCCGCGATCGCGGCAACGCGCGAATGCTCGAAGGCGATTACGTTGGTTCTCGCCGCGACTGCCTGGACAGCTTGGTCCGCTGCCGCGCCTGCGGAGATCATCACGGGGCCGCCTGGTGCGAGGAGACGATCGGCTGGGCTGCCGTGCTCAGCGGCGACCGGGCCGAAGCGGTCACGCGACTGACCGCAGCAGCAGCCAGCTTCATCGCCTGGGAAGCTCCGTTCGGCGCGTGTCAGTGCGAAATCGAACTGGCGCTAGCCCATCAGCTGCGTGGTGAATGGATCGAGTCGGTCGACGCCTGTCTCCGGGCGCTCAACCTCCAGCGAACCCATCGGCTGATGGCCACCTGGGCGGACCTGATTGAGGACGTCGCAAGACTGTGCGTCGAGCAACGCCGCTGGTCGATAGCCGCGCAGCTCTACGGCGCCGCAGCCGGCTGGCACGGCGATTACGACCGTGTGTCCTGGTTTCCCAGCGTTGCCCGGTTCAGCCTGTCGAATCAGGGCCGTACGAGGCTGGGCGATCCTGACTGGACCGAGGCGTACGAGGGCGGTCGCCGGCTCGATCCCGATCGGGCGAATCAGATCGCCGAGGAGCTGCTGATCGACCTGCGACGTCAGCTCGAGGTCGGGTCTGCCGGGCTCTCCCACCGCGAAACCGAAGTGCTGCGACTGGTGGCCGCCGGCTTGACCGACGGTGAGATCGCCGAGCGGCTGGTGCTGAGCCCACGTACCGTGCATGCCCATCTGCGTTCGATCTACCAGAAGCTCGGCGTCAACTCGCGCACCGCCGCCATACGCGCGGCCGCCGGAATCGTGATGCCACCCGGATCCTTGTAGCCGTGAGCGCCATGTCTGGAGGATGCCGGGGCTGACTACCGCCGCTGGTAGTGCAGGCCGAGAGCGCCGTCGGGCAGCGGGTCTATCTACCTCTGTGGTGATCATGAAGACAGCGCCGGTCGCCGAAGCGTGTAGTTGGCACAACGAGGATGTCCGAGACGTGACGAATGCCGATCTTGAGACCTATTACCGCGCATACCTTGACGCTTTGAACGAACGACGCCTCGATGATCTCGTGCACTTCGTGCAGGACGAATTGTCGTATAACGGCGAAACGATGACGCGCCGTCAGTATCAGGACTTGATCGCCGCGGACATCACTGCGACCCCCGACCTCATCTACGACGCACACATCATCGTCGCCAGCGGCGATCAGGTGGGCTGCCGCCTGGTCTTCGACTGCACACCGCAGCACGAATTTCTCGGCTTCTCACCAAACGGCGAACGGCTCAGCTTCGCGGAGCACGTCTTCTATCACTTCCGCGACGGCCGCATCGCAGCGGTATCGTCCCTGATCGACCGTCCGGCGATAGAAGCGCAACTTCGCTCTGGCACGACAGAATGACCTCGACGGGTATGCCAACAAAAAGAGTGTTTAGACCCGTGCTGGTCGAGTGAGTCAATCTTGTACCGGGATTGGCGTTTGACCGGGCCGCCGCGGGTCAGGCGGCCGCTTACTGGGTGGGAGGTGGCCTGAGAACCGGAGACTCCATTGTCTGGAGATGAACGATTGAGGCGAGGCCGCGAGTGCTACGAGCGGCGGGCCTGGCGCGAGGCGCGGGATCTGCTGTCGGCCTGCGACTCCGAGTCGCCACTGCAAGTGGCGGACCTGGAAAAGCTTGCCGTTGCGTTGTTCCTGCTAGCCGAGGACGTGGCGAGCGATGAGGCATGGACGCGGGCGCATCAGCTACACCTGCAGACGGGGAACCGGCCCGGTGCTGTGAGGTGTGCGTTCTGGCTGGTCTTCCGATTGCTCAATGCCGGCGATCTGCCGAGCGCGAGCGGTTGGATCGCTCGGATCGAGCGGTCGCTGGGCGACGCGGCGGACGACCTACCCGAGCGTGGACATCTGAGGTACTTGACGGGGTTCCTGGCCGTCTTATCGGGGGATCTGCCGACTGCGGAGGCTGATCTCGGCCGATCGGTCCAGATTGCGGAACGCGGGGGCGATCTGGAGCTGTCAGCCCTCGCCCGGCTGGCGCTGGGTCGCGTACTCATCTTCCGCGGCGACGTCTCCGGCGGCGTCCGCCTTCTCGACGAGGCGATGGTCGCAGTCAACGCCGGGGAGGTGTCGCCGATCGTGGTCGGCGACAGCTACTGCGCCGCCATCGACGCGTGCCATGACGTGTTCGACGTACGTCGCGGCCAGACATGGACTGCGGCATTGAGTCGCTGGTGCGATACGCAACCGGACCTAGTGCCGTACGCAGGGCTCTGTTTGGTGCATCGCTCAGAGTTCTTGCAGCTGAAGGGTGCCTGGGTAGAAGCGATGGCTATGGCGGGCCTTGCCCGCAGGCGGCTGTTGTCACCGGTCGTCCAGCTCGCCGCCGGTGCCGCCATCTACCAGCAGGGCGAGTTGCACCGGCTGCACGGCCAGTTTGATCAGGCGGAGCGCTGCTATCGCCAGGCCAGCGACCACGGAAGGGATCCACAGCCGGGGCTCTCACTACTCCGGCTCGCCCGGGGGCAAGGTGATGCAGCAGCCCACGGGATCGGGCGTGCGCTCGCTGAGGCTGACGACCTGGTAAGCCGCCCCCAGCTGCTGGCCGCGTACGTAGAGGTCATGCTCGCGGTCGGCGACGTGCCCGCCGCCCGTGCCGGCTGCACTGCGCTGACACAGGCTGCGCGGTCGCTCGGCTCTGCGATGCTCGCCGCGGTGTCTGATCGCGCGATCGGAGCGGTCGAGTTGGCTGATGGCGATCCCGGTTCCGCGCTGGCACCGCTCCGCCGGGCAAGCTCCGGGTTCCGCAACGTTGAGGCGGCGTATGACGTGGCCCGTACTGGCCTCCTGATCGCTCGGGCGCGTCGTGCTCTCGGTGACGAGGAGGGGGCAGGGCTCGAGTTCGAGGCGTCTCGGGCCACCCTTGAGGGCCTCGGCGCGATGGCCGACGTGGCGATGTTGGACCGCCTCGTGTCCGGTCGGGAAACGACTGGTGACCGCCTCCTGACCGCCCGCGAGGTCCAGGTACTGCGGCTCGTGGCGCGAGGTTCGACCAATCGGTCGATTGGCGTGGAGCTTGGTCTGAGCGAGAGGACGATCGACCGGCACGTGAGCAACATCTTCGCCAAGCTGGGCGTGTCCTCGCGTGCTGCCGCAACCGCGTTCGCCTACGAGCTCGATCTTCTCTGAGTGGGCCTTTCCACCCATGTGAACACCGACGAAGTCGTGGGTGGCTTCGCCGATGCGGTACTCGGGTCGGCTCCCTAACCTCGAGTCATTCGCGCAACCGCGAACTCCCACCGATCAAGGAGGCGATCATGCCAAATGTCTCGCGAGAGACCGCGTCAGAGTCGATTGCGTTGGATGGGCTCGAAGTTCATCTGGAGAACTTCGAAGGCGGATACACCGTGTGCTTTGAGTCGCACACCGCCGACGTCGACCTTGCCCCGCTGTTCCGAGGCCTGCCCGATGATCGCTGCCAGTTCCCGCGATGGGGGTACGTCGTGGAGGGCGCGGTCGAGTTCCGGTTCGCCGACCACGCGGAGCGGTACGAGGCCGGGGACGCGTACTACGTCCCGCCCGGTCATACCCCGGTGCACCACGCCGGTGCCCGGATCGTCGAGTTCAGCCCTACCGACTCGCTCGGGCCAGCCATCGGTGTCGTCATGTCGAACCTCCAATCGGGAACCTGAAATCGATGAGCCTCTTCTACAAGGTCTCCTACGGGCTCGGCTTCCACCCCTGGGAGGACCTTGCGGCGCACCCGCCCTTCGCGGATCAGCTACTGTCGCTCGTCGCCCACGAGGAGCACGGCCTCGAGCCGCCGTACGGAAGGGCGCTGGACCTCGGCTGCGGAAGCGCGGTCTGGGGTGTCCAACTGGCGCAGCGCGGTTGGCAGGTCACCGGGCTGGACAACGTCGCCAAGGCCCTCGATCGCGCCGAGGAACGCATCCGCGACGCCGGTGTCGAGATGGCCCTCGTCCTGGGCGACGTCACGCGCCTGCACGAGTCCGACATCGGATCCGGCTACCGGCTGGTTGTGGACACCGGCACGTTCCACGGCTTGACCCGGGAAGAGCGCGCAGCTATGGGCCGTGAGGTGAGTGCAGTGGCATCGGACGACGCGACACTGCTGCTCGACTGCTTTGCGCCAGGCCGGCGCGGGCCGCTGCCCCGCGGGTGCACCCGGGCCGACGTCGAAGAGGCGTTCCCTGCCTGGGAGATCACGGATGCGATCCCCGCTGACTCAGACCCGGACCCCCTCGCCCGCGCACTCCGGTTCGACGAGCTCTTCTACCGGCTTAGGCGAAGGTGACGCACGTGGTCGTCGAATGACCCGACGAACACGCCCCACCATCAGCCGCCTGAAGGATCTTCATCCACAGCTCGGGCGCCAGTTCACTGCGATTTCGATCCCACGACGATTTCACCGGACCTTGCCGACAGCACGACCCCGATCACGCCGGAGCCTCCGTCGGCCAGGGTCACGGGCAGCCGGCGCCCATCCAACCAAGAGGAGAGCCGTTTCGGTTCGCCCGCGATGATCAGCCGTTCGATGCCCGTCACGCCCGCTGGGTGCTCCACGTCGAGGCGGCCGGGTAACCGACTTCCGGCAGCCCACTCGATGAAGAAAGGTAACCAGGGCTCAGCCATCGCGCGCTCAACCCCTGCGATCCGCCAGCTGAGCAATTCGCCTGACGCCGTGAACCGCGAACCCGATCCAACGCTCAGACCGAGCCGCCCCGCCACGGCGCCCAGATCGTCGGTCCGGACAGCCCATCCCAGCGGCCGACCGGTACGAGCGTTCGCGATCCATCGCCCTAGAGCGCTCTGCGAAGCCTCAACAGGGTCGACGACCGCAATCAACTCCAGGTAGCTGTCGCCGAGTGGAACGATTCGGTTGGCGGTACCCCAGTCAGCGTGACGGCCGCCCTCGACCGACACCAGTCCGTACCGCCCCTCGAACTCCGACACCGCCCCGGACAGATCGGCGAGCGGGATCAACACGTGGTCGAGTTCCATGGACAAAGCCTAGGAAGAAGGTTTGTGTGGCCATGGACCCCTCGGACAGGTAGCGGCGCTCGCCTGATTGCCACTCCTCGTGCATGTCGGCCGCTGGGTTAGCGGTGCCGGCGGTACGGGAGTAACGGGCCCGGCGGCCGGTGGCGTGCTCCAGCACCTCACGTGCGGTGCAGGCGGGGTCGAAAGCCCATCTGTGCGACACGCAGCGGGTTGACGACCTGGCGGATGTCGGCAGAGGCGTAACCATCGCGTGTCAGAATCTGGCTACAAGATCTTCGTCAGTCACCCTCGACTGCCAGTAACCGCAATTGTTGAGAGGCATACAAATGAAGCAGGTCTACCGTGTTCTCGCGTTTCTCATCGCAGCTGGCGTTGCGATACAGGCTGCGTCCATCGCGTACGGGATGTTCGGCCTAATCAAGTGGATCGAGGAAGGCGGCACCCTCGATCAGTCAACGGAACTAACGCCGGCGTTGGGCGGCTACACGGGATTTTCGTGGCACGCCACGGGTGGCATTTTCGTCATCTCAGTTATTTCGCTGCTCTTTTTGATCAGCTCGTTCTTTGCCAAGGTGCCGGGTGGCATCAGGTGGGCACTGATCGTGCTCGGGGTAACTGTGCTCCAGGTGGCGCTTGGCCTCTTCTCCCACTCGATTGCCGGGCTGGGGTGGCTGCACGGCATCAACGCCCTTGTGCTCTTCGGGACCGCAATGATGGCCGGCATGCGCGTCAGCCGGGCGGTGGCGAGCAACGTTGAGGCAGCCGAGCCGGTGGCTGCGCCCGCTTCCTGATGCGGTCGATCATTGGTTGCCGGGCCATGACCAGGATCGGCGCAGGCAGATGCAGGGTTAGCGAGGTCACAGCAGTGGACCGGCAGCCGATGTGCGTCGACAAGGATGTCTATTTTGGAGGGTTGAGCTGATGCCGCTCGAGGCGATTCGATGGTGGCGCCTACGGTGATGCTGCCCGCTGTGAGGATGTCGGCTCGGAGGCCGCCGCGGTGAATTAGCTTGCGCAGCACGCCCTTGTGGGTCAATCGCTCCAAGTGGGCGCAGGGCTCACAGAGCCGGCGCCCGACGCATTCGACGTCACCCACCCTGAAGCGCTGTCCGACGAGGGTGTTCAGGTCGATGCCGCGGGTGACGATGTTGCGTCGAGCCTCCGCATACCCGAGTCGCTGGCCGTCGGGCAGGGTGAGTTCGTCGAGTACTTCAGCTTCGATCAGTGTCAGGTCGTAGCCGCTGCCGCGCCCGCTGCGAGGGGTGAAGGTGCCGGCCCGGTTGGCGTATCGGTCGCCGTCCAGGCCTCGGCCCGGGATCGCCCGTGCAGTCGTCATTTGCTGCATGGGCGCCTCGGCGCCGTCCGCGATCGCTATGGCCTCGACGCTGGCACTCTCGACCCAACCGCGGTGCGCTGGCTTCGTCGAATCGGCGCTCAACGCAGGGTCGAAGGGGGCGATGACGTAGCCCTCCGCTACCGGGAGATCGGCGGCAGCTCGCCCCAGCAGCGCCGAATTCTGTGGGCTGAGAACGGCGCCGGACGGCGAGCCGAACATCAGCACAGCCGTCTGTTCCGTGGACTCGGGCGTCTCCGGCGAGGACGGCAATCCAGTACCCGGGCCACTGAAACCTCGATGCATGGGCGATCGGGACTAGACCGACGCCTCGTCCCGCAAGCCAGGTCCGCCATTGCCCGACCGCGGCACGGAGGCTGTCCTCGTGCTGTGGCACCTCGCCAAGTGGAATCTCCAAGACCGAGGACAAGCAGGCCCGGAATGAATCAAGGATCGGTGGCCCACTTGTGTCCGGAGAAAGTGCTACGTCGAGCATGGCCCACTCTGGCACGTGACCGGGAGGCGATCAACACGTCGGTTGTACGCGCCGATCGACAGGTGGTTACAGTCCGGGAGTGAGCCGGTGGATGGACGACGCGGTGGAGAGCTACCTCACCGAATTGGCGAGGACCGAACACGAGGACCCGGTTCTGGTCCAGATGGAGGCACGGGCCGCGGAGCACGGGTTCCCGATCGTCGGGAGGGCGACCGGCCGCTTCCTCGAGCTTGCCGCGCGAGCCATCGGCGCCCGCCGGGTGATGGAGCTCGGGTCGGGATACGGGTATTCGGCGTACTGGTTCGCACGGGCGGTAGGGCCGGACGGCGAGGTCGTTTGCACCGACGGTGATCCGGAGAACGCCAAGCTGGCCGAGGACTACCTCCGCACGGCAGGCCCGTGGGACCGGGTGCGCTACCGAGTCGGGGATGCGCTTCATGGGTTCGCGGAGGAAGCGGGCGACTTCGACGTCGTGTACTGCGACGTCGACAAGGAGGGTTACCCCGACTGCTGGCGCGCGGCGCGCGACCGCATCCGGGTCGGTGGCCTGTGGCTGTGTGACAACACGCTCTGGAGCGGCCACGTCGCAACCGGATCCGACAAAGAGGGCGAGTCCGGCGTTACCGCCTACATCCGGGAGCACAACCGGCTGGTGGCCGAGGACACCCGGTACGTCGGCAGCATTGTGCCGATCCGAGACGGCGTGATGACGGCCTTGCGGATCGAGTAATCGAATCCCCATCCGCCTGTCGACTGGGTACCTGTTCGCACGGAGCTCACGAGGTGCTGGCCATTGACGCCGAGCTCTTCGGCGATGTTCTGCCCAGTCATGTCACGCCCGGTTGGTCGGCCGAAAGGACCAGTGCGCCTGGCCGCTTCGATTCTCAGCTTGTGGGCCCTGCCGATGGATCCAAGGCGCCGACCGGGGCGAGAAATCCGATCGCCCCGTAGCAGCGCGCTAAGGTAATCACGCCATTCGCGACGTCGTAGGCGACGCAGAACGCTATTCGCTTGGTGCTTGTACGGCGCGGATCGGCACAGTCGCCCTCAACGTAGGCAGTCCCGTCCGTGTACGCGAGAGGCCGTGTCTGTATATCGGGCATGTTTCGGTGCAACCCCGTCAGGTAGTCCCGAACCTCTGCCGGACCGAAACAACCTTCGTCCCGCCATCGAACGTCGTCCAGCACACATCTTCGGCGTAACAGGTCGCAAAGTCCTCACCTCGGCCCATGAGATCGAAGTAGCGATCGATGACAGTTCGTGTCTCCGTAGCTTTCATGCCGGCTTTCCTCGCTCACAGACATTCCGAGACTGCGCAGGGACGCGGTCGGATTCATCATGGCCCACACGCCACTGCAGCGCACAGGTGCATGCCTCGCGAGTGGTTTTAGAGCTGATGCAGCTCGTCGGTAGGACGCTGCTGTCGGCGTGCCAGGTTCTGCAGATCCAGGTAGGCACGGGCCCTCGACGGTCGCCCGGGTCAGTCGCCGGCTGGTGGTCACAGCAGGATCTCCAGCGTTGAACGCAGCGCCGGCTCGGCCTTCGGAAACGCCCGGGCCATCGCCAGGAGCGCCTGGGTTGCGTGCCGGGTTGGCGAAGCCGCCTGCGCAGCGCTTCGACGGCGGTCTCGGTCCCCTCGATGTGACGTAGCGGGAAGGCGTCGATGATGGACCGCTCCTGGTCATGGAGCCCTCCGTCCCGCTTGAAGCGTGGTGATCATGGCGGCGCGGACCGCACTCGGAGAACAGCCGAGGCAAATCAGCGACCGTTTCTCTGCACAAGGCTGGATATGCAGAGCGAATCCGTCCATCTGAGCTGCATTCGTGGCCTTATGCGGAGAAACGCCTCGAGTACAGGTGGGGCTCCCCTCTCACACCGAGGGCGGCGACTACTGATCGAGCTGCCGACCAGCGAGGCAGCGAAGGTTTACCCGAGCTTCGTCGCCAGGCCGCTCTGCGGGTCGGCGATCACGAGCTTGAGCTTGCCGCCGGCCGTACGGGCTAACTCGCGACGACGTTCGACCGTGACCTGCGGGTCCCGTACGCCGAGTCCGAGGAGTTGCTTGGCGATGGCGTGGCTGAGACGCGTCTCGAGTCCGTCGTCGTCGCCTGCCGCGGCTGGGCTGGATGGATGCCGAGGAACCACGAGTACGCGCAGCAGCGGGCCCTCTTGGATGACCTGGAATTCACCGACCTGAGGGTCGCGAGTGAGCAGTGCGAAGTGGAGGGGATGGACGGCGACTTGACCGCCGTCGCGGGCGCAGAGGGACAGGACGTCGTCGCTACGGCCGTAGATGGTCTTCATCCGGGCGAGAATGCGTCCGCAGGGGCAGGGATCCGGGTCGAGAGTGACCAAGTCCGTCACCTCGAGTCGGAGCAGCGGCTGGACCAGGTTGTACAAGTTGGTGACCAGCAGCCGGGCGCCGGGCTGACCAGGCGGCACCGGCTGTCCGTCGGCGTCGACGTTCTCGACGAGTGTGGTGTCCTCGAACAGGTGGATTCCCTTGTGGTGCTCGCACTCCAATCCGAACAGCCCCTCGGTGGAGCCGAACAAGTCGTAGGGGTGCAGCCCGAACGCTTCCTGGAGCCGCTGGGTCATCTCGGCAGTGCGCAACTCCGCGACAGTGACCAGGATCCGTGGCGATACCCGCAGGCGGCCGGCGTGCTGCTCGTCGACCAGCCACATGGCCGCGGAGGGGTAAACCTGGAGATAGCTGGGTTGGAACTCGTTGAGCGCCTCCACCAGCTGAGGGAGCGGCAGCGTGACGGGTAGCACCAGGACGCGGTGCAGGCCGCTCGCCATGGCGGCTCCCTGACGGCTGATGTGGGTGGGTCGGCGGCGCCGACGAAGGCCATGCGCTGGCGTGGCAGGGTGGGCTGGAGGCCTTCCCAGGTGGTGCTACGCATCATCCCGGCGATGATCGACCGCCAGCCGGCGGCGTCGTAGACGTACAGGCCTGGTCGGCCGGAGGATCCGCTGGTCAGCATCACTCGGTAGCGGTTCAGGTAGAGCTGGTCGCGGGTTACGTGCCCGACCCAGTCCAGCAGCTCGTCGCGTCGCAATCGGGGGTCGCACACCAGCTCGTCGAAGTGCTCCATCAGGAGAGGCTTGTCGAGCACGGGTAGGCGCGTCAGTTGGACCGGGCCATCACTGAGCGCGCCGGTCTCGGCAAACTGTCGCCGGTAGAACGGCGAGTGGGTGGCGGCGTGGCGTACGACGACCTCCAGACGCTGCTGCTGGTGGCGTACGAGTTCTGCGCGCGGCCCGTGCTCGCGGCTCAGCTGAGCGCGGCTCAGCCGCAGGCCCGCCGCCAGATCGGCCATATGTCGCCGCTGATAGCGAACCTGGGTGGTGTTCATCGCGTACTCCGATTTTTCTGTTTGCTGTCGCTGCCGGCGGCCGGTTGCGCGGGACCCACGACCGCGTCCAGGAGCAGCCAGCACATCCGGTGAGCGAGCTCCACGTCTACGTCCTGCGGCTGGGTCAACCGCTCCAAACCCAGTCCGACCTCCATCGCGTTCCAGGCCAGGACCACCTGGAAAGGGGTCACGTCGCTGGGCAGGGAGCGCCCGCGCTCGGCGGCAAGCTGCCGCACCGCATCCGTCAGTGGCTCCAAGAAGCGCGTGTGACTTTCGGCGAACCGGCCGCGAAGCTCGGGATGCCGCAGTACGTGCGCCCAGAACTCGAAGAAGACCGCCAGCCAGCCGTCGTCACGGTCGCGCCGCTGGATCGTGGCCATGGCCAACGTGTCGAACGCGCGTACTGCCCCGGCTTGGCGTAGGCCTGGTACCACGTCGGTGAGCACGTGGTCGATCCGCCGCTGGTAGACCCCGAAAAACAGGTCCTCCTTGGAGGCGAAGTTGGAGTAGATCGCGCCCTTGGTGTAGCCCGCCCGCTCGGCGACCTCGTCGACCGACGTGGCGTGAAAGCCGCGAGTGATGAAGCATGTCTCGGCCGCGGTCAGGAGGTCCTGACGGGTCTTCTCGCGTCGCTCCATCCGGGAGAGCCGCACTGGCATACCATCACCATCCGTGTACCGAGAGTATTGAAATACTATCGGTATTCTGATGCCGCCAGTATCTCGATGTCAAGGCCCCGAGGCGTGGTACGCGCGTCAGCCCATGGCAGCAGCCTCTCCTCAACACCGAGCACTTAACGGCTGTACGTGCTACCTGTCGCGCTTGACCATCCTCCAGGCCGGCGTGACCGCCTCTAGGCAGCATTGTGCCGATCCGGGACGGCGTACTGGCGGCTTTGCGGATCGAGTAACCCGAG
>CAWFJC010000014.1:0-610108 GCA_963815975.1 uncultured Actinomycetota bacterium
CCGCGGAGTTCGGTCATAACGCATCTCGCCAAACGCCGGCAAGCGGCCAGGGGTCGACTCAGATCGTGACGTCGACGTGTCGGTGGATAACGGCATCCTCACGATCGCGGCACAGCGCCAGGAAAGCTATCGGGAGAAGCTCAACAAGGGCTACCGCAGGCGAGTTCAGCTCCGGCAGTTTCGTCCAACAGGTCCGACTTCCGGCCGGCACCTCACCTGATCTGATCTCTGCGGCCTACAAAGCACGGCGTTCTGGAGATCCGGATGCCCAAGCCCACGCCGGAGGCAGCCGCAGGCGACGAGACAAACCCCAGCAGACCGACGACAAGCAGCACAACGAGCCAGGTCTTGTCTGGCAGGTGAGCCGTGTTCAGCACTGCACCGATCCAGGCCATGAAGTGTGCCGCTGCTGCGAGGAGCAGAACGAACACTGCCAGCGCCATCAACCCAAGCAGCGTCCACGACAACACGCCGGACCTGGTCCCTGTTACGTCTGGCCCGCTCATCACGAAAACGTCGTTGCTGATAGCCAAGGCCGCGGTGACGCCCACGAGCACCAAACCGGCAACGAGTCCGATGATGCTGCCCCAGAAGAATTTGACGATCAACGATCTGGTGATATTGACCACCTCCAATTCCAGGCTGCTCGATTCCGTATCGAAGATGGGAGAGACCATGGTCCTCCTTTGCTCAGCCGAAAGCCTGCGCTGTCGATCGAGAGAGCAGACGATGACGTCTCCGCGAGTCCATGAGCTCGTCTGAGGCTCAAAAGCCGAGCGCATCGGCGGACCTATGGGCGTCCCCAGTGGATCGTTCGTGATCACAAGCGCTACGCCACAGCCTGACGACTGAAGCAAAAAATCGCCGCGCTGAAGAGTGACCTTTGACCCTCGCTGCTGCGCATACGCGGTACCAGACTCGTAGCGTGACGATGGAACTAACGCGAGATGCCCTCGCTCTGCTGTCCGATCGCCAGCTGGCCTCCATTGACGCGTGGTGGCGAGCCTGCAACTACCTGACGGTCGGTCAGATCTACCTCAAGGACAATCCGCTGCTCCAACGGCCGCTCACCGCAGATGACATCAAGCCGCGACTTCTCGGCCACTGGGGCACGAGCCCAGGGCTTTCGTTCATATACACGCATGTGTCGCGAATCATTGCCCTCACCCGCCAGCACGCGATCTATATGGCTGGTCCCGGTCATGGCGGTCCCGCGCTGGTAGCGGCGTGCTGGCTCGAAGGCACCTACAGCGAGATCTATCCCGACGTTAGTCAGGATCGGGTCGGAATGCTGCGATTGTTCCGGCAGTTCTCCACCCCTGGAGGTATCCCCAGCCATGTCTCGGTCACCACGCCGGGATCCATTCACGAAGGCGGTGAGCTGGGCTATGTGCTGATGCACGCCTTTGGATCGGTCTTGGACAATCCGGAACTGCTGACGGTCGCCGTCGTCGGCGATGGGGAGGCCGAAACAGGACCACTCGAAGGGTCGTGGAAGGGCATCTCGTTCTTGAATCCGGTGCGGGACGGAGCTGTGTTGCCGATCTTGCATCTCAACGGCGCAAAGATTTCTGGACCCACGGTTCTCGGCCGAAAGCCGGCCAGCGAAGTGCGATCACTGTTCGAGGGCCACGGCTACCAGGTGATCGAGGTCGAGGGCTCGGATCTGCCTGGCATGCATCACCGTTTTGCGGATGCGCTGGCGACGGCGTACGAGATGATCATGGGGATTCAACGCAGCGCCCGGGCGGCCGGCCGGATCGACGTCAGACCGAACTGGCCCATGATCATCTTGCGTAGTCCGAAAGGTTGGACCGGTCCCGCGCAGGTCGACGGCATTCAGGTCGTCGGTACCTGGCGGTCACATCAAGTGCCGTTGGCTGGGGTACGCGAGAACCTAGATCATCTGCGGCTGCTCGAGGAGTGGATGCGTTCGTACCGGCCAGAGAAGCTGTTCGATGCCAATGGGGCGCCAGTCGAGCTGGTCCGGGAAGCAAACCCGCCCGACCCGCTGCGGATGAGCGCATCACCGCACGCCAACGGTGGGCTCGTCAGCCGTCCACTGGACCTGCCCGACTTTCGCGATTTCGGCGTGACGGTTGACTCACCCGGCCGCGAGCGGGCCGAATCGACGCGGCACCTCGGCGCGATGTTGGCGGAGATCTACCGCCGCAATCCGGATCGCTTCCGACTGTTCTCTCCCGATGAGACCAACAGCAATCGGCTGGGTGCGGTGTTCGAGGTCTCAGACCGGGCCTTCATGGAGCGCATCGAGTCAGGCGACGTACAGATCTCACATGACGGCCGAGTGATGGAAGTGCTGTCCGAGCACAACTGCCACGGCTGGCTGGAGGGCTACACGCTCACCGGGCGGCACGGCCTGTTTGCCACCTATGAAGCGTTCGCCATGGTCAGCGCCTCCCAGACGGTGCAGCACAGCAAATGGCTGGAGGAGGCTGCGCGGCTGCCCTGGCGCGCCCGAATTCCCAGTTTCAACGTGTTGTTGACCTCCACCTGCTGGCGGAATGAGCACAATGGCTTTTCCCACCAAGGACCTGGGCTAATCCAGATCATGCTCACCCATCGCGGCGAGGTCGCGCGAGTCTACTTCCCACCTGACGCGAACTGCCTGCTATCGGTGGCCAACCACTGCTTGCGATCAACGTCGTACGTGAATTTGATCGTGATCGACAAGCAGCCGCAGTTGCAATGGCTATGCATCGAGGAAGCCGTTGCGCATTGCGCGCGCGGTGCAAGTGTCTGGGAGTGGGCGGGGAACGACGATCCCAATCACGAGCCCGACATCGTGCTCGGCTGTGCCGGTGACATCGTGACCATGGAAGTGGTGGCGGCTGCCCAGATCCTGCGCGAGCGTCTGCCGCAGTTGCGTACCCGGGTCGTCAACGTGGTCGATCTCATGACATTGATACGCCCGGAAGACCATCCCCACGGAATGGGCGAGCTGCAATTCGCCGAATTGTTCACCGAATCAGTCGATGTGATCTTCGCATTTCACGGATTCCCCGGCGCGATTCACCAGGTCATACATGGACGTCCCGATACGGACCGATTCCATGTCCGCGGCTACGTCGAGCAGGGTACGACCACGACGCCATTCGACATGACGGCTCTGAATCAAGTCACGCGCTATCACCTCGTCATAGACGCCATCAGCAACGCACGCCGCATTCCAGTGGGGGCAGGTGAGTTGCTGGCGTGGTGTGAGGAGAAGTTGGCAGAACACAGCCGTTATGTCGTCCAACACCTGGAGGATCTGCCTGAGATCCGGAACTGGCAGTTGCCGAAACCTTGATCAACGCGGTAGCGATTTGTCCGATATCTCAAGATCGGCGGCTCGCTGGTCCTTCACAGGTCGAGTTCGGACCAGGGCAATGCTCAACAATACGGGCGCGACGATCAACACAAGCCACGTAACGCCGATCGCCGTGACTTCGAAGCGGTAGTCGAGACGGACTCGATAGAAGGCGGGATAGCTCAGCAGCAGCGCCAGCGTCAACCCTCCACCGACAGCAAAGACGCAGGCGGCGGCGCGCCAGAGCCGCGATGCCGTACGGAGCATCGCAATTCCGATGAAGAGGAAAGCAAGGTTGAGCAACCCATATCCGACGTTCTCAAGGGCGATGAATACGCCGTGCGGGTTGTATTGCGACCACGGTGACAGACCCTCGGTCTCACCGAGGAGCACCGCCGGCTGGACAAAGGTGAGCTGAACCGCGTAGTCGATGATCAGAGTCCCAGCACCGACGGCGCTCAATGTAAGCCCGATACCACTGAGCACCCGCCGGCTCGGCTCAATCTCGTAGTTAATGCACTGCACTAAGACCATGATCAGCAACGTGAGCACTATCGCGGGGTACATCCACAGATAGTCCCTGGGAACGTACGCCGCTACGTCGGCGTAGGGGTAACCAACGCAGTCACCTTGGCAGAATGGCCCCGAGCGCGGCGGAGTCGTGATCGCCATCCCAAGTGAGACTGCGGCCATGATCGCAGTCAAGATCGCTGCCCAGAGACTCAGACCGCGGGGTAGTCGTTCGAGGTCTGCCATGCACCCACCGTGTCGCACGGCACAGTTTCAGAACAGAGGCATACGTCCCACCCGTCACACAACGGTCCCGCTGCCATCACGGCTTCAGGCCGTATCGGATGAAGTCCTTCGACGGCCTGTCGGGAAAGAGGCTTACGTGCGCGCCGCTGGTATCGGCGGTTTCTCCGGCGATTGACTCACGACTCGACGCTCCCGGCGGTGCGCCAGCCAGATCACGGCAAACATGATCGCCATGACGTCGACAAAGCCTGCGATAGCAGCCCACGGCAGGTCAATGTTGCCCGACTGCAGGTTGTTGAAGAACGAGCCAATCGGTATCAGCACCGGCCACAGAACCAGCACGCTGTTCACGCATAGGTAGGCAATGCCGTAGACCAGCCCGAGCCCGAACAGGAACACCATTTCTCGGGGACCCATGCCGTAGCCGACGTGGTACAAGGCGTAAAGTGCCGCGGCCGCGAACACGCCTGGGAGGGGGCCGAAGCTTGCGCTGAGTCGGGTCTGGATGAAACCTCGGAAGAAAATCGCCTCGAAGAGGCCGACCATGAGCGACATCGCGAGCAACGGCACCCAGTCGACAAGCGCCGGCAGGTGGTAACCGTACAGTGTCAGGAAGAACTGGACCCCGCCCAAGATGAGCCCAAGCCCAACGGCTTGTCGCCAGTTCTTCGTGGTGAGGCCAAGATCAACGAGCGAGCGGCCCCGCCGCCAGACCGTGTAGATCACCGGCCCCACAACACCCAGGATCAGGCCCCCGGCATAGCAGATGAACAGGCCCAGCGTCCGCTGGACGGTGAACACCTGGAATGCAAGGTACAGGGCAGCGACGACGCCGACGTAGAGCAAAAGGACGGCACGAATGTCCCGGCCGTCGACTTGCCGACCAGTACTCGGTAACAATCCGGGGGCAATGAGCACGAGCAAACCGGCTGTCAGCGGAATAGCCAAGCCATAGACAAGGCCATTGCCGACGGCGAGGAACAACAGTGCTGCGACAAGCCAGGTGACCCAGACGATCTTCTTGTGACGCGTGAGTAAGGCGTTCACGACACACCTCCGGAAATTCTCCCTCCACTGCATCCCCTAAACCACTCGCTCCGCCAGGAGCGAAGGGCCCGCTCGACCCAGCCAAAAGTCCCAAAGGTCAGCGATTAGGTCCTTTGTCACTTCAGCGTGCGACCTATGTCACTGGCAGCGGCGGCCCACGCAGGCGAATGTGACCTAAAAGGAGGAGGCGAATTCTGTCATGAATACTTCGAGTTATCCGGTCAAGGTCAATACGCAGTTGGATACCACGCTCAGTCGCTGGCTGTGGTTGGTGAAGTGGCTGCTGGCGATACCCCACTACGTGATCTTGGCCTTCTTGTGGTTGGCCTTCTTCGTCGTCAGCGTTATCGCGTTCTTTGCGATCTTGATCACCGGCCGCTACCCACGAGGGCTCTTTGACTTCAACGTAGGGGTCCTGAGATGGAGCTGGCGAGTGGCCTACTACTCCTACGGCGCACTCGGCACCGACCGCTATCCGCCCTTCGCGCTGCGGGACGTGCCTGATTACCCGGCGCACCTGGAGATCGCCTATCCCGACCGTCTGTCGCGCGGCTTGGTCTTGGTGAAGTGGTGGCTGCTGGCGATCCCGCACTATTTGGTCACGAATTTCTTCCTGGGAACTGGCGTGTACGTGGTGAGCCAAGCGGCGACTTCCGACGAGACCCCCACAATATGGGTTTGGCGCGGTGGCCTGATCGGTTTGCTCGTCTTCTTCGCAGCCATCGTCCTACTGTTTGCCGGCCGCTATCCCCGGACCATCTATGACTTCGTGCTCGGCATGAACCGCTGGGTATTGCGCGTCGCGGCGTACGCCGGCTTGATGACCGATCAATATCCGCCGTTCCGGCTGGACCAGGGTGGTCAGGAGCCCGAGGTTGAACAGCTGGTCATGCCTTCGACTGTCGAGGATTCAGGCCAGGGTGCAGTTGCAGATATGGGAATGGGACGGGACGTGCCAGTGCAGACATCATGACCAAGCGTCCCGATGAAAGGAAGTGGTTCACGATGAAGGCTCTCGTGGTCTACGAATCGATGTTCGGTAATACAGAACAGATTGCCCGGGCTGTCGCGGCCGGACTAGCCGAATCGATTGAGGTGCAACTGGCCGAGGTGTCACAAGCACCAGCTGAGCCGGATCCGCAGGTGGCCCTGATCGTGGCTGGAGGGCCCACCCATGCGTTCTCCATGAGCCGGACCAACACGCGTGCCGACGCCATGAAGAGAGGCGCGCCGGAAGGCGAACGGGAGTTCGGGTTGCGTGAGTGGATGGCGGCACTGCCCTCTGGTCAACACACCGCGAGAATCGCCACGTTCGACACCAAGATCGAAAGCATGCGTTTTGCGCCGGGATCTGCAGCAAAAGGCGCCGCTAAGGTTGCCCGGCGCCATGGCTACGACTCCGCTGTAAAAGCGGAGAGCTTCTACGTGAGAGAAGTCGACGGGCCGCTCGTCGTAGGTGAAATTGATCGTGCACGGGCCTGGGCCCGGCAACTTGCTGCGTCGATGACGGGACCGGACACTTGAGCCTTCTGGTGGCAAGGCGGAATGGCTCAAGTGGGAGCACGAATACGACAAGCCGCCGGTGAAGCGCAACGGTTAATGTCAAGCAGGATCCTCATCGCTGACGTAACTGCCGGGAAATTGCAGGTTTCCGCCCACCGGGCGCCTGCTCTTTGCCGGCATTTAGAGAGCGAAGGCTGCTACATCGCGCCAGTCGGAGTGATCGATCGTTAGCGCATTGTGCCGCAGCAAGTGGCGCGCGCTTTCTCAGCTACTTCGAGCACGGGGCTATGCGCTGGATTGTGTCAACCGGCCCGATACGGTCATCGTGTGTCGAACCGGACACCCGCGAAAGACCAGGCGTCGCTGCTACGCGGCTATCTGCCTGGGGTCGGTGTGCTTCGGGGGTATCAGCGAACGTGGCTGCGCGGAGATCTGCTGGCTGGAGTGACCGTGGCGGCCTATCTGGTTCCGCAGGTGATGGCGTACGCGGAGGTGGCCGGATTGCCTCCGATCGCTGGATTGTGGGCGGCCGTTGCGCCGCTGATTGCCTATGCCTTCCTCGGTTCGTCCCGCCAGCTGTCCGTCGGTCCAGAGTCGAGCACCGCGCTGATGACTGCGGCGGCGGTCATCGTGTTGGTTGCTGGTGATCAGCAGAACTATGCAAATACCGCGGCGGCGCTAGCGCTTGCGGTGGGCGCGATCTGCTTGATCTGCTGGGTGGCGAGGCTTGGCTTCTTGGCCAACCTGCTTTCCCATCCGGTGCTTATCGGTTACATGGCCGGCATAGCGGGGCTGATGATCGTCAGCCAGCTCGGCAAGGTGACCGGTATTTCCGTGGAAGGGGATTCTGTCCTCTCCGAACTGCGGTTCTTCGTTACCCATCTGGGTCAAGTTCATTTGCCGACGCTGCTTGTTGCCGCGGCCACTTTCGCATTGCTCGTGGCGTTTCAGCGGTTTCTGCCGCGATGGCCGGGTCCGCTGATGGCGATGGTTTTGGCCGCTGTCGCGGTCGCCGTGCTCAATCTGGACCAGCTGGGGGTCAAGACCGTCGGCACTGTCCCGCGGGGGCTGCCCCCAGCCTCAATTCCGGACTTTTCCACCGTCGACTTGAGTACTTTGGTGCCGGCCGCGCTCGGTGTGACCATCGTCGCCTACACCGACAATGTTGTGACCGCGCGTGCCTTTGCGACCCGGCGGCGCGAGGTGATCGACGCCCGCCAGGAGTTCCTGGCGCTGGGCGCGGCCAACTTAGGTGCCGGCTTGTTCTCCGGCTTCCCGGTCAGCAGCAGTGGCAGCCGTACGGTGATCGGGGACGCGGTGGGCAGCCGCACCCAGCTGTACTCCCTCGTCACCGCCGTAATTGTGCTGCTCACCATGTTGTTTCTGGGTCCGGCGCTCTCCACCTTTCCACTGGCCGCCCTAGGTGCCCTTGTGATGTTCGCCGCAATCAGGTTGATCGATTTCCCGGAGCTCCGCCGGATCGCCCGGTTCCGGCGCAGCGAACTGCTCCTGGCGTTGGCCACCACAGCCGGGGTGTTGATCTTCGATGTGCTGTATGGCATAGCGGTGGCGGTAGCACTGTCGATTCTTGAGCTGCTCGAACGCATCGCCCGACCACACGACGGCATCTTGGGCTACGTTCCGGGGCTGGCCGGAATGCACGACATCGACGACTACGACACTGGCCGCCAAGTGGCGGGCCTGCTGGTCTATCGCTACGACGCGCCGCTGTTCTTCGCCAACGCCGAAGACTTCAAGCACCGCGCGCTGGCCTCCGTTGACGCTGCGGATCCGCCGGTCGAGTGGTTCTTGCTGAATGCCGAGGCCAACGTCGAGGTTGACCTGACAGCAGTCGACGCCCTTGAGGAGGTCCGCCGGACACTGGCCGAGCGCGGCATCGTTTTCGCACTCGCGCGAGTCAAGTCCGACCTACGGGTGGCCCTGGAGCCAACAGGCTTCATCGACCGGATCGGTGAGGACCGAGTGTTCATGACCCTGCCTACAGCGGTGAGCGCATACCAGCAGTGGTTCACCGCCCGCCACGGCGGAAATCCGCCCACCGCGGAGCCTTGACGAACGACTCCTTCACGTGGCTGGACCAACCTGGCACCACTGAGCGAACAACGTCGTCACGGCTTTTGATCCCGCCTCGCGCGCGTGGAAGGGCCCGCGGCCGAGATCCACCTGACCGCGCAAGATGTCTGGGGTCACGACTCCGGCCATCCCCAGCGCGATGACAGGTTCGAAGATCACCGCCATGGTGAGCATGTGCTGTCCCTGCGCCTCGGACACAATGCGCTCGACGCTTCTGTCGAGTCTCTGAGCAAGAGGGCGCCTGCCGACCCCATGCACGACCGTGACGAGTGCTCAGGTTCTGGCCGGTTCCTACCAGGAGCCTGCTTGGATGGGAAAATGTCCGCGCGATCTGACCGCGCGAAGGGGACCGCCGAGGTTGGGCCTATTGGTGCTCAAGCTGCGCTACTGGAAGCCGAAGTCAGCCGTGGGATTTCTTGCAGACAAGGACTTTCGAGTGAGGTTGCGAGAGCGGATGATCCGTCATGGAAGAGACAGCAGATTCAGTCGATCGCTCGCGCTGAACGCAGTCCGTGCTCTACTGGTGGTCGTATCGACATTGTTGGCTTGCTTCTCGGCTGTCCTTGGGCTGCTATGGACATGGAGCTATCCGGGAAGACCGAAGCCTCTCATCGATGAAGCCGGAAAACCCCTGCCTCGCAGTATTTCGGAGAAGGTCTTCGTCACCATCAATGGCATGCAACAAGGGATGCTCATCAAGAGCAAGGACGCAAGGCAGCCAGTGCTTCTCTACCTCCACGGTGGCATACCGGACTACTTCCTTGGCCAGAAATACCATACGGGACTGGAAGACCACTTCACCGTAGTTTGGTGGGAACAGCGCGGTGCCGGGCTTTCCTACAGTCCCGACATCCCTCCGAAAACAATGACGGTGAAGCAATTCATCGAAGACACGTTAGCGCTGACCCACGATCTGTGTTCGCGATTTAATAAAGAAAAGATCTACCTGATGGCACATTCGGGCGGTACCTTCTTCGGCATACAGGCCGTAGCACGAGCCCCGCATCTTTACCACGCCTACATCGGCGTGGCCCAGATGGCCAATCAGCTCGAATCAGAAAGACGAGCGTACGCGTACATGCTCGAGCGCTTTAGGGAGAACGGCAACACGGATATGGTACGGAAACTGGAGGCCTCACCGGTGACTACGGACCGAGTACCGCGGGAATATCTCAAAGTGCGTGACACGGCTATGCACAGTCTCGGGATCGGCACCATGCGGCAAATGAAATCGATAGTGAGCGGAGTCTTTTTGCCATCGCTGCAGTGCCGGGACTACACACTCGCTGAAAAAATGAAGACGTGGCGAGGAAAATTCGCGACGGGCGTGACCTCGCTTTGGGACGAGATGATCACCACGAACCTCAACACAAAGCTGTCCGAGGTACCTATTCCGGCCTATTTCTTCCACGGGATCTACGATTACACCTGCTCCTACCCTGAGGCAAAAGCATACTTTCAGAACCTCAAGGCACCTATAAAGGGCTTTTACACTTTTGATCAGTCAGCTCATAGTCCTATCTTCGAAGAGCCGGAAAAGGTTATGAAAATTATGCAAGCCGACGTGTTGGGCAGAAGGACTAGTCTTGCCGACCGCTAATCCACTGCCGCACAACCGGGCCTCCGAATTTGCCGGCCCAACGCGGTCGGACCGATGCGGCCACTGCGGTGAGAGTCGGTCCTCTCAGCTAGATCCGTAGAGTCCAAAGTCCCGCCTTTCGAGCCTCATTTGCCACTTCCCTCGTTGGCACGCTGCAGTCAGGCTGAGGTGAAACAAGGAGGTTGGCTGAGGGTGCCTGATCAGGTCATCTCGACTGTGGGCCTGAGCGCGGGAGAGGCTCGTTCCCGGCTCGCCGAAGCAGGGCGCGAATGCGGTGGTCACCGCACCATCGTGTTCGGCTGATCAGGCGGCTCGGAAATCAGCTGAGGGATCCGCTGCTGATGCTGTTGATGGCGGCGGTCATCCTCACGGTGAGCGTCGGAGACTTCACCGACGCGGCCGTCATCGCGATGGTGATCGTGGTGAACACCACGGTCGGGGTGATCCAGGAGGTACGGGCGGACCACGCTGTTACCGCGCTCGCTAGTTTGAGTGCTCCACGCGCCCGGGTGATCCGTGACGGCCATCAACAAGAAATTGCCGCTGCGGATGTCGTACCGGGTGATGCATTGGTGTTGGCTGAGGGCGATCTCGTCGCAGCCGACGCCGAACTCGTGGAGTCCGCGGCTCTTCTCGTGGACGAGTCCAGCGTGACTGGTGAATCCGTGCCGGTCGACAAGGTCTCAAGTCTGCCGATCAAGCAGCCGACGCGCAACTGGCGGCAGGCACCGTCGTGGTGCGGGGACGCGGGGTGGCCACCGTTACGGCGACGGGCGCCAAACAGCACGATCGGTCGGATGGCTGCGCTGCTCGATACAGGCCCCCAAATCACTCCACTCCAGCGGCGACTACGCGGCCTGAGCCGCGTACTGGCGGCCATCGTGGCGATCTTGTGTGTCGCCGTCGGCGATAATCGGGCTCATCCGCGGCGAGCCACTCGAACTCATGGCCGTGACGGCGATCAGCCTGGCAGTTGCCGCCGTACCTGAGTCCCTGCCCGACAGTCATCACCTTGAGCCTCGCCCTCGGTGCTCGTCGGATGGCCGCCCACCATGCCATCGTGCGCCAACTGCCAGCGGTCGAGGCTCTCGGCTCGGTGTCGGTGATCGCCACCGACAAGACCGGAACGATCACCGAAGGCCGCATGGTGGCGCAGCGGGTCTGGACTCCCCAGGGTGAGGCGGTGATCAGCGGCACTGGCTACGGGCTCGACGGCGACGTCATCAGAGACGACAAGGCGTCGTCGAGCATCCGATGTCACGGATCTATCGGCGCTCTTGCACGCGGCTGCCCTTTGCACCGACGCGACAGTCCATCCTCCAGATCCCGAACACCCCGAGGGACAGGTGCTAGGCGATCCGACGGAGGCTGCCTTGATCGTCGCGGCGGAGAAGCTGGGACTCGGAACACGCTGCCTTGTTGAGGCATTCCCGCGAGTCGACGAGTTTCCCTTTGACAGTCTGCGAAAACGGATGACCACGGTGCACCGCCAGCCGAGCGGCTACCTGGTGTCTGCAAGGGCGCTCCGGAGTTCCTCCTGCACGCGATGTCGATCTCGGCCGAAGCCCGCCTTAGTCGAAGCCGCCCTCGACGAAGGCACATGAGTACGCGAGCGCGGGCCTGCGTGTTCTCGCGGTGGCCGCAGGAATTCGGCCACGCCGACCAGCTACGGCCGCCCAGGCCGAAAGCAACCTACAGCTGTTGGGACTGGTCGGCATTGCAGATCCAGGCCAAGGCATCGGCGCCCGCCACGATTGCAGCCTTTCGTACGGCCGGCATCACTCCCATCCTGATCACTGGCGACCATCCCGGCGACGGCGGCGGCGATTGCGGCACAGGTCGGCATCGCCAGCGATCGCCGACCAGGTGGTCGACGGACGTGCCGATAGGTCCGGCGATCAGGATCAGCTGCTGCTAGCGCCGGTGGTGGCACGTGCCACTCCCGAACAGAAGGTGGCCATCATCGATGCCCGACGAGGCAGCCGGCGAGATCGTGGCCATGACCGGAGACGGTGTGAACGACGGGCCGGCGCTCCGACACGCCGATATCGGCGTGGCCATGGGACGGCGCGGAACGGAGGTGGCCCGGCAGGCTGCCGACCTGGTGCTCGCAGACGATGAGCTGGGCACGATGGTCACCGCGATATCCGAAGGCCGCCGAATCTATGACAACGTGCGACGGTTTCTTCTCTTCGGCATGTCTGGGGGCGCCGCCGAGATCATGGTCATGCTGGCTGGGCCATTCCTCGGGATGGCACTACCGCTACTGCCCGCTCAGATCCTGTGGATCAACCTACTGACTCATGGCCTGACCGGCGTGGCGCTCGGTGCTGAGCCGGCTGCCGAAGCGGTGATGCGACGCCCACCTCGACCACCGGCCGAGAGCGTCCTCGGCGCCGGTCTCTGGAAGCGGATCCTGCGCATTGCCGTCCTGATCACGGCCGTGACACTCGTCGTCGCCCTATGGGGCCTTATCAGCGGCAGGGAATGGCAAACCATGGCATTCCTCACCCTGGGCACGATGCAGCTCACCGTTGCTATCGCCTTAAGGGCCCGACCAAGGACCTGGGCGAATCCATTTCTGCTGGTTGCCGTCGGCTCGGCCTGGCTGCTGCAGCTAGCCGCGGTGTATGTGCCACCGCTGGCAGAACTCCTCGGAACCCAACCGCTCCCGCTGCGCGACCTCGCCGTCGTCACAGGGGTATCAGTATTGGGTTACGCAGGCATCCGGCTGGACCGAAAGCTGCATCCGCGATAGACCAACCAGCAGGAATCCGCTACGGACCTTCGGCACCGGTTCTGAGGGCCAGTCGCCTCTTGCGTCTCAGCTGGCTCCTCGACAAACGTCGTAGCTGGGGCCATCTCCGGTCAGGAGTCGACGAAGTCGCCCACCAGCGGTGAAAGGGACTTCCTATGCCAGAGATCGATCAGCTTCAGATAGAGGGCAGTGTCGATCGGATCTTGAACCGCTGGCCCGCGGTCGGTCTGGCGGTGGGAGTGGTCCGCGACGGAGCGCTGCAGTTCTTCTCGGGTCACGGGTTCGCAAACATTGAGTCCGCGACACCGGTGACCCAGGACACGGTCTTTCGGATCGCTCGATCACGAAGACCTTCACCGCGGTTGCGGTGATGCAGCTGTGGGAACAGGGCCTGATCGACCTGGATGCTGCCGCCAACGACTATCTGCGGGCCTACCGGCTGGTCCCGGCCAAGGCGAGCTGGCGCCCAGCCACGGTCCGGCATCTGCTCACCCACACCGCTGGGGTGCCGGAATGGCTGCATCCCTCTCGCATGGTCAACAGCGACTGGTTCGGTGAAACCTTCGCACTGGACCAGCCCGTGCCGACCCTGGCGGAGTACTACGGCGGCGGTCTGCGTCTGGCAGTCGAGCCGGGGACGATCTGGGCGTACACCGACCACGGGTTTGCCACGCTGGGACAGATCGTCGAGGACGTCAGCGGCGAGCCGCTGGACCGCTACTTAAGCGAGCACATCTTCCAGCCCCTCGGGATGGCGACCAGCGATCTGTTGCGCTCCAACCGGGTACAAGCGCAGCTTGCGACGGGCTACACGCTCAGCTCGAAGGGCGCGAAAGCACGGACAGACCGCCAGGGTGTGACTGCGGCGGCGGGCTCGATCTACTCGACGCCGAGGGACATGGCGCGCTACCTCGCCGCCCTCGTCGGCGGTGGCGCGGGTGAGCGCGGGACGATCCTCAAACCGGAGACCCTCGCCATGATGTTCCGGCCGCACTACCAGCCCGATCCGCGGATCCCCGGCATGGGCCTCGCGTTCTGGCGGGTCGACCTGGGTGGGCATCCCGCAGTAGAGCACCAAGGCGTGGTGCCGGGGTTCAATTCCCAGATCTTCCTCGCACCGGACGACGGCGTGGCTGTGATGGCCTTCACCAACGGATCCAGGAACGCCTCGGGCTGGCTGACGGGTGAGACCAAACGGCTGCTCAGCGACCTCATCGGTGCGCCGGATCAGGGCATCCGTACCGATGTCCCGCAGCGCCCCGAGATCTGGGGAGACCTCTGCGGCTGGTACCGACCGCGCGCCCAGCGGACCGACATGATGGCGTGGTCGATGCTCGGGGCCGGAGCCGAAGTCACCGTCCGGCGCGGCCGGCTGATGGTGCGGACCCTCAGCCCGATACCCGCGTTGTACCGGGGCTTCGAGTTGCATCCCGACGACGAGGAAGACCCATACGTCTTCCGGCTGGACCTCTCCACGTACGGCCTGGGCACCGTCAGGGTCGTGTTCAGCCGCGACCGTTCAGGAAAGACGACGAGACTCCACCTCGACGGGATTCTGCTGTCCGCGGAGATGTACCCCCGGTCGATCAACCCGAGGCTGTGGGCAACCGGCGCCGTCGGCGCGCTTGCCGCCGCTACCACGCTGAGGACTCTACGACGGCCACAGAGCCGGGCACATGCGAAGAGGCCGACATGAGCCGCACGACGGCCACAGAGCTGTGGTGCATGAGCGCTATGGAGTTGGCTGAAGCCATCAGAACCAGGCAGGTTTCCAGTCACGAAGTGATCGAGGCCCATCTTCGGCGGATCGAAGCAGTCAACCCGTCGATCAACGCCGTTGTCATCGTGATGGCCGAGCAGTCGCTGAAAGCAGCAGAGGCGGCTGACCGTGCGGTCGCGGCCGGCGCTGACCTGCCGCCGTTCCACGGTGTGCCTTTCACCGTGAAGGAGAACATCGACGTCGCCGGCACCCCGACGACGCAGGGATTCAAGGCACTGGCCAACGCTTATCCCCGTCGAGATGCTCCGGTGGTTGAACGCCTGAAGGCTGCCGGGGCCATCCCGATCGGCCGCACAAACCTTCCCAGCGGCGCCATTCGCTGGCACTGCGAGAGCGAGCTCTGGGGAGCGACTGTGAACCCCTGGGACAGGTCTCGAACCCCCGGCGCCTCGAGCGCCGGCGAGGCCGCCGCTATCGCGACCGGCATGAGTCCATTGGGTCTTGGGAACGACGGCCTCGGATCGCTCCGCCATCCCGCGCAATGCTGCGGTGTCAGCGCGCTGAAGCCCACGTTGGGACGCATCCCGCATGCAACGACAGTCGAGCCGGTGGACATCGCGACGATCGGCATGCAGCTCACCCAGGTCAACGGCCTGCTGGCGCGGCGGATCGCGGACCTACGGAAAGCGTTCGAGATGGTCGCCGGCCCAACCTGGAGAGACCCGTGGACGGTACCCGCGCCGCTTCGCGGACCTGAATTAGCCGAGCCCATCCAGGTCGCGGTCGTGCTCGACCCGGCCGGCCAGGGCACTGCGGAGCCGGTGCAGGACGGCGTACGGAAGGCGGCCGACGCTCTCGCGCAGGAGGGCTACCTCGTCGACGAGGTCGAGCCGCCGGGGATCGACGCGGCGGCGAAGGCATTGGTGGTCATGCTCACCACTCCAGGCATCCGGGCGGTATGGCAGCAGGTGATGCCGCCGTCGCTGCCTGTCGCGACCCAGCGCTTCATGTCGGCATTCTTCGAGGCTGCCGGCGATCCAGATGCGGTGGCGGCCGAGCAGAGCTTCATCACGCGGCAGTCAATCTTGCGATCGTGGAGTGAGTTCCAGGAACACTACCCGCTGATCGTCGCGCCGATTGCCACCGACATTCCGCGAAAAGCAGGGACCGACTTGGACGAAGGTGGGGTAGCTGAGGACCTACGAGCCATGCGCATGGCCATGGCCGTTAACACCCTCGGGCTGCCTGCCGTGGCGCTCCCCGTCGGCATCCGCGACGGTCTTCCTCAGGCCGTCCAGGTGATCGGCCCCCGATATCGCGAGGACCTAATCCTCAAGGCCGCGGCAGCTATCGAGGACCGGCTCGGCATCATCACCCCGATCGATCCCAGATAGCCGCTTCGGTGAGGGAAGAAAGAAGCAGATGATGAGCGCGTCCCCATCCCGACACGACGAAGGCGAACTGACGACGCAGGCGTACGGTCAGATCGATGACCTCGACCTGAAGGCGACGGTGGCCCAGGTCCTGGACCACTGGCCGTGCGCCGGTCTGGCGGTCGCGGTGATCCGTGACGGAGGCCTCGCGTGGTTCCACGGGCACGGCCTCGCCGATGTCGCGGCGAAGAAGCCGATCACGGAGGACACCGTCTTTCGCATCGCATCGCTCACCAAGACCTTCACCGCAGTCGCTGTGATGCAGCTGTGGGAGCAGGGGTTGGTGGACCTCGACGCGCCGGCGAACGACTACCTCCGCACATTCCGCTTGGTCCCGACCAGGGCGAGTCTGCGGCCGGCTACCGTGCGACACCTCCTCACCCATACCGCCGGAGTCGGTTACTGGCGGCGGTTGTCGGATCTGCTTCAGCCGGGCGTCGGTTCGGGCGTCCGAGCGGCACGATCGGGGGCGCTCCCCCTTGCGGACTACTACCGCGGAGGCCTGCCTGTGGAAGTGGAGCCGGGGACCAAGTGGGCGTACAGCAACCACGGGTTCGCCGCGCTCGGGCAGATCGTCGAGGACGTGACCGGCCAGCCGCTGGATCGCTACCTGCGAGACCGCATCTTCGACCCCTTGGGAATGGAGCACACCGACCTCATCCGATCACAACGGGTCCGACCCGACCTGGCAACCGGGTATGTGCTGCGCTCCCGCGGCCTCAAGCCAGTCGCCGACCGCGAAGTCCCGACCCCCGGCGGGGGCGGGATGTACTCCACCACGGCCGACATCGCTCGCTACATCGCCGCCCTTCTGCAGGTGGCCGCCAACGAGCACGGCTCCGTGCTGAGGCCGGAGACTCTGGCGACTATGTTCCAACCCCACTTCCAGCCGGATCCGCGCGTGCCGGGCATGGGCTTGGCGTTCGAGCTCGGCGAAGAGGGGGGTCATAAGACTGTTGGCAAGACCGGCATCCTGTCCGGCTTCCATTCGGCGATTTCTTTGGCCCCCGATGAAGGGATCGGGGTCATCGTCCTCAGCAACACCGGCGGCCTCGACGGTCGCGGCGCGCCTACACCGCTCGCACCCATGCTCCTTCGTCTCCTGCTCGGCCTCTCCGTTGACCCAATCCGCATCGACATCCCGCCACGCCCAGAAACCTGGCGCGAAATCTGCGGGTGGTACGCCCCGGCCCCCGGTCCGGTCACCAACCTGTCCTCGAGGGTCCTGATGGGGGCCGGAGCAGAGGTCGTGGTTCAGGGTGGCCACCTGATGCTGAAGCCGATCACCCCAATCCCAGCGATGCGACGCGGCTTCCGCCTGTACCCAGACGATCCCGACGACCCCTGGGTGTTCCGCATCTACTTCCCTGAGTTCGGTATGAATTTCCGTGTGGTGTTCGACGGCGGATCTGACGAAGGCAGGGCCACACGCCTCTTATTGGACATGATGTCCTTCGAGAGGCGGCCGGACCTCCGCAATCCACGACCGTGGGTGACCGGCGGGCTGGCCGTCGGTACTGCGGCGCTGGCCATCCGCGGCATCCTGCACCACCATCGCGGGCATCGACAAACCTCCCAGCAGACTGGCGGCGGGCACCTAATCGGCCCGTTCAAAGTGGTGAGCGTTCAGCCGCGAAGGTGCGCGGTCGCCTCAGCCAGTGCACGTAGATCGTCACGCGCACTCGCTGCGAAGACATCGATGTCGGGATAGGTATCTGCATCGCCGACCGCCATAACGTTGAACTGCCCTGCGTAGGACAGCGCGCCAACCCCGAGGGACTCGGTCCCGAGGAGGTTCAACAGCGGGAACAGCTCGATGAGCTGCGCGCCTGCGAAGTAGAGCGGCGCCTGCGGACCGGGTAGGTCAGCGCTAACGACGTTCACCCGCTGCCGAACAATGAGCTTGAGCATTGCGCCTCGTACGAGCTTGCTGTGGAACATCGTGCCCAGCGACGGACGGCCGATCGCCTTTCGCTCGGCCGTCTCCAGGGCGATCTGCCGCAGTCTCCGGCTAGGATCGGCGATTCCAAGGGGAAGGTGAACGACCATCTGGCTGATGAGATTCCCGCCTTCCTCACCGGATCGGCCCCGGCGCAGCGAAACTGGCACATAGATCGGCAGGATGACTCCTTCGATCGGTTCATCCCGGTTCCACAGCAGTCCTCGCAAGCCACCGGCGATCATCGCTAGCAGCACATCGTTCACTTTGGCACCATGCGTGTGTGCAACTTCATCGACCAGTTCGAGGCTGCTACGCACCAGTGCGAGCGTGCGATCCTGGCCGATCACCCGATTCAGGCTCGTTTGGGGTCCTGGTTTGTCGGCGAGGAGCTCGCGCAGAGCGGGCATCCCAGCGCGTGCCCGGCCCAGGATCGCCGCCGGGCGGGTGATGACCTTCTGTAGGCCACTTCCCAGCTTCGCGATTCGGCGCTCGAGGTTGTCACGGAGCAAATGACGTGCCGATGGCCACGGCTCCGGAGCCCACGGCCGCGCCGGTGCCATTGCGGTGCTCGGTGTTTTATCGAGCAACGCACTGAGTTCAGCCACGCCTGCGATACCGTCGGCGACGACGTGGTGTAGCCGAACGAATAAGCCAATACGTTGATCAGGCAGCCCGGTGAGGAACCACATCTCCCAGAGTGGCCGTGACTTGTCCAGACGGCGCCGTCGCAACCGCTCGACCGCCCGCAGCAGCGTTGTCTCGTCGGCCGGGGCATCGAGTCGCTCGACGCGGACGTGATCGCTCAGGTCGAACGCCGGTGCATCGACCCACAGCGGACCGCCGAGGCCTCGCCGGGGTACGTAGAGCACCTGACGGAACCGAGGGAGGAGATGCAGTCGACCTTCGACTGCCTGCTTCGCGGCCTCGATTTGGAAGCGTCCGTCGGAGTCGAGGAGGCTCGCGCCGTCGAGGACACCCACAGCACCGATGTCCTGCGGCCACACCTCGTCCGGCCACAAGATCAGCTGGTCGTCCGCGCTCAGCCGCTCCACCGCCGACACCTACCGAGCATGCCCGGACCCAGCACACCGGACCAGGGCCTTTCGACCCGACGACAACTGCTTAGGATCGACCGTGCAAGCCGTGCAACCGATGTCGCGGAGAAATCGTTGGCGCCGCCGACCGCCACGGCGCGCTGGCAGCCAGCAGAATGCGCCGCTCAGCGCCAGCAATGATGTCGCGGACCTGGTGCACGACATCGGGATTCACCGAGATCGACGTAATGCCCAACTGCACCAGCTTTTCCGCATACTCAGGTCGGTCGGAGGGCGCCTGGCCACACAGCGATGAGCTGATGCCCGCTTCCTGACAAGCACCAATAATGCGAGCAATGATGTCCAGGACGGCCGGGTCGGCCTCGTCGAAGAGCTCCGCGCAGACCTGCGAATCCCGATCAACGCCGAGTACAAGCTGAGTCAGATCGTTGCTGCCGATGGAGACACCCTCGATGCCCATTTCCGCATAGGTGGGAATCCAGTAGGCCACCGAGGGAACCTCGGCCATCACCCAAACCGGAAGGCTGGCAGCCCTGGAATGCGCCTGGACGAGATTGAGACAGCGCTCCAACTCCCACGCCGTACGGACGAACGGGATCATGAGGCGAAGGTTGTGTGTGGCGTCGGCCACCCGGCCGAGTACGTCCAGCTCAAGATTGAACAGATCCGGCTGATCGGTATAGCGATAGCACCCGCGGTAGCCGATCATCGGGTTTGCCTCGTGTGGCTCGTACGCCTCCCCGCCCTGCAGGCCTCGAAATTCGTTGCTACGGAAATCGATGCTGCGGTAAACCACTGGCCGAGGCGCGAAAGCGCGGGTGATTCGCAGCAGTGACTCTGACATCGCGTCGATGAAGCGATCTTGCTGGCCAAGTTCGATCAGCCGCCGCGGATGGACACGGTTCAAGGCATCGGCGACCATGAATTCGGCCCTGAGCAGGCCGACCCCGTCGACCGGCAGCGCAGCGACTTCTTCGGCATGCTCGGCGACGGCCAGGTTGACGTACAGCCTGGTCGCCAACGGTGAAACAGGTTCCGGAAGCGGTTGGGACGGCCTTTGAACGGTGATCGGGGCGGCCGCGCCGGCATAGACCTTGCCGGTGCGCCCGTCCACGGTCACTTCCTGGCCGGTACTCAGGCTGGTTGTGGCATGGCCAGTGCCGACAACGCAGGGTAGCTGAAGCTCGCGAGACACGATCGCCGCGTGGCAGGTGACGCCACCCCCATCGGTGATCAACGCGGCCGCGCGCCGCATGGCCGGTACCCAGTCCGGGCTTGTCATCTCAGCAACCAGAACCTCGCCGTCCAAGAACTCGGTCTGCTGGTCGGTAGAGGTGAGGATGCGCACTCTCCCTGACCCGCGTCCGACAGATGCGGCGAGGCCGGAAAGCAAGAGCGTCGGGGTGGTCGAGGCCGCGGGGTGCGGTTCGGATGTGACCCGAGCGCTGAGGGTGGTGATCGGGCGGGACTGGACCAGATAGGTGTCGCCCGCTGCCCGAGCCCATTCCAGGTCCTGTGGGGCGCCATAGTGTCGCTCAGCGCGGATTCCCAGCGCAGCGACGGCGAGGATCTCATCTTGGGTGATGGTGCGACGGTCGCTTTCGCTGTCGTCCAGCGGCTGCTCGGTGTCCGCGCCGTCCGGTCCGCGTACGATCTTGAACTTCTGCCTACCTTGACGGACCGAGATCAACTGCGGGCCTGCCTTGTCAAGGATGTAGGTGTCGGGTTCGACGCGGCCGCTGACGATGGCCTCGCCTTGGCCGAACACCGACTCGATGATCACCCGGTCGAGGGCTCCGCTGGTCGGATCGGCAGTGAACATCACCCCCGACACCTCGGAGAAAATCATCTTCTGGATGATCACCGCAATCTCTGGTTCCTCCACCAGATGTTGCTCGGCCCGATAGGCCAACACCCGCTCGCCATACAACGATGCCCAGCAGTCCTTGACGCGTGCCAATACGTTAGGGAGCCCGATGACGTTGGTGAAACTCGCATTCATCCCGGCGAACGAGCTGTCACCGGCGTCCTCGGTTGTACCCGAGGACCGTACGGCAACCGCGACATTGTCTCCCAGCCTGCGGTAGGCGTTCGCGATGGCGTCCGCGATCTCCGCAGAGATAGTCGTAGCCATGATTTCCTCGCGAGCGGCCCGGTGCGTCTCGGCAAGGGAAGCATGATCATCGGCATCGAGCCCACTGAGCAGGCGCGCGAGCCGGGCCCGCGCGCCAGACTCAGAGATCGCCTCAAGGTATGCAGCAGCGGTCAGCACGAAGCCCGGCGGGACGGGTAATCCGGCGGCCGTCAGCTCACCGAGGTTGGCGCCCTTCCCGCCAACGAGTGCAACATCAGTAAGACCAATCTCCTCGAACCAGCGAATCGCTTCCATAGTGGCGTCCTCTATTGCAACTTGACGATGATCACACTGTCGGTCAGCACGCCCTGGAGCCGGCAGGGTCCAAGGTCTCCCATTCGGCAGGAATTACGCCGCTGATCCGGAGCCGAAAGCTCTGGTTCGCAACTTCGACGTTGCCGGAAAGGGATGGATGCCAAGGCTGCAGCAGTCAAGCCTCAACCATTGCGTGATGGTGCTGGGGATGGCCGAATCCAACCGCCTGGCGTGGTTGGGAGGAGGCGAGGCGCTGCAACGCATCTTGCTGGAAGTCACGCGATTGGATCATGTGGTCAGCCTTGCGAGTCAGGTCGTAGAAGTGCCGTCCACCCGGGACCGTCTGCGCGAGGAGCTTGATCTTGAGTTTCATCCACTACTCCTGATGCGGATCGGCCAAGCCGCTCCAACGCCGACCTCGAAGCGACGCGATCTCAACACGATCATTTCGGAGACTGGAGACTGGCCTGGCCACCTAGATCGCCGGAGCAGTCGGGCCGAAGACCCCAACGCGGGCCAGCCCGGAACGCTGAAGAGCGCCAGAATCCGCCGGCAATGCTTACTGGCCATCCAGAGTCCGGCTGCATGACTTGACCGCACGGGCTGCCGTACCGACGCGACGCTACATCGGGCCACCGACCTCCAGGCTGTGAAGAACGGCAGTGGAGCTTGGTCCGTCACGGCGGCCTCCGAACTCGCTTTGCTACGGGATAGCTCAACAACCTCCCCCAGCGCCGGTGTAAAAGACAGGGCCATAGGTCCTCTCGAGCGGTCCAGGCGACGCCCATGGCTGGCGATGGCAACAGTCTTGGTGGAGGGGGGCGTACCGATGAGATCCTCCGGGTTCCGCGGGCGGAGGGTGGCGAGGCGATCCTGCTGCCAATGGCGGTGGCAACTGTGGTGGAAGAGACTCGAGGCGTCCGCAGCTACCAGGTGCTGCAGACCGCGACAGACGTCATCATCGTCCGTCTTGATCATGATCCAGGAGGAAACGACCGAGCCGAAGTCTGGCAACGGGTTAGCGCCGGCTTGGCTGACCTGCTTCATGGACACGGCTGCGACGGTGTCAGCTTGCGCCTGGCGGCTGAACCGCCGCAGGCGAATCCGCGCAGTGGGAAACTCCGACACGTGCTGCGGTCGGTGCCCCCCGCGGTGGCTGACGATGTCGCGGACCAACGAAGCGATCTTGCTTGAGCCGGTGAGGCGCTGCACCGCATCTTCCTCGAAGCCGCCCGGTTGGACTTTGGTCAAGCCCTACCCGCCCGAGGCCCTTCGAGCTGGTCTTTCAAGGCGGTCCAGATCGTCTGCTCCTGGCGACGCCCAAGGCGAGCGACCAGCGGGGCCAGGAGCCGCAGTGACCCCTTCGGTCGCACATCCCATGACCAGCTCATCCGTGTTGCTCGATTAACAGGCTCGAACGTCAATCCGCCATCGATATCGGCGGAGGACATCGTGGTCCGAGACCCGAACCTCCTTGGCCTCTGGTACTCGGTGACTTCGATGAGCATCTCCACCTCTCGCCGCCCCGACTGTGCCGTGGCGCGAAATCGCGTACCGACTCCAATCGGTCCGTCGGTGATCATCTCCGACCGCAGCATCTGTGGGTTGTAGTTCAGTTCGTTGCGTTGGTCGGCGACATAGTCGAAAACCAGCTCGGCCGGCTGGTTGATCAGGATTTCCCCGCTGATCTTCGGCACTCAGCTCGCCTCATCCGGCTCGAGCGCCCCCATGATCAAATCGAGCTCCTTCCGCAGCTGGCGGATCACATCGTCCGGGTCTGGACCATGATCAGCATCGACGATTGCCGTGATGGTGAGGACGCCAGCGTACGAGAGGACCTCGAAGTAGACGGTCGTATTGCCTCCGTCGGCAACCACAACCGGAATGGCGGCACCCACCTCGTGGCCACCAAGTCGTACCCGCTCCACCGGACCCCGGACATGTGTCACAAGCGTGTGGAACCGGCGCTGGTGGTTCATATAGAAGCGGTAGCCACCAAGCCATGCGAGAAGCCTGAAAAACCCACCGAGAACCGCGATGGGTGGAGGACCGGTCGCGGCCGCCTTGTGGGCACGCACTGCCGCCTCAACCTCCGCGAGACATTCAGCTACACCGCCGCCGGTCGGGACATTGACGAGCATCGGGCTGACCAGATTGCCCACCTCACGCCCGCCTCCCGGGCGGCGACCTGAAACCGGCACAGTGACGACAATCGGATCGACGTACTCACCTCTGCTCAGCAGAATCTGGTGCAGCGCAAGGGCCACAGCAACAAGGACCGCATCGTTGGTCGTAGCCCCGCCACGATGTGCCGCCGCTGCGAGTTGAGCACGATCCAGCTTCAGAACCGCCATGCGCCGCCCGGAGCCTGTCCGCTGTACGAGCGAGCAGGGTGTTGCGCGCGGCGGGTGAAGGCCTCCACCCGCGAACATGCCGCGCCGCAGGGATCGCCACGACCCAGCCATCCGACGCGTCGCCGCTAGCCGCGTCATCCATGCATCCCGGACAAGACTCGCCCGTGACGGCAAAGGCCGAGGGAAGGGCACCGCGGTCGGCGGTGCTCCGGGATCGACAAGTGCTGCTAGGACATTCAATCCGCCCAGACCGTCTGCGAGGACGTGATGCAGCACGACCACGACGGCGACTGCACCGTCGGCAAGCTCAGTGACCAAAACGATTGACCAAAGCGGATGATCTCTCGGCAGCGGAGTCATGATCACCGAAAGAGCGGTGTCAAGCAGGGCCGCCTCATCCCCCGGGGGCCGACAAGAAACAGCGCGTACGTGTCGATCAATTGCGAAATCGAGATCATCTACCCACACGGAGCGTCCGCAGCCCGGGCGTACCTTGATCAATCGCTGCCGCAACCGTGGTAAGGCTAGGATCCGGCGCCCGATCAGCTGGCGTAGATCAACTAGCCCGAGGTCGGCAGGCCGTTCCAAGATCAGGATTACGGCGAACTGCTCCGGGACCTTGCCAGTGTCCATCGCCAGGAACGCCAGGTCGGCCGGGCTGGCGCGCTCGATAACTGGCCGCTCTTCATTCGGCGTTTCCGCTCGCCGGAGGCCACGTGTTGTCGACTCCACATGTCCATCCCATACAGCGGTTGGACGGCTACAGAAGAGTCGAAGGTCATACAGAGGCACGCGCGAAGATCTGAGCTGATGCTCTCCGTGCGAGAGAACGCCTCGCATGAGGTCTCCCGGCGCACCCGCCGATGAAGTCGTCGTCGCCTGCTTCCGTCCTAGCAACTCGCCCGGCACGGGTTACCGGCGGGACGAAGGTCCTCACCGGGGACGACCAAGGGCAGTTGTGCAGGGATGGCGGCGCCGCCACCGTCGGAAGTGTAGGGATGGCGACGTTGCCGATGGAGGTGCGCGATGAGGAACGAAATCGTCGTAGGACTGGACGATTCGCCGTCGGGCAAGGCCGCATTGGACTGGGCGGCTCAGCAGGCCAGGTGCACCGGTGCCGTGCTGCGAGCTGTGCACGCACTCGACTGGCCATACGGGCTCAGCTCCGCGGGCTTCCCAAGCCCGATGGACGTTACGAACGTGACTTGGGAGGAGATTCAGGAGTCCTACCGGCAGGCCATCACTGCAGTGTTCGATGCCGCATCACCTGACCCCGACTGGGTCCTGCAGTTCGCTAGCGGGGACGCCGGACAGGTTTTGGTCCGCCAGTCTAAAGACGCACGTCTGCTCGTAGTGGGAACCCGTGAGCATGTGGGCCTGGGGCGGCTGCTGACCAGTTCAGTGAGCCACTACTGCCTTAGCCGTGCCGTATGTCCGGTAGTCGCGGTGCCGGCTCCGCTTCCTGAGCGTCCTCCCGGAGATGAAGACAGAGGACCGTCCGGCACCGCTGCGCCTACCGATCAAGGGGTGGTACAGCCGATCGAAAGTGCAGCAGAAGGGGCTGAAGAGCCGAGCGCACCAGACAGAACGCTGGTGGTTGGCGTGGATCCGTCTGCCGAGTCGTTGGCGGCCTCGCGTTACGCCGTAACAGCTGCGATGATGCGCGGCGGCGACGTCGCTACTGGTGCATGCCTTCCCTGCTCCATTGGCGAGGGCCGGTGACAGGGAGGCCGCGTTGGTGGCGGCCCGGACGAAGGCCGAGGAGCTCCCCGCAGCGGTGGCTTCACACCTGGTCGTTCCCACAGGTGTGAAGGTGCACACGAAGGCCGAGCCTGGCGATCCCGTAGCCATTCTTGAAGGATCCGCCCGCCAGGCCGCGATGCTGGTCCTGGGTCGCGACCGTGTGTCATGGGGGGAGCGGTTGCTCATTGGCGCGGTTGCGTCCCAGGTCGCCAGTCGCGTCGCCTGCCCGCTGGTCGTGGTTCCCGGCGGCTGGCGAGCCCGCCAAGCAGTACCGCAGCAGCCGGTAGTCGTTGCCCTCGACGGCGAGACCGCAGCAGAGCCCGCCCTCAAGGTGGCGTTTGAGGAGGCACGGCTGCGTGACACCCGACTGGTGGTGTTACACGCTGAGCCCATCAGCGCCGCCGCTCATGCGGTGTCCGCTGCGCGATTCGACATCGGTGTTGTGCTGTCGCGATGGAAACAGGACCACCCAGACGTTGCCATCTCGACCGCAATTGTCGCGGGGGATCCCGACGCTCAGCTCATACGGTGGTCGAAGACTGCAGCCGTCTTGGTCGTCGGCCGCCCGCACGAGCATCGCTGGGGATCATGGACCCGGTCGGTGGCCCGCACTGTGATGAGGCAGACCCACTGTCCGCTCATTGTGGCCCCGTGGGCGGCGCCGGCGGAGCCTGGGCCGCATCGGGCGCTGGCAGATCAGGCACTGACCTGAAGCCGGAGCACCCCGCGACGCATCATTATCACCAGCCTCCGCTCAATATCGTGGCTGCCTTGCGGGTATCGACGGTCGCGCAAAACGCCTAATTGGCACTGCCCGAGTCGACTACGGCCCATAGCCATCACAGCGCCGGCCAGTCCGTTCTATATACACGGCAGGCATTCTGCGTGCTCCGGCCGACCTCGCCGTAGGTCGGCAGCTCACCGCTCTCGACTGCACGGATCGGGGCTCCCGAGATGCGCCAACACGAGACGGCCCACCCGTGCCGGCGCAGCGCCACAACGTGAAGGCGATCTGCCAGCGTTACCGCCTGTGACCAGACGGCACTCAGCTGACTAGCGGCCGTGCTCGAGGCACCCGACCCGGATTTGCCGTTCGTCATCCCCTAGCCGGAGCTGGATCACATCTGATCACCCGGAGGCATGTACGTGCCGGAGTAATAGCTACCCAGGCGCTCCCAATAATCGACGTGGTCGGCGACCGCTTGGTCGTACCTGGGCGCGTCCTTGATCTGGTCCCTTGTACGGTCGACGTACACCTTCTTCTCGGTTGAGTCGATCCGCTCGACCAGACCTGCCGGCACCATCACCTCGCGGCCGCCGAAGAAGGACCCGACGTCCACCTCGAGGTACGCCGGCCTACTGTCATAGGTTGCCTCGACGTGACCGATATCGCCGTCCACTGCGACAACCGTGTAGCCAATCAGATCAGTTCCCTCAGCGAACCCCGCGTCGGGCCGGTATTCCCACGGCTGGAAAGCCATCTTCATCGTCCTCCTTGGTTGGCATGAGTTCGTACGTGATCGGCGCCAACGACTGCGCCTTCCTGCTGAAATCCCGGCTGTTCGAGTGACCGACGAGGAGACATTAGGCACCTCCGTTTGTTGCATCAAATCAGGGCCGTGGCGGCCGAGGTCGGTTTCCCCCTTACTGGAACTGGGTTCTGCGGTGCGATGATGAGTGGGCAGCGCGTCCGACTCATCACACTGCGAGCAATCGAACGGACCCAAGAACTCCACCCCGCCTGGTGTGGTCGGCCAACCACCAGCACAGCCGCTGACCGCGACCAGCGCACCAACTGCACATCTGGATCGCCGGATACAACGACTGTGGAAACGGTCACATCCGGGTGATCTTGCCTCCATTTGTCGAGCAGGACCGCGAGGTCGAAGCCGGCCGCCGCCACGTCACGAGCTGATGTGCCTATGGGCTCGGCGTGCAAAACGACCAGCCGAGTGGCGCGCAGCTGAGCCTCTCGAAACGCCAGACTCAGCGCGGATTCCGCGTTCGTCTCCCCGTCCAGAGCGACCACTACCGGCGGGGGCTTTCCGACATGGCCGGTTCGCCAGCCACGAGGAACAACCACCACCGGACAGCTGACCCGTCGGGCGACATGCGAAGTGACCCTGCCCTGAATGACATGCTCACCCCATGACACGTGGTCGCGGCCGAGCACGAGCATCTCAGCCTGCCGTGCCGCATCTTCCAGCACCGCCGCTGGATCGCCGGGCTTGGCCAAGGTGTGCACATGAACGCGCGGCGAGACGGCCAGCTGGGCTGCAGCGCTGGCAACCAGCTCCTCGGCACTTGTCCGCGAGGCCGACCAGACTGCCTCCATGTCGGGCGCGTTCGTAGGTGCCGCCGGAAACGCGTGCACCAGCAGAATGCCGCACCCTCGCATCTCAGCAGCCGCTGCCGCGTACCGCGCCGCCGCGAGCGACTCCTCGGAGCGGTCTAAGCCAGCCACCAGCAGCGCACCCCCCGATGACCCGACTTCGCTCTCTCCACTCTCGGCGGATTCCGTGCCTAGCGGAGCAGGGATCGGGACTGCGACCACCGGACAGGCCGCATGCCTAAGGCAGTAATGACTCACCGACCCCACCAGGAGACGGCCCAGCCCGACGTGCTCGCGGGTACCGACCACGAGGAGCTCTGCGCTCTTCGACAAATGCACAAGGACCTCGCCCGCATACCCACGCACAAATTCCAGAACCCAATCCGAACCCGGCGACACCGCCTCGAATACGGCTGTGATCGCATCGCGGTAGCTAGCGTCGATCTCGCCCCGTGTTAGCTCCATCGGATTGATCTGATGCCGAGACCCCCTGGAGCTAGCGCCGTAGGGCCAATCGAGAGCGTGCACAGCTCGCAACACTGCGCCCGTGCTTCTCGCCTGCTGCGCCGCCCATTGCAGAGCAGCCTTGCCCGACGGAGAGTCGTCCAACCCCACCACGATTTCGTTCTTCATCCGCACCTCCTCGTACCGAGATGACGTCCGACACCTTCGATCGTGCTCGTCGACGATGCGCGCAGCCACTGCCTTTGGTCGTGGTTCAAAGAGGACCTTTGTCCCCGCGGCCAGCAAAATGTGGACCTGCGACTGGGCACCTTCGGCCTTGAGGAGGCCGACCCCATCGACCGGCAGCGCCGCGACTTCCTCGGCGTGTTCAGCGACGGCCAGGTTCACATAGAGTCTGGTCGCCAGCGGTGAAACGGGTTCCGGAAGCGGTTGGGACGGCTTTTGAGCGATGACCGGAGCGGCCGCGCCAGCGTAAACCTTGCCGGTGCGCCCGTCCACGGTCACTTCCTGTCCGGTGCGCAGGCTGGTTGTGGCATGGCCAGTGCCGACAACGCAGGGTAGCTGGAGCTCGCGAGACACGATCGCCGCGTGGCAGGTTACGCCACCCCCATCGGTGATCAACCCGGCCGCGCGCCGCATGGCCGGTACCCAGTCCGGGCTTGTCATCTCAGCGACCAGAACCTCGCCGTCCAAGAACTCGGTCTGCTGGTCGGTAGAGGTGAGGATGCGCACTCTCCCTGACCCGCGTCCGACAGATGCGGCGAGGCCGGAAAGCAAGAGCGTCGGGGTGGTCGAGGCCGCGGGGTGCGGTTCGGATGTGACCCGAGCGCTGAGGGTGGTGATCGGGCGGGACTGGACCAGATAGGTGCCGCCCGCTGCCCGAGCCCATTCCAGGTCCTGTGGCGCGCCATAGTGTCGCTCAGCGCGGATTCCCAGCGCAGCGACGGCGAGGATCTCATCTTGGGTGATGGTGCGACGGTCGCTTTCGCTGTCGTCCAGCGGCTGCTCGGTGTCCGCGCCGTCCGACCCGCGTACGATCTTGAACTTCTGCCTACCTTGACGGACCGAGATCAACTGCGGACCTGCCTTGTCAAGGATGTAGGTGTCGGTTCGACGCGGCCGCTGACGATGGCCTCACCTTGGCCGAACACCGACTCGATGATCACCCGGTCGAGGGCTCCGCTGGTCGGATCGGCAGTGAACATCACCCCCGACACCTCGGAGAAGATCATCTTCTGGATGATCACCGCAATCTCTGGTTCCTCCACCAGATGTTGCTCGGCCCGATAGGCCAACACCCGCTCGCCATACAACGATGCCCAGCAGTCCTTGACGCGTGCCAATACGTTGGGGAGCCCGATGACGTTGGTGAAACTTGCATTCATCCCGGCGAACGAGCTATCACCGGCGTCCTCGGTTGTACCCGAGGACCGTACGGCAACCGCGACATTGTCTCCAAGCCTGCGGTAGGCGTTCGCGATGGCGTCTGCGATCTCCGCAGGGATAGTCGTAGCCATGATTTCCTCGCGAGCGGCCCGGTGCGTCTCGGCAAGGGAAGCATGATCATCGGCATCGAGCCCACTGAGCAGGCGCGCGAGCCGGGCCCGCGCGCCAGACTCAGAGATCGCCTCAAGGTATGCAGCAGCGGTCAGCACGAAGCCCGGCGGTACGGGTAATCCGGCGGCCGTCAGCTCGCCAAGGTTGGCGCCCTTCCCGCCAACGAGTGCAACATCAGTAAGACCAATCTCCTCGAACCAGCGAATCGCTTCCATAGTGGCGTCCTCTATTTGGACCTTGTCGATGATCACAATTTCGGTCAGCACGACGGGAGCCAGTAGGGTCAAAGGTCTCCATTCCGGACGGATTGCGCCACTGGGTCATCCGTTTCCACGAGCGCCTAAGTCAGAGGCCGAGTAGTCGTGGGATTCGGGACTATCGACCCTGCCACCACGGGAACTTCCTGATCACTCTGTGACTAGAGCTACGGCGGATCAAGGAGCTTCGACATGAGCACTGTTCAGGATGAGACGAAGGCACTGATCATGGAGGCGGTGGAACGAGCCAGTTTGGCACCATCGGTCCATAACACTCAGCCGTGGCATTTTGTGGTGCGGCCCGATGTCCTCGAGTTGCATGCCGACAGCGATCGACAGCTAAGAGCACTGGATCCTACCGGCCGTCAACTGGTCATCAGTTGTGGCTGCGCATTGTTCAATGCCCGAGTCGGTCTCGCTGCCGACCGCATGGTCGATGTGGACCGGCTTCCCGACGCCGCGCAACCGGACTTGCTTGCACGACTCACCGTGCTCGATGAGCCCGCTCCATGGACGCCGCTGGTCAGGTTAGACCCCATGATCGAGAAGCGGCACACCAACCGCCGGGATTTCTTTGAGGAGAATGTGCCGCCGGATGTCATCTACGAGCTGACCACTGCCGCAGAGCGTGAGGAGGCGGTGTTGCTGCAGATCGTGGATCCCGAGCAGAAGATCATTGCAGCCCAGCTATCTCAGGAGGCCGAGGCTATCCAGAACGCGGATGCCCGATATCGAGCAGAGCTTGAAGCATGGACTACCACAGATCTCCGTCGGACCGACGGAGTCCCGGTCTATGCGATTCCGCATATCGATGAGCGTTCCGAGCCCGAGGCGTTGGTTCGCAATTTCGACGTTGCCGGAAAGGGCTGGCTGCCGAGGCTGAAGCAATCAAGCCTCAATCACTGCCTGATGGTGCTGGGGATGGCGGAATCTAACCGCTTAGCGTGGTTGCGAGGCGGCGAGGCACTGCAGCGCATCCTATTGGAAGCCACTCGACTGGATTGTGTGGTGAGCCTTGCCAGCCAGGTATCAGAAGTGCCGTCGACCCGGGACCGCCTGCGCAAAGAGCTTGATCTTGAGTTTCATCCACTTCTGTTGATGCGGATCGGCCAAGCCGCTCCAACGCCAGCCTCGAAGCGACGCGATCTGACCATGATCATTTCGGAGACCGGAGACTGACTTAGCCCAAGTCGCTGGGATACTTCACCAGAATGACCTCGATCCGGGAGCGAGCCAGGTCGCGAGAGCTGACCGCACCATGGGTGGCCTGGGATGCCTGGAGGGCGACCCACGGCAGGCCAGCTGGCATCGCGGCCCGGCTGGACGCGCTGGTGCAGCGTGCACGCCAGGCTTCCTGGTTTTACGCATGCCCATGGCTGCGGCGGTGTCAGCTTGCGCCTGGCGACTGAACCGCCGCAGGTGAACCCGCGCAGCGGGAAACTCCGACACGTGCTGCGGTCGGTTCCCCCGGCGCCCGGCTGAGGATGTCGCGGATCCAGGACGCGATCTTGTTTGAGCCGGCGAGGCGCTGCACCTGCATGCGGGACGAAGGTCCTCCCAGGGGACGACTAAGGGCAGTTGTGCGCGGATGAGGGCGCCGCCACCGTCGGAAGTGTAGGGATGGCGACGTTGCCGATGGAGGTGCGCGATGAGGAACGAAATCGTCGTAGGACTGGACGATTCGCCGTCGGGCAAGGCCGCATTGGACTGGGCGGCTCAGCAGGCCAGGTGCACCGGTGCTGTGTTGCGAGCCGTACACGCACTCGACTGGCCATACGGGCTCAGCTCCGCGGGATTCCCAAGCCCGATGGACGTTACGAATGTGACCATGGAGGAGATCCAGGAATCCTACCGGCAGGCCATCACTGCAGTGTTCGATGCCGCATCACCTGACTCCGACTGGATCATGCAGTTTGCTACTGGGGACGCCGGTCCGGTTCTGGTTCGCCAGTCTAAAGACGCACGTCTGCTCGTGGTGGGAACCCGTGAGCATGTTGGCCTGGGGCGGGTGCTGACCAGTTCAGTGAGCCACTACTGCCTTAGCCGTGCCGTATGTCCGGTAGTCGCGGTGCCGGCTCCGCTTCCTGAGCGTCCTCCCGGAGATGAAGACAGAGGACCGTCCGGCACGACTGCGCCTACTGACAATGGGGTGGTGCAGCAGAGCGGAAGTGCAGGAAAACGGGCTGAAGAGCCCAGCACCCCAGACAGAACGCTGGTGGTTGGCGTGGACGGGTCTGCCGAGTCGTTGGCGGCGGCGCGCTACGCAGTCGCTGCTGCAGAGATGCGCGGCGGTGACATCGTTCTTGTACACGCCTTCCCTGCTCCATCGGCGAGGGCCGGTGACAGGGATGCCGCGTTGGTGGCGGCCCGGACGAAGGCCGAAGCGCTCCCCGCAGCGGTAGCTGCGCACCTGATCGTTCCCACAGGTGTGAAGGTGCACACCAACGCCGAGCCTGGCGATCCCGTAGCCGTTCTTGAAGGATCCGCCCGCCAGGCCGCGATGCTGGTCCTGGGTCGCGACCGTCTGTCATGGGGGGAGCGGTTGCTCATTGGCGCGGTTGCGTCCCAGGTCGCCAGTCACGTCGCCTGCCCCCTGGTCGTGGTTCCCGGCGGCTGGCGAGCCCGGCAAGCCGTGCCGCGGCAGCCGGTAGTCGTTGCCCTCGACGGCGAGACCGCAGCAGAGCCCGCCCTCACGGTGGCGTTTGAGGAAGCAAGGTTGCGTGACACCCGATTGGTTGTGCTACACGCTGAGCCCATCAGCGCCGCCGCTCATGCGGTGTCCGCTGCGCGATTCGACATCGGTGTTGTGCTGTCGCGGTGGAAGCAGGACCACCCAGACGTTGCAATTTCGACCGCGATTGTCGCGGGGGATCCCGACGCTCAGCTCTTACGGTGGTCGAAGACTGCAGCCGTCTTGGTCGTCGGCCGCCCACACGAGCATCGCTGGGGATCATGGACCCGGTCGGTGGCCCGCACTGTGATGAGGCAGACCCACTGTCCACTCATTGTGGCCCCGTGGGCGGAGCCGGCGGAGCGTGGGCCGCATCGGGCGCTGGCAGATCAGGCGCTGACCTGAACGTGGAGCTGTGCGAGGCATCACTATTACCAGTCTCGGCTCAATATCGTGGCTGCCTTCGGAGGTACGAGCGATAGCCATAGCCAGTCGAAGTGCACCAGCTACCTCACAGCCTTGACCACGCAGTACGGCCAGTCGTGCGCGCGGTCTGTAGCCGGCTCCGGTCGTCTCAGCTGGTCATGCTGCGGGACCGACGGCCGACCAGCATCACCGGACAGGGCGATAGACGCATCAACTCCTCGGCGACGGGCCCGAGGCGGATGCTCCATGCCTGCTCACTGTGATGAGAGCCCAACACGAGCAGGGCCGCCCGATCCAACGACTGCTGCAACTCCCTGACAACGTGACCATCTCTGTGCCTGACATCGATCCGCAGACCGGGGTGATTGCTCTCGATCCGATGAAGGGACTCGATTAGCGCTTGCTCGACGCTCGCTCGTTCGGTAGGAACCGCCGGCGCGTACGCAGCTGTCGGTGAAACAGTGACGACGCTGAGTAGCGATCCTCTTAGTGCGGCCTCCTCCGCTCCAGCTTCCAGCGCGCGGCGCCCGGTAGTCCCCTCGGTCCAGCCCAGAACGATCTTGTCGTAGTCTTGGCCAACGATCGGTCCGGGTCCGTTCACGGTAACCACGGGGCAGTGAGCGTGCACCACTACGCGATCCTCCACCGGACCGAGAACACCGTGGTCGGCACGAGGCCTCGCCGGAGCTACGCCCACGACCAGCAAGGTGGCGGCACGACTGAGCTCGACCAGTTGCTCGCTGATAGACCGGGATTCATAAAGCCTGGGTGTGATCGTGATCCCCGGCTCGAACTCGGAGGCCTCGGCTGCCCTGACGCTGAGAAGCCCTTCAGCCTCGCTTTCCGCGTCCACGCCAGCCGCTCGATCGTCGCTGACCGACGACGTGACGTGGACAAGTGTCAAAGTGGCGGTGCGCAGGCGGGCCTCATGTGCCCCCCAGAGAACAGCCCAGCGCGACTCGGGCGACTCATCAACGCCCACGACGATGTCGCCGCTGCTCATGATGTGCCAACCATGATGCGGCTCCTTCAGGTTGTCCACCACAACCTTGCCGAGGTCATCGGCGTAGCGCCAGCCCAAAGAGGAACTCCTTCCCGGGACTTGGGTCCCATCCAGATCGGGCGCTCTAGAGATCACGTCCGTATTGGGCTTACGTCGGATCCAGCGGTGGCTCTATTGGGTGCACCCCCCAGTCGTAGATCACAGACGTACGCAGGACAAGATCCTGCAGTGAGCGGTTCTGGCCACTGACCAGCACCCACAGCAGCCCTATTGGAAAGATCACATAGAGGACCGCACGAGCCAGCGCGCCGAGCGGATGTAGCCGTCGGCCCTGACGATTGACGACGCGCAACCCCATGACGTGGTCGCCGTACGTGCGACCGTTACCCATCCAGCTCACCGCGAGATAAACAATGAGCAGCAGGGCGCCGACGGCATACACCAACCCAGGCGATGGCCTCGGAGCGGTGAAGTTGCGGGGGTCGAGCAGGTACAGAAATGCGAAGACCACGAGGTAGCACACAACCAACGCAACGATGACGACGCCGACGTCGATCGCCCCGGCGGCCGCGCGTGTCACGAGCCCGGCGCGGTGGCCCTGGAACGGCCTGGCCTCGCGGGGTACCGGGTCCACGGACGCGCTCATCGCCGCAGCTCCTGCTTCGGCGGCTCGGGTTGCTGCGGTAGCGGTGGCTGCTTCTGGGCGACAGCGGTCGGTTCGGGAGGGTTGGCTCGAGTGAGTGACTCAGGCTCACCCGGTGCATCCGTGCGCCGTGCGCGACGCCGCCGGAGGATGCGGTCGATGAGGCGAGCGATCGCCACGTCGGCGTCGATGCTCTGCATCCGTACGTCACGGACAACGTCAGAAGCCATAGACCCGGTCGACTCGCGAATGATCTCGGGCAGGTCGATGCCGTTCACGATCTCCTCGGCCAGGCCCACAAGGTCGAGGCGCCGTACGATCGCGTCGACGTCCATCCGGCTGACGATGGCATCGATATCGATCCTTTCCACGACGGCGTCTAGGTCGATGCGCTTGGCGATAGCGTCCAGGTCGACCTGTGACACGATCGCGTCGACGTCTAGCTGGGACACGATCGCGTCGACGTCCACCCGCGACACGATGGCGTCAATATCAAGCTGCGACGCGATCGCGTCGATGTTCACCTTTCTCACGATCGCGTCTATGTCCACATTGCTCACGATTGCATCGATGTCCAGCCGTTCGACGATTGCAGCGATGTCGACGCGGTCGACGATGGCCTCCACATCGACCGCCGACACCAGCGTGTCGATGTCGACGCGCTCGAGCACAAGCTCTGTGAGGTCAAGGTTGTCGAGCACCTCGTACACAACGGGCGGAACGACTGCCGCGATGATCTGGTTCAGGTCGGCGCCGGTGGATGTCCGCGCCGCGTGACCCCGGTCGGCGAGGGCCTCGACGACGCGGGCCGGATGCAGGCGTTCAGTCAGGAGGGGAGGGTGCATGACGATCCGGCCGACAGGTGCGGCAGCTCGAGCGAAGCGACGCACCACCCACAGGGCCGCAGTCGTAGCCACCGCGGCGGCACCAATCGCTGCGTCCACGGCAATTGGGAGAGTGGGCTTCGGCGAGGTCTCCCGGGTGCGCTCCTCCATGCGCCCCATGATCCCCCAAGGGTGCACATTTTGCCCCTGAATGGCCGCGGGTAGACGGGCAGGCAAGGAACAGGGGTGTTGGCCAATCCCTGGACAACGACCCTAGCGGACAGCTCAGCCACCGGACTTCAGCGCACCCGAACCGTGGGTCGCGCAGCGAAGTCGGCCGAGTCGCCCGGGCCGAGCATTTTCGTTTGTCCCCAGCAGTGGACGCGGATCGGTGGCGCCTTCCCGGGCTCGGCGCTGACGCGCATGCTTACGCTGTCGATCCGCACCATCAGGTGCTGCTCGCGGTAGCGCAGCGCAAACGCAAGCGTGCCGAGCTGCGCTGGCCAGGCCGGGTTGAAGCGAAGTGTGTCGCCGGCGATTTCCAGGCCGGTGAAGCAGCGCTGCAGCACGTCTACGGATCCCGCCATGGCGGCGAGGTGCACACCCTCAGCCGTGGTACCGCCCTGGATGTCCGCAATGTCGCTTCTCAGCAGCCGGGTGAAGTGGTCAAGTGCATTGTCGCGGTTCGCCCGGCCAAGCCGGGGCGTGATGGGTCCCGATGAGTTCCACACCGGGTATCCCGGGGCCGACGAGGCCGGAATCGACAACAACGCCTACACAAACATCATGGCGGCGTGGGTGCTGCAGCGGGGGTTGGACGTGCTGGCGCAGCTGCCGCCGAGGCGGCGAATGGAACTGAGCGAAACCCTGGGACTGCGACAGGAGGAGTGTTCTCGTTGGGAAGAGCTGACACGCAAGATTTTCGTCCCCTTCCACGACGGCGTCATCAGCCAATTCGAGGGTTACGCGGACCTTGCTGAGCTCGACTGGGAGCACTACCGCCGTCGCTATGGCGACATTCAACGTCTGGACCGGATCCTCGAGTCCGAAGGAACGTCGGCTAATGCCTTCCAGGTCTCCAAGCAGGCCGACGTGGCCGCCGTGCGGCCTTGACACTGGTGATCACCACCATGATCAAACAGGTAGTGCCGCCGAACGCTAGCAGGATGCCGCCGTAATTGGTGATCAAATCCCAAACTGTTGACAGCACGACCGACCACTGGCCGGAGGCATAGCCGGCGATGATCAACACGATGTGGGTGATCAACAAATAGAAGGACAGGAAACCGACCACACGGTGGATCCGCGCCAGCCGGTCCCGGCCGAAGGCGTGCTCCAGCGGGGGCAGCCGCGACATCAGCAGCACCTGTACCAGCAGCAAATCCGCCGACCACAAACCGGTGATTCGACCGAGTGAGGTGAGCCCACTTTCCCAGTGGGCAAGATCAGTTACACCGCCGTTCGCGACCCACCAGTAGGTGACGAGCAACAAACCCAGCCACAGCGTCAGCCCCGTTACTAGCCGGACAGTTCGGTCGACCGCGGCATCTTTTTCAAGCTGCAGCGGTGGCGCCCAGGGCGCGGCGGAGGGGGCAGTGGCTAGCGCAGTCACGCTGACCACCTCGACGTGTGGGACACGACAGTTGCTCCTCGTCGGCAGGTTTTCATCGTTAAGAACTCGGCTGAGCCTGAGCCGTGCTGGACCTGTCAGCTAGCTGTGAAGCGTGCGCAAGCACAAACGAGGACACAACCTTCACTCACTTGCCAACGACCTCGGCCTCCCCGGCCAAGATCAGATACAGCGAACGCAGCGGCTGCACAAGGACGTTCGCAGCGGCTTCGAGCTGTGTGGCGTCCCCTCCGACCTCGATCTGACGCACGGCAACATGCACTTGATGCAACAGGTCTCGCGGATCAGGACGATCGGGTCCATCTGCGAAGTCAACGAACGGGTCACCTAGTCGGGCGCTGCCCTCCTCGAGTTATGCGTACCGCTCGGATGTGAGAGTGACCATGCGGCGGCCGCTCTCCTCCCGAGTCGTCACCAGACCCTCGCCCTCTCAAGCTCACGTCTTTCACTGGACAAGCTGAGAGGTCGGCTCTCGGAACCTTCAGTACAGTCGCGGCATGGCAACTCGCATCGCGGCGTGGGCGGCCGCCGCCATCTTCGTCGTTGTGAGTGCCTTCCAGGTAGCGCTCGTCTTCGGCGCCCCGTGGGGTGAGTACACGCAGGGCGGCGGGACGAGCGGCGCGCTAGCCGGGTCAGGACGTGTCCTCGCAGCTGTCTCGTGCGTCCTCTTGATCGTGATGGCTGGCGCCATCCTCGCCAGAGCCGGCGAAGGTCCACTGCGACGGCTCCCGGTTCGAGTCGTGACCGTGCTGTCCTGGGTCGCGCTGGTCTACGCAGCGATCGGCATCGTCCTCAACAGCATCACTAGAGAGCACGGCTGAGCGAGCCCTCTGGGCACCCGTATCGATCGTGTTGTTCATTCTGGTCACGATTGTTATGGTGACCACCCGCCGGACCTCAAAGGTCACCTAAGTCACCGGTGCCGGCGCTGACGTTGAACCTCCGCGATCTGCCGCTGGACAGTGCTGCTGACGCCAGATCCCTCAAGAGTGGACGGGCAACAGGCATGGACAGGGGTTGCGGTGTGCGTTGAGCTAGGCGGTGCGTAACGAATTGGTGCCGGGGAATGTTGCTGCGCCAATATCGGGCTTGTCACGCGTACTGACGGTCGCACTCGCTATGGCGGCCTCGCCCATGACCTCTTTAAGGCTTCCCATTAGCGGCATCTAGCACGCGAGGGCGGGTGAAGCCTTGCGTTTGCATAGTCGCGCCTGCCTCCGAGTTGATCCAGACAGGAACCGCTTGCCAGCGGGCACTGCTGCATCTGACCTGCGCAACAGAGCAGCACCGTCAGGCGCCCTGTCCAGACCGACGCGTTGAGCCGTTTGGAGTAGCGTGACGATCGTGGCTACCAAGAAGCGGTGGAGCGACTTCACCGGACGCCAACGAGCGGCCATCCTCGCTGGCACAGCGATTGAGGTGGTATTAACCACCGTGGCCCTTGCGGACTTGGCCCGTCGTCCGCGTGCGCAGGTGCGTGGTCCCAAGCCTCTGTGGGTTCTGGGTTGCGTCGTTCAGCCTGTCGGACCTATCGCGTACCTCATGTTCGGTCGGTGCCCGTCCTGACCTCTGGGTGAGCTCCTGGCTGGCGAGCCGTGGAGGACAAGTGGCGCGCGATGGGTAGGTGCGCGCAAGGAAGTCCTCGGCTATGGACCCCGTCCAGCCGCTACTGATCGTCTCGCCCGCTGCGAACGGTGTCATCGACTGAGACCGTCGACCACGCTTGCAGACGCGCATCCAAACCAGCCAGCTGTGCCTCGATCCGAGCCAGGCGCACGTCGAGGCGCTGCTCCAGGATTTCCGCCGCAGCTTCGAATGCCAACTCCTCCTCGCGCGCGACTCGAAGGGCCACCACAAGAGTGACGATTGCCGCCACGGCACCGATGACCGCCACTCCCGCCACCATCACACCGGCCGCAATCAAACGACCCGTCGTGGTTACCGGAACGTGGTCACCATAGCCAACTGTGGTCAGGGTCGTGAGCGACCACCACAGCGCATCACCCCAGGAGCCGATGGTGCTGTTGGGCAGCTCACCCTCGACCAGCCACAGCCCGGTGCCGCCACCGAAAACAACAAGGCTCGCGAACCCTGTGACGACCACAGCGAACCAAAGCACCACAGTCCAGCTCAATCGTTGCTTCCGCGGCATAGCAGCGCCATCCTCTCTCGCGTGACGGGTCGACGGTGGGCGGCCTCACGGCGAGCCGCGAGAGCCATCGGCAGCTGTAATACTCGGGCATCGACAATGGCCGCGCGATTGGTTTCGGAAGAAGTTCGGGTTCCGCTCTACCGGCTCCCGCCGGCGTCGCTTGATGAATCGCCACCATCAGCGCCGGACGTATTAGTTGATTGCTGGCGGTAATAGTCTCGCCAGATTAGCCGGTGGAGCGGGATCCAGCGGGGGATGGATTTCAGGCCGGGAATGAAGGGGAGCACCAAGAGTCCGAGCGACAGGACGGCCATGATGTAAAAGATGAGAGCATCCGCGTGGCTGGTGAGGTAGTCGTTGGGGTTGTCGGAGTTGAACTGCGGAATCTGGTACCAGAAGGAGTACAGCCACAGCCATGCCTGCCCGGGATAGCTGCCGGTTTCGTTCATCATTCCCCAGGTGTTGCCCTGCAGGTGCGCGGCGGTCGCGGCATCGTCGAGATATGAACCGTCGCCGAGGAACAGGATCTGCTTGGTGAAGTCCGTCTGGTAGAAGCCGCCCTGCGCCATCAAAACACCGTCCAGCGCACCGCTCACGGCCATCGCGGTCAGGCCCTTGGCCAGCGTGGGCACGGGTCCGTAGTCGCCCGCGGGGACCTTGTTGAGATCATCATCGGCGTTGGTCAGCGCAGTGTCGAACGCGGTGGCCCAGGCGGTCTGCCGGTCGGGGCTGGCCGCCTCCCAGCGCTTGAGGGCTGCTGCTACATCGGCCGGCTGCTGTTGAGAGTGCAGTGGCGTAATGACGAAGTCCCTGGCCGGATCGACCGGATGCGTGACGCCGAACCACTTCTGAGGCGCCAGCGGCCCGACGGACAATCCGGTGCCGGCGGTGTTGTAGGGCGGGCCGTACCCGGCAGACTCGCTCGAGCCAGCCAGCTCCTGGACGGTCGTGGCATAAAAGTTGTCGCGGGCGTTCGCCGCCCACGCTTTGATCGTCAGCTGCGGCTCATCAGGTGAACCGAACATGCCCGCCATCAAGACTGTCAGGATGCTGACCACGACGATGGCGACGACACCTTCCTTGAGGATGTCGTAGCGTCGCCAAGGGCCCTTCCACTCCTGGGCGGCGATGTCAGCGCTCCTCACTCTCGCCGTCATGACACGACCTTCCTTTCGGCGACGTCCTGATCTGTCGTGGCGACAGCATCTATCGGGGGCACAACGCCGTGGCGGCGAACCAGGAGCACGTGCCAGACGACCACGACACCTACGACCAAAGGCAGCAAGCACGCATGGACCAGAAGCATCTGTCCCAGATTCGCGACATTGAAGAAGGCGCCGATACCAACAGCGTTCAGCCCGTCCTTGGCCTCGAACGAGATCCACTGCGAGTCGAAGTTGGTCTGCACCAAGTAGCCGGTGAAGGCCGTGCCGAGCGAGGCCAAGAAGCACACCACACCCGTCATCCAAGTCAGCGCTCGACGGCCGCGCCAAGCGGCCATCCAAAACTTCCCCCACAGGTGGACGACCATGAAGATGAAGAACAACTGCACGCTCCAAAAGTGCAAGCTGTTGATGAACCTGCCCACAGATGATGTGTGGTACCACGCCGGGCCGACGAAAGAGAGAACGAGACCGGACAGCAAGACCACCAAGAACGCCGCCAACGTGAGCACTCCGAAGACGTAGATCCACGAGGCGACGTAGGCAGGCTGCCGATCCGGCAAGAGCTTGTCCGGCGGAAGCGTCGACATCCAGGCCCGGCGCAGGCGAGACGTCCACATCGAGGAACTGCCGTCGCGCTCGACCGCCAGATCAGGACGCGCCGTGGTCATCTGTGGTGCCGATCCTTAGGGAACGGAAGCACGATGGCCAACACAAAGAGCAAGATCATGACCAAGATCACGATCAGATTCGGTACGGAGATGGAGAGCCAGCCCCACCCCAGATAGCTGGCTGACCCGTTCACGTTGGCCAGGGCTCGAGTCGCGACACAGGGATCTCCTCAGCGCCGAGGGTGGACAACATGTCCGCCCGTTATGAACAAGGTTGCGCGTCGAGCACTGGCGGCGTAGGGGATGTTGGCCTCCGCTGCACGGACCTTGGTCCCAAGACTTGCGAGCCGGGTGCGGGTGGAGCTCTTTTCGAAGATCAGCGCGATCTCCTTGCCGTCGAGTTGTCGCACCTCGGTGCCGCCGTACTTGGCCACCTTGAGCGCGCCAGCCAGCCGCAGCAGGTACCGCAGCTCGCCCGGGCTGAAGTCGATCTCCTTGAGGAAGCTGCGGTTGCGCAGGTTGAATGCCATCGTCGGCCCCTAACCGAATCAGAACGCGGGATCGCGTTGCAGCGGACAGGTCATGCAGTGTGAGCCGCCCCGGCCGCGGCCGAGCTCGAATCCCTCGATCGTGATCACTTCGATGCCGGCCTTGCGCAGCGCGGTGTTGGTGCCGACATTGCGCTGGTAGCCGATGACCACGCCGGGCTCGAGCGCAACCACGTTGTTGCCGTCGTCCCACTGCTCGCGCTCGGCCTCGAAGCTGTCCCCGCCGGTCTGGACCACGCGCATCGTACCCACGCCCAGCGCCCTGGCCATCAGCTCGGGCACCGACCCGTGCTGTTCCTCGACTACGAGATCGTCGGCGTACTCCCCGGGTCGGATCGCCCAGATCCGCGCGCCGCCGACGACCTGGGGGAACAGCGTGACCAGGTCCCGGTCGCACATCGTTATCACCGTGTCCAGGTGCATGTAGCTGCGCGACTTGGGCAGCAGCACCGCCAGCACCTGCTTCGCCGAGCCGGCCCGGAACAGCGACCGGGCGATCCACAGCACCGCCTGCGGCGTGGTGCGCTCGCCCATGCCGATCATCACCGTGCCGTTGCCAATTGGCTGCACGTCGCCGCCCTCGACATGGCAGCGGCCCCAGTCCTCGCCGGTACCGCCCAGCCAGGTGTGGAACTTCTCTGTGGCGAACATCGGGTGGAACCCGTAGATCACTTCCATGATCATGGTTTCCGGTTTGCGGGCCGGCTTGGTCATCGGATTGAGCGTGACACCGTCGAAGATCCAGCACGACGGGTCGCGCTGGAACAGGAAGTTTGGCAGCGGCGGCAGCAGCATGCTGGTCGGGTCGGCCGACTCCCACACCAGTCCGACTTCCTGCAGGACATCGGCCTTGGTGATCCCGCCGATCAGGAACTCCGCCACTAGCGCCGAGTCCGCTGTCGTGGCCCACTCACGGGCCCGCTGCGCCGCAGTGATGCCCACCTCACGCTCATTGAGGATGTGGTCGCTGACCCAGTGCCTGGCGCCGGGCTGCTCCAGCGCTGCGGCCAGCAGCCGCTCGGCCTCAAGCACCTCGACGCCACGTTCGCGCATCATCTCGCAGAACGCGTCGTGCTCCGATTTGGCCTTGCTGACCCACAACACATCATCAAACAGCAGTTCCTTAGCGTTCGAGGGGGTCAGACGGGTGTGCTCCAGGCCCGGCCGGTGCACCATAACCTGGCGCAGCCTTCCCACCTCCGAGTGCACTCCAAGCGGCATGTTCATCACCTCATTACTGGGCGGGCCGTTGATGTCCCCCATGAGAAATCTCTGGTGACCGCCCAGAGGGTAACTAGGGCCGTCTGGTCTGGTTAACCAGGTCTTTCGGCCCAGCACCAGCAGCGCAGCGCTTGCCTACTGTGAGCGCTGTAAGCGCCTGGGTGACATGCACCTGGGCGGGGAATGTGATGGCCATCGCAGTGATCATTTCCGGGTTCGGAGCGCTGAACGGCTGGACCATGATCTGCGCGGAGATGCCGCTGGCGGCCGCCGACGACGGCCTTTTCCCGCAGCAGTTCAAGCGGATGTCCAAGAAGGGCGTGCCCGCGTACGGCATCATCGCCTCCACTGTGCTGGCCTCCATCGCGATGATCATCAACTACCTGGGGTCCAGCGGTGCGACCGTGTTCACCACCCTTGTGCTGATGACTGGCATCACCGCCGCCATCCCCTACGGCTTCTCCGCGCTGGTCCAGCTCAAATGGCGCTGGGTCGACCACAGGGCCCGCGCAGACTCCCCGGTTTGTGCGCGACATGATCGTTGCCGTGCTATCCCTGGTGTTCTCGGTCTTGTTCATTTGGTTCTCCCGCAACACCGGCCACAGCTTCTGGGTCTGCTGGGCTCCGTTCTTCCTGGCTGGCGGCGCGCTGCTGCTTGGCATCCCGGTCTACGCCTCCCAGCGCCACCACCTCACCGAGCCGGAACCTGTGCCGCCCCTACCCTGACGGCAGCCGGACAGCAGGCAGCAAGCCGTGATGAGCCACAAATGCACTCGGAGGGAAGTGGCGGCGAGCGAGCCGCCGCGGGGAAAGAAATACCTGCCAGTCCGGCAGGCAGCGTTCACCGGGGTGGAGGCGATGGTTGGCGCGGGATCTTCGCGCTGCTGGGCGGGACGGCGAGGTCGCCCGGGCAGCACTGCGGCTGTCGTTCCTGATCGCGACAGGGCCGGCTCAGCGCTGACCTGACCTCTCGGATCGGCTGGCACGCGCTTGACACCCAAGACGGCCCAACTAGTGTCGTCGCAGTCGCGCAAGATCAAAAGAAGACCAATGTCTTTCCATCTTCGCAAGGTGATCGTCCTCAGGGAGTTCAACTTCCCACTCGTTGAGCCGCGCTTCGCGCCGCAGCTGTCTGCATTCAAGGCGGGAAGGTGAGGCCACGCACCGCAACGCTTGGTCGGCAATACCATCGCCCATAAGCTCAGATCACAGCTAGCCTCGACGAGGCCGCCAGCGCAGTCTACTTTCTCTCCACCGATGTTCTGAGGCACACATGCGCGTAGTGATCGCTCTGGGCGGCAATGCGCTGCTGAAGCGTGGCGAGCCGATGACAGCTGAGAAGCAGCGGGGCAACATCCGATCGGCCGCGCCTGCCTTAGCCGCAGTGGCCAGCAAGCACGAACTGGTCCTGTCCCATGGCAATGGACCACAAGTAGGTCTGTTGGCGCTGCAGGCCGCGGCGTACGCCGAAGTCGAGCCGTACCCCCTCGATGTACTGGGTGCACAATCCGAAGGGATGATCGGGTACGTCCTCGAACAGGAGCTCGGGAACGAGCTACCCCCTCAGGCGCCCTTGGCCACCATCCTCACCATGGTCGAAGTCGATCCGGCAGATCCGGCATTCGGAAATCCCACGAAGTTCGTCGGGCCCGTATACACCCGAGAGCAGGCCGACCAGCTGGCCGCCGATAAGGGCTGGTCGTTTCGTGAGGACGGGACGTCCTGGCGGCGTGTGGTTCCCTCGCCACAGCCGCGGCGCATCTTCGAGATTCGGCCGATTCGCTGGCTGCTGGACCAGGGAGTCATTGTGATCTGCACTGGCGGCGGGGGCGTTCCGACGATGTTCTCCTCAGCCGACCCACGGAGGCTGACCGGTGTCGAGGCCGTAATCGACAAGGATCTCGCGAGCCAGCTCCTCGCCCGCGAGGTCGAGGCCGACCTGTTGGTGATGGCAACCGACGTCGACGGCGTCTACGCGGACTGGGGTACGCCCCAGCAACGCCTACTCAATATGGTGACGCCAGCAGAGTTGCGTGCGCTGCCCTTCGCTGCAGGTTCGATGGGGCCAAAGGTCGAGGCGGCCGCCTTGTTCGTGGAGGGAACCGGCAAGCGGGCCGCCATCGGTGCCCTCGCCAACACCGAGGCGATCGTCGAGGGTCGCGCAGGCACCCAAGTAGTTGCCGACTGACGGCGGCGGTTAGCACGCACAAGGGCGGAAAAGATGCCCGCCCGGGAAGTTCACTCATGGTCCACCGGCGGGTTGCGCCGAAGTGCGGAGCACGGTCCTGATGGTGGGATCGGCGGAGGTCCCGGCATTCCTTGCGCCGCCCGCGATCAGCCGCAGTCACTATCCCACGAGCGCCTGATCGGGTATCTCCGACCGCGAGCATCCGACGTTGGATCGTGGCGGGGATCATGAACAGTAGGCCAACGGTGAGCGGGCGCCCACCCGCGGGACGCTGACCCATAGGAGGTGACGGAATGCAGGTGCGACTACTCCGGTTCGGGTCCGTCGAGGTCGACGGCCAGGAGTACAACCACGACATCGTCGTCGAGGGCGGCCGGGTGCAGAAACGTCAGAAGAAGGCCTCGAAGCCATACCGCGACCACTTCGGGCATACCCCTCTGTCCGCTGACGAGGAGCTTCCCTGGGGCGGCGACCGGCTGATCATCGGCACCGGGGCCTACGGCTCGCTACCGATCATGCCCGAGGTCGTCGAGGAGGCTCGTCGTCGCGGCGTAGACATCACCGCCCTCCCCACTGAGGACGCGTGTCGGCTGATTGCGAGCCTCGACGAGAATGAGGTCCACGCCGTACTTCATGTCACCTGCTGAGGGGCACCGCGCCCACTCGTCGGGCCGGTCTGCTCGTCTTCGGGCTACTGTCGGCGCTCGTCTCGACTTGAGTACTGCCGTACCCGCCGCCTGCCAGAGGAAGACGGCCGCGAGCAGGAGCCGCACGATGAAGAGACCCACGCCCATAGTGCCGAATGATTCGGCGGAAGGCACCATCCTGAGTTTGGGCACGACCGCGCAATCTGCCGGTTCTCGTAGCCGGTGTACGCGCGCAGCCTTCAATAGCGATATCAACAGTCACCAGAGGCCGTAGATCGGACCCACAAAGAAGAACGTCACGAGTCCGATGGTGTTGTTGAAGCCATGCGCGAGCACGGCCGCCCACAAGGTTCGGAACCGCCATCTGAGCGCGCTAAAGAAGAGCGCATCGAGGAATGTGACAATCACGCCAATCATGCCCTGTTCGGTATGCGCTAGCGCGAACAGCGCAGAAGACACAGCCACACCCAGCACAATCCCGGCGCGCTGCTGCCCAAATACCTCGCCAATCCGAGTCGGAATGTAGCCGCGGTACACCGTCTCCTCACCGACAGCGGCCAGCGTCCAGGTGAGGGCGAGGAAGATCAGCAGCATGCCGAGGTTCCCCTGGAGCCCTGCAAACTGATTGAGGTTCTGCCGCTGACCCGTCAGATGGTTCAGGATCGGCAGCGTCAGGCTGAACTGGATCACCGTCCAAGCAAGGGCCAGCATGAAGACGGTGATGATCATCTGGCCCGGCCGGGGCACCCGGTGGAAACCTAGCGAGGCCGGTCCAGTTCGGCGAATCGCCAGAGAGATCGTGGCCAGCACCAAGATCACGATCGTCGGAATTAACAGGTCAAGGATCACAGCTGTGGCGGCGAGCAGGACCTCGATTACCGCCAGTATGGTCCAGATAGTCCGCGACCGACTTGTCCGCTGAGTCAGCCCGTCGGCGCGATTCTCGATCATGGCCTCGGCGTTCAGGTTACCCGATGTTGGCTGGCTTGTGTTGCCCATGCTCAGGGCATGCGCGGTCAACCAGGGCGAGCGTGTCGTCTCCCACCGCCGCCGCTGTCGTGACCGCGTCTCCGACGGTGTAGGGCAGAACCATCCGATACCTCATCACAGTGCGGGACCAAGGTCCCGATAGTTGACGACCAATGATCATGATCTTCGATGCCGTTTGCCGACCATGATGGGACCGTCGGGCGAAGGGACAACGATGTTCGTCTTCATGGTCACAGGTGAGCACACCGAGAATGCTGGGCAGACACACCGCCGCGTGATCATCGTTGGTGTCGACGATTCAGCCGAAGCTGAGGCGGCGGCCAAATGGGCGGTTCGAGAAGCCGAGTTGCGCACGGATGACCTCCTCCTCGTCCACGCATACGAGGCGCCGCTCCTGCCGCACCAGACTAAAACCGTCGCCATCGCCGAGGGACGGAGGCAGCGTCAAGCGCTGCTCGAGAGGGTAGCTGGCACCTTGACCGTGCCGGCGACGATCCATCTCGGCCAGCTCGTCGAGGTTGACAGCCCGGAGGCCTTGCTGCCGCGGCTTTCCGAACAGGCGGAACTAACCGTGCTCGGTCAAGATCATCGCTCCGGCGTCGGCCACATGCCGCTCGGGCATACGGCTAGCACCGTCGCTAGCATGTCCCGGCATCCCGTAGTGGCGGTGCCTAGAGGCTGGACGCCACTAGCCGCCGACCGCCGCCCGATAGCCGTAGCCATCGATGGGCGGCATCCTTCTCTGAGCACGCTCGGCTTCGCATTTGGCGAGGCGAGCCTCCGCAGGGTTCCGATATGGGTGGTTCACTCTGCGCCGCTGGCCGAGCTGGCGGATGGAGAGCAGGACACCCGACTCAATTTGGCTGAAATTCTGGCTGGCTGGAAGGCCGACTATCCCGACATCGAGGTGGACACCCAAATGCTGGCCGGTGCACCCCGTGACACCGTTGCGTCGGCGTCAGCGGATGCGCAACTGCTCGTCGTCGGCAGCCCGTACCGCGGCCGGGAATGGACGCGCTGGATCCGCTCAGTAGCCCGCGCAGTAATTGATCGCGCCACGTGTCCTGTCGCCGTGATACCGCAGCAGCACCCGCGATCCGCGACGGCGGACTAGGGCTTGGTGTGTCGCCGACTGGCGACGGCAACAGGCGCTCGGACGCGGCTCGGGACCCAACTCAGACTTGGGGTTTGGGCTTCAGCATCACAAGAAAAGTCGTCGTTAGGCCTCCACACTCGGCGCATTACCGTGGTGGCGTTCGGCATACCACTGCTGGTACGCGCTCACCGCTGTAGGCAGCGTCATGAACACCCGGTCCTCACCGATCCGGTCGATGAAGCCTGTTGGCTCCAGGGCCACCCGTAGGTCGGACTTGACTCGCGCGAGTGCGAAAACGATGCCGCGCTCGGCCAGCGTCCGGCGGACCTCCTCAAGGGCGTCGACTGCTGTCAGGTCAACCTCGACGTTGGCCTCGGCATTCAGCAAGAACCACTCGACCGGCGGATCCGCAGCGTCAACGGAGGCCAGCGCGCGGTGCTTGAAGTCTTCGGCGTTGGCGAAGAACAACGGCGCGTCGTAGCGATAGACCAGCAGGCCGGGCACCTGACGGCCAGTGTCGTAGTCGTCGATGTCGTGCATTCCGGCCAGCCCCGGAACGTAGCCCAAGATGCCGTCGTGTGGTCGGGCGATGCGTTCGAGCAGCTCAAGAATCGACAGTGCTACCGCCACCGCTATGCCATACAGCACATCGAAGATCAACACCCCGGCTGTGGTGGCCAACGCCAGGAGCAGTTCGCTGCGCCGGAACCGGGCGATCCGGCGGAGCTCCGGGAAATCGATCAACCTGATTGCGGCGAACATCACAAGGGCACCTAGGGCGGCCAGTGGAAAGGTGGAGAGCGCCGGACCCAGAAACAACATGGTGAGCAGCACAATTACGGCGGTGACGAGGGAGTACAGCTGGGTGCGGCTGCCCACCGCGTCCCCGATCACCGTACGGCTGCCACTGCTGCTGACCGGGAAGCCGGAGAACAAGCCGGCACCTAAGTTGGCCGCGCCCAGCGCCAGGAACTCCTGGCGGGCGTCGATCACCTCGCGCCGACGGGTCGCAAAGGCACGCGCGGTGACAACGTTGTCGGTGTAGGCGACGATGGTCACACCGAGCGCTGCCGGCACCAAAGTACTCAAGTCGACGGTGGAAAAGTCCGGAATTGAGGCTGGTGGCAGCCCCCGCGGGACAGTGCCGACGGTCTTGACCCCCATCTGGTCCAGATTGAGCACGGCGACCGCGACAGCGGCCAAAACCATCGCCATCAGCGGACCGGGCCATCGCGGCAGAAACCGCTGAAACGCCACGAGCAATGCGAAAGTGGCCGCGGCAACAAGCAGCGTCGGCAAATGAACTTGACCCAGATGGGTAACGAAGAACCGCAGTTCGGAGAGGACAGAATCCCCTTCCATGGAAATACCGGTCACCTTGCCGAGCTGGCTGACGATCATCAGCCCCGCGATGCCGGCCATGTAACCGATCAGCACCGGATGGGAGAGCAGGTTGGCCAAGAAGCCAAGCCTCGCCACCCAGCAGATCAAGCAGATCGCGCCCACCGCAAGCGCTAGCGCCGCCGCGGTATTTGCATAGTTCTGCTGATCACCAGCAACCAACACGATGACCGCCGCCGCAGTCATCAGCGCGGTGCTCGACTCTGGACCGACGGACAGCTGGCGGGACGAACCGAGGAAGGCATAGGCAATCAGCGGCGCAACGGCCGCCCACAATCCAGCGATCGGAGGCAATCCGGCCACCTCCGCGTACGCCATCACCTGCGGAACCAGATAGGCCGCCACGGTCACTCCAGCGAGCAAGTCTCCGCGCAGCCAGCCTCGCTGATACCCACGAAGCACCCACACCCCCGGCAAGTAACGCCGTGTCCGCGATGCCGGGCTTTTTGCTGGTGCCTGCTTCGACACACGACGACCGTATCGGGCAGCAGCAGGTGATGAGGGCTTGCCCTCGCTTGAGCTTGGCGCGGATCACAGCTCCCCGCGCAGATGCCGCTGACGATAATTTCGATCGTGGATAATCTTCAACCGCTATGGCTTCGCTGGCGTTGATCAGGAACTATGCGACCGACTTAGGTCGCCGTAGCGCTCAAGGATGAGTTCGCGCCTCGACGGCCGCATGATTCTGATCATCTTTTTGGGCGCTGCGGTCACGTGCGACTGGAACCGCGACGACCGGGCACTGCGCATGGCTGAGGCAGTAGTGGCTTACAGAGCTGGCCATGAGCCGGCCGATGCCCACGTGCTCCTTCGTGCCGACTACGAGCAGCGCGGCTCCAATGGATTCCGCAACGAGGATGGGGCCCGCCTCGCCGGAGAAGAACTTCAGTCCTCAGGTAGGAATCCGTTGTGGCTTCTGCATCGGGTCGGTATCCGAATTCCTTTGCATAACTATGGGGACGCCTTGAGTCTGTGGAGTGCAAGCGGACTTTGAGGAACCGGGCCACGACCCCCCGCATGCCCCTCGCGCCAAGGGTATTCGAGCGGGCTGTTGGGTTCGCCAACGACCTCGGTCTGCTGGCGGAAGAGGTGAACCCGGTGACTGGGGAGCTACTCGGCAACGTCCCGCAGGCCTTTAGTCACATCGGCTTGGTCAATGCCACCTGGGCGATTTCGGAAGCCGAACGGCAAGTCCAGTCCTGATCATGTGTTTGCTTCCATGCTGTCGCCGGCGACGATTTCGACGCTCTGGACCCGCGAGCATGCGCGGACGAACCGGCCAAGATCGCCGGCGTGTATGGTCTTGGTCCGCAGCAAGATCAACTGGAACCCGCGTTCCCCCGGCCACATCTCCGGCGAGTCACCTCGTGATCAACACCGCCATCATCGGCGCAACAGGCACATCGACGGTGGGCAGTGTCTCCTCGTGACGAACTTGGCCTGCTCGAGATAGAGCACCCTCTCTTGGTGAAGCCCACCTAGGTCTGTGCAAGAAGGAGCGGGCAGCACCGACGGTCGGTGCTGTCGGCGTGATGGCCCCTTTTAAGGCAACCCGCTACCAGGAATATGCCGGGTCCGAGATGTCCACCACCAGGACGGAGCGTTTGGGGTCGGCGTCGAGCCAGCGCCGGACGATACGGCTCCACACCCCACCCTCATCGGAGAATCCCGCAGCCCCCGGCAACGGCCGCCCGCATTTTGGGCAGCGACGGGCTGGCATGCGCGGGTTAACGTGCGCGTCCGGGTGGTATCCGACGTACTCGGTGCCCGGCAAGGCATTGCCGTCCTGGTCATTCTCGACGAACACCGGCAACCGACCGAGCTTGAATTGCTGGTGCCGTGCACACCTGACGCCAGTTTGCTGATCGATGTACATGTCGGTGCAGACCACCCGAATGAACAGACGTCCGGAACCGCGTCTGCCCATTTCGCCGCCTTAGCCTTTCCCAGCGTTGCCCTGCTCCGCAAGGGCTGGCCACAGTCTTTCCCCGATCATGGTCTGCACGCTGTCAGCGTTTCGATACTTCAATGCCCATCGCTGCTTCGATCTCGCCCTCCGTGACTTGCATGGCCCGGGCTTTGACGTGCTCAGCCCGTCCCAACACGAGCTGCTTACTCACGGCTTTCCACCCCAAGCTCGGCCAGCGCTGACCTCAACTGATGCCCTCGCCCCACAGGTTGCACCATGTCCTCGCAGACGGACTCGGCGGCCTCAGTCTACTCGCGGCACTCCTCGACCCGGGCCTGCCACCCGCCCACGTGCCCTTCCCACGGGCTTCGCCGACACGGGCAGGTCTCGCTCGAGATGCGATGCGGACGCGGCTCGAGGGCATACGCCAGGTGGCCGGTTCCTGGCGATCGCTGCGCCGGGCGATGTTCGCCGGCGGCGGCTTTCACCCAACTCGCGCCTTACCTTGCTCGCTCGTGCAACGGACGGGTCCGCGTCGGATGATGGCAGTCGTCACGGTGGATCGCGCTGCGCTAAGGGCAACAGCACATCGGTATGGGGCTACCACGAACGACGCGATCCTCGTCGCCGTGGGTGGCGCGCTGCATCAGTATTTGCTGAGCAGAGGAGAGTCAATCGACCCCATAGCCATCACCGTGCCGGTCTCCGGTCGCCGACCAGGCGGCGAGTCGGCGGTGGGGAATCTCGTGAGCCCGATACTGGTCAATGTCCCGACCAGCGGGGATCTAGCTGAACGCCTCGCGGAGGTTGAGGCGGCGGTGCAAGCCCACAGGGCGGCCGCCACCGGTCCGCCGCCCATCGCCATTCTCGGTGGGTTGTTCCGGCTGCTTGCAAGGCACGGCGACTACCGCTTCTACATGAACCACCAGCACCGATTCCATACGCTCGTGACACATGTCCGCGGTCCAGTGGATCCGGTAACCCTCGGCGGGCACCAGGTCGATGCAGCTATCCCGGCCGGGGTGGGCGAGGGCGGAAGCATGACTGCATACTTCGAGGTCCTGTCATACGCCGGCGTGCTCACCATCGCGATGATCGTCGACCCGGATCACGGTCCAGATCTTGATGACTTGGAGCGCCGGTTGCAAAGCGAGCTCGACTCGATCATCGCGTCGTTCTAGCCGAAGGCGGCAACCTGAGATGGCGAGCGTGAGCGGCGAAATCCTGATCGAGCGACCGGTAGAGGAGGTTTTCGACTTTGTTGCCGACCAGCGCAATGAACCGATCTACAACCCACGAATGCTGCAGTCGGAGAAGGTCACGGACGGGCCGATCGCGGTCGGCACGCGATTCCGCGCGACGGCAAGATCAGGTCGGCGAACGGTGGAGATGCTCATCGAGGTCACGGAGTTCCCAAGTCCCAGGAGGTTCGGCTCACGGACCACCATGCCCTCTGTCGGTGTTGATGGCGGATTAACCTTCGAGCCCGCTGCTGGCGCGACCCGGATGATCTGGTCCTGGGAGGTCCGCCCGAGCGGGCGACTTCGGCTGCTCGGCCCCGTGGTGGCTCGTCTCGGGCGCCACCAGGAGAAGGCAATCTGGACCGGGCTCAAGGCCCATCTCGAGGAGTCTGGGCACAGCTCCTGCCGCAACGGTGCAGTGATCACTACCTATAGATGATCGTCGGCGCCCAGTCCATAACACCCAGCCGTGGCACTTTGTTGGCTCCTGCCATGGCAGGTGACTGCGCGTGCGAGGCGGTCCCCGGAATCGCTGAACGGTCAGCTGGCGGCTTGGATCATCGATGCGGCGAGTTGCCGACCCCACGCGCGGGCCCGATCGATCTCACCGTCGAGGAGCGGACCATCGATATCACCGACGTAGAAACTCTCCGCTTTCGCCACGGACTCATACCCATGGCGACCGGCGGCCTTGGCGGCGGCCTTTGCAGCCGAGCCAGGTAGATGGTGCATGCTTTCGACCTTGGTGTCGAAAGTGGCCATCTTCTCGGTGTGTTGGCCAGACGGCAGCGCCGCCATCCACTCACGCAAGCCGAACTCTTGTTCACCCTCGTGCGCGCCTTTGTTGATTGCATCGGCGCGAGTGTTCTCACGGCTCATGGAAAACGCATGCGTGGGACCTCCTGCCACGATGAGTGCGACCTCGGGATCCGGTTCAGTTGGCGCATCGGTCACTTCCGCCACTTGAACATCAACTGATTCTCCAAGTCCCACCGCTACTGCACGGGCGATCTGCTCGGTGTTGCCGAACATCGACTCATAGACCACCAGGGCCTTCATACTGGGCCACCCTCTTTCAGGATCAGCCAGGGGCTGTAATCCCCTGGGGCTGGGCAACGGGTGGATCTGCAGTCTCGCCCGACTCCTCAGGCGGCGAAGGCATGATCGGCTGTGCAGCCTCCGGCTCCTGGCCGCCCTGGTCCAGCCGGAACGGCGGATATTGATCGGTCATCAGGCCCGCGTACCCAGCTACTCGCAACGCCCAACGGTTCATGCCGAGCACGAAGTCATACATCGACTGCGGATAGCGACCCGTGAACAGCAAGACGACGGCCGCGAAGATGACCAGCAGGCCGGCCAGGCCACCGCGCCACACCCACACCGGCGCCTGGTCGGAGGTGGCCACCTCGCTCACCACATATAGCCCCCCGCCGAAGAAGAAGCTGATGATCACGTAATGCGGAATCGCCAACAGCCACCACTTCACCAAGACCAAGCCATGCGAGAGGCGGTCCGGATAGTCAATCTCCAGGTGGGCCGGATAGTCCGGGACATCTTTGAGTGCGAAAGGCGGATACCGGTCGGTCCCGAGTGCCCCGTAGGCGTAGTAGCCGACCCGCCAACTCCATCTCAACACCCCGACGTTGAAGTCGAAGATCCCTCGTGGGTAGCGGCCGGTGAACAAGATCGCAAAGAACGCCACGACGCTGAGCACGAAGAAAGCCAGCCATAAAAAGGCCAGGATTATGTAGTGAGGTATGGCGAGCAGCCACTTCACCAACCACAACCCACGGCTGAGCCTGGTATCCAACCGTGCGTTGACCTTGACGGGATAAGTCGAGGTAGTCATCACAAATTTCACCTCCCTATCATCAACACTCCTCCCCCCCGGCCGGCAGCCGCCAGTGACCCACGTCGTCGGTCGACGTGACAAAAGACCTATCGCGCGCTCACCCTCCGCCCATGGCCATGGCGAGTCTGCAGATCGATCGGGTCGCGGCTCACCCCACATTGGCCAGGGCTTGCGCCGGCCGCGACCAGTCCTGCATGCCGAGCTGTGCACCGAGCCGGGGCCGATCTAGCAGCTCGTCGCGATGTAGCCCCGGAACAATCTGGTAGTGGATGGTCCCGGGAACGCTGACCAGCGCCAGCACCCGCCAGAGCGCCCGCGCATAGTTCTCGGCCAGCACGGGCCCGTCCCACTCGTAGACGCCGCGATAGACACCGTGGGAGTCGTGCGCCATCCACAGCTTCGATACGAACCCGGGGAACCCGACAAACAGCGGTGTGTTCAGCAGGCTCAGGGGGCGGAACAGGGCATGGCCTCGGCCGCGCACTGCACGTAGCCGAAACCCAACCACCAGTACGGCCGGGTCTGCGGTCGGCGCCCGGTCGACCACCGTCTCCCGGTAGACCCACGAGGTCGTCCCGTCGGCGAACTGCAGCACCTCCCCGACATGATCCTTTGACAGGTGCAGCCGACGCTGTGCGAGCAGAACGGCGGTGTTCACGGCGCACTTGGCGACCGCGCCCGCCGACGACCAGATGGGAAGCGGTGCTTTCTCAATCACGACGGGAACCCTTCCAAGATTTCATCCACGATCCCGCCGGCTCACGGCCAAGGCGTAGGGGCGAAGGACCTTCCCGACGCTCTCGAAGGTCCTCAGGTCTGGCTCCGCATCGACCTGCCCGCCAAAGCAATCGGGTGCGCGTTCAAATTCCGACGACCGCATCGAAGCCACGTTCCTTCGTGAGCCTTCTGCAGCATGCACCGGGACATACGACTCTGTTCTGCCGACCGGCGGGCGACATGGTTGTTTGCATGGCATACCTCGGACGACAACCCAACCGTCTGCTTCTGTGGGTCGCAGTCTTGACCGCACTTACGGCTGTCATCTCCTTGGCCATGGCGATCACGACGCTGCCGCACTCGGGGCCGTACTGCCGGAGCGGCTGTGTCGGCTATCCGTACACGGATGCCGCGGCATTCGTTCCGGGGGACTACCTATGGATGTATCCAGCGCTGCTGCTCACACTGCTGGCCGTGGTCCTGATGGAAAGCATTCACCATCAGCTGGCACTAAGCCGAGGTTTGCTGAGCCGGATCGCTGTTGCGTTCACGACCATGGGCGCAGCGATTCTCGTCGTGGACTATGCGAGTCAGCTCACCTTCCTCCAGCCCGCATTGCTGCTCGGTGAGACCGAGGGTCTGTCACCGTGGTCCCAGTACAACCCGCACGGAATATTCATCGCCCTCGAGAACGTCGGGTATGGGCTGCTCAGCTTTGCCTTCCTCTTTGTCGGCGCTGCGATGGTGGGTACGTCCTGGAAGCTCTGGCCCGCGGCCGGTTGGGTCTTCGTCTGTGGCGGCGCGCTGGTGCTGGCCGCGCTGGTGCTCTACTCCACCGTTTATCGGTTACGTCTGGAGTACCGGTTCGAAGTGGCCGCAATAGGCGTTACCTGGCTGGTGCTGATTGCCGCGCCCGTGCTATTGAGCATCGCCCTCGTACGGACTCGACCGGTTGACGACGACCAAGCCGCCCGTCCTGGGATGTCACGATCGTGATCTCGTGGAGCGCGGAGGATCAGATATCGGGATTCGTGATGGATGACGTCGATCTGGGGACTTTCGACCCTGCGTCGGGAAGATCGAGAACAGCACATTGGAAAGGAAGTCGATTACGGAAAGGTGGACCGCTGTGACCAAGATCCTGATTGGCTACGGGACGACGGAAGGACAGACAGCCAGGATTACTGAATACATTGCAGACGTAATGAGGAGTCAGGGTCACGAGGCACATGTGCTTGACCTCAAGGGATCGAAGGATCTTGCTCTGGAAAGTTACGACGCGGTGATCGTCGGAGGGTCGATCCATATGGGCAGGCACGAGGCGCATGTTGCTGACTTCGTTCGTAAGAATCGTGTCAGCCTTGAACGTCTTCCGTCAGCGTTCTTCTCCGTAAGCCTTGCCGCCCACGGCGACATGGAAAACGCCCGCGCTTATGTCAATAACTTCGAACAGGAGACGGGTTGGCGGCCCACGCAGGTCGGTTACTTCGGCGGTGCCCTGCTCTACCGCCAGTACGGACTCCTCAAACGCTTGATGATGAAGAAGATCGTCCGCGACAAGCCCGGCAATCTCAGTCTCGATACTTCACGCAACCACGAGTACACCGAGTGGGACGATGTGCAGCGGTTCGCCGAGGATTTCCTGAGACGACTCGTTTCCGGCACAGTCAAGATCAAGAGCTAGAAGCCAGTTGGCAGCTGCATCGGCCGACTTGGAACCGTGATGCGGCTATGCGGCGACCGTGAGCCGGAGTCATTGGTTCGGCTTGTGCCTATGTTGAAAATCCAGGCTCCGGAGCTATGCGTCCGGTTCATCCTCGACTGGCCGCAAAAAGCTGCGCTTGACAATGAGCGCAACTAGAGTGCGCGAGGCACCTGCCGCCGTTACTCACCGACCGTGGCTGATCACCCGCCGTCCGGATACGTGGTCACACCGCAGCCGTACGAACATGTACCGGTTACCGCCTGCCCAGGGCTCAGGCATCTTCCCGTAAAGCATTCGAGCGAAGTCGTCTTCGGTCGCCAGTTCCAGCCGACCAACGACGACTACGCTCCAACCCGACTCGAAGAACTCGTCGGTCTCATCGACCTCGAAGGCACATATGGAGCTGAGTGCATGGTGGTAGATCTCGCCGTCGTGAACGGTGCGGAGGATGACTGAGTCCCCGGCAACGACGTAGTTGAAAGGCAGGATGCGGGCACCGTTGTCAACGACATAGGCGAGCCGGCCCACGGCTTTCGCGGCAAGCAACTCCATGCACTCTTGGCGGTCGAGCTCCACGAGTCCAGCTCCCAACTCGGCGGCCGCCCAGAATGCGTCGCGCGCGATCTGTGTCGGGGCGACTGGCTCCGAACTAGGTTGCTCTGCTCCGGGCATGGCGGGCCTCTCTCTGACGAGCTGTACCGACTCCACAGTCCCTGTTCAGTCCTCGTTTGGCCAGGGTCTACGGGCCCAGGTGCGCAGGACAAAAGGCCGTTGGGCTGATTGAGTTCCGGCCAGCTGCGAGCGCCGAATATCCCATCGCGAGGCACGCCGATCATCGACCCTCAGGAAAGGAGGCAGGTCGCTGCTAGCTAGTCGTTCTCGTAGCCGGCACGAAGTGGCTGTCGCGAGAGGTGCCCGCCTTGGGCAATGGCGACCGCCGCAACGACCAGCCACATCGCGGCGGCACAAGCGAAACCACTGATCAGGTTGGCGGTTACGGCCAGCGGAGGGAAGAGAATAATTGTGGAAGTTGTAAGGCTTGCATGCATGAGCATCGCCACTGGCAGGCTCCCGTCCGTCCGCTCGTAAATCCAGACCATCAGCACTCTGAAAGCAGTGAGCTGACCGACGAGGTGGCAACCAGCCACAGGGGCGCCCAGATGGCCAGCGAGACCTCCCCGGAGGTTACGCCGCTCGCCCAGTAGTTGACAGGCAAATGCCACGTCGCTCGAGAGTGGACATCGGTGACCTCCGGACGTCCGGCTGGGGACGAGAGCGTCCCTAGTGACTATGGTTTGAGACCCAGCAGAGCTCTACGGACCTTGGGCCCGATCTTCATGGCAACATGGGCGATATCGCTCATGTTTCATGCTGGCCGCACGCTCGCGGCGGTCACCTTGTAAACCGAGCAGCCTGTGACCTCGTCGGTCCACCCGGAGGTGAGCTCGTTGGCCGCCGTATCCCGAAAGTGGAATGCCAGGAACACCTGGCCGACAACACCTCGTCGGTTAGATGGACGCCGACCTAGAAGCTTTGGGGGGTCTCTTGTCGATCAGATCAAGTGCTAGATGGGTCTTGCTGCTCAGTGGTACAGCGCTCCTGCTGGCGGCCTGTGCCGCCGGACCGAACGAGCTCGTTGACACCGGTCCGGACCCGGCTGGCTTCTGGCTGGGCTTGTGGCAGGGGTTGATCAGCCCGATCACCTTCATCGTGTCGTTGTTCACCACGAACGTGAACATCTACGAGGTGCAGAACAACGGCAACTGGTATGACTTCGGATTCGTGCTTGGTGTGGCGTGCGCGTTTGGCAGCGGCGGGTGGGGTGGCACTGCGGGAGTGCGGCGTACGCAGAGGCGCGCAAGCGACTGAGAGCCTGACAACGGGATATCGCAAGACGAAGATCAAGAGCGTGCTTGCGATGCCGCCTACGGCGTGGGCGGGGCGATCGGAATGCCCCGGCCGCCACCGGCCCCGAACAGGCAGACCGATCCAGGCCGACCGTCCAGGCGAACGCTTGAACGAGGTCGGGTTGGAAGCGGCGAGCCGAGCGGCCACCGGCGAACAGGACCTTGGTCCGATCATGAAAACCAGCCGAACGTCATCGCGGAGTGATCAAATCACGACACCAAATCCGGCCAAAGGCCGGACCAAGTCCCCTGTGAACTTGGGGCGCCATCTCCAAAACTAATTCAGTGACACTCAATGACACGGCCGTGGCGCTTGAGCGCTTCACCCCCGGCGGCTTGGCGAGCCTTGATGCTTGGTGGCGGGCTGCCAACTACCTGACGATCGGCCAGATCTATCTCAAGGACAACGCTTTACTGCGGCATCAGCTCACACCAGAGCACATCAAGCTACGTCTGCTCGGCCACTGGGGAACCAGCCCGGGCCTCTCCTTCGTGTATGCCCACGTTTCACGCCTGATCTCGATGACCCAGCAGCACACGATCTACCTTGCCGGGCCGGGACACGGCGGGCCCGCGCTGGTCACGGCCGCCTGACTGGAGGCAACATACAGCGAGATCTATCCCGCCGTAACCCAGGACGGTACGGGCATGCAACGCCTCTTCCGACAGTTCTCCAGTCCGGGCGGGATACCCAGCTACGTTTCGGTAACCACGCCTGGCTCCATCCACGAAGGCGGAGAGCTCGGATACGTGCTTGTCGATGCATTCGGAGCCGTGATGGACAATCCCGACCTGCTCGTAGTCGCGGGGTCGGCGACGGCGAAGCCGAGACCGGGCCGCTAGAAGGATCCTGGAAGGGCATCTCGTTCCTCAATCCTGCCCGCGATGGTGCAGTACTGCCTGTCTTGCATCTCAACGGAGCCAAGATCGCCGGACCAACTGTGCTCGGCCGCAAACCAGCCGATGAGGTGCGCTCGCTATTCGAGGGTCATGGCTATGAAGTCATCGAGGTCAGCGGTGACGACCTTCCCGGCATGCATCATCGGTTCGCCGGTGCGTTGGGCCACGCGTATCGCACCATCACCGGCATCCAGGAGTCGGCCAGATCTGGCCGCAAATATCATCGGCGACCACGTTGGCCGATGATCATCTTGCGCAGCCCCAAAGGCTGGACAGGACCGAGTGAAGTCGACGGTGTGAAGGTGACCGGCACCTGGCGCTCGCACCAGGTGCCTCTGGCCGGTGTACGCGAGAACCCGGAACATCTTCAGCTGCTGGAGAACTGGCTTCGCTCCTACCGCCCTGAGGAGCTATTCAACGAGAGCGGGTTCCCGACCGACCTTGTGTTGGCGGCCAATCCACCGAGATCACTCCGGTTGAGCCCATCAGCCCACGCCAACGGCGGAAGGCTGACCCGAGATCTCGACCTGCCCGACTTTCGGAGCTATGCCGTCACCGTCACCCACCCGGGGACCGAACTGGTCGGATCCACGCGGCGCTTCGGCGACCTCCTGGCCGAGCTCTACCGACGCAATCCACGAACCTTCCGGCTCTTCTGTCCTGACGAGACGAACAGCAACCGGCTTGGCAGCGTCTTCGACGTGTCAGATCGGGCCTTCATGGAGCGCGTTACGCCTGATGATGTCAAGATCTCGTCGACCGGACGAGTGATGGACGTGTTGTCAGAGCACAGCTGTCATGGCTGGCTGGAGGGGTACACCCTGACAGGTCGACATGGCCTATTCGCCACATACGAGGCATTCGCTATGGTGAGCGCCTCCCAGACCATCCAACACAGCAAGTGGCTGGAAGAGGCATCTCGCCTTCCTGGCGGGCGAAGGTCCCCAGCCTCAACGTGCTGCTGACATCCACTGCTTGGCGAAACGATCACAACGGGTTCTCACACCAAGGACCCGGGCTCATCCAGATCGTCATCACCCATCGCGGCGAGGTCTCCCGGGTTTACCTCCCACCCGACGCCAACTGCTTGCTCGCCGTCGCCGACCACTGCCTGCGCTCACGGTCCTATGTGAACTTGATCGTCATCGACAAGCAGCCTCAACTCCAATGGCTACCAATCGATCAGGCCATCGAGCACTGCGCCCGAGGAGCCAGCATATGGACCTGGGCGGGCAACGACGATGGCTCACGCGAACCCGACATCGTGCTTGCCTGCGCCGGCGACGTGGTCACCATGGAAACCGTGGCAGCCGCTCAAATGCTGCAAGAGCATCTCCCCCAGCTGCGCGTACGTGTAGTCAACGTCGTCGATCTCATGGCTCTGATCCGACCCAAGGATCATCCGCATGGGATGAGCGAGGTCCTGTTCAGTGAGCTCTTCACCGACTCGGTGAACGTGGTCTTCGCGTTCCATGGCTTCCCTGGCGCCGTGCACCAGCTGATCCACGGCAGACCCGATACCGACCGCTTCCACGTTCGAGGATTCATCGAGCAGGGAACCACAACCACCCCGTTCGATATGACAGTAAAAAATCGAGTGTCCCGCTTCCACCAGCCATGGACGCTATCCACAACTCCCCGCACACGCCGCGCGGCTCCGCAGATCTTCTCAGCTGGTGTGCGAGGAGATCTGTACGAGCACGAGGGGTACGTCATCGAGCATCTCGAAGATCTGGCCGACATCAAGAACTGGACTTTGTCGCGGCAGCCACCGAACCCCTAAGAGTCACCCAGCAAGCCGGCGCAGGAGCGCGCGAGACCTACAGCAACGGCTTAGCGGTCTTGTGATTCTCTTGCAGGCGCGCATCTAAATTAGCCAGCTGTGCCTCGATCCGAGCCAGGCGCACGTCGAGGCGCTGCTCCAGGATTTCCGCCGCAGCTTCGAATGCCAGCTCCTCCTCCCGAGCGATTCGAAGGGCCACCGCTAGGGCGACGATTGCCGCCACGGCACCGATGACTGCCACTCCCGCCACCATGACACCGGCGGCAATCAGGCGACCCGTCGTTGTTACGGGAACGTGGTCGCCATAGCCGACCGTCGTCAGGGTGGTGAGCGACCACCACAGCGCGTCACCCCAGGAGCGGATGGTGCTGTCGGGCCGCTCACCCTCGACCAACCACAGAGCGGTAGCGCCACCGAGAACGACAAGGCTGGCGAAGCCTGTGACGACCACGGCGAGCCGAAGCACCACGGTCCAGGTCAATCGTTGCTTCCGCGGCATGGCACAACCATCCTCTCTGGTGTGATGGGTCGACGGCGGGGCGGTCTCAGCCACAGCGCGCGCAGCTGAGCCCGTCCGAGCAGAGCGTCCGATCCAGTCCGCAGGGCGGCAGTAAGAGCAAGATCCCCACTTCTCGAGCAACGCTGTTCCATGTAAACGAGCACCGGATGCCGATTACTAAGCTCATCCACCGGGGACTAGTCGACGAACGGAGCCTTGACCTTTCGTCCGCTGATCGTCCTGATCGAAATGCCAATCCACAGGTTTCTGATGCCCCGAGCCCAAGGCACGATGCCGGGCTGGGTCCATAGCCTGACCAGCTCGTGTGGCGCCACTATCCCCCGCGCCCGCCCCCGCGCCACTACGCTCCATCCGGATCTGTGGGCTTGGTCGAGATCGTCGATTTCGAAAGCGACGACGGTGGGGTCGTCCAGCTGCGCGAGCACACCGTGCGGCGAGGTACGAAACACAATGTCGCCGGCGTAAACACCATAGGTAACAGGGAGGACCTGCGGGCCGTCGGGAGCGTTCCACGCCACTCGGCCGGTGCGCTGAGCGGCGAGTAGGGCCTCGCATTCCTCCCGTGGAATGTCACGGAAATGCGATGACGGCTGTTTGACGACGCCGGTACTCATCGCTGGCTCAATTCGCGATGGGTTGGAATGTTGCCTGCGCCGAAGTGTCGGGCACGGGCTGAAAGGCAGCGGGAACCGCCACGAGTGGGCAGGTGGCGTGGCTCAGGCAGTAGTGTCCGACCGAGCCCGCGATGAGGCGACCCAGTCCGACATGTTCTGGTGTCCCGATGACCAGCAGCGACGCGTCCTGAGACTGTCGGACCAAGACAGCTCCGGCGTCGCCGCGGGCAAACTGGATCAACCAGTCCGGCCTGGGGTGGTCGAGCTCGTCGAAAACGGCAGTGATGCTGGCGCGATAGATCGCGTCGACTTCCTCGAAGGACGGGTGCCGCATCGCCTCCTTGCTGTGATTTCCTGGGGCAGTCACGCCCCACGGCCAGCTCAATACATGGACCGCGCGCAGCGCCAAACTCGTGCGGCGCGCATAGTCGGCCGCCCATCGCAGCGCGCTGCGGGCCGATCTCGAGTCGTCCAGTCCAACGACAATTTCCCTGCGACTCATGTTGGGACTCCTTGTTCGGTGATCTGAGTCCATCGTGTTCCTGCGTCGGCCACCTCGACATGTCCAATCGTCGCCGGGCAGCTAGGACCTTGGTCCTTTACGTGGCACTTGCCTGTTCGCTCGGTCCAGCGGGCTCGGCTCATAGACCCGATCGAAGCCGGCGGCAGGGCGCGCCGGTCCACCCTTAACTAGGGCTGGTACGGAAGAGGCTCCGCCCTGACACCGTCCGCGGCACGAAGCACACGAGCAGCGAACTGGCGGACCCGGGCCACGGGACGGGTTGCAAGCGGAGATCCGCGTACGATGCTGTTGCCGCGGCATCGAGTCGGCGGCTGATCGTGCCGTTCATCAGCACGCTCCAGGCGATCTGGAAGTCAGCTGCGTGATAGTCCACTTCGAAGGCGACCTCAGCTTCCGCCTCCGCCAGCTGGGCCAGCGCGCCGCGTGGCGCCGTCTTGAAGAAGAGTCGATGACCGGCGCCAAGACGATAGTTAACGGGAAAGTATCTGTAGACCGGCGGAGCGACACGAACCCAATTCGTCCAACCACTCCCACTGCGAGCAGCTCGAAACACTCGACCTCACGCAGAGTCCTCGAGTAGGAATCCGTTGGTGGCTTCTGCGGCGAGTCGGTCATGCAAATTTCCCTTGCGTAACTTCGGGTCCTTCGGGGCCACAGCTGAATATCTGCACAGCACGCAACGGCTGACCTGTCGACCGCGCGGATGCCGCAGGCCGCCACCCCGCGGCCGACTTGTCGAGGCCCACGACGATCTCGCCGGTGGCCGGCATGTTTGGGACAGTGCTCATGATGATTCCCTCGAAGATCTCGCGCTCTATTTCACTCTCGGACGGGCTGCTCCCCGCCTCCACGGCGGAAAGGCACGCTGCGAGGGGACTTTGGTCACCACGGGCGCTGATCATGCATCCGCGCATCTCCTCAAACACTTCAACACATAGGGATCACCTTGATCGGCATCCGCTCGACCAGAGGAGCCGGCGGATCTCCCGCCCAGCTTTTCCAAGATCAGCACCACCCAACCTCCTCCTGAGCTTGAGTGAGGTCCAGCATTTGCGGAATACGCTGCTTGACCTATCGGAAAGCAGGTGCAGCGGCATTTTCTTGACTCGGAAACGCCACCAAGGGTGTACCGCTACGTGACGTAGACGGTGAAAGTTCGACGGTTCCCAGCTGCGGACCAAAGTCACAAATTCGCTGGTCACAATGCCCTGCCCCAGCAGTCCCGGGAGTCCAAGAATCGCCACATGGGTACCTCAGAGCAGACCGAGGTGGTCCTCGTCGGCGTCAACGGGTCGCGAGCGTCTCGTAGAGCATTGCTATGGGCAACGCATCAAGCACATGTGCGTCGTGCCGAACTTCTCGTCGTACATGTTAGAGCGGTCGCGACCGATGCGGTCGGCCTGGACGACCGGTCCGACGAGTTTGATTCGGTCCTCACGAGTGGCGCAGCCGCCGCATCTGACATGGAGCCAGACATCGCCGTCGTCACCCGAAGTGCCCGGAGCGACAGCGTGAGCGACTATCTCAACAAGTTGCCGCGCTTGGTGCTGTAAGGACTGCTACCCGGGTTCGCCTGCGCCATCGCCATCGCCTGCACGAAGTCGGGACAGGCACCGCATCACGCAGATGCGCGGTCAGGAGCTAATTTCCGGTTTCTGCCGTCCGGCTTGTCTTGGCGTGCCTGCTGGACCGCTCCGACAATAAGACGAACGCCGAGACCGAGGACGATCAGGTTGAAGATCATCTGAGCCGTGACGACCAGGCGAGCCACTTGGCTGGCCGGGGCAATATCCCCGAAGCCGACCGTGGCAAAGACAGTCACGGTGAAGTAGATCGAGTCGGTCCGGGTCAATGCGTGCACGTTGAAGTTGCTGGTGCTGGTGTGCGACATGAGGAAGTAGGTGGCCGCGAACAGTAGGAGAAAGAGCAGGACGGTAGTGGCGAGAGCCTCGACCGCACGGACCCCGGGGTGGGCGGCACGCAGGATCGCCCACACGTGGTAGGCGGTCATGGCAGCCAAAACGAGCAGCCCAATGATCAAGGACAGCAACAGCGATATTCCCGTCCGCTGATTCAGAGGTAGGAGATAGTACAGGGCGATCAGGACTGCACTGATGCCCAATGCGCGCAGTAGCCCGAGGGTGATCCCCCGCTGACGCTGGGCCCGTGTCAGGTCCTTGTTCGTGGCACTCATTGCACTCAGCCTCCTAGGCCCAAGATCAACGACCATCGAGATTCGCAGCCCCTCATGAAAGACCGGGCTAGTGGGTCTATCGGAGGACGGTTGATCTGGGCTGGTCGGGTTGTGTTCATCGGGGCGTGACTGCAACCGTCGACGGTGCGATCGCGAACGCGTTCACAGCCGGTTTCCACCGCGTCACCCATCGTGCCCTGCCCTTCCCTTTCGGGTCCAGGGACCGGGAGGTCAGTACAGGCTCCACATTCGTACGCCCTTGGGGTTGGCGGTCGGCCTCGGCAACACCCAGCCTCGCGGGATCATCACGGCGCTGGACGCGGACACCACCAGCGAGGTCGTGACGACCGCTGCTCGGTCAGCAACAGGATCTCCACCGGGTCCGCGCCGCCGACCGCCCAGGTGATACCGTGGCGGTCCCTGAGGTGCTCACGCACCGGGTCCGCGGCTCGCCCCACAGGTCATCCATCGCGGTGCCGGGAAGCCGGGCGAGCGCAGCCCTGAGAACATTGCTTGCCCGGCCCACGGTGCCACCTTGGCGGTCCGGCGCAGCAGGTCGCCGAGACGAAAGGGGATCGGCGTGACTGACCTGCTCACCAAATGGCGGGCGCTGCCACTGATGTGGACCGAGGCGCTGCGAGCGCTGGTGTGCCTGCTGCCGATGATTGTCGCCACCGCGCTGGGCCGCACCACCTACCTGGTGGCCTTGGGCCAAGGCGCCTTCTTCGTCAGCTCGCTCTTCCTGCCCAGGAGAATCGGCGCGCGTTTCGTGATGGGCTCCCTCATCGTGGCCTTGGGGCTCGGGTTCTACCTGATTGGCGGGGCGGTGGCCCCCTACCCTTGGGTCGCGGTGATCTTCACCTTCTTCGTCTGCCTGAATCTGAGCTTCTTGAGCGGATGGAAGATCGGCGGACCGCTCGCGTTGACCCTGGTGATGATCTACACCGCCGGGCTCAACACCGGCTCACCGGAAAAGGCGTCCGCCAACTTCCTGGTGTTCGCCTTCGTCATGAGCTGGTCCTCGCTCATCTCGCTGCTCCCATTCTGGACACCGCTACCACCGCCGCCGGTGAACGAGAACCAGGAGACCTGGGAACTGGCCGAGCAAGGCCTTCGGATGGGCATCGGCACCGCCCTGGCCCTGGCCATCTCCTACATCGCCGGATTCGCCAAAATCGGCTGGGCCCCCAGCGCCGTCGGCAATGTAGTGCGGTATGACGAGAAACTGTCGCAAAAGCGCGCCTGGGCACGATTCTTTGGCACCCTGGGCGGCGCTGCGATGGCGGCCATCGCCCTGGCGTTCATCACCGATCCGACGATCGTGGTCCTGATCGGCGCCGTGTTCGCCGTGCTTAACGGACTGTTCAAACTGACCCCGCTCGGAAAGATGCCGCTGTTCTACACCGCGACAATCCTGTTGCTGTACACCGCGAACGACCTCACAACCGGCAGCGAGAACGTGCTGACCCGGGTGTTCTACAACCTTGTCGGCATCACCATCGGAGTCCTGGTCGTCATCTACCCGTTTCCACGGATGATGAAAATGGTCAAACCCAAGACCACCATCGAAAAGCCATCGTGATCCGCGATGAAGATCAATGACCAGGCCAGACGCCGTCGTGGTCTCGAGTTGTATGGCCTTTACTGCGTCATCGATGGTGGGCGGTCGGCCCACGACGCGGCCATCCGCCCTCTTTTACTGGGCGAAGATCGTCAGCCTTGATCCACTCCTGACGTCCGTCTGGTCTCCACACGCGGCCCAACCACTCATCTTGAATCACCGTGTTGCCGTGACCACATCAACACGCGATCTGCTGGACATCACCGGTGCTCCATAGCGCAGACCCCCATGTCCGCTCGGTCGTGCCGGTCGCCTAACATCTGTGTTCCGTGAAGATCAGCGCACGAAACCAGATCTCTGCCCGCGTGACCAGCATCACCCGCGGGGAAGCCATCGCGAACGTAGTGCTTGACGCCAACGGCACCCGGCTCGTCGCATCGGTCACGATCGAGGCGGTGAACGAGCTTGGTATCGCCGAGGGAAGCGCTGTGACAGCCGTCGTCAAGGCCTCCGACGTCATCCTCGCCGTCGACAGCTGACCCTCGGGCCGCGCCCTCATTGAGGTTTCGCGCACCTACTACTCACCGGTCGGGCGAGGACAGACTTCTATTAGCTGTCGGAACGCCGGCGCCGTAAACCTCCAGATCCGTCGCCTTGGTCGTCAGCCACACCCTGCTGCCGGAGGTTAGCTCGAGCTCGGAGACGGCGCTCGGGGTGACATCCACTAGGGCGGACGGTTCGCCCTCCATCTCGATCCGGACGCGGTCGGTGAGCAATGTGAGCCCGACGATCGTCGCCGGCCAGGTGTTACGCGCGCTCGTATGGGGTTGCTCGATGCTGACGACCACGGCCGACGGGCGGAGTGCGACGAGCACCTCGCCGTGCTGGCCGTGGTCGGGTACGACAAACGAACCACCATCGCGCAGTCTGACTCTCGGCCCGTCGACGTCTCCGGCGTAGAGGTTCAGCCCGACCAGTTTGGCGACGTACTCCGTTGCCGGCCGCCGTGCGACCGCTCCCGGTGCGCCCTCTTGGACGATGCCGCCGTCCTCGAGCACGAGGAGCCGGTCGGCGAGCACCAGCGCCTCCAGCGGATCGTGGGTGACCAGGAGGCATGGTCCACCGAAGTCGGAAAGGTGGCGGCGGAGCTCGGTCTGAACATCGAGACGCGTCCGTGCATCGAGCGCCGACAAGGGCTCGTCGAGCAGTAGCAGCGCTGGGTCTCCGGCCAGGGCCCGCGCCAGCGCCACTCGCTGGGCCTGTCCTCCGGACAGGTCGCCCGGCCGCCGGCCGGCGAACGGCTCCAGGCCCAGCCGCGCAAGCCAACCCGATGCGGTCGCACGGGCTTCGTGCCGGTTGATGCCGCGGGCCCGAGGGGCAAAAGCGACGTTGTCGAGCACGCTCATGTGGGGAAAGAGCCGGTAGTTCTGGAACACGAATCCGACCGGGCGCTCAGCCGCTTCCAGGAACTTGCCGGTGGCGGCGTCGTCGACCACCTGACCGTCGAGGAGAATTTGACCGCGCGATACAGGCATCAACCCGGCGACCGCGTTGAGCAGGGTGGATTTGCCGGAGCCGTTCGGCCCGAGGATCCCAAGGACCTCGCCGGGGGCCGCGGCCAGGTTGACCCGCAGCGTGAATTCGCCGCGGCTCACCTCGGCGTCGACTGCGAGCCCTTGTCCGGTCCCGGAGGTCACTGAGTCGAGCCGCCGCGTAGCCACTTGTCCCGCATCGTCACGAGCACAGTGACCGACACCAGCAGGAGTACGAGGCTGAGCACAATGGCGGCGTCTGGGTCGGTTTCGAGCGCGTAATAGACGGCAATTGGCATGGTCTGCGTACGTCCGGGGAAGCTCCCGGCGAAGGTAATCGTGGCGCCGAACTCACCGAGGGCCCGCGCCCAACACAGCACTGCGCCGGCCGCCAATGACGGTGCGACGAGCGGGACGGTGATGCGGCGGAACACGGTCATCCTGCCCGCGCCTAGGGTGGCGGCTGCCTCCTCGAACCCCAAGTCGGCCGACCGGAGCGCCCCCTCCACGGTGATGATCAGGAACGGCATCGCCACGAACGTCTCGGCCATGATGACCGCGGCCGGGCTGAACGGGATCGTGATGCCGAACCATTCGTTGAGGTATCGCCCGACAAATCCCCTACGCCCAAAGGCCAGCAGCAGCGCTACCCCGCCGACCACCGGCGGCAGCACAAGCGGCAGTGTGACCAACGCCCGCAGGAATCGCAGCCCAGGAAAATCGGTCCGGGCCAGCACCCAGGCCAGCGGGACACCAATGACCAGTGACACGCCCGTCGCAACGGTCGAGGTCCATAGCGAAAGTCGCAGTGCTTGTGATGCATCCGAGCCCTGCAAGATCGACCAGAGGTTTCCCCACGGGGCCCGCACGATGAGCCCAGCCAGCGGCAGCACCAGGAACGCAACGCAGACGAGTGCTGGTGCCAGCAATGGCACCGGCACCGACCGCGAACCGCCACCCTTGGTAGCTCGCCGCTGGCGCTCCCGCTGGCTCAACCGCGACGGTGTCGCCAGCGTGCTCGCCATCAGATCCGCACTTGTACCAGGTTTAGGGTGCCTGGAACCCTGCGGTGGTCAGCACACTCTGCCCGGCCGGCGAGAGCACCATTTCCACGAAGGCCGACGCTACTGCCGCGTTGCCGCTCTTGGTGAGAGCGGCGATCGGGTAATCGGTGGAGGCGTTGACATCGTCGGCGATCTCTACGCCCTTGACCTTGTCACCCGCGGCCTTCACGTCGGTCACATAGACCATTCCAGCGTCTACCTCACCGAGTTGCACCTTGCTCAGGACAGACTTCACGTCGGGCTCGAGAGTGACCGGCTTGACAGTGATCTTGGCATTGGTGAAGACCTGCTGCGCGACCGAACCGCACGGCACCTGCGGCTGGCACAGCGCCGTCTTGACCGATGACTTTGCCAGGTCGTTAACCGAGGCGACGTGGGCCGGGTTGCTGGGCGGGGTGGCGATCTCCATCTTGTTGGTCGCGAATACCTTCGAGCCGGACGCGCCGCCGGCGCTAACGACCTGGTCCATGTTCTTCGGGCTCGCTGAAGCGAACACGTCGGCGGGCGCACCAGCGTTGATCTGCTCCGCCAGAGCGGAGCTGGCCCCGAAACTGAACGTGACCTTCGTCCCGGGGTTGGCGGCCTCAAATTGCTTGCCGATCTCGGTGAACGACTCGGTCAGCGAAGCGGCCGCAAACACTGTGATGTTGCCCGACAGCGCAGCCGAGCTACTCTCGCCGGCCGACGCGCTGGACGCGGAGCTCGTGCCGCTGTTCTGGCTGGACCCGCACCCGGCGAGACCGACGGCGATCACGGAAGCCGTGAGAAGCGTGACTGCGAATCGTCGCATGAGAACTCCTTGGTGTTGGCTCGCTGTCAGCGAGGTCTGCGGTTCCTCGGTATCTCCACCGAGACGTTGGTCGCCTTCACAGCTGCCACAACCAGCACCCCGGGCTCCAGCCCCAGGTCGTCAGCAGCCTCGCGGCTGAGCAGTGACACGAATCGGTGTGGCCCGGCCTGAATCTCCACCTGCGCCATCACCGTGTCCCGCACGACGCGCGTTACCAAGCCGGTGAATCGGTTGCGCATGGACTCCGCAACGACGACCTGGCTAGCAGGATCCTCGCTGGCTTCGGCGACTTCTTCAGCAAAGCGAGCGAGCACTGCGCCCTCGATCACCTGCCGACCCGACAGGTCGGTGGACGTCGTAATCCGCCCAACCTCGGCCCAGCGCCGGACGGTGTCGTCGCTCACCCCAAGGAGCTGGGCGGCCTCCTTGATCCGAAACGCAGGCACAACGCGAACTGTAGCCGCATGATCGGCATCTCGATAGAGTTCGTGGCGCATTTGCCCCATTATCAGCTCAAAACAGAGGCAGACGCGCGACACCATGTAGCACGTATGCCAATGATCACAGATCCAAGGTCTCAAGCGCAGCGCTGCGAGTTGGCCACGTCCTCGAAGGTGGCCGACTGCTCGAACCGGCTCGTGCGGTCAAGCAATTCCGGGAAGCTGCCATCGCGGCGCGCCTCGGCGGTGTATCTGAGTCGATCCACCGGCCACCGGAGCTGAGCAGTACCTCGAGGTGCAGAACCGCGGCACCTACCGCTGCGGGTCCCAGCCTCAATCGGATGGTCAGCTGAGGTCGACGACCGTGGAGGTGAGCCGAGCTTCTTCGGCAGCCCAGGTCACGAGGTGTGAGGCCAGGCTCTCCTCAGGGGTTGTGAGATGGTCCTCGGGCCGGCCAGAGACGAGGGCCTCAATGAAGGCCCGAACGAGGCCAGTGTCGCCGCCGGCGTGCGGGTCATGCTCGCTGGAGCCTTCGATGAGCCGCCGCTCGCGTTCCCCGGTGCGGAAGTTCAGCACCTCCACTTCGCGGCCGTCGCCCTCGAGGCATCCATGCGTGCCGAATATCTTCGTCTGACGGAAGGCGAAGTCGGTGAAGGCAGTCATCGTGAACGACGCGGTCGCGCCGCCCTCGTACTCGAGGTTGACCACCTGGTGATCAACCACGTCGTTGTCGCAGCGGTAGACGCAGCGACCGTAGGGACCTGTCCGCAGCGCGTCCAGCACACCTTCTTTTGTGCGGGCGGAAGTGACAGGCTGCAACGGCCACCGCTCGGCAGCGGGGTTACCCAAGCAGCCCAGATAAATCCTCTTCGCTGAGTACGGACAATCAGGCTCGATGGCGCAGTCGATGCAACGCTCACCTGCACCGGAGGGGCGTTGCTCGGGACGAAAGTGGTGGAGGCCACCGAACGAGGACACCCGACGCGGCGGACGGCCAACTAAATGGTTGAGCCAGTCGATGTCATGCACGCTCTTGGCCATCAACATAAACGTCGACTCGTCGGTGCGCCGCCAGTTGCCGCGTACGAAGGAGTGCGCCTGATGCCACCAGCCGACCGGCTCGAGATGCTGCACTGACACGATCTGGCCGATGACGCCCGAGTCGAGGAGTCGCCGCAGCATCTGGGTGTACGGGGTGTAGCGAAGGACGTGGCACACGGCGAGTGTGACCCGAGCCGCCCGCGCCGCTTCGACAATTGAGCGGCAAAGATCGGGCGTCACTGCCATCGGCTTCTCAAGCAGCAAGTGGTAGCCCTGTTCGGCCAGCGCCAGGGCCGGTTCATGATGCAGCCGGTCGAGCGTCGCGATCACGGCTGCGTCGGCGATCCGGGGTTGCTCGATGACCTCTCGCCAATCCGAATACTGGTGGGTCGATGGCACGGCGTGCCGCTCTGCGAGAGTGGTCCGGCGTCGTTCGTCGGGGTCAGCCACGGCGGCGATACGAACACGAGGATCGCGGTCGGCAAGATCGGCGTACAACTGCCCGCGGTCGCCGGCGCCTACGATCATGAGCGAGATCTCGCGTGCCATGTTGATCCTCTCTGGCTTGAGCTAGTTCACCAAGGTCTGTGTTGGAGACCACGATCCTGCACCGCGGTCGTGTTGGATGCCCTCTGAGGCCAACGAGGAGGACTTGTGTACGACCTGCCGCTGACACGCCGCGCTCTGCTGCTGGGCGCGGCCGCGAGCCTGGCCGCACTCGCCGATGGCTGCGCTGCCAACGCCGGCGGCCCACCGCCGGCCGCGTCCACCTCCTCGCCAACGCTGGCAGCGCGTACCGGCACGACCACACCGGTCCCCGCGGCGACACCAAGGTCGCCGTCGCCGCAGCGCAAGCCGCCGGACCCCGCCAAAGTGCAGGCGAACGAGCTGGGAACGGTTCCGGTGATGATGTACCACCGGCTGACGAGCAAGCCTGGAGAGTACGACATGACCCCGGGGGCGTTCCGAGCACAGGTCCGACGGCTGCTGCACTCTGGGTACCGCCCGATCAACGCCCGTGACCTCGCCCGCGGGCGGGTGGATGTGCCGGCCGGGACGACCCCTGTAGTGCTTACCTTCGACGACGGCTCGCCCGGGCAATTCGCGCTCCGCGCCGATGGTCGGCTCGATCCCGGCTGCGCGGCCGGCATCCTGGCCGCGGAGTGTGCCAAGGTGCCAGGCGCCCAGCCGAGGGCTACCTTCTACATCAACCGGGCGCCCTTCGGGCTACGGTCGGAGCGGCTGCAGAGACGGAGTCTGCGGGCACTTCTGGAGCTAGGATTTCAGCTCGGCAACCACACCTTTGACCACGCCAATCTCGCCACCTTGTCTGACGCGGGCGTGGCGGAACAGTTCGTGCAATTGCAACGGCTGGTCGCCAGACTCGCGCCCAACGCCGACCTGAGCACCATGGCCTTGCCGTTCGGCGTGGCCCCGCGCCGCTCCCGGCTCGCCCGGACCGGTTCCTGGCGGGGAACGTCGTACGCGTTCGCCATCACGCTGCTGGTCGGCGCCAACCCCAGCAGGTCACCGTTCGACGCCGACTTCGACCCGCACGCTGTTTCCCGCATCCGCGGGACATCGTGGCACGGCGGCCGAACGCCGCTGACCGGAACCTACTGGCTCAACCACCTCGACGCGCACCCACACGAGCGCTACATCAGCGCCGGCAACCCGGGGCACGTCACGATACCCAAAGTGCTACGCACGCACCTGGCGGCCCGCTACAGGAGCCGCCTGGTGACCTACTGACGTTAGAGAGGTTCTCACTGCATCTGTCATCGCAATGCCGGGGCTCGGGCCGCACCGACGCGGTGGGCGCGATCTCGAGCGGCATGTTGAGCGGATGATTGGCGAATGGAACTCGATCGAAGCAGGCTCGTCCTCGAGTTCGAAGAGGCATTCACCTCGAAGCGGCTGGACCCAGCGCGTTGGATTCCGCACTATCTGCCGCACTGGACGAGCCCTGAACGATCGCGCGCTCGTTACGACTTCGTCGACGGCGCGCTGCGTCTCCGCATTGATGCCGACCAGCCAGCATGGCGAGAAGCCGATAGTGGGCTCCGGGTCTCCAACCTACAGACCGGTTCATGGTCAGGAGTGCTTGGATCGGCGTTCGGCCAGCATCGTCACGTCGAGGAGTTACGTGTCGTCAGTCCACAACCCGATCGTCGGCTGTACACGCCGCGATATGGGCTCGTCGAGGCTGAGCTGCGTTCGACTATCGATCCGACGACGATGCTGGCCTTCTGGCTGGTTGGGTTTGAAGCGAGCGCACCTGACGACTCTGGTGAGATTTGCATCATCGAGCTCTTCGGTGACTCCATCGGGACGACAACCTCTGAACTGAGTATCGGCGTGAAAGCCCATCACGACCCGCGCCTGCAAGACGACATGGCCCGCGTCTCGCTCGATATCGACGCAAGCGCGTGGCATACCTACTCGGCGGAGTGGGCTCCCGATCAGGTCCGGTTCTTCGTCGATGATCGGCTTGTTCGCACCGTTGACCAAGACATCGACTACCCGATGCAACTGATGGTGGACTTGTTCGAGTTTCGCGCAGACGAAATGCTCGACACGTCGCACTATCCGAAATTCGGTGAAGTCCGAGCGGTACGTGGCTTCCGTAGGCCTGAACGCTGAGGCATAGCTTCGTGGAGCAGCAGGACGGTTGCACGCCCTGAGTGAGGCTCGGCATTCGAGGATGAGTGGGCGGTCGATGGCGCTGGGCCGCCTGTAGGCAATCTGGGGGTCGGTATTTTTCCGAGTTCCGGATTCTCCTTTTTGTTGGGAGCGTTTGGAACGAGGTTTGTCAGGAAGCGGCGGATTCGAAGACGAGGAGGCTCGTCTCATGGTTCGGTTAAAGACGGTGGTCGTCACCGGCGCTCTTGTCACCGCGAGCCTGCTGACCGCGGCGCCCGCCTACGCTCAGTCGACGTACGTGGGAAAGGTAACGGCCAACGGGGGGCTGACGGTCCGGCATTTGCCGACTACCGCCTCCACCACCGAGGGCAGGTTAAACAACGGGCAGCAGATCGAGATCATTTGTAAGGTCCGCGGAAGCAGTGTGAACGGCAATGATTCCTGGTATTCGCTGCCGCCGACGCTGAACGAGTGGGTTGCGGCTCGCTACGTACAAAACATCGGAACTCCGCCACGCTGGTGCGGAAGCACCGAGCGCTTCGTCGGGCGAGCTACAGCTGCAGTGAAGACGCGGGCGGCTCCCACCACAGCTTCTGCTCAGGTCGGCTCCCTGGCAAACGGGGCCGGCGTGAACATCATCTGCAAGCTCGAAGGGCAGCCCGTGAGCGGCAACGACCTCTGGTACTTCTCGACCGACCATCGCTGGGTCGCAGCGCGCTATGTCAAGAATGTTGGCCGCAGCCCGGGTTGGTGCAACTAACTGTCCGACCCGCGCAGCTCAGATCCGAGCGATTGCACATTCGAGCTCCTCGCGACTACCGCGAGAGTGGTGGACATGAACAACGCCACCGCAAAGACCACGGCTCCCACCTCGACCCGCCGGCTCTCTTTGCCTCCGACGACTTCGACTGTGTCGCCAAGACGATCCTCGGCCACGCCGCACATGGCTCGATCGGATCAAGGGCCGCCTCGAACGGGGCTGGAACGTCTTTGTCTTCGACGGTCGCGGTCAGCAGAGTCTGCTGTTCGAACGCAAGATCCCGTTCCGGCACGACTGGGAGGTCGTACTCACTCCCGTCGTTGACCTGCTGGTCGCCTGGCCTGACGTCGACGCCGAAGCTTTGTTGGCGTACGGCATCAGCCAGGGTGGCTATTGGCTACCTCGCGCACTCGCCTTCGAGCACCGGTTCGTCGCTGCTGTCGCCGACGCGACCAAGTTCGCGCCGCCCGCCCCCAGAGCGTCAGCGGTTACAGCCAACGCACACACCCCACGAACGGCAGACCGCACGCCTCAAGATCAACAGCGACGCCGACTGTTATGAAAGACCGGGGCTAGCGGGCGGCTGCCCGTTCCGCTGCCCCACTGCGGCGCGCGATCAGCTTTCCGAGCTCCCAGAGCAGCAATAACCCAACGGCCGCGAGTAAGCCCAAGGCCCACTGCGCAAAGGTCAGGCTCGTCGTGCCAAGCAGCTTGTTCAAGAAGTCCGCTTGGGTAATCAGGTAGGCAAGGGCGATTTCGACAACAGCGGTCTTGTTCATTCTCGGACTGTTGAAGGTCTCGACACTGAACACCGTCCCCCTTTCCCTGCGAGACTCGAAGGCTGCGACGACAAGCATCAGCGAAAAGGCAACCAGGCCGATGGACTGTCCGACCTCGACACTGCCGTAGTAGTTCTTGCCGAGCAAGATCAACAAAATGTTGGCGACGGCCACGTAGAGGCCACCGAGACCACAGGTGATCATCATGGGTTTGGTAAGAATCGACTCGCCTCGCGGACGGGGTCGACGAGCCATCAGACCAGGTGTTTCCTCGTCGAAGCCGAGTGCGACACCGAAGGGTGCATTGACGAGGAAATTGATCCAGAGAATCTGCGCCGGCGTGAATGGCTGGCCGGCTGCAAGATTGAGCAGCGTGGCGCCGAGGAAGGTCAGGACGAACGCGACCAGTTCCAGCAGCACGAAGCGAATGAACTTGTTGAGGTTGTCGTAGAGCTTGCGCCCCTGTTCGACCGCGTACACGATCGTCGCGAAGTTGTCGTCGGAGAGAATCATCCGACCGGCATTCTTGGCAACCTCGGTGCCGCTACCCATGGCGACGCCGATATCTGCCGCCTTGATTGCCGGCGCATCGTTAACGCCGTCGCCAGTCATGGCTACGACATGACCATTGTCCTTGAGGGTCTGTGCGAGCAGCACCTTGTGCTCGGGTGCGACGCGGCCGACGACGCCGATCGAGTCGATCCGATCGTGCCGCTCTTGATCGGAGAGGGCAGCGAAGTCTGCCCCGAGCATCGCTTCACCGTCGATGCCGAGTTGCTTGGCGATCGCGGCACCGGTGACCACGTCATCGCCGGTGACCATCCGAACGCGGATGTGGGCCCGCTGAGCGTTCGCGACCGCGGCCTTCGACTCCTCTCGGGGCGGGTCAACCATGGCGACCAGGCTGGTCATCTCGAGATCGTGAACGTAGCCCAGCAGATCGCCGTCCGGATCAAACTGCGCAGGGTCTAGGTCGCGGAACGCACCAGCCATCACGCGAAGACCCGCTTCGCCCATCCGGGCGACGTTCGCTTGGGCGCGTTGCTTGAGGTCATCGGTCCAGGGGATGCTCTTCCCCCTGCGAGGGCTGTGGTCACCCGGCCCATGACCGCAGGCGCGGCACCCTTGACGAAGCAGCGTACGACCGGCTGTCCCGATGCGTCGGTGGTCTGGTTGAAGGTCGCCATCAGTTTGTACGTGGGATCGAACGGGAGTGTCGCCAGCCGCGGCAGTTGTTCCCGGGTCTCTTCGATGTCCATCCCGGCCTTGTAGGCAAGGACGAGCAACGCTCCCTCGGTCGGGTCCCCGACGACCTTGCCGTCGACGAGCTTCGTGTCGCTCGCGACGACGTAGGGCAGGATGGCGGCGTCGAGGGTGTCGGTCTTGCCGGCGGGATGGCTGATCTTTCCCTCCAGGCTGTAGCCGCTGCCGGTGATGGTGTAGCGATCAGTCGGATCGAGCACCTCGACGGCGGTCATCTGGTTCATCGTCAGCGTTCCCGTTTTGTCCGAGTTGATCGCCGACGTGAAGCCGAGCGTCTCGACGGACGGCAGGTCCTTGACGATGGCTTTCTGCTTGGCCAGCTCGACACTGCCGAGCGAAAGCACTACCTGGACAACCATCGGAAGAGCTAGCGGGATCGCCGCGATGGCAAGCGCGACGGCTGTGGTGAAGAGCATGGTCCACGACTGCCCGCGATAGAGCCCGAGCGCGAACATGATGATCATGGTTATGCCGGCCGCCCCGACGATCCACAGCGTCAGGGTGTTCATCTGCTTAGTGAGAGGGGTCTCCTCTACCGCCGTCGCCGACAGCATGCCGGCGATCTTGCCCACCTCTGTTTGGCCCCCAACGCTGGTCACGATCATGACGCCACTGCCGTGAGTCACTGGGGTGTGCATGAACGCCATGTTCTCTTGATCGCCGGCGCCAAGATCACTATCAGACAAGGTCTCGGCGTCCTTGGCCGCCGGAACACTCTCGCCGGTCAGGGCAGACTCATCGATCTGCAATGAGCTCGAGGAGACGATCCGCCCGTCGGCCGGAACCTCGTCCCCCGCCGCGATCAAGACCACGTCACCGACCACCAGCTGCTCCGCGGGGATCTCTGCTTCAACCCCGTCGCGCCGGATCCTGGCGGTCGCCTCCATCATCGACTTCAGCGCATTCATGGCGCTCTCGGCCTTGCCCTCTTGACGCAGGCCGGTGATCGCGTTGATCAAGCTGAGCACGAACAGCACGATCGCGGTGCTCCACTGCTTGATCACCAGTGAAACCACCGCCGCCGCCAGGAGGATGATCTGCATGTAGCTCGTGTACTGGCCGAGCAGACGGCGAAGCCTGGATGGCGGCTTCTCCTCGGGAAGCGCATTCGGGCCGTCGCGTTTGAGGCGCTCGGCGGCCTCCGCCGCGGATAGGCCCGAGTCCACGTTGACACCAAGCCTGGTGGCAACATCTGCCGGCTCGAGCGCGTACCAGCGCTGCTCGGCAGGCGCTGGCCGAGTGCTTGCACTGTCTGTCGTCGTCATCAGGACTTCTCGTTCTCGCCGTCAGTGTCAGCAAATGGATCCGCTGCAGCACCCGGTGGTGCCTGTGCCTCGAGAGTCCTCTTGATTTCCTGCAACGCCTCGTGAGCTCCCTTGTCGATCGTTGGATAACGGGGGTCGATGTCGATCAAGGTGTTGGCGATCACCGCTCCGGCGGCGATCCGCGCATACCACTTGCGGTCGGCTGGAATCACATACCACGGAGCCCAGTCGGTGCTCGTATGCGTCAGCATCTGGGAGAAGGCCTCTTGGTAGTCGTCCCAATACTCACGCTCTCGTACGTCGGCTGAGGAGAACTTCCAATTGTGATCGGGGAGATCGATACGCCGCAGGAAGCGAGTGCGCTGCTCCTCTTTCGACAGGTTCAAGAACAACTTGATCACCTTGATCCCGTTGTCGGTGAGGCTGCGCTCCCAGTCGTTGATCTCCCGGAAGCGGCGCTTCCACACTCCCGGCCCCCGGCTGTCCTTCGGGAGCTTTTGGTGCTCTAACAATTCCGGGTGTACGCGAACGACGAGCACCTCCTCGTAGTAGGACCGATTGAAGATCCCGATCTCGCCGCGCCCGGGCAACCGTTGTGCGAACCGCCAGAAATAGTCGTGATCAAGTTCCTCGCTCGATGGAACCTTGAAGCTGTGCACCGACACGCCTTGGGGATTGACGCCGCTCATGACGTGCCGAATAGTCCCGTCCTTCCCGGCGGCGTCGAGCGCCTGGAGCACGATGAGTACGCCGTGCGTGTCCTGGGCGTAGAGCCGTGACTGATATTCAGCGAGCAAGTCAATGCCTCGCGCCAGCAACTCCTTGCCCTGTTTCTTGGAGGCGAGGCCGCGCTTGAACGCGGGGTCGAAATCCTTCGCAAGCGACACCTTTGAACCTGGCTTGACGCGGAGTGGTTCGACGAAATCGGCTATCCGCTCGTCGCGATCCGATGGCATCCGTTGCTCCTCTCGGCCCGAACCGCCAGCCGACGGCAGCAGAATCGGGGCGGTTTCCTGACCGGAGCCTAGCCGTCGTGGCAGCGATGCGCGTCGCGACCCACATCGTTGGTGAAAACGTGTGAAATGACTCCATGGACATCGGCGCGCTGTTGCTCGGAGTCGCGGCGATATTTGCGTGGGGAGTCATTTCCGCGCGAGCGGCAGTCATCTCGACGCCAATTTTCTTCGTCGCGATCGGCCTTCTCATGGCCGAGGGCCTTAGACTGATCGACCTCCAGCCGGATCCCCATACGACCAAGATCATCGCCGAGGTCACGCTTGTCTGGGTGCTATTCGCAGACGCCAGCCGCGTACGATTCTCCAACCTGCGCGAGGATCTGCGGTACTACGTCCGGCTCCTTGCCATAGGTTTGCCGCTGACGACCGCATTGGGAACGGCCGCCGCCGTCACCATCCTGGGTCTCAGCGCGTGGTATGCGCTGCTTGTGGGCGCCGCACTGGCCCCGACCGACGCGGCTCTTGGCTCGGCGGTCATGTCGGATCGGCGCGTTCCTTATCGAGTGAGGCAGACACTCAACGTGGAGAGCGGACTCAATGATGGAATCGCCACGCCCATCGTCACGGTCGCAATTGCCGCAATCGCCGCCCGGGTCGGTGTTGGGCACGAAGGGCTCGGGCATGGCTTGACCGGTTTGGTTTTGGGCGCGCTGACAGGTGCGGTGCTGGGTGCCTTGGGTGGCATGCTGCTGCGTTCTGCCGGTCGCCGAGGCCTGGGTTCGGAGGAGTTCGCGGGCCCATCCGTCCTGGCACTCGCACTGCTCGCTTACCTTTGCGCGACGCTGGCAGATGCAAATGGTTTCGTCGCCGCCTTCGCGGCAGGAAGCGCATTCGGCGCTTTCGCTGGCCGGGGAGAGGAGAGGGAGGTTTACTACGTCGAGCAGACCTGCGGTCTAGCATCGATGATCTGCTGGCTGCTTTTCGGAGCCCTCGGTGTTCCGACGATCGCCGAGAGCTGGAGCTGGCAAATCCTCCTTTACGCCTTGCTGAGCCTGACCGTGATCCGCATGCTCCCGGTGGCAATCTCACTGCTGGGCGCACGGCTGGACTGGCCCACGGTGTTCTTCATTGGCTGGTTCGGACCGCGGGGACTGGCCTCAATTGTTTTCGCATTGTTGGCGCTGGAAGATCTTCACGGCGTACCCGGGCCGATCGACGAGGTGGTCGCGACGATTGGTTTGACCGTCCTGCTCAGCGTTGTGTTCCACGGACTGACCGCGCAACCATTGGCGAAACGGTATTCAGCGACCCAGCAAGCCGATCAAGAGCCGGCCGAGCATCCGGAGCCGGCGCTGCGTCGGTTGGTGAGCCCGTCCCGAAAGGCGTTCTGATCTAGCCCGTTGCGGGTGATGCGCGATATTCGGAGTCGCCATACCATCGATTGCAGGCTAGGAGAACGAGGAGTGTGAATGAGTAGCGCTCCTGATGCCAGCAATACAGTGGATCCCGCCCGGCAAGGTTCAGGTGGGATGACCGTGCGGGGCGCAGTCTTTCTCGGCGTCGGCTCCATGGTCGGAGCCGGTATCTTCGCCCTTCTCGGCGAAGCGGGGGCGGTGGCCGGCGCGGCGGTGTGGCTTTCGTTCCTCATCGCTGGCACCGTGGCAACGTTGCAGGGATACGCGGTCGCAAAGCTCGGCGCTCGGTACCCCTCCTCGGGAGGCATCGTCACATTCCTGATTCAGGGCTTCGGCAAGGGGCATGTCACTGCCATCACGTCCTGGCTGCTGTATTTTGCGGCGCTGATCGTCACCGGCATGGTGTCGGTGTCGTTCGGCAACTACGCCTCGGCCCTATTCTTCGGGGAGTCTTCGTCGCCGGGATGGAGCAAGGTGCTGGCTACGGCGGTCGTGCTTGCGGTGGCGGCGATCAACATTGCCGGAGCCAGGTTCATCGACCGGGTCCAGTCGGCCATTGTGGTAGTCCTGCTGGCAGTGTTCGCGATCTTCATCGTTGTGACACTCGCGCAGATCAACCCACAGCTGCTGGCCCCGTCGACCTACCCGCCGGCAGTGGATGTGATCTCCAGCGTTGCGCTGACTTTCTTCGCTTACCTCGGCTTCGCTGTGATCAGCTTTACCGGCGGCGACCTGCCGGATCCGGCCCGGAACCTGCCGCGCGCCATGTACCTCGCACTCGGCATTACCACAGCCTTATACGTGCTGGTTTCAGTGGGCGTCTTCGGAACGCTCACCGTCGAGGAGGTGCTCGCCAACGGTGACACGGCTCTGGCCCAGGCGGCGAAGCCAGCGCTCGGTGAGGCCGGCTTCGTCATGATGGCGATTGCCGCGCTGCTGGCTACTTCGTCCTCGGTCAACGCCAATATCTACGCCGCCGCGGGATCCACCGCAAAGCTCGCCGAGTCCGGTACATTTCCGCCGGTCTTCGGCCAGCTCGCCAGGGTCGGCGGGACACGTGGCCTGGTGATCTCGGTCGTCGCGGTGCTGGGCCTCGTGTACTTCGTCAACCTGAGCGCAATCGCCTCTTTGGGCAGTGCCGTCGCACTGGCCATCTTCCTCATCACCTCGATCGCGGCCTACCGCCTCAGAGCAGAAACGGGGTCGCGGGCCTCAGTGCTGATCACTGGCATCCTGCTCACAGTCGTGGTGCTCCTCGTGTTCGGGGTGCAGACGCTACGAACTGAGCCCGTGACGTTCGTCGCGATCATTGCCATACTTTGCCTGGCGATCATCCTCGACCTCATGTGGAGCCGCATACGCCAACGGCGCGCTGCGGCCGCCGGCTGACACCTCGGCCCTCAGACTCGATGAATGCGGATTCGACGAGCGACCGTCGAGGTCGCCCGTCCCAGCAGGGCGCCGACCGCCGCACCCACGACGACATCACCGGGGTAGTGGACGCCGGTGTAGACCCGAGAAAATATCACGACTGCGGCGGCCGCCCGCAGCGGCAGCCTGAGCCTGGGTAGCACGTCCCCGACCGAGACGGCGAACGCTGCTGCCGATCCCGAGTGGCCGGAGGGGAACGAGGTCGACGACGGCATCCGCACCCAGCGGCTCTCGGGGACGCCCAGGGTCGTACGGTCCGGGCGGCGACGCTCGCCGGCCAGCTTCATCGGTTGGTTGACCACGAACGACGTGAGCCCGATCGCGGCCACCCCGGTGAGGGCGGCCCGGCGTCCCCGGGCTCCGCCGAACAGAGCGAGCACTCCCGCGACCAGGAACCACGGCTTGGAGAAGTTGGCGAAATGGGACACCTGGCGTAGCGGACCGTCCAGCAGCGGTGTAGATATCTCTGCCACGGCGCGGTACGCGGCACGGTCGACGCGGCCGAGCCGGCGAAGCAGCCAGACCGCCCGTGACGGCCGGGCGCGGGTCCGGGCACTGAGCCGGTCGGCCAGCCGTTCCTCGACCGGTTCAGGAGGAATCGGGCTGATCATCCGGCTCCCATTGGACGGCCGAGGACAGTGTGCCATAGCGCAGTCACCGTCGGCCTGGCCGTGACTCGTACCGTGCGCGCGGCGGGCGATCGCCCTGGTGCTGTGCGTGGCAGCCTGACCGTGAGCGCACTAGGTCGGATGATGAAGTGCAGCGGTGGCTGGAGTTTCAGGGCCTCTCCGTCGACGCCGATCTCCACTGGCTCGGCGGAGCGCACCTCGAACTCCGACGCTGTCCACTCATTCCAGCTCGGAAAGTGCCGAGCGCGGCCGGCGGCTTCCAGCGCGGCGAGCTTCTTGGCCTCCGCAGCGGTGTCGACTCGTACAAACGCGATCCCGAGTACGCCGCGGTCGATGCGCTCGCGGGTGCCTCCGCCGCGCAGGTGGGCAAGGTCATACGGATTGTTCGACACGAGCAGCAGCTGGGCGGTGGTCACCTCTTCGCCCGACGGCCGTGTGAAGCGCAGGTCGAGCGGCATCGCCTCCGGCCCCAGCAGCGCGGGCAGCATAGCGGCCGCCGTCTGCATTTTGGCGTCCCGGTAGTCCGCCGACTGGACGATCGCGGCGTACACGCCCATCGACGCATTGTTGACGAATACGCGTCCGTTGACCTCAGCGAGATCGACCGTCGCGTCGACACCGTCCTGGTACGCGTCCAGTGCGCCAGGGACGTCGTCGCGGTCGATACCCAGGTCCAGCGCGAAGTGGTTGCGAGTCCCGGCGGGGACGACGACGAACGGGATGTTGTGCCGGCTCGCGACCGAGGCGACGAGTGCCTGCGACCCGTCGCCGCCAGCCATGCCGAGCAGGTCGGCGCCGCCCGCGACCGCGTCCTCGGCCAGCTGGCGCAGGTCGTCACCTGGATGCAGGACAATCGGCTCGATGCCATGCTGCCGACACAGGTCGACCAGCCCGAACCGCTCGGCCTTGCCCCCACCGGATTTGAGGTTCATCAACAGAACCGGGTGACGCGGACTCGGCGCCCGCTCGATAGCTCTGGCTGCCGCGGGCGAACTCAGCGCGTAGCTCGCCGCGGCGATCGACACCGCGGCGAGCCCAAGCCCGACCGCGAGCACGATAAGGCTCTCGCTAACGATGACCACCACCGCGAATACAACCAGCGCAAGCGCCGCGACACCGGCCGCAACGGCACGGGCCGCCCCACGTCGGGACAGGATGTACCACGCGGCGACAACGGCGACTCCGAGCGAGATCACGCTGGCCAGTAGAACATCCCAGCGTTGGATCGCCGAGACTGCCAAGTAGCTCAGAGCTGCGACCAGAGCCGCCAGGGCAACCGCCGCCGCGGCTCGCCGCAACGGGCTGGGCCTGCTGCCCGCGACTGCTGTGGTCACGGCGCTACCTCCGGACTCTGCCAGCTGGTACCCGTCTGGCGTACGTATTCCGCGACGGCCTGGTCGAGCGTCGCGAAGAAGTGCCCGGGGTCGATCGTACGTGTGAGCTCGTACCGCTCGATCTTCTCGCGTACGGGGTCCTTCATCTCAGCGAAGACCAGTGACACGCCGCGCTCGTTGAGCCAGACGTCCAGTTCCTGCAGCATGTCGGACGCCGTGGTGTCGACATCGGTGATGGGCTCTGCGGCGATGACGAGCCAGCGGAGGCCCTGGCGCTGCTCGGCGATCTCTCGCATGGCCTCACCGAACATCCGTGCGTTGGCGAAGATCAGCGGCGCGTCGAAGCGGTAGACGACCAAACCTGGCAGCAGTTCGGCGTGCGGGTATCTCTCGGTGTCGTGCAAACCCTCGATGCCCTCGACGCGGCCGAGCACAGCATGGTGCGGCCACCACGTACGGCGGAAGACATTGAGAATAGACATGCCCACGGCGATGAGGATGCCGGGTAGCACGCCGAGAATGGCAACGCCCAGCAGTGCGATGATCGACAGCCAGAACTCCATCCGCCGCTGCCGCCACAGCCTCCGAGTACCTGCAATGTCGGCCAGGGAGAGTGCGGCGGCGATGACAATGGCGCCCAAGGTCGGCTGTGGCACGTACTGCATAGCCCCGGTGGCGAAGACCAGGACCAAGGTGATCACCGCGGCGCCAACGATTCCCGTGATCTGGGACCGGGAGCCGGCCTGCTCGGCGACCGCCGTACGCGATCCGCTCGTACTGACCGGGAAGCCCTGGAAGAAGCCGGCAGCGATGTTGGCCGCGCCGATGCCGATCATCTCTTGATTGCCGCGCACCTGCTCGCCACGCCGGGCAGCGAACGCCGATGCGGTGGACATGGTATCCGCGAGCGCGACGACCGCGATCGCGATCGCTCCCAGAAGAAGTGGCGGCACATCGCTCCAGCCGACGCTGGGAATCGTGAAGGGCGGGAAACCCTGAGGGATCAGGCCGACCGTATCTACGCCATGGTCCTCCAGGTCGAAGGCGTTAACCGCGAGGGACGCCAACACCACGACGATGAGGACGCTCGGGACCTTGGGCAGCAGCCGGTTCAAGAGCAGGATGCCGGCGAGAGATGCGACCCCGAGGACGGCGGCCGTCGCGTTCGCCTCGCCCTGCGAAAGCCCCGACACGAAGGCCTGGGCCTCAGCCACGAGTCCGTCAGCGTCCACCGAGAACCCAAGGAGCTTGGGCAGCTGGCCGATGATGATGGTCAGCGCTAGCCCGTTCATATAGCCGATCTGCGTCGGCTTGGACAGCAGGTCCGCTACGAACCCGAACTTGGCTAGCCCAGCGACGACCATGATCACGCCAACGAGCACAGCGAGCAGCGAGGCGAGTGCGACCGCCCGCGCAGGGTCACCGCCCGCGAGCATGAGAGGGAGGATCGTCGCTGCGATCATCGGACCGAGGGAAGAGTCGGGACCGAGCACCAGGATCCGGGACGGCCCGAAGACGGCGTAGCCGAGCAGGCACAAGATCGAGGTGTAGAGCCCGGTCACCGGCGGCAGCCCGGCCAGGTCGGCGTACGCCATCCCCTGCGGCACGAGCAGCGCCGAGAGGACGAGTCCCGCGACGATGTCTCTGGGCAACCACGCCCGTCGGTACGACGTGACCAGTGCGAGACCGGGCAGGTACGCACTCCATCCGCGCGCAGGGATGGCCACCTCATCGCGGGACCGAGTCATCAGTGCGAAGCCTAGTGTGCGGACACTGCGCTAGGCCGCCGGAAAACCTCGATCAGAGACCGGTTGGCGCGGACACCGGCCCGGACTTGATGGCCGCCGCGAAAACCGCGCCACAGGACAGCCAAGCCACGGTGTCCTAACCTTCCAACCGACTCCGCGCGGCTCCGCCGGTCGCATTGTTGTGGGTGTGGATGGCTCGCCGGCATCGGCGCTGGCGCTCAGATGCCCCACAGTTATCGTGCGTGCGTAGGAGCATCGAGACCTGAGTGTCGGACAGATGGGCCCACATCATCGTGACCAAGGTTGCCCGATATCCGAGGCTAGGTCGGCTCCAGCCCGGTGTTGTCGGCGGTCGTAGCCCCTTGCGCCTGTACGGCTCGGTGGACATTGCCGTGGATGTGGTCGGGCCCAATGCGCTCCAGCACTCCATCCCGGTCCAAGGTCGCCGCAACCGCTGGCTTCACCCGAGCAAGCCTGAGAGTGAGCCCGGATTCCTCAGTAAGCCGCGCGATTTCCGCCATCTTGGCCGAACCCTGAGAGTCGACGAAGTTGATGCCCTCGCAGTCGAGCACGATCCCCTCGAGCTTGCTGGATGTGTCGATGACGTCGCGAATCCGGTCTTCGAGGGCGTCGGCCGTGGCGAAGAAGAGATCGCCGTCGAGCCTGACAACGGCGATACCGGGAGGCTGCTCGTCCTCGGGGTTGTTCGAGATGTCCCGGTAGACCTGGGTGCCAGGCTCACGCCCAAGCAGGGCGATGTTGGGACGTGTGGTCACGGCGATCAGCCACAGCAGCGAGAGTGCGATGCCGATCATCACGCCGGCGAGCACACCAAAGACCAGGGTTGCCGAGATGGCGATCATTGCGATCCAGAAGTCGAAGCGCTGAACCCGCGCCATCCGCCGCATCTCAGGGACATTCATCATGCCCATCACGACGGCCTCGATGATCACAGCGGCGAGAACTGCCTTCGGCAGATTGGAGAACAGCGGCGCAAGTATGAGCAGCGTCAGCAGCACGGTTAGCCCCGATGTCAGTGACGCCAAGCCTGTCTTCGCACCTGAGTGATCGTTGAGTGAGCTCGCCGAAAGACTGGTCGATACGGGCATACCTTGGAAGAGCCCGGCTCCGGTATTCGCGAGCGCCTGCGCCACCGACTCCTGATTGATGTCGATTTGATAGTGGTGCTCGACCGCGAAAGCTCGGGCGTCGCCAGCAGTCTGTGAGAAACCGATCAGCATCAGCGCGAACGCTGCCATCGCCACAACGACGACGTGGTCCCACAGCAACCCGCCATCCGGAACCTCGAATCGAGGCAGCCCTCTCGGCACCTCGCCGACGAGGGCTACGCCATGAGCGCCTAGATCAAGAAGCCAACTTGCCAGCAGCCCACCGACGACCAGCACAAGTGCCCCAGGAACACGTGGGGCGACGATACGGAGGCCGAACACCACGGCCAGCGCGACGATCCCGACGAGGAGCGTTAACCCGTCTGTATCGCTGAGGTTGCCGACCCATGAGAACAACTCCTGTATGGAGTTCGACCCGGTGACCTTGGTGCCGGTGATCTTGGGGAGCTCGCCGATCACGACGTCCAGGGCCGCGCCGAAGAGAAACCCGGTCACGACCGCACGAGACAGGAACTGAGCGATCCACCCCAACTTGAATACGGCGAGGACCAGGAATAGAGCTCCCGAGGCCAAGGTGATGCCGGCCACGAAGGACGCTACTTCTTGTTGGTCGGTGATCCCAGCCGCAAAAACCGCACTCGCGGCAACAGCGGCGAGACCTGAGCTGGGACCCATCGAGATCTGTCGGCACGTCCCGAAGATCGCATACAAGATTGCACCGGCTGCTGCTGCGTAAAGGCCGTTTTGCACCGGGATTCCGGCAATCTCCGCATAGCCCAGATTCTTGGGGACGATCAGGGCAGCTACGGTCATTCCTGCGATCAGATCTCCACGCAGCCACCGCCGGTCGTACGACCGAAGCCACCCGAGGATGGGCACCAGCCTTGGGCCTAACCGGCCTGAACCCGTACCGTCAGCGCGTTGTCTCAGCTCCTCACTCACGGCCGTGCCCCCTTTTGTCGCAAGGACCAGGCAGCCATCGTCGGCCACCTTCACCCGCCACTGCAATGAACTGCATCGACAGCTTCCTCGCGATTTGAAGACGATGATGTCACCGCATCGCGTTGGGCGCGACCAACTCGACGCGTCGGGGTGATCAGCATTTGAGTGGGCTAACACATTCATGATCGACGTGTCGACCACGACCACAAAACGTCGCCGCAGCGTGGCTAGCGGGCGGTTCATGCGCGATTCCTCGGTGGCGCGCGATGCTAGTCCTCGGTCATTGAAGCTTCGCATTCAATCTCGGACCTGGGGTCGCCGGGTGATTCTCCTCGATCGCTTCGGCTGCGCATTTTTGCCGCTAACGTGCACACATCCAGTCACCCGCAACGGGTGTGATTACCAACGCCCGGTGCCACATACCGTTCATCTGCAGTCGAGTCAGACCCAACAGAATTGAGGCAAGACACCAATGGCAAGCACCCAAACTGTCAGCCCCTTGGCCCACGGCATCGCCGTCTTTGCCGGCGTCGTGATGATCATCGGCGGGGCTTTCCAGGCCCTCGAGGGCCTCTCGGGCATCGTGCACGACAAGTACCTCGTCGTCACACCCTCCACGATTTACGCTTTTGACCTCACCGTCTGGGGCGTGATCCACCTTCTCGTCGGCCTAGCGTTGCTGGCGATCGGCATCGCCCTGCTACGGGGCCAGACATGGGCCCGCTTCGCAGGCATAATCGTCGCCGCGGTCGCGGCCATCCTCAACTTTGTCTGGCTGCCGTACGCGCCGTTGTGGGCAATCATGGTTATCGTCGTCGACATCCTCATCATCTGGGCGCTCGTGTCCTACCTGCGTCAACCCGTGCCTACGGCGCCCCAGGACAGCCAAGACACGGTGTCCTAACGCTTCCGCGGCGATAGCTCTGAGTCGGCTCACGATTCGTGTTGTGTTGCGTTCTGAGCAGACACAGCAGCGATCTTCCTCGGCAGCATCGCAGCAGCAATGAGGCCCATCAAGCCGACCACTGCAAGAGCCGCCATCGCGAGTCCGTAGGCGCGCTCAGGTGTAGCGGTGATACCAGCAACAAGGATGGTGCCGGCGATTGCGGTTCCGAGGCTGGAGCCGAGGTTGGACACGCTGCGGGACAGGCCGGAGATCTCACCCTGCAGGTGGTCCGGGAAACTCGACTGCACGACATTGACCGATGGCGTAAGCATCAGGCCGAGACCTAGGCCTATGAGGAGCAGACCTGGGGCGAATGCCCAGGCTGTCGGGGAAACTCTCACTATCAAGAGCAGGACACCAACGCCAGCGATCGTGAGAACGAATCCGGCGAGGATGAGGGTCCGCTGTGCATACCGCCTAGCGAGACGCTCCGCGGCGAGCGAGGAGGCCAGTAACCCCACCGTTGCGGCGGTGAAGATGACGCCGGTCTGGATCGCGTCGTAGCCGCGAACCACCTGCAGGTAGGCCGAGACCACAAATGATGTGCCCAGGAGCAGTACCCACTGGGTGTTCTGGGTCACGAGACCGAGATTGGAGGTGCGGTTGTGGAAGAGACTCGTCGACAGCAGGGGTTCCTTGCCCGCCCGCTCCTTTGCGCGCACCGATATGAAGAACAGCGCAAGAACAAGGACACCGGCGAGGATCAAGATCAGCATCAGCCAGAGGTTGTTGTCTGCTGCCAGGATGCCTGTGACGACGAGCACGAGACCGACGGCTGAGAGGACGGCGCCCGTGGTGTCGAACGGTCGGGTCGGGTCGGGTGGCACTGGGTCGGTGATCTTTCGACTCAACAAAACGATCACAGCAATGATCAGGGCTTGGAAGATGAAGGCTGCCCGCCAGCTGATGGCCGAGGTGATAAGACCCCCGATCAGCGGACCGGCTGCGGCGCCGATGCCTCCCAGCGCGCTGATCACCCCAAACGCGCGAGCCCGCGACGTCAGCTCGGTGAATAAGAGTGTGGTGAGGATGTAAACCGGCGGGATGAGCATCGCCGTGCCCACTCCCTCCAGGATCGAGTTGCCGAGGATCAGCACTCCCAAGCCGGGCGAGACAGCGCTCAGCAAGGCACCGATGCCGTAGACGATCAGTCCGAGCATGAATAGCCGTTTGCGGCCATAGCGGTCAGTCAGCTTGCCGCCCGGGATCATCAATGCCGCCATCACCAAGAGGAAGATCGTGATCGCGATCTGAATGCCCTGAACAGTGGTGTCCAGGTCCTCGCTCATGTCGGTGATCATCACGTTCATGTTCGAACCGGCGAAGCTGCAAATGAACTGCGCGAGCGCCAGTGGCGCGAGCACTGCGCGCAAGTTGCTTGACTGATGATCTGTCGAAGAACTTTGAGCCACTATTTCCCACCTGCTTCCGCCTGCGGCTGACATTGCCCTATCGGGCAACTGACTGTAGCGAGAGCGTCGCTCCGGCTCACGCTCACCATCATCGACGGCTTGCTCACCCCGGATCCGGTCGACCAGCCGAACGACCCTACGGCGGTAATGTCAGACAGTCCATGGCAATCGGCGCAACGGCCGGAACCTTCCGGCGCCCTGCTCGCCGCTCTACGGCGTCCGGGAGCACTGGTCAAACTGCTGAGCGAGCTCGGACCCGTCCGGCCTAGGAGTTCGTCAGCGTGCGGAGCTGACGCGCGTTGGTCACTGCATGCCCGTGTCCGTCATTGTTGAAGTACACGAAGACGCTGTGGTGTTGTCGGTGCCACTCGCGGATGCGGTCGGCCCACCAGTGCAGATCTGCATCGCCGTACGAGCCGGCGTAAAGGTGATCATGGTCAGGGCCGTGGAGCCGCACGTAAACCGTTGTCGAGGTGGCTCTCAGTACACAGGGCAGGCCGGCGCCACTCATCACCACATAGGTTGCTTGGTGGCGGCTCAACAGGTCGAAGACGGGATCGACAGCCCAGCTGTGGTGGCGGAGTTCGACGGCGATACGCATCCACTCCGGCAGTCCACGCAGAAAGTAGTCGAGCCGGTCGTCATCACGTTCTTGATCGGGTGGCAGCTGGACCAGCAACACTCCGCGTCGCTCCCCCAGTTCGTGCCAACAGTCCACCAGCCGAGGCGTCCATGTCTCTGGCCGATACAGACGCCGACCGTGGCTGAGACCGCGGGGCGCCTTCACGCTCATCCGGAAGCCTGGCGGTAGCCGATGGCTCCATCCTCGGAACGTCTGATGCCGCGGCCATCGGTAGAAGCTCGCGTTCAGCTCGACCGTGTCGAACTCTTCTGTGTACCGGCGAAGCCGATCGGTGGGTGCCAGCGAGGGCACGTACAAGACGCTGTCCCAATGGTCGTAGCTCCATCCGGACGTCCCGATCCGGATGTCACTCATGCCTCCCCCATCGCCGGCCCCCAATGCAGCGCCCCGCGATCTCAGATTCCCACCGTGCGGGAGATGAAACCGAAGGGTAGCCTGCCCTGCTGACGCCTAGATCTGATCGCAGACACTCGAAGACTGGAGCCCGAAGGTGAGATTTCAGGATCGCGCGGCCGCTCTCCTCGCAGTCACGGTTGGGTTGTGCTTGGCCTTGGGCGCGTGCACCACATCACCTACGGGTGAGGCGACCGCCCCAACATCTGCGGCTGTCAGCAGCGCCCCGGCGTCGGGCTCATCGGTCGCTATTCCGGCGGCGCTCACGATCAACATCAGGATCACCAACGGGAAGGTCGATCCCAATGGGAAAAAGATCAATGCCTCAGTTGGTCAGGAGGTGATCTTGCAGGTGACCAGCGACATGGATGATGAAATACACGCACACACCGGCGGCGCTGGCTACGAGATGGAGGTGAAGGCGAACGAACCAACCACTGGGACCTTCACACTGCCCGGTCCGGGAAGCTTCGAGGTGGAGTCGCATCACCTGGAGAAGATCATTGTGATCTTGAATGTCCGTTAGATTTCGGCAGAAGCTCGTTGCCGCGGCGTTTTTGGTAGGTGTGCTTGTGCTATGGCTGATCTTCACCGGACGCACGGCCTCGCCGATCGGCGGAGGATCTGCAGCGAAACCGGCGTCTACGACATCGTCAACGCTCACCATCGACATCACCATTGCCGACGGGAACGTTGACCCAAGCGGAGAGCAGATCCAAGCCTCGGTCGGTCAAGAGGTGATCTTGAACGTGAAGAGCGATATCGATGAGGAGTTGCACGCCCACGTGGGCCTCGACGGCTACGTGCTCAGGGTTTGGGGCGGCCAAACGACGACAGCGGGGTTCAGGCTACGTGGGCAAGGCAATTTCGTCGTGGAGTCGCACCGGCTTCGCAAGACGATCGTGATCTTGAACGTCCGCTAGATCTGACCGGACGCAACTGGAAGCGTCGGCCGATCGTCATCACTCGTCAAACATGTAACTGTGCTGTTACGCTTTCGGTCATGGATGTGTTCGCGGCGGTCTCTGATCCGGCCCGCCGGGAGATCCTGTCCGCTCTAGCGCACGGCGATCTCAGCGCCGGCCAGGTTGCAGCGCTCTTTCCCATCTCCCGGCCGGCCGTCAGCCGCCACCTCCGGGTCCTCCGGGAGGCCGGCTTGGTCCGCGACGAACTCGTCGGGCGGCGCCGGGTCTACCGGCTCGACGTGGACGGGCTGGCTCCGGTCACGGATTGGCTGACCATTCTGACCAGCAGTCGCGCTTCCGGGTCCGGTGATTGGCCAGGTCGGCTCGATGCGCTAGAGACCGAAGTACGCCGTACCCGTCGGGAGCGGCGCTCAGCATCACGACAAACACAGAAGGAGACCGCATGACCCCCACCCCGACCGGCCAGGTGATCCCCACGGCAGCTGGTCGCGATCTTGTGCTGGAGCGCGTCCTGCCGGGGTCCATCGACGACGCCTGGGCGAGCATCACTGAGTCGGACCGGCTCGCGCGCTGGTTCTGCACCTGGACCGGCGAACCACGAGTCGGAGCCACTCTCGAACTGACGCTGGTCGCCGAGGAGGGCGATGCCACCTTCCAGGCGAAGATCCTTGCCTGCGAGCCGCCGACCCACCTGTCCGTGAGCACCGGTGCCTGGCTGCTTGAGTCAACCCTGACCCCGATCGACTCGAATCACACCCGTCTTCGCTTTGTGCACCACCTCGACGAAGAGGCCAAGTCCGAGGAGGTCGGCCCCGGCTGGGAGTACTACCTCGACGCGCTCGCCGCCGCCCTGAACGGCGATCCCACGCCGGACTTCAACGACTACTGGCCGAGTCTGTCCTCCGCGTACGCCGATCGGCCTACGCCGCCCGCAACCTAGGCGTTCTTGCCGCGGGCCGCGACCCGCCACTGGTCCACGACCGCTCCACCAGCAGTGACCAGGAGTACATCCGCGAGGTTGACTGCTGCGCAGACATGGTTAGGTGCCACCCGAACGAGGGACCCAAGCTCTGGCAGCGCCGCGCCTTCGGGGAAGCTGACAGTGGCGTGGTGCTCGGACAGGGCGCCGATCCGGGCACGCGGATGATCGGGCAATCGGCCAAACCCGGTGGCCCAGGCAGGTCGATCGGCGCCCAGCACCTTGCTCCCGGCATCGAGAATGAGGTCGCTGTCGTGGCGACTGACAACCGTGGCGCAAGCAGTCAAAGCGACTGCGTCCCAGGCGGCTGCCCCGAGCTCGACTTGTTGAGCGTCGTTGAAGACGTACACGCCGGGTCGCATCTCATTCAGCGCTCCCCGAGTCAGCAGCGCCGCAGTCGGTGTCGATCCGCCGCTGCGTAGATCCGCGCCCACGCCCGCCTGGCGCAGTGCCGCGTCGGCCTCCTGCAGGGCGCGCGCCTCATCCGCTGCCGCCTGCTTTCTTCCGCTGGGGTCGTAGCCGTGCCCCGGAAAAGTGAAAACGCCAGCCACGCGTAGTCCGTGGCGCTGCGCTGTCGCCGCGACTTGGCCCGCGCGCTCGGGTGCGACGCCGCTGCGATGGTGGCCGCTGTCGACTTCGACGACGACTTCCGCCTCGGTTCCGGCAAGCGCGCGCGCCATGACTTCTACGCCGCCGCTGGAGTCGACGCCAACCCGCAACGCGACCTGCTCCGCCAGCGCGCGTAACTTGGCAGCACGCGCGCCCGCAGCCCACACCGGGTAGGCGATGAACAGGTCGTTGCAGCCTGCTTCGGCGAAGACCTCCGCCTCACCCACAGTCGCAACGGTCAGGCCGATCGCGCCAAGCGCAAGCTGACGGCGGGCGATTTCCAAGCACTTGTGGGTCTTGGCGTGCGGACGAAGGGCGACACCGTGGCCACGAGCGTGATCAGCCATTGCAACGAGGTTCTGTTCCAGCACATCGCGCTCGACCATCAAACACGGAGTCTGAATGTCGGAAGGCAGCGGCGGCCCAAGAACCATCGCGACATTCTGCCTGACTCACGCATCAGCCCGCCCATTGCACCTCCAAAGCGCTCGATCGAGAATGGTCGGACACCGGCGATTCCGAGACAACTGACGTGGCGGAGGGCTGTGAGAGCGGAGATCACCTTCAACAGCGGCGGCACCGCGGCATCCCTCTATGTCGGCTGGGCGCCGGTGCCGGCGCAAGTCCGGCTGTCGGATCCAACCGATGCCACCGGTCCGGTGACGGTGAGCCTGCAAAATCAGAGCACCACGCAGGGCGGGCAGGTCGTCTTCTTCTCCGCCATTCCGGGCACCGCCCAGGACGATCTCGACGTGACCCTGCCGCTTGCAGGCACGCCGGTGCAGTTCTTTCTCGCCGGCCGGTTCCAGCGGCCCAGCATTGCCGATCGCGACGTGAACGTACAGATCGTCAACTCCGCGAACAACCAGGCCATCGGCACCGCGTCCTTAATGGTGCGGGTCCGCAAGAACGCCAACACGCTTAGCACGGCCGAGCGCAATCGCCTGCTCGCGGCTTTCGCGACCCTGAACAACGCAGGGATGGGCCGCTTCGCAGATTTTCGCAACGTGCACAGCAGTGCCGGGGATCCGGAGGCGCACCAGAACGCCGGTTTCCCTCCGTGGCATCGGGCCTACCTGCTGGATCTGGAGCGGGAGCTGCAGCGTATCGACCCGAGCGTCGCTCTCCCCTACTGGCGTTTCGACGAGCCGGGACCCAATCTTTTTACCCGAGACTTCATGGGCGTTGCCGACGTGAGCACCGGCAGAGTTCTCTTCAGTGCCACCAACCCGCTTCAGTTCTGGACGACCGATGGGGTGATCGGTATCGTCCGGCGACCCCGGTTCAACACGCAGACGCAACAGGCGACCTCTCTGTTGGGGCCGGTACTCACCGAACTGGAGACATTCCAGCTGGGGCTTACCGCGACCAGTACGCCGGTGCATCGCTACAGCCGATTCCGCCGCTACGAAGGCAACCCGCACGGGACTGCCCACGTGAGCTTCACCGGTTCCATCTCGCAGATTCCCACCGCGGCCAAGGACCCGCTGTTCTTTCTGCTTCACGCCAACGTGGACCGGCTCTGGGCGAAATGGCAGTGGCTCAACCGGCGATTCGATGTCAACGAGGCCAGCTCGTACGAGCCACTAGGCGCCGCCGGAAGCCCAGGGACCACCCGGATTGGGCACAACTCGGACGATACGATGTGGCCCTGGAACGAGATAACGACCGCGCCGCGGCCGTCAACGGCTCCTGGCGGAACGATGGCCCCATCGCCGCTCACTGCTGCTCCCGGACTCCGCCCGACGGTGCGATCGATGATCGACTACCAGGGGGTACTCGCAGCGGCCAGCCATTTAGGGTTCGACTACGACGACGTGCCGTTCGAGTTTCCGTCCAACTGACAAGGTTAAAGAGATGGACGTCTCAGAGTATCGCCGACAAATGGAGGCGGAGGCCGAGGCAGTTGCCCGGAGCGAGCCGGCATTCAAGAGGGCACTGAGGAAGGCCGCTCCAGCCGGGCGAGCGGACGGCGGGGCATCCCCGACCACTACCGCGACGGAAGGCGACGATCTGTCCATCGCGACTGGGAGTGCTTGTGGACTCCGACGCCCCCAGCGAGCAGTTCACCGCCGCGCTGCAGGTCATGAGCCTCGAGGTCGACGATCACCCGGAGCTGATGGATACCCTGCTCGAATACCTAGGCGACGCCGCCGAGCCGGCCGACCGGCGCCTCGCCGTATTGAACCTGCTGCAGGAAATCAGCTTTCGCATGGTGGGGTTCCCAGCCAAACGCCCCGAGTACCTGGCGGTGCTGCGATCGATCATCGAGGACCCCGACTCCCAGCTGAGGCGAGTGGCAATCGGCATCCTCGCCCGCGAGAAGGACGACTATGTCCAGCGCCGGCTGGTTGATGGGCTTGAGGGCAAATCCAAGCCGCTTGTTCCGACGGCCAAGGCCATCCAGTTCCTCGCCTACGACGTCCACTCCGAGTACTTCCCGCTAGCCAAGCGGATCGTTGCGGACCCTCCGAACAAAGGGGCGAAGGTTGAAGCGCTGCGCCTGCTGGCCGCTGACCCGTCGGCGAAGGATCTGCTGGTCAGAATCCTGGCAGGTCGCAACGAGAAACCCGAGGTCAAGATCGCGGCCGCGGTCGCACTGCAGTCGCTCGATCCTGGGGAGTTTGAGCGACAAGCAAGGCGGATCGTGCTCGACGACGACGAGGACGATCAGCTACGGGCGCTGGCGCTCAATGCCCTCACCTACTTCGGCAACCCAGCCGTGCGCGCCGAGGACGACGAGCTGGCACGCAGAGTCGAAGGTCTGAATTCCCAGTCGCGATCCCGCTCGATGAAGAAGGCGGCCGCTGACTACCTCGCTAAGCGCGGCGGATAGCAGCACCTGATGGCCGCCAGCAAGAGCACCGACGCCGGCCGGCTCGACCACGAGACCAGCGAGGAAGAATTCGCCGCGCTCATAGACCGCGCCCGGCGCGAGTTGGACAGGCAACTGCTCCTGGAACTTCTGCCCGAACGGATCCCTGTGTACCAGGGCCGGTCAGCGAACACCGTCACCCGCATGCGTGGGTACCTGCTTGCGGCGTTCGAAGAGGCCGGGCTGCCCGAAGGAGCGCTGCCCTACGTTCTTGAGGAGCTAGAAAGCGGACGGAACGCTTATCTTGTTGCCGCCGCTGCGAGGGCTCTTCGAGGCCGGGAATCACGCAGCTCCGACGCCGTACCGTTCCTGCTGAAGGCAATAGCGAACATCGCCTACGCGGACGACGCGGTGTCGTTCGACAGCTACCGGCCCAGCTGGCCGCTATCCGGACACACCACGGCATTGCAGGAGATTTGCACGACCGTCGCCTGTCTCGGGAGTGAGGCCACGGTCGCCCTGCCGGCACTGCGAAGCCTGCTCGAGCAACCGGGAGTGCTGTCGGACGCGGCCCGCATCAAGCTGGAATCGGCGGTCTCAGAGCTCTCGGCTAGTGGATCGTGGTGCGCCGTCCCGGAGCCCTCCACTTGCTGCGCACACGACCCGGAAAACGCCCGCCCTGTCATTCACGACATCCGACCTCAAACCGACGCGCTCGCCGACGTGGGCCTGGAAGACCAGGACGGCGCTCGGGTGACATTCGGGGAGTTCTTCACCGGCAAGCCCTCGGTGGTCGCGTTCTTCTACACGCGCTGCGACAACCCCAACAAGTGCTCCCTCACGATCACCAAGCTGGGACGGCTCCAAGGGCGGCTCGCAGACGTCGGCCTGGACGGCCGGATCCGGACTGCGGCGATCACCTACGACCCTGAGTTCGACCTCCCAGCCCGGTTGAGGGCCTACGGCGAGAATCGAGGGGTCGTCTTCAGTCCCTCCGACCGCCTTTTCCGAACCCGGGGAGAGCTGGCGGCGCTGGAAGGCTACTTCGAGCTCGGTGTCAGCTTCGGCGGGACCCTGGTCAACCGGCACCGGATCGAGCTGTTCCTGCTGGACCAGCGGTGCCGCGTGGCCGTCGCTTTTACTCGGCTGCAGTGGGACGTCGAGGACGTGCTCGCTCAGGCGACAAGCCTCGCCGAACGGGCATGACTCCATGCCGACGGGTTCGAAATTTATCTGGTCCTGATGAGCGGAGCGCGACGTTAGCCGTCTTCGTCCTTGTGGCTGACGATGTTGACGACATTGCCGTCTGGCGCACGGACAAAGAACCTACGCACTCCCCAAGGCTCCGTCGTCAGCGGATGAACGATCTCGAGGCCACGTCGCTGCGCCTCCTCATACGCCGCCTCGACCTCGTCGCCGACATGAACAGAAATCACCGAGTCGACCGGCGAAGTCGCATCACGAGTAACTAACTGGACGACCGCGCGTCCGTCTGGAGATTGAAGGTTGACGACCCAGCCCAGGTTGAATCCTTCAACGCTGAGACCGAGAAAGCCCACGTAGAAATCGCGAGCTTCGGCTTGATCAGCGACCGAGAGGTTCGCAGTGATGCCAGTCGGGTTCATCGAGTCACTCCTCAGCCAACGTGATCACGAGGTCAGCTCGTGACGCGCTTTCAGCGATCAGCCCTGCATTGTCCTGGTCAGTGGTACGCGCCCAGGTGTCAGCTTCCTCGTGGCTCATTCCGTGGAGCTCATGGCGATATGTCAGCCGCATGAGTCGGGTCTCCTCGTCCACCTGGAGATACCAGGTCTCATCCAGCAACGATGCGACGGCGGCCCATCCACCAACCTCGCTCAGCAAGTAGTTACCCTCCGTCACGATGAGGGGAACCTCGCGGCGAATGGGTAGAGCGGAGCCGATCGACTCGTCGACCTCGCGCTCGAAGTCCGGAGCGTGCACGATGTCGTCCTCCTGATTGCGCAGCCTGCGCAGCAGCTGTACATAGCCATCGGCATCGAACGTGTCCCAGGCGCCCTTACGGCTCCGCCGTCCCCAGGCGATCAAGGTGTGGTTGCTGAGGTGGAAACCGTCCATGGGAACCAGCACAGCGAGGTCGGGTCCGAGTTTGTCGACAATGTCGCGCGCGACCTTGCTCTTTCCGACACCCGGGGCGCCAGTGATGCCCAGCAGGCGCCGCTCGCCTGGCACGGCCAACGCTCGAGCCCGCTCCACCAGATCAGCCAGACTCATCGCGACCTCTCGGGGACCTGCCGCCGGACCCGCCTCAAGATCGCCGCGCCGTGGCGGGTCTGCCCCTGCCCGCGTACAGGTGTCCGCCGCGAGCAGACATGCCACCCGCAACAGTTCGCTGAGGACTGAGGTCTCCAGAGTTCGGAGAGCATCTCGAGATAGCAGCCCGCGCTCATGCAGATGCGCCAGGGCGCCGGACATGAACGCGTCACCGGCGCCGACCGTATCCACCACCGTCACCGGCGGAGCCATGCAGCTGGTCGACCCCAACGGCGTACTGGCCACCGCCCCGCGCTCGCCCCGCGTCACCACGACGAGCGCAACGCCTGCGGCATGCCAGGCCGCAATCACCTCATCGTCGGCGAGGTGGGGATAAAGCCATGCCAGATCCTCTTCGCTGACCTTGACGATGTCGACCAACCGCAGCCAGCCCTCAAACCGGTCCAGATACATCACCCGATCGGCGATCAAGTCTGGCCGGATATTTGGATCCAGACTGATGACTCGACGGCCTGCCTCGCGCAGCAGCAGCCACTCCAAGGTGGACGCCACCGGCTCGAGCATGAGCGCGATCGAGCCGACGTGGAGCGCGGCACCGGCTGGCAGCGACCTGAGGTGTTCTGGCAGCAGTCCCCGATCAGCGGCGTTTTCTGCGTGAAAGGTGTACGTCGGATGGTCGCCACTGAGATGGACGGCAGCGAGCGTCGTGAGATCGTCGGTATCCACAACAAAGGTGGGCTGCACGCCAGCGTCAGCCAGCTGCACCCGCAGCATGTCACCAAAGGCATCGCCGGAGAGTCGCGCCAGAAAGGCAGTCGGTACGCCGAGGCGGCCCAGGCCGACGGCAACGTTGAGGCACGATCCGCCCGGATGTGGCTCGTACGCCAGATTCCCGCGAACCGTCCTGGTTGGCGTGAGGTCGATCAGTGCATCGCCGGCCACCACGACCGCCGGGTCGGAATCGGTGATCATGCTGAGGTCTCGCGAATTGCGTCTTCGAACGTACGCGCTGCCTCGGCCGTCGTCGGATCGGTGAAGAACTGCTCGGCGACAGCCGGCGCCATGGTGAAGCAATCGACACCGTGCCGGGCGACGGCAACCATATCGGGAACGCTTCTGATGCTGGCCAAGAGCACTTTCGTCGAGCTCCCTGTGGCGACCAGCACCTCATGCATGGCGATCACTTCGGCAATACCCTGCCGACCGGCGTCGTTCAGTCGTCCCAGGTAAGGAGCAATGTAGGTGGCACCAGCGGCGGCCGCCACAATCGCCTGCCCCGGGTCATAGATGGCGGTGAGCAGCGTAGGCACCCCTTCACGAGCGAGTGCGGCACAGGCCGTTGCACCCACTCTGGTGGCGACGAACTTCACGACCACTTCCTGACCAAGATCACGCAGCCACTGCCCTCGCTCGATCAACGTCGCTGCGTCAGTGCCCCAGGCCTGAAAGAAGACCTCGCGGGCGCCAGCGGCAATCGCCCAGCGATAGATGTCGCCGAGATCGGCCACTCCCTTGGACGCCCGCTGCAAGATCGTCGGATTAGTGGTCACGCCGGTGAACAACCCGGTCGCCAGCAACGACTCGGCAGCGCTGCGATCCGCCGTGTCTAGGTAGAGCTTCATGCTTTTGCTACCTCCGTGTTTGCTCGGCGCCGCCTCGTCACGAAACCCAACCAGTCACGAGAACCACATTCCGCCGTCGACGACGATCGACTGTCCGGTGATGTAGGCCGCATCGGGCGAGGCCAGGAAAGCTACGACGGCGGCAACGTCGGTCGGCAGCTCGAGCCGGCCCAGCGGAATGCCGCCCACCATGCCGGCCATCTCCGAGCCCAGCTCGGTACCCCTACGACGGCTCATTTCCGCATCGATGCCTTCCCACATCGGCGTATGTACTACGCCGGGACTGTAGACATTGACTGTGATTTGGTGTTCCGCCAGCTCTTGCGCGGCGGATTGGCTCATGCCTCGGACGGCGAATTTCGAGGCAGAGTAAGCGCTCTGCCACTTTCCTCCGCGATGTGCCGCGACCGATGCGGCGCCAATCAGTCGACCGCCACGGCCCTGGCTGATCATCTGCCGCGCCGCCGACTGGTAGCAATGCAGCACACCCTTCACGTTGACGTCCATGGTGAGCTGCCACTGCGTTGCCGTGGTGTCCACGAGCGGAGCGGTCACCGCTATGCCCGCGTTCGCAACCATGACGTCCAAGCCGCCGAAGTGCCCTACATGAGCGGCGACCGCTGCCTCCACGCTCGCCGCCTCGGTCACATCAACAGTCAGGCCAAGGGCTACGTCCGGGCCGCCGAGGCTAACAACCAGCGCCTCGAGCTGGTCGGCTGAAGAGGACAGATCCGCGACAGATACTCCAAAGCCGTCGGCCACCAGACGTTCGGCAATAGCTCTGCCTATTCCGCCCGCGGCACCGGTCACGAAAGCAGAACGGTTAGTGTCGTGCATTCGAAGTCCCATGACGGTAGGCGTCGTTCAGGTGGATGCCTGTCGTCGCAAGGCGACGCGAGGCGTCGACACGCAACGCCGAGGAGGAGTCCCATAGCGGTGTTCTATGGGCGACGACGAGAACGCAGCGGGGCGCCGCCTGGGCGGCGTACACGTCAAGCGACTTCGGATGCTCGGCACTCAGTCCCATCGCCCAATCCTGTCCGTTCCGTTGGCGTAGTGTCGACCATCCGGCGGTGGCCACGAAGAAAAGGCGAAATCCGCCACTCCCCCTAGGCTGTGGGCGTGAGTGCGCGCACCGATCCGGAAGGCGCCTCCGAGCGCCTGGAGAACGGCGCCTCGCTCACTCACCTGGCAGGGCCGAGTCTGGCGAGTCATCAAGGCAACTGCGGCAATCTGTATGCGTTATCGGGTCAGCGGACTTGCCGCTGAGGCCGCCTTCTTCGGAGTCCTCTCACTGCCGCCGCTGATCTTCGGACTTGCCGGTGCTGTCGGGTTCGTGACCAGCACCTTGGACATCCGGACGATTGCTGGATTTCGTGAGCAGCTGCTCGAGTTGTCCGGCCGCGTCCTGACTCCGGACGTGGTCGAGACCGTGATCCAACCGACGATCGATGATGTGCTTTCCCGCGGCCAGGCGGCGGTGATCTCGATCGGGTTCCTGCTCGCCTTGTGGTCTGGTTCCCGCGCACTCAATGTCTTCGTCGACACGATCACGATCATGTACGGCATGGCCGGCAGGCGCGGCATTGTGCGGACCCGAGCCCTTGTCCTTTGCACTCTATCTGGTGTTCCTGGTCGCCGGAATCGTGTTGCTGCCGCTGATCCTTGGCCGGACCCAACGCTGGTGAATCGGGTGCTACCGCTGAGTCTGGGGATCATCGGGAATCTTTATTGGCCCGTCGTGCTGCTCGGATCAGTCTGGCCTGCTGGCGACGCTCTATCACTTGTCGGTTCCGGTTCGTACACGCTGGACGGGCCGATTTGCCGGGAGCCGCAGTCACGATGGCCATGTGGGTCGGCGGCAGCGTGCTGCTGCGCTTGGTGCTGACCGAGTCGATCGGAAGCACCACGATCTACGGCCCGCTCGCGGCTCCCATTGCGTTCCTGATCTGGCTCTATGTCATTTCCGTGGCCGTGCTGATCGGCGCCGCGTTCAACTCCAGCCTCGATGAGGTCTTTCCCAAGCTGTCTGGAATTCACCACAACGCGCCGAGACACCGGTGAGCACACCGTTGCGGACGCTCCCACTGCCAAGAACGCGCAGAGCAGTACGTTCGCCGGCATACGTGCCCTACGCCGCGGAAAATCTCAATAAGTGGACAGCGTTCTCACATTCTGGGAAACGATTTGATTCGATCACCGTGATTAGCGGAGTGTTGGGTCCGTGCGCATCGCTCCGGAGATTCGGAAGCTTGATCTGACCGCGCGACGCTTCGTCGATCTTGGCCGGACGAAGTCGATGATGTGTCACTGCTGCGCTGCCTGAATTCACTGGCCCGCAGCATCCGCCTGGCACCGACTGCCCACCACTGCCAGATCGGATCGTGCTGCTCTTAGGAGAACGAGGACACTGTGACCACCGAGACTGCTGTCGAGACGACCGGCCTGAGCAGGGCCGCGCCGACCCCGCGGCCCAGGGCGGCCAATCCCCGTCGTAAGAAGGGCGAAGGACAATGGGCGCTCGGCTATCGCGAGCCGCTCAATCCCAACGAGCAGTCCAAGAAGGACGATCATCCGCTCAACGTCCGGGCACGGATCGAGAACGTCTACGCCAAGCGCGGCTTCGCATCGATCGATCCCAATGACCTGCGTGGTCGCTTTCGCTGGTACGGGCTGTATACCCAGCGTCGGCCGGGGATCGACGGCGGCAAGACCGCGACACTCGAGCCGTGGGAGCTCGATGACGAGTACTTCATGCTTCGCATCCGCATCGATGGCGGCGCCCTGACGACCGAGCAACTGCGGGTCATCGGGCAGATTTCGGTCGACTTTGCCCGCGATACCGCCGATATCACCGACCGGCAAAACGTGCAGTTGCACTGGATTCGGATCGAAGACGTCCCCGAGATCTGGCGCCGCCTCGAGGCGGTGGGGCTGGAAACCACCGAAGCGTGCGGTGATTGCCCGCGGGTGATCCTCGGTTCGCCGGTTGCCGGCATCGCGGACGAGGAGATCATCGATCCGACGCCGGCAATCCGCGACATCGTCGATCGCTACATCGGGGATCCGGAGTACGCCAACCTGCCGCGCAAGTTCAAGACCGCTCTGACCGGCCATCCTGTGCACGATGTCGCGCCCGAGGTCAATGACATCGCCTTTGTCGGCGTCGTGCACCCCGAGTACGGTCCTGGCTTCGATCTGTGGGTCGGCGGCGGTCTGTCCACCAATCCGATGCTTGCCGTACGCCTCGGCGCCTGGGTGCCGCGGGAAGAGGTGGCCGAGGTCTGGGCAGGCGTCGTCGCGCTGTTCCGTGACTACGGCTATCGGCGGCTGCGCACCCGGGCCCGCATCAAGTTCCTCGTTGCTGACTGGGGTGCGGAGAAGTTCCGCAACGTCCTCGAGACGGAATATCTCAAGCGGCCGCTGATCGATGGCCCAGCTCCCGCGGTGCCGACCGAACCTGGTGATCATGTCGGGGTCCACCGTCAGAAGGACGGCAAGTACTTTGTCGGGCTCTCACCGGTGGCCGGACGAGTGAATGGCAGCAGCCTGTTGCGGCTCGCCGAGGTGGCCGAGGCACACGGTTCCCATCGCATTCGGACGACCCCGATGCAGAAACTGCTCGTACTTGATCTTGATGAATCGCGGGTGGACTCGCTCCGGGCTGGCGTCGAAGAGTGCGGCCTATCGGCACGTCGCGACACCTGGCGTCGCTCGGTGATGGCGTGCACAGGGATCGAGTTCTGCAAGCTCGCCATTGTCGAGACGAAGGCGCAAGCGGCGCGAGTCGTCGATGAGCTCGAGCGTCGGCTGGGGGCCCTCGACTCCCCCATCAGCGTCCACATCAACGGCTGCCCCAATTCCTGCGCCCGCATCCAGGTCGCCGACATCGGCCTCAAGGGCCAGCTCGTGGTGGGCCCGGACGGCGACCAGGTCGAGGGCTATCAGGTGCACCTCGGCGGTGGTCTGGGGCTGGACGCCGGATTCGGCCGCAAGCTGCGCGGACACAAGGTGACAGCCGTCGAGCTGCCGGACTACGTCGAGCGGCTGGCGCGAAACTTCGTCGCGGAAAGGCGCGACGGTGAGCGGTTTGCCCAGTGGGTGGCGCGCGCCGATGAGGTCGTCCTGTCATGAGCACAGAGACCTCGCACGCTAACCGGCAGACCGTGCTGTATTGCCCGTACTGCGCCGAGGAGACTCTCTTCCCGCTGGACACGGGCGGCTGGGAGTGCCGGAGTTGCTGGCGAGCGTTCTCGGTGACGTTCCTCGGCCTCGTGCCACGGGGCCGATCCGCATGAGCACCACGGTGGACCTGTCCGACGTCGCCGCTCAGGCCAATCGTGATCTCGAGGGTGCCTCGCCGTTGCAGATCTTGACCTGGGCCCATGATCAGTTCGGCGGCAAGCTTGTGGTGGCCTCCTCGATGGCCGACACGGTGATGATCCATCTCGCCGAACAGGTCGCTCCCGGCATCGACGTGATCTTCCTCGACACCGGTTACCACTTCGTCGAGACGATCGGCACTCGCGACGCCGTCAAGCTGGTGCATGACGTCAACGTGATCAATGTGACGCCGGAACAGACGGTGGCCGAGCAAGACGCAACCTGGGGCAAGGATCTGTTCGCCCGCGATCCCGATCGGTGCTGCGCACTCCGCAAGGTCGCACCGCTCGGCAAGGCCCTTGAGCCGTACGCCGCATGGGCCACTGGTGTGCGCCGCGCGGACTCGCCGGCACGAGCCAACACGCCGTTGGTGTCGTGGGACGCGCCGCGGAAGTTGATCAGGATCGCTCCTCTCGCCGCGTGGAGTGATGAGGACGTAGCGCGCTATATCGAGATCAACGCGCTCATGATCAACCCGTTGCTCGAGGACGGCTACACCTCGATTGGCTGCGAGCCGTGCACGAGCAAACCGTCCAGCAATGATCCGCGGGCGGGCCGGTGGGCCGGTTTCGCCAAGACGGAATGCGGGATCAACCTGTGACCGCCCGGACTGCGATCGCCGATGCGACGAGCCGGGATGATCAGATCCAGGGCACTCCGCTGCGTCGTGGGCGAAAGGGGGCAACGCTATGGTTCACCGGTCTGCCGTCAGCCGGAAAATCCACCATCGCCCACGCCCTCGCTGAACAGTTGCACACCGCAGGTGAGCGAGTGCAGGTGTTGGACGGCGATGAGGTGCGACCGCATCTCTCTGCCGGCCTGGGCTTCAGCCGCGAGGACCGCGACGTCAACGTCACCAGGATCGGCTGGGTAGCACGGATGCTTGCCTCGCACGGTGTCATCGTGCTGGTGCCGGTGATCGCCCCGTACGCCGAAGCCCGCGACGCCGTACGAGATGATCATGACCGCGTCGCGGTGCCGTTCGCCGAGGTGCACGTCGCAACCCCGCTGGAGATCGCTGAGGCTCGTGACGTCAAGGGTCTCTATGCTCGGGCACGCAGTGGCGAGCTGCGAGGATTAACCGGTGTCGACGACCCCTACGAGGTCCCGACCCAGGCCGAGCTGGTTGTCGATACCGGAAGTGTTGATCTTGAAACCGCAGTCCAGATGTCGAAGGCGCTGCTCTCGGCAATCGTGGAGAGGGACCTCAGGTGAACACTGATCAACTGCGGCCGCTGACCGAACTCCAAGCGCTCGAGTCAGAGTCGATTCACATCATCCGCGAGGTTGCCGCGACGTTCTCCGCGCCGATCATGCTCTTCTCGGGCGGCAAGGACTCAGTGGTCATGGTGCATCTGGCGGCGAAGGCGTTCTGGCCGGCTCCCATCCCTTTCCAGCTGCTGCATGTGGACACCGGACACAACTTTCCCGAAGTGCTGCAGTTTCGCGATCAGGCCGTCGACTTCTACGGCGCCTCGATCAAGATCGCCGCTGTGCAGGACTACATCGATGATGGCCGGCTCCGGGAGCGACCGGACGGCACCCGCAACCCGCTCCAAACTCTGCCGCTGCTAGATGCGATCACCGCCGGCCGGCACGACGCCGTCTTTGGCGGCGGGCGGCGCGATGAAGAGCGAGCCCGCGCGAAGGAACGGGTCTTCAGCATGCGTGATGAGTTCGGTCAGTGGGAGCCGCGCAATCAGCGCCCCGAGCTTTGGTCGCTCTACAACGGGCGCCATCTACCCGGCGAGCATGTCCGGGTCTTCCCGCTCTCCAACTGGACCGAGCTCGACGTCTGGGACTACATAGCGGCAGAGAAGATCAGCTTGCCGACAATCTATTACGCCCACGAACGCGAAGTGACCCTTCGGGACGGCATGTGGATTGCAATCACTGAGGTCACGCCGGCACGTGCAGAGGACGTGGTGGAGGTGCACTCCGTGCGCTACCGCACCGTCGGGGACATGTCCTGCACTGCCGCCGTACTGTCCGCCGCCAGTACCGTGCACGACGTGATCACCGAGGTCGGGCTGAGCCAGCTGACCGAGCGCGGCGCAACACGGGCCGACGACCGGCTGTCCGAAGCCGCCATGGAAGATCGAAAGCGGGAAGGCTACTTTTGATGCCGTTGCGTTCCCCTATCTCGCCTCCAGGCCCCAACCTCACCGGTGGTCGTACGCTGCTCCGGCTGGCCACCGCTGGCTCGGTCGACGACGGCAAGTCGACCCTGGTCGGCCGGCTGCTCTTCGACACCAACTCGGTGCTTGCGGACACTCTTGATCATGTTGAGCAGGTCAGCAAGCGCAAAGGTCTAGATCGAGCTGATCTTGCTCTGCTCACCGACGGTCTGCGTGCCGAGCGTGAGCAGGGCATCACGATCGATGTCGCGTACCGCTACTTCGCAACGCCGGCACGGAAATTCATCCTCGCCGATTGCCCTGGACATGTGCAGTACACGCGCAACACCGTGACCGGCTCTTCTACCGCGGATGTGGTCGTCCTCCTGGTCGACGCGCGCAAGGGTGTCGTCGAACAGACTCGCCGCCACTTGGCCGTGGCCTCCCTGCTCCGCGTGCCGCATGTCGTACTCGTCGTGAACAAGATCGACTTGGTGAACTACTCCGAGGACGTCTTCACAGCGATCGCCACCGACTTTGCCTTGCTGGCTCGTAGCCTCGGTGTCCTGGAGACGCATTGCATCCCGGTGTCAGCGACCGAGGGTGACAACGTCGTGACGCGATCACACCGCACCCCTTGGTACGACGGACCGACCGTGCTCGGCTATCTGGAGAATGTTGACGACACCCGCCTCGCGGTAGGTGCCGATTTCCGGTTCCCGGTGCAGCACGTGGTGCGGCCACAGTCCGCTGCGCGTGCGCCCTGGGCAGCTCGTGCCCCTGAGGTGAACGGTGACTACCGCGGCTACGCGGGCAAGATCGAGTCCGGACGGGTGCATCCCGGCGACGAGGTCGTTGTGCTGCCCCGAGGCTCACATGCGGTGGTTGAGGCGATCGACACCCCCGACGGTCCACTCGGCCTGGCAGTCGCCGGGCAATCGGTGGTGATTAGATTGAACACCGATGTCGATATTTCTCGGGGCGACATAATCGCCGCAACTGATGCACCGCCCGCGCCGATTCGCGACCTCAGCGCCACAGTCTCCTGGCTCGCCGAACGCGAGCTGACCGTGGGCGCCCGGGTACTCGTCCAGCACGGTACATCGATCACCAAGGCCAAGGTGTCGTCCATCGACGGCGTACTCGACCTTGACTTCGAGTCCGGAACCGTGCCGTGCTGGCGGCCGACCGCCTCACTGGCTCTCAACGACATCGGCCGTATCCGGCTCGCGCTGGCCTCGCCGCTGCCGATCGACTCCTACCGCGAGCACCGCGCGACTGGAGCGTTCATCATCGTCGACGATGCCGACGGCTGGACGCTTGGCGCCGGCCTCGCCGGCTCAACTCCGCTGACCGCCAAGACAGCGGACCTCCCGAGGTCTGATCTGTACCACCCCGCACAACAAGGAAAGACATCATGACAGCTCCATCACTGATCCTCCTCGGCCACGGAAGCAACGATCCTCAGGTGCCGCAGGTCAGCCATCAGATCCGAGAGGGTCTGCTGGCGATCCGGCCGGAGCTCGACATCCACGTCGCCTTCCTCGATCACTGCACCCCCAGCGGCATCCAGGTCGTCAACAAGCTGGTCAGCCGCGGAGTCGAGGAGATCGTCTTCGTGCCACTGCTGCTATCGGACGCCTTCCATGTGCAGGCCGACGTGCCGGCGCTGCTCGCCCAGGTGAGGGCGAGCTTCCCAGAGTTGCGGGTCACCGCCTCCCGGCCCATCGGGCCCGAGGCTCAGCTGTTGTCGATCATCGATCGTCGGCTTCGTGACGCACTGCGCGCTCGGCACGTCGCGGAGCTGGATGGGCTGGTCTTCGCTGCTGCTGGCAGCTGCGATATCCGGAGCAACGCGCTGGTCGCGCGACGGGCCAGGCAATGGGCGACGCATCACCGGCTGCCCTGCGTGACCGCGTTCGCCACCGGCTCGGGGCCCTCCACTGCCGAGGCGATCCGTACCCTCCGCGGTCAGGGTCGGCGACACATCGCCGTCGGTAGTTGGTTTCTCGCACCAGGCCTGCTCTACAGGCATCAAGCCGACCTCGCATTCCAGGCCGGCGCGGTCGCGGTCTCGGCTCCGATGGGTGGCGAGCCCGAGATCGCTGAGGTGGCCCTGATCCGCTACGTGATCGCCGCGATGGATCTCGTTGATCTTCACCAGCTCGAGGCGGCCGATCACGAGCCAGCGCCGGTACGCCACCTGTCGGTGGTCAGCGCGTAGCTGTCAGCTCGCCGCGACCCGTTCTTTTTCCTTCTCGACGTCGAACTCGGCAGTCGGCCAACTCAGATCGAGTGCTCGCAGGTGCTCGACGAGCAATTGAGCGACGGCCCAATTCCGATACCACTTGCGGTCGGCCGGGATCACGTACCACGGCGCCCGCTCGGTGTTGCATCGCTCCAGGACTGCTTGGTAGGCCGCCAGGTAGACAGGCCACTTGGCTCGCTCATCGACATCCCCCGGGTTGTACTTCCAGTGCTTGGTCGGATCGTCCAGCCGCGCCATCAGCCGATCTTTCTGCTCGGCTGATGACAGATTGAGAAAGCACTTGATCAACACAGTGCCCTGGTCGACCAGCCCCTGCTCCCAGGCGTTGATCTCGTCGTAGCGTTTGCTCCAGACGGATTCGTCAACCAGATTGTGGACCCGCACGACGAGAACATCCTCGTAGTGGGACCGGTCGAAGATCCCGATCATGCCTGGCGCCGGCAGTTCTCGTTCGATACGCCACAAGTACGGGTGGGCGCGTTCCTCCTCGGTCGGGGCCTTGAAGGCTTTGATCTTCACGCCTTGCGGATCGACCATGCCGATGGCGTGCCGAATGACTCCACCCTTGCCCGAGGTGTCCATGCCCTGCAGTACGACCAAGATCTTTGGATTGGTACCCTCAGCAACTCGGCCCACCGCGAACAGCCGTTCCTGAAGATCGCCGAGCTCCGGCGCGAGAGATTCGGTGATCGCCGGGGCATCATCCTTCTCACCCGGAAAGCCTGTCGTGGCAGCCGGATCGAGCGAGGCCATGTCGACGGGCCCGGCGGGCAGCCGGAGCAGTGTGCTCAGCGGCTCACTGGGCTGTGATCCATTGTCGTGCTTGCTCTTCTTCGCCATGCGCTGATTGTGCCTGACGTGCGAGGATTGTGCAGTGCAGCTGATCTTCGGTCCGGACGCTGGCGCTCCTCGGAGGGTTGATCAGGCCGAGCTGATCGAGCTGTACCGGCTGCCGGCTCCAGAGGGGCGGGGCTGGTTGCGAACGAACTTTGTGATGTCGCTGGACGGTTCGGTACAAGGTCCTGATGGGCGGTCGGGCACCATCAACACCGCAAGTGATCGTCATGTGTTTGCGCTACAGCGGGCTTTAGCTGATGCGGTTCTGGTCGGAGCCAACACGGTGCGCTCTGAGGGTTACCGCGCTATTGATCTTGAGCCTTGGCAGCTGGAGATCCGGGCGCAGGAAGGTCTGGCTCCTTACCCTGTCTTAGTGATCATCTCCGCAAGTGCCGATCTTGATCCGGTGATCGCGACACCCGTCGAGGGGTCCGGCGGGAGCGTCATGATCATCACTACCTCGGACAAGTCACAAGATGATCTTGAGCCGCTGCGAACAGCAGGCATCACCGTACAGCAGGCCGAGGACGGCGCACTCGATCTGGCCATGATCATTGACCAGTTGGCGGGCACTGGGCTGCCGCGGCTGCTCTGTGAAGGCGGTCCGAAGCTGCACAATGATCTGCTCGCGGCCGGCGTGGTCGATGAGGTAGCCCTGACTCTTGCTCCAGTTGTAGTCGGCGGCCAGGGTATGCGGGCCACCAGTGGCGCTGCGCTCCATGCGCCAAGCGGGTTCCAGCTCCATCACGCGCTGTACGCCGAAGATGGGGCGCTGTTCACCAGCTATCGAATGATCAGGTGAAATCAGGATTGTCCGAACGAGCCCTGCTCGGCTGCACCCGCGATGGCTCACCGGGCATCTTCGGGTAGTCGGGTGGATACGGCATCTCCGCACCGCCGTACTTCCCGGTGCCCAGCTCCCGCTCGTCGCGCGCGTACATCTCGAGCGCACCATCGATGCTGCGCGGCGTCGTTTCATAGAACGATTGCCATGCATCGCCGACCTCGGCAAATCGCGTGGGCATGGAACTCACGGTGAAATCCTCTGGAGTGGCATCGCCCAATTCATCCCAGGTCAAGGGCGCCGAGACCACCGCTGTCAGCGTTGGACGGATCGAGTAGGCGGAGGCGATGGTCCGGTCTCGAGCCATCTGGTTGAAGTCGACGAAGATGCGGGCTCCGCGCTCTTCCTTCCACCAGTTCACTGTGACGTGGTCGGGCATCCGCCGGGACAGTTCGCGACCAAGCGCGATCACGGCGTGCCGAGCTTCGATGAAGCCGTACGTCGGCTCGATCGGCACGAAGACGTGGACCCCGCGGCCGCCGCTGGTCTTCGGGAATCCCACCAGACCGGCATCCTCAAGCACTGAGCGCAGTTCGCGCGCGGCGCGGGCCGCATCGGAAAAGTCGGTCCCCGGTTGCGGATCAAGGTCAATACGCAACTGGTCGACCTTGTCGGTGTCCGCCATGGTCACCGGCCAGGGGTGGTAGCGGAGTGTGCCGAGATTCGCCATCCAAGCGATCGTCGCCAGCTCAGTCGCGCACACCTCATCGGCGGTTCGGCCCGACGGGAAGGTGATCGTCACGGTCTCGACCCAGTCGGGCATGCCCTTGGACGGCGCCCGCTTCTGATAGAACGCCTCACCGTGGTGGTCGCCTCGGGTGCTGAGCTTGACGTCGGGCCGGTAGCCGCCCGGCCAGCGTTCCATGGTGACTGGCCGATCCTTGAGGGCGGCAAAAATGCCGTCTCCCACGGCAATCACGTAGGACACGATGTCGAGCTTGGTCAACCCAACTTCGGGAAAATAGATCTTGTCGGGGCTGGTCACCCTTACGGTGCGGTTACCCACTTCGAGCTCAACCGCTGGCACCGGCATTGCGTCAGCATAGGTGACTACAGTCGGGAACAGGCAGACCGCGCCGGCGGTTGTCACTGGTGCCCATAACAGAGAGACAGAGATGACCGACACACAAAACAACCCGGCCGCTCAGGTAGGCAAGGTGATCAAGTCCGAGGCCGAGTGGCGCGCCCAGCTGAGTCCGCAGGAATATCACGTTCTCCGCGAAGCCGGAACAGAGCGGCCCTTCACCGGTGAATACACCGACACCAAGACCGATGGCGTCTACCGCTGTAGGGCGTGCGGCGCCGAGCTTTTCAGAAGCAACCAGAAGTTCGAGTCACACTGCGGATGGCCCTCTTTCTTCGCGCCGCTCGCCGAGGATCGGGTGCGCTATATCGAGGACAAGTCACTCTTCATGAAGCGTGTTGAGGTGCGCTGCGCACGCTGCGACTCACACCTCGGTCACGTGTTCGAAGGCGAGGGTTACGACACCCCGACTGACCTGCGGTATTGCATCAACAGTGTCAGCCTGACCCTCGAGCCTGCCCCTAGCTGATTTCACCAGAGGGCGAGAATGTTGCTCAGTTCCCGCCGGCGACCGGTGTAGAAGGGAACCTCTTCGCGCGTGTGGCGGCGTGCTGCGGCGGCCCGCAGGGCTCGCATCAGGTCCACGATGCGATGTAACTCATCGGCCTCGAACGCCAGCATCCATTCGTAGTCACCCAGCGCAAAGGACGAGACGGTGTTGGCGCGTACGTCGGGATAGGGCCGCGCCAACATGCCGTGCTCGGTGAGCATGGCGCGCCGTTCCTCCTCCGGTAGCAAATACCACTCGTAGGAGCGTACGAAGGGGTAGACGCACAGGTAAGCCTTCGCCTCCTCGTCCTGCATGAACGCCGGTACATGGCCCTTGTTGAACTCAGCTGGACGATGCAGCGCCAGCTGTGACCAGACCGGTACGAGGCGAGCGCCCAGATCAGAGCGCCGTAGCGCGTGATAGGCGTTCTGGAGTGTGTCCGAGCTCTGCGCGTGCCACCAGACCATCAGGTCCGCGTCAGCCCGCAGACCGGCCACGTCGTACCAGCCGCGGATCACCAGCTCATCGTCTTTTGTGGCGCGATCGATCGCCCGCACCGTAGCATCGGCCGTCTCCAGCGGCGGATCATCCAGCTGACCAACCCTTTGGAACACCGACCACATGGTGTAGCGAATCATCGAGTTGATCTCGCGCGCCTTCATCTCTCGCTTTCTTCGAGTTGATCTTCGTTCTTGATCATCTCACTACGGGCCAACCCGAAGTCGGCCGCCAGGGCTTCCACTGCAGCCTGAGACGAACCCAGGCAAGCCGCGATTCCCACTCCGTCCAACGCTGCACCGGCAACCGCCAACCCCGGTCTGCCCGCGACCTCTGACCGTAGCTGAGCTACGAGATCTCGATGTCCCACCAGGTACTGCGGCAAGGCGCCACCCCAGCGGTTCACCACACCCTGGACGAGCGTTGCCGTCTGCCATCCAGGAATGCTCAAAGCCTCGCCAAAGGTGCGATCGATGAGATCTCGGTCGCTGAATTGGAGACTCGTAGGATCCCCGTGTCGTCCAATGCTCACCCGGACGACGTCGACCCCCGGGCCCCAGACGCGCCGCGCTTGGGAGGCGACCCACGGCCACTTGTTCGAGGAGTATGTCATTGCCTTGATCGTCGGAAGTTCGCTGGGCGGCACCAATAACCCGGATGCATCCGATCGCAGGCCCCGCACGGCCAGCGTGATGACGGCCACCGAGGCGTACGGCAGCCGAGCAAACTCCTGCGCCGAGTCCACCAGACCAGAGAGCAGACGCCCGGTTGCGGTGGCTGGTGCGGTGAGCAAGACTCCATCAATCTTGATCATCTCTGGCGTGCTCACACCTCCGATGATCACCTGGTATCCGTCGGTAGTGTGATCAAGCGCCCGGACAGCCGCACCCGACCGCAGCACAACGCCACGCTGATCAAGATCATCAACGAGCGCATCGACCATGATCGACACACCGCCCCGCAGCCCAGCGAACACCGGACCGCGTCTGGCCCTCCTGGGCTATCGATTGGGCCTGCTGGAGCAACGAGCCACCGCCCTTGGCACGCTCGAACAGCGCATGGGCCACCGCGTCGAAGGAGAGCCGACGCGCGTGTCCGGCGTAAACCCCGCCCAGTAACGGCTCGAGCAGGCGATCCGTCACTTCTGCGCCAAACCGTTCGTCGACATAACGGCCAATAGCTACGTCGTGATCAAAGGCGGAGGCTGGCCGTTCTGGCTCTGAGGCCGCCTTCCGCCAGCCTTCGGCCGACAACAAATCGGCGAGTTGCCCGACATCGGTCGGTACGCCGAGTAGGGAGGCCGGCATCGCGTGTAGGTGACCGCCTAGCAGCAATAGGGGCTTGGCCTCGGTTGGATGCACGACGCGTGAGCCCAGATCGAGGTCATTGATCAGCCGAAGACCCTCCGGGCGACGCGCCAGGATCGACTCCGCACCACCGTCCAGCCGTACGCCGTTGATCGCAACCGGGGCAAGCTTGCCCCCCCATCGGTTGCCAGCTTCGAGCACAATCACCTCAACGCCGTGCAAAGCGAGCAAGCGGGCCGCGCTGAGCCCGGTGATGCCGCCGCCGACGACAGCAATCCGGATCATGTGCCCTCCAAGCGGCCGTCCGCTGCGGGGCCACCGCCCACCGCGGATGGTGTCAGCTGGTCACGCGCCTCACTGCGCAGCTGAGGACCCTCGGTGTGGACCAGCTCGACGATCATGCCGAGCACATCAGGATCGGCCTCCGGCGGTACGCCATGTCCAAGGTTGAAGATATGACCGGGTGCGACGGCACCCGATCTGATGACCTCACGTACCCGCTCGGACAGCACCGGCCACGGAGCCGACAGCAACGCGGGATCGAGATTGCCCTGCAGGGCATAACGCGGCCCGACCCGGCGACTCGCTTCAGCCAGCGGCAGCCGCCAGTCCACGCCAACGACCTCAGCGCCGGCAGCGCCCATCAGCTCGAGAAGCTCAGCCGTGCCCACGCCGAAGTGGATCCGCGGCACCCCGGTATCGGCCAGCGACTGCAGTACCCGTGCCGAGTAGGGCTGCGCGTACCGCTGGTAGTCCGCAGCGCTCAGGCTGCCGGCCCAGGAGTCGAACAGCTGCACGACGCTGACTCCCGCCTCAACCTGGGTCTGGAGGAAGACCGCGGATAGATCGGCCAACCGCGTACACATCTCGTGCCATAGCGCTGGCTCGCTGATCATCAACGCCTTCGTTGCGGCGTAGTCGCGACTCGGGCCACCTTCGACGAGGTAGCTGGCGAGCGTAAAGGGCGCTCCGGCAAAGCCGATCAGTGGAACATCGAGCAGCTCGTCGGTGATCAGCCGGATGGCGTCGCTGACGTACCACAAGGCGGCTGGATCCAGCGGTTGCAACGGTTCGAGATCGGCCGCTGAGCGGACGGGATGGGCGATCACCGGACCGCGACCAGAGACAATGTCCAGCTCAACCCCGGCCGCCTGGAGCGGCACCATGATGTCGGAGTAAAGAACGGCGGCGTCAACCCCGTAGCGGCGTACGGGCTGAAGGGTGATCTCGGCCACCAGCTCGGGACGCATGCAGCTCTCGAGCATGCCGATACCCTCTCGGCGCGCCCGATACTCCGGCAGTGAACGTCCCGCTTGTCGCATGAACCACACCGGCAGGCGATCGTCCGGGTGCATCTTGCGGCATGCGGCTATCAGGAGAGGCACATCGGTAGCCAGAGCGGGCACTCGTGAATCTTTTCACGGTCAGGGAACTCGGCGCGTCGAATGAGTCGCCTATGGGCAGCCGAATACGCTCGTCGGATGGCAGCGAATAGCGACGCGGCTGGCGGAAACGGCGAGGGCGCCCCCGACGCGTTTCTTCGAGCCGTTGAGGACCTGATGTCGGCACCTTGGCGCTCGGAGTTGCACGTTGAGGAACTCCCCGCCCCGCAGCGGATAGCGCCGTACTCTGCGGCGATCACAGCTGACGTTGTCGCAGGCGGTGAGGAGCTGGGCAGCGGTCGTTTCGTCCTGCTGCACGATCCGGCCGGCAATAACTCCTGGCAGGGCACGTTCCGCTGCGTCACCTTCGCCCGTGCTGACATCGACCCCGAGATGGTCACCGACCCGTTGCTGCCGAGTGTGGGCTGGTCATGGCTGATCGACGCGCTGGAAAGCAACGACGCCGATTACGATGCGCCAAGCGGCACAGTGACGTCGGTCTCCAGCGACTCCTTCGGCGGAATGGTGTCAGAGCCGTCGCGAGCAGAGATCGAGATCCGGGCCTCGTGGACTCCACAGCTGCTCGCCGACGGAAGCGGATTGAGCCCCCATCTGGCGGGCTGGGCTGAACTACTCTGTACGCTAGCGGGTCTGCCGCCGCTGCCTGCCGGGGTGGTGATGATGCCTTCTCGGCGCAAACCGCCCAGCCGAAGTTCCCGGAGACATTGACCGACATACCGCTCACCGCACCTGATCTCGATCAGGAAGCGGAGTTGCTCACCGCGCCCGCGGAGGGTGTGCCGCCTATCGTCACCACTCCGGAAGCTCTGCGACAGACCATTGCTGCACTCCGTGCCGGAACCGGGCCCGTCGCTGTGGATGCCGAACGCGCACACGGGTTCCGCTACAGCCAGCGCGCCTACCTCATTCAGCTGCGCCGCGCAGGGTCGGGGACTCATCTGGTGGATCCGATCGCGTTCGGGCAGCCAGCCGATCTCTCCGGGTTGGGAGATGCGGTCTCCGACGCGGAGTGGGTTATCCACGCCGCCAGCCAAGACCTGCCGTGTTTGTACGAGGTGGGGCTGGTGCCGACGGCGCTGTTTGACACTGAGCTTGCCGCGCGGCTGCTTGGTTATCCTCGGGTAGCCCTCGGCACCATGATCGAAGAACTCCTCGGCGTACGGCTGCTCAAGGAGCACTCGGCATCCGACTGGTCGCGTAGGCCCCTGCCGGAGGAATGGCTGATCTACGCCGCCTTGGACGTCGAGCTCTTGATCGAACTGCGTGACCGGCTCGCGGCCCGACTGGTCGAAACCCAGAAGTGGCCGTGGGCGGAGCAGGAGTTTGCGGCATTGGTAGCCGGCGCTGGGATCAGTCCAGAACCGCGACGAGATCCCTGGCGGCGTACCTCGGGTATCCATCACGTGCACAGCCGTCGCGGCCTCGCCTACGTCGCCGAGTTGTGGTACGCCCGGGACGCGATCGCCCACCAGCTGGACCGGGCGCCGAGCAAGATCCTGCCCGATCTCGCTATCACCGAGTTAGCTGCCCACAAGCATCCCGATCGCGCAGCGCTGCGCACGATCCCCGCGTTTTCTCGCCGTCAGGCTAGGCGAGTCGAAGCCAGCTGGCTGGAGGCGCTTGACGACGCAGCGCGGTTGCCGGAGGACGCCCTGCCCCCCATGCACATTCCCAACGACGGACCACCACAGCCGCGGCTGTGGGCCGCCAAGAATCCTGGCGCAGCTTCACGGCTGGCAGCTGTCCGTACCGCTCTGTTGACCATCGCTGAACGATATGAGCTGCCGGTCGAGAATCTCATCACGCCAGAGCATCTCCGCCGTTTGGCCTGGCGGCCGCCGACACCAGTAACCGCGGAATCGGTCGATCAGGCGCTCGCCGATCTCGGCGCGCGGCCCTGGCAGCGGGAGCTCACGGTGACGACCATCACTCCCCTGCTGGCTGCACGGCTCGATAGGCCTGGGCCAACAGGCTGACGCCCCGCTCGATTGCGCTCACCGGAGTGGCTGCGTAGCCGAGGACCAAGCCCGGAGGGTGCGGCGTTTGACAGTGCCAGGAGAGCGGCTGCACCTTCACACCCCGTTCGAATGCTGCGGATGCAAGATCAACATCATGGAAGCTGGCGGAGAAAGTGATCATGAGGTGCAGGCCGGCCGCGGCACCATGAAGCTGGGCTCCGGGCAGCTCACGCCGCAGTGCGGCGATCATGACATCGCGGCGGCGCCGGTGCCGTCGGCGCACCAGCCGCAGATGGCGATCAAGATCCCCGAACTCCATTAGGTGTGCGAGCACCAGTTGAGGCAACGCAGCGTTGCCAAGATCAGTGTCGCGTTTGGCCGTCACAACGGCCCGGTGGTAGCGGGAGGGCGCCAGCATCCAGCCCACCCGCAGCGCGGGCGCCAGCAGCTTGGACACGCTTCCCGCGTAGCAGACGCGCTCCGGCGCAACCGCCCGCAGCGAGCTCACCGGCGGGCGATCGTAGCGGTGCTCTGCGTCGTAATCATCCTCGATGATCAAGCCACCATCCTCGGCCCACCCCAGTAGCTGTCGGCGGCGCTCGCCCGAGAGCACCACGCCGGTCGGAAACTGATGGGCCGGCGTCAACAACACCGCCGAGGCAGCGGAGCGGCGCAGCTCATCGACAACGAGTCCGGCATCGTCCACCAGCACCGGCGGAGTGTCGATGCCCCACGCCCGCAACTGTTCCCGGGCGCCCAGCGAGCCGGGATCCTCCACCGCAATCTGGGTGATGCCGGCCTGGCCAAGTACTCGGGCCAGCAGCGCGAGCGCCTGCGCCACACCCGCCACGATGATCACCTCATCGGGATTCACCTGAATCCCGCGGTTTCTGGCCAACCATCGGGCTACCGCGCGGCGGAAAGCCGGTGCGCCGCTCGGATCCCCGTATCCCAGATCGGCGGCTGTGAAATCCGCCAGTACCGCACGCTCCGCGCGGAGCCACGCGCTTCGTGGGAAGGCGGTCACGTCCGGCAATCCCGGGAACAGATCGATGGCGGCGGGCGCCGATCGAAACAGCTCGAACGTAGCGCCGCCAGGCGTCGCGCTGAAGAGATCAGGCGTTGCCCGGGCAGCCGTGGACACCGGCAGATCTCCTGCTGCGGGGAGGGGCACCGACGCAACGACGGTTCCCGCTCGGGCGCGGCCGACGACTTGCCCGTTCTCGCTCAGCCGCTGGTAGGCCTCAGTCACGACGCCTCGGGAGACCTGCAGCTCCGCAGCTAACACCCGACTGGGCGGCAATCGGCTGCCAGCGGGCAGCCGCCCGTCGACGATCGCCGCCCGAAGCTCGGCAACCAGCCAGTCCGAGAGGCCACCCACCACAGTCTGGGATGGATCGAGCTGCAAGAAGTCGGAGAAGCCCTTTTTGGCCCTCTCATCTGTGGCCCTAATGGACCTGTTCATTGGTCCATCGTTGCAGCAAGGTGGAAACCGTGCCAAGTACGACCGAAACGCGCCAGTTCGCCAAGGGATTAGTCCTGGGAGTCTTCGCAATGACGCTCGTTGGCGGAAGTGTGGCGGTCTCGGTCGTCCTGGGCGATGCACCCTTGTTCACCGCCCAGGCCATTCGCTACGCGGTAGCGACCGCGCTGTTAGCGCTGATCGCGCGCATTGCGCGGGTGCGAATCGGCCGCCCGCGCGGGACCGAATGGCTCTGGCTGTCCGGAATCGCCGCTACGGGCCTGGTCTTGTTCAATGTCGCCGTGATCCGCGGAGTGGCTCATGCGGAGCCGGCGACGATTGCGGTTGCCGTCGCCTGTGTGCCGGTCGTCATCGGGCTGGTCGGGCCGTTACTCGATCGACAGCGTCCATCTCGTCGGGTGGTCCTTGCGGCGGTCGTCGTCACCGTCGGCAGCGTGGTCGTCGAAGGTACCGGCCGCACCGACGCTGCTGGTGTCGCGTGGGCAGTGGTTGCGCTGCTCTGCGAGGCGGCGTTCACGCTCCTTGCGGTTCCGGTGCTACGCCGTCAGGGTGCCTGGGGCGTCTCATTCCACGCCGTGTGGATTGGCACGGTCATGCTGCTCGTACTCGCGGTGCTGGTCGACGGCCCACGGTCCGCGCTACTGCTCCGCGTCGACGATTGGGCTGCCATTGGATATCTGGCCGTAATGGTCACGGCCGTCGCCTTCCTCTGTTGGTACACCTGCGTCGCGATCATTGGTTCCGGTCGGGCCGGCCTGCTTACCGGGGTCGCGCCGCCGGCTGCGGCCTTCGCCGGCGCGGCGACCATCGGCCAACTTCCGGCATTGCCCGTCTGGCTGGGCATCGCCGTCGTCTGCGTTGGCCTGGCCGTGGGCCTCAGGTCGCAAGGACATGAACCGTCTCCCCGCGACCCAGAAAGTCTGGACATGACGAGGTCGGAGCCCTTCCACCCGAGGACAGCCGCAGTAGTTACTGATGAGTAATATTTTGTTATGGCTCGCGAGAACCGAGATGTCGTCTTTGTCGACGGCGTACGTACCCCTTTCGGCAAGGCCGGCTCGATGTATGCCGAGACAAGGGCAGATGACCTCGTCGTCGACTGCATCCGAGAGCTGTTGAGACGCCATCCAGAACTGCCGCCGGAACGCATCGATGACGTCGCGATCGCGGCCACGACCCAGACCGGCGACCAGGGCCTGACCATTGGACGCTCGGCGTCGTTGCTCGCTGGACTGCCGCGATCCGTACCCGGCTTTGCGATCGACCGAATGTGCGCCGGAGCCATGACAGCGGTGACAACGACAGCCTCGGGAATCGCTTTCGGCGCCTATGACATCGCCATCGCCGGGGGCGTGGAGCACATGGGCCGGCATCCCATGGGCCAAGGCATCGACCCGAATCCCAGGATCGTGACGGAGAAACTGGTCGACCAATCCGCCCTAGTCATGGGATCGACGGCGGAGAATCTTCATGATCGTTTTCCGGAGATCACCAAAGACCGTGCTGATGCCTTCGCCGCGCTCAGCCAGCAGCGAGTACAGAGCGCCTATGACGCCGGCGTCATCCAAGAGTCACTGGTCGCGGTCGCGACACCGAGCTCCGAGCTTGGTTGGGGGCTGGCGGTAGCCGACGAACAGCCGCGGCCAGGCACCACCGTCGAGGCGTTGGCCACCTTACGGACCCCCTTTCGGCCGCACGGGCGGGTCACAGCCGGCAACGCTGCAGGCCTCAACGATGGAGCAACCGCGTGCTTGTTGGCGGCCGAATCCGTCGCCGCTGAATTGAGTCTTCCCGTCGCCATGAGACTGGTCTCATTCGCTTTTGCCGGTGTGGATCCCGAAGTGATGGGGGTTGGGCCGATTCCTGCAACGGAGAAGGCGTTGGCGAAGGCCGAGCTGTCGATCAATGACATCGGTGCCTTCGAGATCAATGAAGCTTTCGCCGTACAGGTGCTCGCTTTCTGTGATCATTTCGGACTTGCTGCGGATGATCAGCGGATCAATCCGTACGGTGGTGCGATCGCCCTCGGCCATCCGCTCGCCAGCTCGGGCGTGCGGCTGATGATCCATCTCGCACGGGCATTCCGGGAGCACCCGGGAGTTCGCTATGGGATCACCACCATGTGTATCGGTCTCGGGATGGGCGGAACGGTGATCTGGGAGAACCCGCACTTCTCCGCCGAGCTCGAGGCGGCGGCGTGAGGACCGCGGAGCTCACCCAGCTGATCACCGAGGCCTCTGCCAGAAGCGAGGGTGAGGTCATAACCCGGGCATTGAGCCGAGACGTCACATTGCCCCATGCAGCGGGCATAGCGGTGTTGATCACGCTCGACAACGGCCGTGGTCCCACTCGACCGAATACCTTGGGCGCACGTGGTCTCGACGAGCTGAACCGAGCACTGGACGCCGCGCTGTCGCGGACCGACATCGCGGCGATCGCTATCACGGGAAAGCCGTTCATGCTGGCCGCGGGCGCTGACCTCACGGCATTCGCCAAGATCATCAATCGCGACCAGGCACTGGCCATCGCCCGGATTGGGCATGCCGTTTTCGACAAGCTGCGGGCGTCTCCCATACCGACTTTTGCTTTCATCAACGGACTCGCACTGGGCGGCGGGTTTGAGCTCACCCTGCACTGCCATTACCGGACGGTTTCGGCGGCCGCCTCGGGGATCGCCCTACCCGAAACGTCGCTGAGCCTGTTACCGGGTTGGGGCGGAGCCTTCATCGTGCCCAACCTGATCGGTGCCGAGCGGGCCGTTCAACTGATCATCGAGAACCCACTGAACCAGAACAGGATGCTGACTGGCCCTCAGGTGTACGAGCTGGGCCTGGCGGACGCAATCTTCGACGGCGCCGACTTCCTCGCCCGCTCGCTGGACTGGGCGGGTTTGGTCGTCACCGGCTCCCTGGCTCTGTCACGACCCGACGTCGACCGCGGTCCGGCCTGGGATGCCGCGATGGCCCAAGGTCGCAGCTTCGTTGACGGCAAGGTCTTCGGCGCCTCCCCAGGGCCATATCGGGCGCTTGAATTGATGACGGCCGCAAAGGCCTCCGACCGGGCTGAAGCGTACGCGGCTGAGGACGAGGCACTTGCAGATCTGATCATGAGTCCGGAACTGCGAGCCAGCCTGTACGCGTTCGATCTTGTTCAGAAGCGTGCCCGGAAGCCGGCAGGCGCACCCGATGCCGCACTGGCGGAGCCGGTTACCAAGATCGGCATCGTCGGCGCGGGCTTGATGGCCAGCCAGCTCGCCGTGCTGTTCCTGCGTCGGCTTCAGCTACCGGTGGTAATCACCGATCTCGATCAGGAGCGGGTCGACAAGGGCTTGAGCTACGTCGGAGCCGAGATCGACAAACTGCTTGGCAAGCGGCGGATCTCCTCCGATGCGGCAAACCGGCTACAGGCGCTGATCTCGGGCACCACCGAGCTGATCGACTTCGCCGACTGCGACTTCGTCATCGAGGCGGTCTTCGAAGAGATGTCGATCAAAAAGCAAGTGTTTGCCGATCTTGAAAAGCATGTCTCCGATCGCTGCATACTCGCCAGCAATACCTCCTCGCTGTCCGTCGCCCAGATGGCCGCCGATCTTGATCATCCCGAGCGGGTGATCGGCTTTCACTTCTTCAATCCGGTGAGCGTCATGCCTCTGATTGAAATCGTCCGAGCTCCGGCGACGGACGAGGACACTCTGGCAACAGCATTCGACGTAGCGAAAGCGCTGAAGAAAAAAGCGGTCCTGGTCAAGGATGCGGCCGGCTTCGTGGTGAACCGGCTGCTACTCCGATTGATGGCGGAGATCTTCGCGACTGTCGATGAGGGAACGCCGGTCGAAGTCGCCGACGCCGCGCTGCGACCGCTCGGATTGCCCATGTCGCCCTACGTGCTGCTCCAGCTGGTCGGCCCGGCTGTTGCCCTCCATGTGGAGGAAAACCTGCACGCAGCCTTCGGAGATCGCTTTCCGGTGTCGGCGAACCTGCAGACACTCGTGGCTTCCGGAAGGGCGGGCATCTACGACTGGACCGCCGACGGCGAGCCCTACGTCAGCGACGAGACAGCCGAGCTGTTTGTCGTCGGCGACCGGCCAAGCACTCCGGAACAGGTTCGTGTGCGGGCGCTGAACGCCGTGGCATCCGAGATCGGCCTGATGTTGGCCGAGGAGGTTGTGGCAGCGCCGATGGACATCGATCTGTGCATGATTCTGGGCGCCGGTTGGCCGTTCTACCTGGGCGGCATTACGCCCTACCTGGACCGGGAGGGCATCTCCGAGCGGGTCCTGGGCCGCCGCTTCCTGCCGCCTGGTATTGCCAGCGTCGCCGCCGAATAGGGACGACGAGCAAGCGTCAGCGCTCCGACTCTGCTTCACTCACCTGATGCTCCAGCGGCGCGTCGGCCCTTGCTACAGCCTCGACCGCGAAGCGCGCGATCGCCTGCGGCGTAAGGCCAATCTCCTCGAGCAGCTCCGAGCGACTGCCATGATCGAGAAATTGCTGCGGGATGCCGAACTCGCGCAGCGGTGTGTCTATCTCGGCGAGCCTGAGCTCCTGGGCCAGCCGCGCGCCGTACCCACCAACGACACCGTTGTCCTCAATCGTGATCACCAGGTCATGATCAGCGGTGAGTGGTGCCAGCGATGGATTGACCGGCAGAGCCCACACCGGATCCAGCACCGTTACGCCGATCCCCTGATCGGACAGTCGGCGCCCGACGGCGACTGCGGTCTCGGCCAGTGGGCCGATTCCGACCACGAGCACCCTCGGCTGCTCGGTCCTCAGCAAGATGTCCATTCCACCCAGCTGATCAACGGCCAGAACGTCCGCTGCGACGGAGGTCTTGGGGAAGCGAATCACGCTGGGCCCGTCGTCAATGGCCAGCGATGCGGCGAGCGCCTCGCGTAACCGGCTGCCGTCGCGCGGCGCGGCAAGGTGCAATCCAGGCACCACCTGCAAGATCGACATGTCCCACATACCGTGATGACTGGCGCCGTCGGGACCAGTGATGCCAGCCCTGTCGAGCACGAAGGTGACCCCGCATTCGTGCAGCGCTACATCCATCAGCACTTGATCAAATGCGCGACTCAGGAACGTCGAATACACCGCGACGACCGGATGCAAGCCACCCATCGCAAGACCGGCCGCCGACGTTACGGCATGCTGCTCGGCGATGCCGACATCGAAGCAGCGATCGGGAAACGCCTTCGCAAAACGATGCAGGCCCGTGGGATAGACCATGGCCGCGGTGATCGCGACGACGCGCTCGTCGCTGCTGCCCAACCGCACCAGCTCCTCGGAGAACACGTCTGTCCAGGTTTGTCCGCCGGCACCTCCCACCGCCTCCCCGGTCGTGGCATTGATCTTGCCGACCGCGTGGAAATGATCTTCCTCATGGTTTTCGGCGGCCTTGAAGCCGTTACCTTTGCGGGTCACGCAATGCACCAGAACCGGGGCGCGGAACTGCTTGGCGTGCTGCAGGGCCCGTTCGACCGCGGCAATGTCGTGACCATCGATCGGCCCGACGTACTTCAGGCCCAGATCGGAGAACATGCCCTGCGGGGCAAGAACATCCTTCAACCCGATCTTGATGCCGTGCAAGATGTCATAAGCAACATTTCCGACCAGCGGCGCGCGACTGACATTGCGCTTCACGAGGTCAAGAACTTGTTCGTAGCGCGGATTGGTGCGCAGCCCGCTCAAGTGTCGAGCCAGGCCGCCGACGGTCGGCGTATAGGACCGGCCGTTGTCGTTCACCACGATGACCAATGGCAGGTCATCAGAGGCTGCGATGTTGTTCAACGCCTCCCAAGCCATCCCGCCGGTCAACGAACCGTCGCCGACAAACGCCACGACTGTGCCCCCGGTGCCCTGCAACCGAATGGCCTTCGCCAACCCGTCGGCGTAGGAGAGCGCGGGTGATGCGTGGGAGTTCGCCACCCAGTCGTGCTCGGACTCGGCGGGGCTCGGGTATCCGGAGAGCCCATGCCGCTGCCGTAGCGTAGGAAATTGATCTTGCCGACCGGTCAAGATCTTGTGCACATAGCTCTGATGCCCGGTGTCGAAGATGATCGGATCGCGCGGGGACTCAAAGACGCGATGCATCGCGAGTGTCAGCTCGATGACGCCGAGATTGGGACCGAGATGTCCGCCGGTCTGGCTCACGTGTTCGATCAGGAACGAGCGGATCTCCTCGCTCAGCTCCTTGAGCTGATCTTCGGTCAGGTCCCGTAGGTCTTGTGGACTATGGATCGAGCTCAACAGTCCGTACGGGGCGGCTGACATGGGCCTGAGTTTACGTGTTCAGCTGCTGCTAGATCGCCAAATGTGGCCCAGCACACGTACGGCGCTCAGCACCCTCAAAGCTTGCGTACAAAGACCCGGCCGCGTAGGGCCTCGGCGAGCAGCGTCACCGACCGGCGGGTGCGGACCAGCCGAGCACTCTGCTCGAGCCAGGCTTCGGTGGCGGCCGCCACGATGTCAGGCTCGACATACTCAGACAGGCTGGTGCGGACCTCGGCCAAGCCGCGCTGCGCCACCTCATGCTGACCGTCGACGAAATGGCTGGCAAACTCTGCCAGCACCACCGGATGGTTTCGGAGCACGCGATAGGCACGAAAGTCCGGCGGGCAGCAGTCCAGCAAGTAGGCGATAGCCGTCGCCTCCCAGCCGGGCGCACCCGGCGGGCGCACCTGGCTCGGCCATCCGGGAGGAACGTAGGCCGACGAGCTCATGCTGCGTAAGCATATTCGAATCTTTGTTCGTTAGCTAGGAGGCTCAGCCGTCCGCAGCCAGTGCGGCGAGATTCACCAGGGACTCGGCAACGGTGGTGCGCTGCCCATCAAGGCGGTGCGCTTCAGCTTCAGGAATTCGTACCTGCACATCGATGTGTGTGGTGTCGCCTTCAGGGGCAAGCTGCCAAACGAACTCGAGATAGGAAACCAGGCAGGAGATGGTCACGCGCTGATCGATGCTCGAAGCATCGAGTCGCTGCGCCATGGGGAAATCGGGATAGCCGGTCGGCCACATGGTGAACGCGCCGTCGCGTCCTGGCTCGATGGTTTCCATTCCGGCCCACCAGAGCGGGAAGGCACTCGGGTCATGCAACAGCTTCCAGACCTCCTCTATTGGTGCCTGGGCCTGGATAGTCATCGAGAACTCCGGCATCTTCTCCTCACTTCTCTGCTCTCCTCACGTCACTGCCCGAGAAGGCTTGCGCGCTCGCGGTCGATCCGAGCCAGCTCGCGCGCCGGTTCCACCAGGCCGACGACGGGAGGACGACCAAGATCGACCAGATTTGCGAAGTAGCCTTCTAACGTCGCTGTGCTGACCGAAGGCAACATCCGTCGCCACGCCACCTCAGCTTCCTGGTAACGCCGGGCAGCAAGATCACGATCACCTGAGCCGACTGCGATCAGGGCCTGCACTCGCGAAATCTTGGGCACCAGGGACCAAGGTTGATCGCCTCCCCGCACGGGCTCGGTCACTGCCGCCCGTAGCTGCGCCTTGGCGCTCTCGATGTCACCGGCGCGGGCCAGGGCTTCGGCACGAGCGATCGCAGCCGCCGGACGGCTGATCTGCGCCGGACCGGCCAACGCTTCAGCCAGCAGTTCAGCAGCTTCGGCACAGCGGCCGGCCGCCAGGGCCACGAGCCCGGCATCGAATGCGGAGGTGGCGGAAATAAGCGGCGAATCGAGGCGCTCGGCGAGCCTGCGTTGCTCGGCGATAACGGCCGACGCCTCACCGAAGCGTTCGAGCCTGGCCAGGATGTGTGCCTTGGCTGCGAGGGCATGCACCAGGATGGCCGGCACGTCTCGAGTGCCTGCCACGCCCTCCTCCGCGCAGGCAAGCGCGCCCTCGTAGTCGCCGATGCTCGTTAATGAGCAGGCGGCATTGACCCAGATGCCATAGGAGGGCCCCTGTCCGTGAGTGTCCGGTACCCTCCGACTCTCTTCCCAGGCGACGGCCGCAGCTTCCGCGAACCGGCCCTGTCGGATCAGGCTTTGCATGCGGATTTCTGTCATGTCGAGCAGGGTCTCGGGATCTGCCGTCCCCGCGAGCTCCTGGTCGGCCAGCTTCAGCAAATGTTCGGCTTCCCGAGCATCAGCTCCAACTGCGTCCCGCCAGGCGAGGCCGATGAGAACGGTCGCTCGTTCTTGGCTGGAGGTTTCTGGCAAAAGCAAGCTCTCGGCGGTCAGGTACGCGGCGAACGCCCCTTCGGGATTGCACGTGACCGTACGCATTTGCCGTCCCCGCCGGGACCAGGCGACAGCGAGGCGATCTCGAGGCAGCAGCGCCAAGGCCTGATGCCAGGCCTCCTCCATCGCCTGGTCGCGACCTAACCAGGCGAGAACCTGGGACAGCTCCAGCCAGAGACCGCCATCGTCCGGTGTGCAGTCAAGCGCTCGATCGAGGAGGTCCGCGGCTTCGGCTGCGGCGCCAACCGAGCGTGCGTACTCCGCGGCAGCGGCCCAGTGCCCAGCTGCCGCGGCCCGTCGGCCTGCTCCCTGAAGGTGCCGGGCTATGCCAGCGTGGTCGCCGCGATCCACTGCTTCCGCCAGCCGATCATGCAGTGGCGCTGAATCTGCGATCTCGACGTACACGGCCTCACGCAGCAGGGCGTGCCGGTAGCCGAGGCCACCTGAGGCGGCCACCACCAGGCCGGAGCCGAGGACAGCCTCTTCGGCGGCCGATCGGCTCGGCGTGTCGGTACACAGACGATCGAGCTCCGGTCGGGTTAGCGGCCGACCAGCAACAGCGAGAAGCCGTGCCAACACCCGACCTTGTTCGGACAATGCGGCGACGCTGACCCGGACGGCCGTGCGCAGGTTGGGCGGCGGCGCGGTCTGACCGGCGGCAAGCGCCCGGGCAGATTCCACAGCGAAGAGAGGATTGCCGTCGGCCGCCGAGACGACGCGCCGGATGCTGTCATCAGAGAGGCTGTCCGACGCCAGCCCCGAAGCCACTGACGTCGCCAATGCTGCGATGTCTGGGTCGGAGATCGGCCCGAGCCGGACTTCGACAATGGGCACCTGACGGCTGGCCAGGTCTGTGATCAGGGCATCGAGCTCGGTCCTGGCGGGGTGGTCGCGGCGGGTCAGCACCAAGAGAACCGGCAGTGTCGCGATTTTTCGCGCGATGTGTGCGGTCAGTCGAAGGCTTGCGCGGTCGGCGCGATGGGCATCATCTACGGCGATGAGCAGTGGGCGGTCGGCTGATGCCCACTCCACGAGGCGAAGGATTGCCTCGAACACGCGGAGTCGCTCGAGCTCTGGCGCTGCGACCGGGGCGGGCGGATCTGGCTGGCCCAGTTGTGCGCCAAGATCATCCGAAAGCCGGTTCAATTCTCTCGGCCAGGCCAGCCCTCTGGGCACTGGCCGTACGGTGGCAACGAGCGCTCGAGTCATCTCCAGCCAGACAGCAAACGGAGTCTCGCCGCCCACGTCAATGCCAGCACCGATGGCAGTACGCGCACCGCTCGTCGTTGCTCGACGTGCCAGCTCGGTCACCAGACTTGTCTTGCCGATGCCGGCTTCACCGGTCAGCACGGCCACCTGACCGCGACCTCTGGCCGCCGTGCGCCAGGCGTCGAGCAGAGTGCGCAGCTCCGAGGATCGGCCAAACAGCGGCGTCCGGCTGGGCTGGGTGGCCGGCGCCTGCAACGCTGCCTGTGCCGCCCGGGTGGCCGGTGACGGATCCACTCCCAGTTCTGAGCGCAGCCTTTCAGCAAAACGGCGCCCTTCGAGAACCGCCGCGGCGACGTTCCCATTCGTACCCATGAGCCGTAGCAGTTCGCGATGGGCACTCTCATCGAGCGGCGCCAGGCGGCACCGCTCAGCCGCCCATCGTGCCGCATCCAGATTGTCCCCGGCGGCCTCGGCGTTCCGCGCCAGTCCGGCGAGCCTAGTCAACTGCCGCCGCCGGTACTGTTCCCGCTCAACGTCGAGCCAGTCATCATCCAATTCGGGAATCAATTCGCCTTCAGGCAGTGGCTCACCGACCGGCGGATCGGCGATCGCATCCACCCAGACTTCCGACGGCATAAGACCAATGAAGTTGCGTTGACCGTCAAGGTGAACTCCTGCCGCCCCCCATGCCTGACGAACCGCCCAAATTGCGGTCCGGAGATTGGCTCTTGCCTCTGAAGTCTCTGGCCATAGCCGGGTGGCGACATCAGCGCGCGGATGCGGGCCAGGATGGAGGGCCAACCAGCCGATGAGCGCTCGTGCGCGCCCACTACGGGGCATAGACACGGGTTCGCCATCCAACTCGCCGGCAAGTCGGCCGCAGAGCCACAACCGCAGCACCTTCTGAGCGTAAACCCGCTCGGAAGGTGCTTTGACGCTGCTTTGACGGTTCCCGAACGGTGCATCCGAAGTCTTAGAACCAGGCGCCACAAGGCGCCCTCCCAGCACTGGCGCTATCAGCGCCGTCACAAGAAAGGAGCCCTCTATGACGACTGCACTGCTCGCCCAACCCGACTCTGCGGTACTCGATGAGTTCATCGGCCGCATGATCGGAGACCTGGGCGCCACAGTCAGCGCCGGACTGGTCGTGCTTGGCGATCGGCTCGGCCTTTACAAAGCGATGGCGGACGGCGAGCCTGTCACCGCCGAACAGCTGGCCAGCCGAACCGGCACGGCGATCGCGTACGTGCGGCCATGGCTGGCCAACCAGGCAGCCGGCGGCTATCTCAGCTATCAGTCGGAGTTTGGGACGTTTTCCCTGTCGCCCGAACAGGCCGCAGCACTAGCTATCGAAGACAGCCCCGCGTTCTTTGCTGGCGCCATGCAGCTCGTCTTGGGCGCGCTGCGCGACCTCGAACACATCGAGCACGGCTTCCGTACCGGCGAAGGTTTCGGCTGGCATGAGCACGACCCCAACCTGTTCGACGGCACCGAGCGATTCTTCCGGCCGGGCTACGCGACCAACTTGGTGGAGAGCTGGCTACCCGCCTTGAACGGCGTGGTCGACAAGCTCGCCGCCGGCGCAACGGTCGTCGATGTGGGCTGCGGTCACGGTAGTTCCACGGTCCTGATGGCCCAGGCCTTCCCGGCATCGACCTTCGTCGGAACCGACTACCACGAGGGCTCGATCCGAGTGGCACGACGGCGCGCAGCCGAGGCTGGCGTCTCGGGCAACATCAGCTTCGAGGTTGCGGATGCGAGCGAGCTGGTGCCCAACTCGTACGACCTGGTCGCCATGTTCGACTGTCTGCATGACATGGGCGACCCGGCCAGCGTCGCCCGCGCGGTCCGCGGAGCACTGCGGGACGACGGCACCCTGCTACTCGTCGAACCATTTGCTAATGATCGGCTTGAGGAAAATCTCAACCCCATCGGGCGGGTCTTCTACGGCGGATCCACCCTGATCTGCACACCCTGCTCGCTCGCCCAGCCCGGAGCACGAGCCCTTGGACCGCAGGCCGGTCCGACCGTCCTCACCAACCTGCTTCGCGACGCGGGCTTTAGCCGCGTTCGGGTGGCCAGCGAATCTCCGGTCAACCTCATCTTCGAGGCCCGGCCCTGAATCAGCCAACTCAGCGAAAGGAATCCACTGACATGACAACCATCACGAGCACCATCACCAGCCTGAAAGACGCCATCGAATCCCGGGATGCCGATGGGATCACCGCCTGGTACGCCGACAACGCGGTCCTGACCATCCTTGATCGTGACAACCCGCCCGCCGCTCCGGCTACTTACCGCGGGCTGGAGGAAATCAGCGCCTACTATCGCGACATCTGCGGCCGCAATATGGAGCACGCCGTCGAAGACCTGGTCAGCACAGACGACGGGCTGGGTTACACGCAGCGCTGTCGCTATCCCGACGGAACCCGAGTCGTCTGCGTGACCGTCGCTCGTTTGCATGACGGAAAGATCACTCGGCAGACCGTTGTCCAAGTCTGGGACGCTCCCGATTCGTGACATGTTCCGGCACGGGCTCGCCGACTTGCACCGTCGTCGGACATGACTCGGGCGCACCGAAGACCGAGTGAACTGGCAGAACGCCGGCCCAGCGGTCCCCGGCGGCGATGTCGTCAGCATCGTCGCTGGGCGGACCGCCGCGAACCTTGACGCTGGCCTCCGCCAAGCTCAAGGCGATGACTGTGGTCGCCGCAAGTTCCCGCCGGTCTGGTTGTCGGGTATAGGTCCACGACCCTGGGGCGAGCTGTTCCACGATCGCTTCCAGCGCAGCCCATTTCTCGTCAGGGTCGGTGACGTGGCGAGCGATGCCATGGACAACCGCGCTGCGATAGTTCATCGAGTGGTGAAAGACCGAACGGGCATAGACAATCCCATCGAGATGGGTGACCGTCACGCAAATCTGAGCGCCGTCAATGGCCCGCAGGTAGCCCGCGCCGGTGGAGCCGTGCAGATAAACCGTGTCGTCGATACGGCCATAGCCGGTGGGCAGCACGACCGGCGCACCGTCCCGGACCAATCCCAGATGGCAGATCAGGCCAGCGTCGAGAACGGCGTACAGGTCGGCGCGGTTAGTACGGCTCCTCTCGCGATGGCGGGTCAGCGTGCTGCGCGGGGTGCTCGACAGGCTCACGCTGTCCAGCATGCAGGAGCAGGCGCGCAACAACGAACCAATTACCGCCCGCGAAGCGGCGGGACACTAATCTCATGCCGGTGAGCGATGTGATCTGCCAGATCGTCAGCGGCGAGCTCGACGCTGCGGTCGTGGCGCGTAATGAGCAGGTAATCGCTTTTCTTGATCACCGGCCGGTCTTCAAAGGTCATGTCCTGGTCGCTCCGACGCGCCACGTCGATACGTTGTTGAGCCTGCCGAGCGATCTCATGGTCCCGCTGTTCACCATGACACAGCGGATCGGTGCCGCGATTCCTGAGGCATTGGGCGCGGAGGGCACCTTTGTGGCAATCAACAACGTTGTCAGCCAGTCCATACCGCACCTCCACGTACACGTGGTGCCCAGAACCAAGGGTGATGGGTTGCGGGGTTTCTTCTGGCCGCGGACCCGCTATGGCGTAGGTGAGATGGAGAAGTACGCCCAGTTGATCTCGGAAGCGCTGACGCAAGCTCCGCACGATCAGGCTGACCTCACCCGTCTCGCAGAGCCAGACCCCGGTACAGGTAGCTGAAGGGCCGCGGTCCGTCGCCGTAGCCCGTCTCCAGATCGCTGATCATCAGTCCGGAGCGCGTGATCAAATCGTCGATCGGCCGGTCCAAATGGCAACCGCCGGCGATGCGGCTGTGGACGGGATGTAGCCGGCGCTGCCAGCGTCGTACAGATTCAGTCGGCGCTTTCCCGTGCTCCAGGAAATGCAACCCGCCGGCAGGCTTGAGCACGCGATGGATCTCCAGAAGTGCCGCATTCACGTCCGGGATCGTGCACAAGGTGTAAGTGGACAACACACAATCCACCGAGCCGTCGGGCAGATCGAGCCCGGCACCGTCCAGGCCAACATGATGGACCGGCGCGGATACCGCTGCCTTCCGCGGTTCGGCCAGCCGTAGCGCGGAGGCCGAAGGCTCCACCACCAAGATCTCGGTTACCGCGGCCGGGTAGTGAGGAAGATTGAGGCCGCTGCCGAAGCCGACTTCCAAGACCCGGCCGTGAAGACCATGACATACCTTGGCGCGCCGGGCACTCACCTCAGGCGTACCCAGCGCCCGATCCACCAGGTGCGGCAGCGCATGATCGTTCCATAGGCCCACGTGTCCAGGCTAGTGTCGCGTCACTCAGACGCCGAAGGCCTTCTCCAGCAGCGCCGTCAGCGCACGAAACTCGAGCTGCCGCTGCGGAAACCCGCAATCAGGTCCCTCGACCGCCGGCTCCTTGTCGACCTGCAAGCGGTAATAGGCCTGCGACGTACAGGGGGAAACAGGCTTTTCGATCACTCGCGCGACCAGCAACCGGACGGTGTCGCGTTGCTGGACCGACAACGAGTGCCACTCAGACGTACGGCCAGAAATCATGATCTTGGCCCGCCCGGCGGCGTCGATCTTGATCGTATAGGCCGGCCGATCTTGGAGCTGGATACGCTGCAGCGACATTGGAAACAGGCGCGGCTCCGCTGTGTCGGCCGGTCCGTCGAAGTTGCCCCGCAGCGCTGGAGCGAGGATGCCGGTGATCTCGTCGAACGCCGGAGTCGGCTCGGATTTCTCACGGCATGGATCACTACGGCTCATCGACAAGCTGCCCATGGTGACCTCGATCGTGATCTGGTCGGCGCAGACCGGCACTGGCGCTCGCTGCTTTCGCTGCGCGTCTGCTGCCACTTCTTGGCGGAACTGATCCGACGTCAGCAGGGTCCGAAGCCGGCTCAGCATTTGGCCGCTCAACCGCCCGGAGGCCGGCTGGCGAGAAACCAACAGCGCAACACCATCCGGGCGGACATACACGATGTTCTGGCGGCCGTCGATGCCACCGAACTCACCCACCGCAAAATCACCAAATGGTTCGGACGGTACGGCCACTTGATCGAGGAGCGAGCAACCCGTGAGAACCAGCAGGACAGCTGCCCCGATGACCGCGAGCGCCCGCCGCATCGCCCTACTTCTTGATCAGAGTACGCAGCACGAACTGCATGATTCCGCCATTGCGGTAGTAGTCGGCCTCGCCTGGAGTGTCGATGCGCACGACCGCGTCAAAGCTGACATCACCAGTCGTGACCTTGACCGTCTCGGGCGTGCGGCCTTCGTTCAGCTCGGTGATCCCGACAATGTCGAAGGTCTCCTCACCGGTAAGCCCGAGCGACGTTGCACTCTCACCCTCGGGGAACTGCAGCGGCAGCACACCCATCCCGATCAGGTTGGATCGGTGAATCCGTTCGTACGACTCGGCAATCACCGCCTTCACCCCGAGCAAGGCAGTGCCCTTCGCCGCCCAGTCACGTGAGGAGCCTGAACCGTACTCCTTGCCAGCGAGGACAACCAACGGCGTGCCTGCGGCGAGGTAGTGCTCAGATGCCTCGTAAACGGTAGTGACGGGCTCGTCCGGCACCGAGAAGTCCTTGGTGAAGCCGCCCTCGGTCCCTGGTGCCAGTTGATTGCGGAGCCGGATATTGGCGAATGTTCCCCTGATCATGACCTCGTGATTGCCACGTCGGGATCCATAGGAGTTGAAGTCCCTGCGCTCCACGCCATGCTCGGAGAGGTACCGCCCGGCAGGCGAGTCCGGCTTGATCGAGCCAGCTGGAGAGATGTGGTCAGTCGTGATCGAATCGCCAAGCTTGAGCAACACCCGTGCTCCGGTGATGTCGCCGACCGCGGCAGGCTCGGCAGGCATGCCGTCGAAGTAGGGGGGCTTACGGACATAAGTGGAGTCAGGATCCCAGTCGAAGATCTCCCCTTCCGGTGTCGGCAGCGACTGCCACTGCTGATCACCTGCAAACACATCGGCATAGGAGTCGGTGAACATCTCCGCACCGATGGCCGAGGCGACGATCTCGTCGATCTCGGATTCTGTCGGCCAGAGGTCGGCAAGTCTGACGTCATTGCCCTGCTCGTCAGTGCCGAGGGAGTCGTTCATCAGGTCGATGTCCATGGTGCCAGCCAGCGCGTACGCCACCACCAGCGGCGGCGAGGCCAGGTAGTTCATCTTGACGTCGGGGTTGATCCTGCCCTCGAAGTTCCGGTTGCCGGATAGCACCGCGACCACCGCAAGATCATTTTCCTGGACCGCTGCGCTTACTTCGGGGATGAGCGGCCCGGAGTTTCCGATGCAGGTAGTACAGCCGTAACCGACGAGGTTGAAACCCAGTTTGTCCAGGTACGGCGTCAGACCTGATCTGTCGTAGTAGTCGCTGACGACCTTCGACCCGGGGGCTAGTGTGGTCTTGACCCAGGGTTTGCGATTCAAGCCGCGCTCGACGGCCTTCTTGGCAACCAGCGCGGCACCAATCATCACGCTGGGGTTGGAGGTGTTGGTACACGAGGTAATCGCGGCGATCACCACTGCGCCATGGTCGAGGTCGAACGCACCCCCGTCCGTCAAACTGACGGGCACCCGCTTGCTCGGCCGGCCGATATCAGCCGGAACGTCTTCGCCATACTCGTGTGGCTCCATGGACTGGCTGCCGTCTCCACGACTCGGCACGTCGGAAGCCGGGAAAGATTCATCCACCGACTCGTCATAACCCGTCAGTTCCTCGGCCGCGACGAAGTCGCGCAAGGCCTCCCTGAACCCCTGCTTCGCATGGGCCAGCTGTACCCGATCTTGCGGTCGCTTCGGCCCGGCAATGCTCGGAACGACGCTCGTCAAGTCGAGCTCCAGATACTCGGAGTACCTGGGCTCGCGGTCGTCGCTATGCCACAGGCCCTGCGCCTTCGCGTACGTCTCGACCAGCGCAATCTGGTGTTCACTCCGACCAGTCAGCCTGAGATATTCGCTCGTCTTGCCGTCGATCGGGAAGACCGCGATCGTCGAGCCGTACTCCGGACTCATATTGCCGATCGTTGCCCGATTGGCCACGGGGACCTGTGAGACGCCGGGCCCATAGAACTCTACGAACTTGCCGACCACCTTGTGCTGGCGCAGCATCTCGGTGATCGTCAGCACAAGATCAGTTGCGGTCGCTCCTTCACGTAGCGCACCAGAGAGCTTGAAGCCAACGACGCGAGGAATGAGCATCGAGACCGGCTGACCGAGCATGGCCGCCTCGGCCTCGATCCCGCCGACGCCCCAGCCGACGACGCCCAGGCCGTTGACCATCGTGGTATGTGAATCGGTGCCGACGCAGGTGTCCGGATAGGCGTACACCTCGGTCTTGCCTTCGGTCTCGATCGTGCGGGAGAAGATCACCCGGGCGAGGTGCTCGATGTTGACCTGGTGCACAATCCCGGTGCCGGGTGGGACCACTTTGAAGTCGTCGAAGGCGGTCTGTCCCCAACGAAGAAACTGATAGCGCTCGCGGTTGCGCCCGTATTCGATCTCCACGTTCCTGGCGAAGGCGTCAGCGGTCCCGAACACGTCGGCGATCACCGAGTGATCAATCACCAACTCGGCCGGAGCCAACGGGTTGATCATGGCGGCATCGCCGCCCATCTCCTCCATCGCCTCGCGCATCGTCGCAAGATCGACAACGCAGGGTACGCCGGTGAAGTCCTGCATGATCACCCGCGCCGGAGTGAACTGGATCTCCTCGCTGGGTTCGGCTTTCGGATCCCAGTCCGCGAGCGCCCGGATGTCATCGGCAGTGATGTTGGCGCCGTCCTCGGTACGCAGCAGGTTCTCCAGCAAGATCTTGAGACTGTACGGAAGGGAGTCCGAGCCCTCGACGGCATCGAGCCGGAAGATCTCGTAGGACTTCTCACCCACCTGGAGGGTTGTCTTTGCACCAAAGCTGTTCACACTCATGAGCCCTCCGTCAGCCATGTGCTCAATTATCTTGACGTCAAGATACGAGACTAGCCGGTGTACAGCTGACGCCGGGCGTTCTCCTGAGCTGTCTCGCGCTCGATCCGCTGTTCGGCCTTGGTGGAGGAGGCGAGGTGGAACGGTACCGAGGTCACCATCACGCCAGGCGTAAAGAGCAGCCGCCCCTTGAGTCGCAGGGCGCTCTGGTTATGCAGGATCTGTTCCCACCAATGGCCGACCACGTACTCCGGAATGTAGACCGTCACCACATCCCGCGGGCTCTCTCGCCGCAGGTTCCTGACGTAATCGACGATCGGGTTGGTCACCTCCCGGTACGGCGAGGCAATCACCTTGAGCGGAACGCCGGTGTCGGCCTCCTCCCAGACTTTCACCAGACGCGCAGTCTCATCGGTGTCGATCGAGACCGTAAGAGCCTCCAGAGTGCTGGGCCGCGCGGCTTTGGCAAAGGCGATCGCCCGCAGTGTCGGTTTGTGCAGCCTGCTGACCAATACCACGGCCCGTACCCGGCTGGGCAGCGTCCGATCCTCACCCTCCACCAGGGCGGTTTCCCGGGCTACCGCTTCGTAATGCCGCCTGATCAATTTCATCATCACGAAGATCACAGCCATCGCAATAATCGCGATATAGGCACCCTTGGTGAACTTGGAGATCAGAACGATGGCGAGCACCGTTGCCGTCATCGTCAGACCGATCGCATTGATCACTCGGGAACGGATCATGCGGCCCCGGACCGCGGGATCCTCCTCGATTTTGAGGTGCCGCGTCCAGTGTCGCAACATGCCCAGTTGGCTGACCGTGAACGATACGAACACGCCGACGACATAGAGCTGAATCAAGGCAGTGACATCGGCCTTGAAGGCGATGATCAACACGATGGCGAAGAAGGCCAACACGACGATGCCGTTGCTGTAGGCCAAGCGGTCGCCGCGGGTGTGCAACTGGCGAGGCAGGAAGCCGTCCCGGGCCAAGATCGATCCCAGCACTGGAAAACCGTTGAAAGCGGTGTTCGCAGCCAGGAACAAGATCAGCATTGTGGCGGCTACGGTGAAGTAGAACGCCGGCTTGAAGTCGGCGAAGATCGCCTGGGACAACTGGCCGATGGCGGTCTGCTCGACGACCTCGACGCGCTGACCGTTCAGCGTGTAGTGCGACAAGCCCGGGTCGATCAGCTTCAGTCCTGTCAGGTTGGCCAGCACGACGACACCGATCAACATGGACACCGCGATGACGCCGAGCAGCAGCAAGGTGGTTGCGGCGTTCTTGCTCTTCGGCTTACGAAATGCCGGAACCCCGTTGGAGATCGCCTCCACGCCGGTCAGTGCAGCGCATCCAGAGGAGAAGGTACGGGCCAGCAAGGCGATCATCGCGAAGCCGGCAAAGGCGGCGTAACTCGGATCCGGCTCGATACCGTACTGGGCGCTGTCTACTTGAATCTGCTCGCCGAGGACCAGGATCCGAAACAGGCCGAAGATCACCATACTCAAGATGGCGAACATGAAGCAGTAGGTCGGAATGGAGAACAAGGTCCCGGACTCCCGTGCGCCCCGCAGGTTGAGCGCCATGAGCAGCACGGCAACAGCGGCAGCTACCCATGGCTCATGCCCGTCGATGATCGGAAATGCCGACTTGGCGTTCTGGACCCCGGAGGATATCGAAACTGCGACCGTCAGGACATAGTCCACCAGGAGCGCGGAGGCAACCGTCAGGCCGGCATTGGAGCCTATGTTCACGGTGGCCACCTCGTAGTCGCCGCCGCCTGAGGGATAGGCATGCACGTTCTGCCGGTAGGACGCGACGACCACCAGCATCACGATGGCGACCAGAATGGCGATCTTCCATGAGTAGGAATAGGCCACCAGCCCCGCGAGCGACAACGTCAAGAAGATCTCATCGGGTGCGTAGGCGACCGAGGACAAAGCATCCGACGCGAAGACCGGCAGAGCAATGCGCTTCGGGAGCAGCGTCTCGGAAAGCTGCGTGCTGCGGAGCTTACGGCCCAACAGCAGTCGCTTGCCGATGTCGCCCACATTCACCACACTGCAAACCCTAGTAGAGCAAGCACGATCAGCCACCGGTCGAACGCGGCTGTCGGTGACCGGCGTCACAGAATTTCGCTGCGTGTTCACTAGACTCAACGTGTGCACATCGTGATCATGGGCTGCGGCCGAGTGGGGTCCAGGCTGGCGAGAAGTCTGGAGAAGCGGGGGCACACGGTCGCGGTGATCGACCTCGACTCGGAGGCCTTCCGTCGACTCGGCCCTGACTTCGCCGGCAAGACAGTCCGGGGCGTTGGTTTTGATCGCGAGGTGCTCTTGGAGGCCGGCATCGAGGACGCCGAGGGGTTTGCCGCTGTGTCTAGCGGCGACAATTCCAACATCTTGTCCGCCCGCGTCGTGCGGGAGACCTTCGGCGTTGACAACGTGGTGGCTCGGATCTATGACCCAGGTCGCGCCGAAGTGTATGAGCGGCTGGGAATACCCACGGTAGCGACGGTGCGGTGGACATCTGATCAAGTGTTGCGACGGTTGTTGCCTAGCGGATCCGAACCGCAGTGGCGTGACCCGTCGGGCTCGGTGCGTCTGCTGGAAGTACACGTCGACCGCGCTTGGGTTGGTCGGACCATCGAGCAGATCGAGGAAGCCACCGGCGCGCGCATTCCGTTCGTGTTCCGGATGGGATCGGGAATCGTGCCCAAGCGCACCAGCATCTTTCAAGACGGTGATCTGTTGTATGCAGCCGTCGTCGACGCCAAGCTCGCTGCGGTCGAGGCAATACTCGGTTCGCCGCCGAGAGGAGTATGACGATGCGAGTAGCGATAGCGGGCGCCGGAAATGTGGGCCGGTCCATTGCGGCGGAGCTAATCGAGAATGGTCACGAGGTGCTGCTGATCGACAAGGATCCGCATGCCATCAAGGCCGAGACCCTGACAGAGGCTGAGTGGCTGCTGGCGGATGCCTGTGAACTGTCATCACTGGAGGAAGCGGGCCTCGATACCTGTGATGTGGCCATCGCCGCCACGGGCGACGACAAGGTGAACCTGGTGATGTCGTTGTTGGCCAAGACAGAGTTTGGCGTGCCGCGTACGGTCGGCCGGGTCAATCACCCCAAGAATGAGTGGCTGTTCAACGAAGTCTGGGGGGTTGACGTCTCCGTGTCGACACCTCGGCTGATGTCAGCGCTGGTTGAAGAGGCAGTCACGGTCGGTGATCTTGTCCGGCTGCTGACGTTCCATGAGGGCGCCACGAACCTGGTCGAGATGACATTGCCTTCCAGCAGCCCGTGCGTCGGCGCCCGGATTGGCGACCTGCACTGGCCTGGTGACGTCGTCTTGGTCGCGATCATCCGCGACGGGCATGCCCGACCCCCGGACAGCGACGGCTCGCTAGAGGCGGGCGACGAATTGCTGTTCGTGACGGCACAAGATTTCGAGAAAGAGCTAGCCGAGATGCTGGCGCCGCGCGATGGCTCGATCAGCATCTCCAAGACGCCTACGCCACGCGTACAGGCAATCTCCTAGCACACAGGCGACTACGAGGCACTTTGCGGACGACTCTCGGGTAGGAGTGAACCCGCGAAAGCAGAATCCTCCATCGGGGTTCTGCCCTTGGAGAGCATGAACCCGATCACGGTCAGGGCACCGATCAGCATCGGCCAACCGAGGACGACCTTGGCTATGCCAAGCAGCACGACCTGTCCCTCCAGGAATAACGGCAGCTGGATGACGAAACGCGCGACATAGGGCACCGCGAGTACCAGGGTCAGCTTCGAGGTCATCCGCACCAGGCCGCGATCCCTCGTCCAACCTATGGGGTCACCGACCGCGGCGCCGATGATGAAACCGACGAGGGGCTTGCGGATAGCTACGGTCAGCAATGAGATCACGGCGAGGGCGCCGTTGTAGAGAATGCCCGGCAAGAACACGTCCTGGGCCCGACCAGTACGGGTGGCGATCAGCACCGCGATCGCCGTCGGAATGACGGCCTGGACCACGTACTTGATCGACTGACGCTGGACGAGGCGGATGACCGCCAGGAGAATCGCCGTACCCACGGCAGCGGCGATGGCGGGGTAGAGCTGCCGGGATACGACCCAGGCGATGGTGAAGGCGATGAACGGGAGTGCCGACTCGATCATGCCGCGGGCGCCACCGAGCGACTTGCTCAGCTGGTAGCGCACGAACTCTTCTACATAGCGGAATTGCGGCGTCTCTGCATCTGTAGTTGGTCGTACGTCCTGCGGCACTGCCTTCGGTTCTGCTGGCAGCTCACTCATGTACTAGGCACCGCGCCGACCTCGATCACGCGGCCGGCGCCTCCATCAGCTCATAGCGCGGGTTATAGATCAGCCGTTTCCCCTCGTGGCAGCTGATCCGGCCCCAGACTTTGAGGGTTCGACCGGGATCGATTCCAGGGATCTGTCGCCGGCCCAGCCAAACCAGGGTCACAGCCCCTGAGCCGTCACGCAGCTCAACCTCCAACGCCGGATGCCCCGCTCGAGGAGTGATGGTCACCGTTGACACCGTGCCTGTGAGCTGGACGCGCTGACGGTCCTCACAGTTCTGAATGGGTACGGCGCCCTCTTCACGGACCTTGCGTTGCAGATCCTCGGAGTCGAGCTCGGCATTAGATGAGGCGAACCGACGTAGTGCTCGCTGCAGCATGTTTTCCTTAGCCATCGCGTGTCACCTCCGCGCCTCAAGCATCCCACCTCGATCAATTTTTTGGTATCCGCTCGCGCCCGAGCGTGTGCTGAAAGTTGCTGTCTTCCTCCCTCGCAGTCACGGCTTGCCTCATCCCCACATGTAGCCTCAACCCCCGATCACCGTGCCTGCTCGATCGTCCAGACAGCACCGGCACCCGCTCTACCCGACGCTCGCGGATGAAATTTTGGTATCCGCTCGCGCCCGAGCGTGCGCTGAAAGTTGCTGTCTTCCTCCCTCGCAGGCACGGCTTGCCCACCCCATGTAGCCTCAACCCCCCAATCACCGTGCCTGCTCGATCGTCCAGACAGCACCGGCACCCGCTCTACCCGACGCTCGCGGATGAAATTTTGGTATCCGCTCGCGCCCGAGCGTGCGCTGAAAATTGCTGTCTTCCTCCCTCATCCGCGAGCGTCGGGTAGAGCGGACCGCTATGTCTCCGATCCTTCGGACTCCGGGCTGACATTGGTCGGCATTGTCAACGGTAGTAAGTCGCCAGGCGCCATCGCCTCGTCGCCGCGCCGCACAATGACCTGGCGGAAGGCGGAGAGCACATCAGCCACGATCGGTGAGTCGGCGTCGTCTTCGATGGCCGCCTGGCCGTACACGATGCCGCGCAGCAGCCAACGTGGACCTTCCGCGACCCACATTCGAGAGGGTTGATAGCCCTCCTCGCCGTCGGGCGTCGTCACCGGAATGAGCCGCCTCAGTTCGATCCCGAACGGCCCCTCGCCGAGTGAAGCCGTTCCGCCCGCCTCTGTCGCGTTGTGGGCAATCTCATCGCGCAGCTCTGCCCAAAGGCCCCCACTGCGAGGAGCCGCGTACGCGCCCAGCTCCAGTGCCGACGAATAGGCCTGAGGTTTCTGGTTTGCACTGGCGGGTGGTTCCACGATGGTTTCGATCACCAGCATCGCCGAGGCAATCTCGCCGGTCTCTTCGGCTACCTGAAGCCTGAGCTCGGAGCCCGATACCGCCGTGAGGATCAAGCTGCCGAGGTCGATCCTGGGGCTCTCCTCAGTGCTCTCTATGTCCTCGACTTCGCCGATGTCGTACGGGCCGGAGGTCCGCCAGTCGAGCTCGTCCAACGCCGCCAGCTCCGCGCCCTCCAGATCCGCGTCCTCCAGATCGGCGCTCTCCAGATCCTCGCCTCCCAGCTCCTCGGTCGAGGGTTCGCTCTCCGCTTCGGTAGCCTCATCATCCAGCTCGTCGAGGCTCGCTTCGCCGGTAGATTCCTCGGTAGATTCCTCGACTGCGGACTCGCTGCCGCGCTTCCTGCCCCTCTTGAAGATCATCCGCGTTCCCTTGGCACACTCATGCTTTCGTCTCCTCGCTGGGTGGCCGCTGGCTCGTTGGCACCGCTCAGTATTCCTCCGGTTGACCCATACCCGCCAATCCCGCGCGCCGAACTGGGCAATGCGGTCACCGGTACGAAAACCGCTGTATTGACCGGCTGGATCACCAGCTGAGCGATCCGGTCGCCGCGGGCAATGTTCACCGGCTGGGTTCGGTCGGTATTGATCAGGCAGACTTTGATCTCGCCGCGATAACCGGAATCTACGGTGCCCGGAGCATTCACGATGGTGATGCCGTACCGTGCGGCCAGCCCGGAACGCGGGTGCACGAAAGCCGCATAACCAGCAGGCAACGAGATAGCAACACCAGTTCCCACCAACCGTCGCTCTCCAGGCCGGAGCTCGAAACCTTCGCTGCTGCGCAGATCCGCACCAGCGTCGCCGGGGTGCGCGTACGACGGCAATTCCAGTCCAGGATCGAGCTGGAGAAGCAGCACCTCGACGGCGGTCATGACTCTCTCACCCGGTCAGCGTAGACGAGGCAGCCTCCCGCAGTGCGGCTGCCAGTTGTTGCGGACGACGCGTGGAGACCAGCCAATACGGCACCGGATCCTGGGGGTCGTCGAGGGTGATCTCGACTGCAGTCCTCACGTAAGGCCTCAGCACCAAGTGAGCCCTGGCATCGGCTTCCACGCCCCCGCGCTGACGCGCCTGCTCAGCAGTCAGCGCAAGACTTCCGGAGATATAGGCATGCTCGATGCTGGCCCGGCCGATCTGGATTTCCCTCGCATCGATGGTGATCACTACCGCGGCCGAGACGAAGATCGCGGCGGCCACCATCATGGTGGCAAGCGCGGTTCCGATGCCCCATACCGGCCCAAGGTAGGCGCCAACAGCGAGCAGCACCGAAAGTGCGAAGAGGCCCGCCAGCACCCACCACATGATGGGAACAGTGAGCCGCTCTCGGAACAGCATGGAGGTAACTTACGCGCCTTGATGAGAACCCTGCGGCGGCTGCGTTGACCTCTGTATTGCGCACTAAGATGCGAACACGCAACCGGGAAGCCGGACTCCGGACGGCCCAACATGGAAGGTTGATCCGATGGGACCGACGCAAAAACTGCTCTGGAAGCTCTATGTCGGAGTGATCGGAGCGGTTACCACAATCGCGGCGCAGCGGCTCATCAAGGCGAGCTGGAAGCTTGTTACGGGCAACGAACCGCCGTCGCCGACCGATCCCGACACTCCTGTGATCACAGCGATGAGCTGGGCACTAGCTAGCGGCGTCGGCGTGGGTGTCACGCAGTTGCTCACCCAACGTATCGCCGCGCGACACTGGCAGAAGGAGATCGGCAACGAAAACCCAAACGCCGGCTAGTTCAATATCTGAGGTCGAAGCACCACCCCGCGCCCCGTTCGGGGGCGCAAGGTGGTGTTCTGTCCGGACTGACTGCCCCCAATCAGCCCGGTACACCGTGTGCACCTCGTGCCGCGGCCCCCGGCGGTTGCGCAACAGCCGATCGCCTAAACCGATGCAGCTGCTGCGACGCGTCTTAGTTGCTCAAGCCTAAGTGATCATGCAGTCGACAGCTAGTGCCATGGATGATCGTTCCGCTCATCCGGCGCAGTCGAAGCAGTATGCCTCTCCGTTGGGACCTTCTTCGGCGATCTGGCTGCGATGCCGTACCAAAAAACAGCTAGCGCAGGTGAACTCATCGGACTGCCGTGGCAACACCCGAACCGTCAACTCTTCGTGGGACAGGTCCGCGCCAGGAAGCTCAAAGGCTTCCGCCGCCTCGGCCTCGTCTTCGTCAACCTTCCCGGAGTTCTTATCGTTGCGGCGAGTTTTGAGTTCTTCAATGCTGTCTTCGCTGAGTTCTTCATCGGTCTTGCGAGGGGCGTCGTAATCGGTCGCCATCTTTGCCTTCCCGGGCCCGAAAGCCCAGATCATCATCTGACTCGTGCGCAGTCTTACCACACGAATCAACCGATATGCGTGCTATGGGAGCTCGCGCCCGCTATAACGCCCTCGCGTGTCTAAAATTCCCGCTCCACTTCAGGATCCTGACCATTCATTTGCGGCCGGCCTACCTCGAGGAAATACCCTTCAAACCCGGGCCAAAAACCGCTTAGCTGCGCACTTCGCACAGTGCTGAGCGACCAGGATCGCGGAGGTTCGGGCAGCAATCGGTCCAGCACTCGTACCAGCCGACGGTTCCGGAGCCGACGATGGGCCGGTCCGGCCGCTCCCCGCGGGCGGCGGCGGCCCGCTCCAGCATGAGATCAACCAGTCCGCTGACGAACACAGGATGGTCGCCTGCGCTGGCTGCGCGAGCAAAGGCCAGTCCGCATTCGGTAGCTGTCGCCGCTGCCTCGGTATCCAGGTCGAAGACCACCTCTATGTGGTCTGACACGAAGCCGATCGGCACTGCGACAACGGCCGGTACGCCCGAAGCCGCGAGCTGACGCAGGTGATCATTGATGTCAGGCTCCAGCCACGCCTGGCTCGGGGGGCCGGACCGTGAGCAATAGACCAGGTCGCTCTCGTAGCGCCGACCTCGGTGTTCGCTGACCCGATCGGTTATTGCGGCTGCGACGACGGCGTGCCAATCTACGTACGCGCCGCTCGGGCTGCGCGGCACCGGCCCGGCGGTCTCGGCCATGGTCAGCGGGATGGAGTGAGTGACAAACACCAGGCGGACCTCGTCTGCGGTCTCACCCAATGTCTCCAATGCTTTGAGCGTGGCATCCACAGCTACCTCAACGAACCCCGGGTGGTTGGCATAGTGCCGGATTCGGTCGATCTGCACCTGAGTGTCGTGCGCCGCGTCGAACAAATTCTCGCGATATTGCCGGCATGAGGAGTACGACGGATACGCACTCGTCACCACGGCCAGCACCCGACGATGGCCATCTCGGTCAATGGCACGCAGCTCATCGTTGAGGTAGGGGTTCCAGTTTCGGTTTCCCCAATACAGCGGCAGCTCAAGCCCGCGACTGCGCAATTCGTTGGTCAATGCCGCGAGCAGACTGCGACACTGGTCGTTGATCGGGCTCTTGCCGCCGAACAGCTGATAGTGCTCACTGACCTCGACGAGTCTTTCGGTGGGAATGCCACGACCACGGGTGACGTTTTCGAGGAACGGCATCACATCCTCCGAGCGCTCCGGGCCGCCGAAGGACACCAGCAGGACTGCCTCATATGGCGACAGCGTGTTGCCTAGCTGGCTGCCTGATGAGTGATGAGAAGTTGCAGAGCGATCATCCACACACGAGATCTTTGCGTACAAGGAGGACAGTCATGGCCGCGGGACCTAGGCGTGACGGCCGGGCAAGTCGGCTCGGCGCACCCGCGGGAGTTCACGGGGGTCGCCCTCCTTGCTAAATATTCGCCCGTACCGGGAAGTGTTGTCCGATCGTCGAGCGGTTGCGTTCAGCTTGGCCGGGTTTGTGGCACGACTGCCGCTGTCCATGACAGGTATCGGCATCGTGCTGCTGGTATCGCTGACCACCGGTTCGTTCGGCCTCGCCGGTTTGCTTACTGCCGCTGGCACGGTGACTGGTGCTGTCGTTGCGCCGCTCTGGGGCCGCGCGATTGACCGCGTGGGCCAAGCTCGTGTCTTGCTTAGCGCTGTCGTGATCAACCTGCTCAGCGTGGCCCTCCTGGTGACCGCAATCGAGCTGGCCTGGCCGCTGGCTGTGAGCGTGGCAGCGGCTATCGGCGTCGGCCTCGGTTTCAGCATGGCCGGATCCGCCGTACGCGCACGTTGGACACTCCGGCTGGACGGCTCGCCTCTGTTGAACACGGCGTTCGCGCTCGAGGCCATGTTGGACGAGGTGGTGTTCATCATCGGTCCGGTCCTGGTCACCTTTCTAGCCACCGCGTTCCATCCGGCGCTCGGGATCAGTGTCAGCGCGATCGTCGGCTTCATCGGCGCCGTTGCGCTCGCTGTCCAGCGCAGCACCCAGCCACAGATCCGAGCGACGCCGCGCGATGGCCGTGCGGGATCATCTCGGCTGCCGTGGCGTGTCCTGATTCCCGTCGCCATCGCGTGTGCTGCCCTCGGCATGGTGTTTGGGGGTATGGAGGTCAATGTCGTCGCTTTTGCGAAGGAGGCTGGTGTCGTTCGGTATGCCGGCGTGATCTTGATGTCATGGGCCTTTGGGTCGTTGGTCGCTGGTGCCATAGCTGGGGCGATCACGTGGCGAGCGTCGGCCGCCAAGCGCTTCCGGGTGGGCGCGTCCCTCCTCGCGGTGTCGCTGCTGCCCCTGCCGTTCGTCGGGCACCAGCCGGTGGCTCTTGCGCTGCTACTGATGCTCAGTGGAATGGCCATCGCGCCAACCCTGATCGCCTCCGTTGCGGTCACCCAATCTTCAGTGGACCAGACACGACTAACCGAGGCACTGGCATGGACCTCGACCGGCATGGCCGCCGGTGTGGCCGTCGGCGCCGCCGCCGTTGGCCACGTGATCGACAGCTCGGGAGCAGCTGCGGGCTTCGTTGCCGTCGTTGTTGCTGGGCTGCTTCTCACGCTCAGCGTGCTCTTCGTCCGTGACCATCATTCGGCTGTGGACTCGCCGACCATGGGCGTGCCCACTGCGGAGCTCAAGGCTCAGCTGCCAGGTACGTCTGCAGTTCAGTCATCGCATCCGCAGGCTGGAACCCCGAGCCGATGATCTTGTCAAGACTGAGCATGCTGTTGCGCGGCCGGGGGGCGAGCGATTTTCCGGCGCCGTACTGGGTGGTTGTCACGCCGCTGACTGAGGCTGCATCTCGGCCGCGCGCCTGAAACACTGCCCGAGCGATTCCGGCCCAGGTCATGCGATCACCGGCATTGCTGAGGTTGTAGGTACCGTACGGCGCGTTCTTCTCGAGCAGGTGGTGGATGGCGCGGCTGATCTCCGTCGTGAATGTGAGTCGGCCAAATTGATCATCTACTACCTCGGGATTGACCCCGCGGTCGGCCAGCGATGCCATGGTGTGTATGAAATTGTGGCCGTCGCCGATCACCCAGCTGGTTCTCAGCAGGTAGTGCGCCGGCAGTGATCCAACGAGTGCGTCACCGGCTGCTTTGGTCTGCCCGTAGACGCCGAGCGGGGATAAAGGCTCCGTCTCGGTGTGCAGCTCCACCGAGCCATCGAAGACGTAGTCCGAGGAGATGTGCACCAGAGTGAAGCGGTGCTTCCGTGCTGCTTCCAGGAGGGCAGCAACGCCTGCCACGTTGACGGCCCAGGCCTCCCGCCGCCCGGCCGCGGTCTCAGCGGCATCGACCTTGGTGTAGGCCCCGGCGTTGATCACCACGGCGTACGGTGCGAAGTCGAAGTTCTTGATCGACTCCGGGCTGCCGAGGTCCAAGGTGGCGCGGGTGGTCGACGCCGCTGCCGGAATCATCGTGCTCAACGCTCGTCCCAGCTGACCAGCCGCGCCAATGATCAAGATCTGCTTCGGCTCTACAGGTGTCACCTCGGCGAGTCGTGGATGAGATTTGTCAGCCGCCGACAACTCCGACTGCTCGAGTGGAATCGGCCAGCTGATTGCCAATGTTTCGTCCGCAAGATTGACGAAGGTGTAGGAGTCCTTTGCCGCTGGCGTCCAATGATCATTGACCAGATAGGAGTACGCCGTCTGATCGGTCAAAGTCTGAAAGGCGTTGCCGACCCCGCGCGGTACGAAGACCGCCGTCTCCGGACCCATCTCAACCGTGAAGCAGCGACCGAAGCCGGCACCGGCGCGTAGGTCGACCCACGCGCCGAAGATTCGTCCGGCTGCCAGCGAAACCAGCTTGTCCCACGGCTCGGCATGGATGCCTCGAGTCGCGCCGACCGAGGAGTTGAACGAGACGTTGTTCTGCACCGGCGCGAAGTCAGGTAGGCCGAGAGCCACCATTTTCTCGCGCTGCCAGTTCTCCTTGAACCAGCCACGGTTGTCGCGGCGTAGGTCCAAGGAGATAACGAGCAGACCAGGGATAGGAGTCTGGCTGACAGCCAGCTCGGCCATCGAACACAATTTGGGCGCCTACTGGCCTTGGCGGGCGTACTTGTTCTCGGTCTCCGCCTTCTGTGGCCGCCACCACGCTTCGTTGGCTTGGTACCACGCGATCGTGGCGGCAAGGCCCGCCTCGAAGTCGGAGAAGATCGGCTGCCAGCCCAGTTCCATCCTGAGCTTGGACGAGTCAATGGCGTAGCGCAGGTCGTGGCCGGCTCGATCATTGACGTGATCGTAGTGCTCGCGTGACTGCCCCATCAGTTCCAAGATCGTTTCCACGACCTGCTTGTTGCTTCGCTCACCATCGGCGCCGATCAGATATGTCTCGCCGATCTTCCCCTCGGCCGTGATCAACAGCACAGCGGCGCTGTGATCATCGACATGAATCCAGTCCCGAACATTGAGGCCTGCGCCGTAAAGCTTCGGCCGACCACCGTTCAAGACGTTGGTGATCTGACGAGGAATGAACTTCTCGACATGCTGGTAAGGACCGTAGTTGTTGGAACAGTTGCTGAGCGTGGCCTGTACGTCGAATGAACGTACCCAGGCGCGGACCAGGTGATCCGAGCCGGCCTTGGTCGCCGAGTACGGGCTGGACGGATTGTAGGGAGTGGCCTCGGTGAACCGGTCCGGGTCCTCGAGGCGAAGATCGCCGTAAACCTCGTCAGTGGAGATGTGGTGGTAGCGCGTGCCGTAGCGCCGTACGGCCTCCAGCAATGTGGCGGTGCCGATCAGGTTCGTGGTAACGAACGCCGATGGGTCGCGCAGCGAGTTGTCGTTGTGGGACTCAGCCGCGAAATGCACCACAAGGTCTTGGTCACGCACCAGCTCATGAACCAGGCTTGCATTGCAGATGTCGCCCTGAACGAATGCGAAGCGATCCTTGGGCAAGCCCCGCAGCGACGCACGATTGCCGGCGTATGTCAGCTTGTCCAATACCGTCACCGAAGCATCGGTGTTGTCGAGCACGTAGCGGACGAAGTTGGATCCGATGAATCCTGCCCCGCCAGTCACCAGGAATTTCGTCATGCGAGTCATCCTAAGGACGAATTGACTGTCCATCATCGCCCCGGCCACTCGCCTCATTCTGCGAGACTGTGCTGTGTGCGAGGCATCATTCTGGCTGGCGGATCCGGCACCCGACTGCATCCTGTGACGCTCGGGATAAGCAAGCAGTTGGTCCCCGTCTATGACAAGCCGATGATCTACTACCCCCTCTCAACTCTGATTTTTGCCGGGATCCGCGACGTTTTGGTGATCACCACGCCACACGACCGGGCCGCCTTCCAACGACTGTTGGGAGATGGCTCGCAGTTCGGGATCTCGATCAGCTACGCCGAACAACCTTCGCCTGACGGACTTGCCCAGGCTTTCGTGATCGGCGCCGACTTCATAGGTTCTGAGAAGGTCGCGCTGGTGCTCGGCGACAACATCTTCTACGGCCCAGGTTTGGGCGCTCAGCTGCGCCGATTCGCGCAAGTCGAAGGGGGAGCGGTCTTCGCCTATTGGGTGGCGGAGCCGAGCGCGTACGGCGTCGTCGAATTCGATGGCGAGGGTCGTGCCATCTCGCTGGAGGAGAAGCCCGCTCATCCGAGGTCCAACTACGCCGTCCCGGGCCTCTACTTCTACGACAACGACGTCATTGAGGTCGCCAGCCAGCTCCGACCGTCGGCGCGCGGCGAGTACGAGATCACCGACGTTAACCGTCACTACCTCGAGGCCGGAAAGCTCCAGGTAGGTGTGCTGCCGCGTGGCACAGCCTGGCTGGACACCGGGACGTTCGAGTCCATGAATGACGCCTGCAACTTCGTGCGCACCATCGAGGCTCGACAGGGACTCAAGATCGGGGCTCCCGAGGAGGCAGCCTGGCGACAAGGCTTCTTGACCGACGACGAGCTCGAGCAACGTGCTCGTGCTCTGCTGAAATCAGGCTACGGAAGCTATCTTGCCGACATCGTGCACAGGCGGCGGCAGAGCGCCCTGAACCTGGTCTCCTGATTCTGATTCGCGGAGCACCCGTCGGGCCTTACCGACGGCCGCGCCGAACCCTCAGATAATCGGCGACCACGTACTCTCCGAGGCGAGATATGTCGGGCGTGAAGACCCGGCCCCCGGCCCGCCGGGCCAGTGCATCGACAAAGCGAGCAAGCCCGGGATCGTCTCCCAGCATGAAGGTGTTGATCGTCGCGCCGTAGCGAGTGAGCTCGTCCACCTCCGCGATCGTGGCACGGAGTGTTTCCGACGTCGTCGGCCAGTGGAAATATGCCTCTCCCCCACCGGTCAGGTGAGCCGTCGGTTCGCCGTCGGTGACGACTAGCACCACCGGTTCCGCATCCGGGTGCCGCCGCACGTGGCGCAAGGCAAGCAGCAATGCATGCTGCAAGTTGGTGCCTTGCGTCCACTCCGGCTCGGCCTCGGCCAGTTGGACCGGTGTCAGCCGGCGCGCCAGCCGGTTGAAGCCAATGACTTGCAGCGCATCCTGCCGGAATCGGGTCTCAATGAGCTGATTGAGCGCCAGCGCGGTTTGCTTCATCGGTCCCCAGCGTCCGTCATGCACCATGGAGAACGACAGGTCAACGCAGAGGGCCACGGCAGCGCTGGTTCGCCGCTCGGTTTCGGTGACCTCGAAGTCGTCGACCAGCAGGGTCACACCGTCCGATCCCAGGCCCGATCTGCGCAACGCATTGGCCACGGTACGCGGCGCATCGATCGGCAGCTCGTCACCGAAGACCCACGGCCGGGTCAGGCCCGTCGGCTCATCGGCCGCACCAGTCTGGTGCTCGTCATGATCGCCATTGTTCGAGCCGTCGAGCTGCGCGAACACTCGCCGGAGCGCAGTCTGCCCAAGCCGTCGGACCGCACGCGGGGTCAGTCGGAGTCCGTCGTCACCCCGGCTCAGATAGCCCTGCCGCTCCAGCTCCCGTTCAAGATCACGCAGCGCCTGCAGGTCGCTGACAGCCTCGCGACCAAGATGTTTGGCCAGCAAGTCGACATCCACATCGTCCAGCGTCGAGGCCTGATCACCCTGGGACAGCTGGTTCTGGAGCGCCTCGAGATCGGCCAGATCAGCGACTGCCTCGACGGCTGCGCTGTAACCGAGCGATTCGCCACCCGGTCGCATGCCCACGGGTTGATCTCGATCGAGTTCTGGACGCAATGCCCGCAGATTGTCAGCCAGCTGCGCCATTTCCGCGGCAAGATCTGCGTCGGCGAGCGCCTGGCTCATCAATTGGCCGAGTTGTTCGCGCTGCTCAGGGGTCAGCGAGGCCATCAGTCTCATGGCCGCTGCCTCGCGGCGGGCCAGCGCGTCGATCAGTTCCTCGACTGTCTCTGGCTGTTCGGGAAAAAATTCGCCATGCCGCTCCATGAACTCTGCGAACTGGTCGGTCGTGTCCTCCTGCCGCGCGTGTGCGGCCAGCAGCGCATTGAGATCGGCCAGCATGTCCTTCACGCGTTGCATGGCCTCAGGATCCGGCGACTCGAGCGCCTCTTTGATGCCAGCGAACTGTGCGTCCAGCACCTCGCGCTGCAGCATGTTTTTGATCGCCGCGAAGATCTCGCGGGCTTCTTCGGATCGCCACGGGTAGTGATCAAGGCCACGAACGGCCCCGGCGACATCATCGGGCAGCGTGTCCAGCTCGAGCTCCGCCAGCCGCGCCTCCGTCGAGCTATCGGCCGCCAGGGTATCCCGCTCGGCGGCGAGCGCCTGGTCGAGCGCCGCTCGGACCTGATCCAGGACGCCGCCCAGATCGCCACGCCGCCGCGCCTGCGCACGCAGCTTTCTGATCTTGTCGGCCAGCCGGTCGAGGCCACCGCGATCATCGATGCCGCGGCGCATCAGGTCCCGCAGCGCGTCCCGAACTGTGCCGGCCGACAGCACGTCCTGACCGATCCGATCAATGGCCTCGCGTACGTCGAAGGGGGGCTTGAGTGGGTCCGGTCCACCGCGCCAGGCGCCGTAGCGGTACCTATGATGGGCCCGGTCCGGTCCCTGGTCGTCGGGATGATCGCGATCACTGTCGCCGGAAACCATGATCACTTCCTGTCAGGCTGCGCCGTAGATCGCCCGCCCGTTGGCGATCTCCTTGTCGATCCGGCGAGTCAGGTGCAACCCCTCCAAGGTGAACTCGGCAGCGGCGGCAACCTGTCCGGGGCCGGCCGAATCGTCGTAACCGAGTCGGGACAACACCTTGAATAACCCGGGCACCGTGCCCAGTTGCGACAGCAGATCGGATGCCGGGACCAGATCGCCTGTCTCGACCAGGCCACCCTGGGCGAAGACCTCGGTGAAACCCGACAGGTCCAGACCGGAAAGCCGATCGCGGAACGTCGCCGCCGTCGCGAGCCGGAGCAGGTGTTCCAGGACGGCTCGTTCCCGGCCTTCCTCACCCATTTCGAACTCGATCTTGCCGAGCAGGGTGGGCAGCACCACCGCAAGATCACAGGTTCGCGCTACCGCTGTTTCATGATCATGGTTACGCGCGGCGCGGCGTAACGCCGAGGCTGCCACGCCTTCGGCTGCTGCGATGGCGAAGCGGGCCGAGACACCCGAGCGCTGATCGATGGAGCTGGATTCGCGGAGGCTTCGGACCAGGCGCGCCAGCACCTCCAGCAAATGATCACCAATTTCGGCAACCGGCGTGGCCTCCTGGCGGATGAGCGTCACCTCGTCGGCGAGGTCGGTGAGGTAATGGGTGCGCAACTCGGCACCGAACCGGTCCTTCAGTGGTGTGATGATCCGGCCCCGATTTGTGTAGTCCTCGGGGTTGGCTGTGGCGATGAGGAAGACGTCCAACGGCAGTCGTAGCGAATAGCCGCGTACCTGAATGTCACGCTCCTCCAACACATTGAACAGGGCCACCTGAATGCGCTCGGCGAGATCGGGCAGCTCGTTGAGGCCGAACACGCCTCGGTTGGTGCGCGGCACAAGTCCGTAGTGCACCGTCTCTGGATCGCCGAGAGTGCGGCCCTGGGCGACCTTGACGGGGTCGACATCCCCGATCAGGTCACCTACCGAGGTATCTGGAGTCGCCAGCTTCTCGGTGTATCGCTCGTCACGGTGCCGCCACTCGACGGGTAGTTCGTCGCCCAACTCAGCAGCCAGGGCGCGACATCGCAGGCACACCGGCGCGTACGGGTCATCGTGGATCTCACAGCCGGCGACCTTGGGGCTCCACTCGTCGAGCAGCCCAGCTATCGTTCGCATCAGCCGGGTCTTGCCCTGTCCGCGCTCGCCGAGCAACACCAGATCGTGACCAGCCAGAATCGCGCTCTCCAGCTCGGGGAGCACTGTGAGATCGAAGCCGACGATGCCGGGGAATGCCGTGGTCTCGGACCGAAGGCGTTGCAGCAGATTGTCGCGCAGCTCGGCCTTGATCCGACGACTTACATATCCAGATGCCCGGAGCTGGCCTCGGTTGACTGGCTCCGGTTGGGAAGGCTCACGCATGGAGAAGACAGTACGACGCCACCCAAGGTTGGCTCCTTTCCCTCGCGCACTCGCGGGGGCCGAGCGCCTCCCGCATTTCGTAGGAGAGGCAGAGTAAGTTGAGGAGAACAATGCCGCACGAGGAGCCGCCGCGACGGATGCGCAGCGCACGACTGGTGGGACTCAGCCCGGACGGAAAGTCCTTGATCGTGGTCACCGAGAGCGGTGAGGAATTGATCATCGAGGCGGACGAAAGACTCCGCGCAGCGGTGCGGGGTGACCGACCGCGGCTCGGACAACTGGAGATCGAGATGCAAACCTCACTCACCCCCCGTGATATTCAGGCGCGGATCCGGGCCGGCGAGAGCCTCGAAGACGTGGCCGGCGTCGCCGGAATTCCACCGGATCGCGTCGAGCGCTTCGCGGCGCCAGTCCTCGCTGAGCGTGAACACGTTGCGTCGATGGCTATGTCGTCCTCCGTACGCCGCCGTGGTGAACCGTCGGGACACCGCAGTCTGCGCATCACGGTCACTGAGCGACTGGTCGGGCGCGGGGTCGACATCGATGCGATCACCTGGGACTCCTATCGCCTGGACGATGGCCGCTGGGCCATTACCGCGGACTATCGGGCTGGTGAGGCAAGTCGGCATGCAGCATTCTTCTACGACCTGCGAGGCCGGTTTTCCGTCGCTGGGAACGACGAAGCTCGATGGTTGCTGGGCGATCAGCCGTCCTCAGTCAAGGGGCTGCACTCGGGCCGTCCGCGGCCCACGGAGTCCGGTGAGAGCGGCGACAACGAGCCCACCCTCGATCTGAGCGAGAGGCTCCTCGCGACGAAGAGGACCCATCGCGTTACCCAGCAGCGGCCCGTACCCAACGAGCCGGCTGACGACGAGCCCACTGTTGCAGTTTCGCGGACCCTGCATCCAGTGGTGGACGTGCCCGTGCCGAGCGAAGCTGACGAGGACGAGGCCAGCCGGTCGCCGATCGGAACGCTCTACGAGATGCTGGGCGGCGACGGCTACAGCGAGGACTCCCCGCGGGTGTACGCGGGCTTGAGCGATGCCACGGCGGTACCGGAAACCGAAACGAGCACCGACGGCGGCTGGGAGCCGGCGATCGTGATCAACTATCCCGTTGAGCCCAGCATGCACGAGGATGGCGCACTTGACGCTCCTGAAACGGTGCAGCGCCCATCAGCGCTGCCTCACGCAGCAGGCGAAGAGGAATTGCGTGGGACCGACGAGCCCGGACCACCTGATCCGGCGGTGAATCTGGCGGATCGGACCGACGAAGCACATGAGTTCGAGATCGAGTCGCTGGCCCACCCCGACACGCAGCCGCAGCCGAAGAGCATGAAACGCAAGCGGGCGTCGGTGCCGAGCTGGGACGAAATCATGTTCGGCGGACCCAAACGACAGAGTTAGTCAAGGACGGCGTCCGACCGCAATTGGCCGATTCGGGTCACTGATCCACTCGCTCCAAGAGCCTGGGTAGATGGCAGCCGTCAGGCCAGCCGATTCCAGCGCCAACAAGCTTTGTGCGGCGGTGATTCCTGACCCGCAGTACAGCACCGCGTTGTCGGTGACGCCTTGGCTAGCCGCACCGGCCGCCTCGTACAAGGCCGCGATCTCGGCGGATGGTAGGAATCGGCCGTCGGGATAGGCGTTCGCCGACGACGGCACATTGACGGCTCCGGGGATGTGACCGGCGACTGGGTCGATGGGCTCGCTCTCACCTGCATAACGCTCGGCGGTCCGCACGTCGACGAGTGTGGGAGCATCCGGCTTGCCCAACCGCGCTGAGATCTGATCTGCGCTCAACCGTCGACGTTGGCCTGGTCGTGCAACGAAGTCACCCGGAGTTGGCGTCGGTGTCATGCCAGATGCGGTCGGGAGACCGGCGGCGATCCAGGCGGCGAGGCCGCCATTGAGCACCCGGACATCGTCGTGTCCGGCGTCGCTCAACAGCCACCACAAGCGTGCCGCCGCCTGCGACGTTGCAGCGTCGTAGGCAACGACTAACGAATCCTGGCGTACGCCGATGTCTCGCATCGCCTGCTCGAAGACGGCGACAGGAGGCAACGGGTGTCTGCCGCCGGCGCCCGGCGGATCGGCGAGGTGAGACTCGAGATCCACCCAGACAGCGCCGGGAATATGGCCCGCTTCGTACTCCGGCTTACCGGGTGGTCCGCCGAGGGTCCAGCGCACGTCAGCGACCACCGGCTGTTGCGCCGACTCGAGCAGAGCGGCCAGCTCTGCAGCAGAGATCAACACGGCTGGTCTACGGCTCATCGGCAGACCCGCGTTCGCCCAGCGGGAGTGGATCAGAGAAGCTCGCCCGCGCTACCGCTCGCGTGAGCCGACGACGATGATGGCGGCGACAGAGCACCTCGTAGGCGACCTCCTGACGCTCGCCATTGCCGTCTGCATCGGGATCAAGGAGCGTGTCGCCGATCACGACCTGATCGCCCTCTAGCACCATGGCGCCGTTGATCGTCCGAGCGTTGTGCGTCGCTCGCTCCCCGCACCAGCACAGCGCACGGACCTGCAGGATCTCAATCCTGTCGCAGAGCTCAACGAGCCGCTGTGAGCCAGGGAACAGCCGGGTGGCGAAGTCGGTGAGAAGGCCGATGGCGAATACATCGATCTGCAGCTCGTCGACTATCCGGGCAAGCTGATCAACATGTTGTGCTGAGTAGAACTGTGTCTCATCGCAGACCAGGTAGTCGATCCGATGACCGCTGGTCAGCTGGCCGACCACGTAGTTCCAGAAATCGAAATCCCAGGTGACCTCGATCGCGGCCTTGGCTAGGCCAAGGCGTGAGGAGATCGTCGACTCACCGGCACGATCGCGGCTGGTGAAGAGCCGGCCCTTCAGTCCAGCTGCGGCCTGGGTGAAGTCCAGCTGCAAAGCCAGCGTCGACTTGCCGCAGTCCATCGGTCCGGTGAAGTAGCACAGCTCAGCCACGCCGGAATCCTGTCATCCCACCGCGCCTCCCGCTCAGGCCACGATGAGTGGCACCAGCATCTCGGCTGGTGTGAGTGACCCATGCATGCCGATCAGCGTGAATTCTCGCGGGAACGTCCTCGTCATGATCGCCCAGTCGCCACGCAGCGCGACCAGCACGTGTCCCCAGCGATCACGCAGTTGATCATCGATCGCAGCGAACCAGCCTTCGTCGATCGCCTCGTCTCGGGTGCGCACCCAGGCCAGCTCACCTAGCCGCGCCCGCCATCGATCGGCCACCCGTTGTGGCAAGTCATGATCAACATAAAGCTGTCTGAAGCGGCCTTCGCCGGCCAGCGCTGACACGCCCGCCATCAGAGCGGGATCATCCTCGGCCACGATGCGTTGCTGTGGCGGAATGTCGATCATGCCATGGTCAGCGGTGATGATCAGCGTTACTTCGGGTGGCAAGGCAGCGCGCAACCGTTCGCACATGGCATCGATCCGCGCCAGCTGCTCGAGCCAGGTAGCCGAACTGCAGCCGTGTACGTGCCCGCAATGATCAAGTTCTCGCTCGTAGGCGTAAACCACGCTGTGATCACCGCGTAAGGCCGCTTCGGCAATCAGGGCGATCCGAAGGTCCTCAGCACTGTCCTCGGTGAATGGCACGAAGGAGGCTCCGCGCAGCGCTGCCTCGGTCAACCCGGTGCCCCGGAATCGCGCGAGGGCAACCGTAGTCACCGCGATCCCGCTTGTCGCGGCGCGTTCGAAGAACGTCGGCTTGGACTGGTAGGCCGCCGGAACTGGCTCCGACTCCCAGGTCAAGGCGTTGAGGATCTCACCGGTCGCCGGCACCCGCGAGGTGTAACCAACCAGACCGTGCTGACCTGGCGGCAGACCGGTACCCAGGCTTGCGAGGCTGGTGACTGTCGTACTCGGCACCGCTGACGTGATCGGCTGCGCGCTGCCCAGCAGCGACGCAAGATAGGGCGCCTCGCGTACGGCCCGGCGCAGCAAATTCCACCCGAGCCCATCGATGAGGACAACGACGTAACGAGCCGACTGAGGCAGCCGGAAGGCGTCCTCGCTGAAACCTGGCACTCGCAAATGGGCACCGATGCTCGGCAGGAGCTCGCCGAGCGTGGTGGAGTTGTATGGCGGAACGATCATCCCGGGCAGGGACTGGCTCGCCGGTTGCGATTTCTCGGAGTCGTTCTTGTCAAAATCGTTCTTGGGGTCGTTCTTGTTGGGATCGTTCGTCTTGGGGTCGTGTTTGTCGGGGTTTGCGCGCTCCTCGGCAAGTGGCGAAGATCTCCCGACCACGGGCGAAGTCATACTGCCGCCGCTCGCTGGAGCGAGCTGGCGAACCGCACCAGCCGGGCGACTCGGTCCGGGCCATCAGCCGCCGCGCTCATCCGCACGGTCAAGTCGTCACCCACCAGGGTTCCGGTGTATCCATGATCGGCCTCGCACTGCGGATCGGTGCATGTCGCTGGTTCGACATCGATCCGGCGCACCGCTCCCCAGCCGACTGCCAGCCAGGTCTCAAACACATCTTCCGAACCGGCCTGGTAGGCCTCCGGCTGGGTGACAACGCGGGTCAGGGCAACCGTGTTGATCTTCTTCAGCGCCACCGACTCGGTCGAAGACGCCGCATAGATACCCGGCGTCGGAGGCTCGGCAGGCTGGTCATCGGTATGCCCGATCACCAATCTGGTCGGAGTCAAAGCGAGCACGGTGACATGACGGTGGATCTCGTCACGATTAAATGTCGGCTCGTGGTGCACGACAAAATCCAGCAGCTCCTCGTCGGCGAGCGCAAGCATGACCGCGTCCTCGACGAGTTCCGGGAAGTATCCGCATGCGTCAATTTCGGCGCGCAAATCCTTCCTGGTGGAGCCAATTCTCATGTCGATCATCCTGCCACGCACGACCGACAGTCGGTGCATCTAGAGGAACCGCGCTAACGGGTCGCGCTGGTCGGCGGTAGGCGCGACGAAAACGCGCCCGCCCAGGACCGAGATCGAGTTGACCGAGGCCACGCAAGGCCGCAGCGTCAGCGAAGCCAGCTGCGGAATGGCGTCGGACAGCTGCGCCACCCGATGTAGCAGATCCTCGACCTCTGTCACGTCGACTCCTGGCGCGCCGTGCCGACCGAAAAGAGTAGGAGCTGCCTTGAGCTCTCGGACCATCTGGCCGGCATCGACGGTCGTCAACGGCGGTACCCGATAGACGATGTCGCCAAGCAGCTCGCTCGGGATTCCGTCCAGGCCCAACGAGACGATCGGACCGAAGGCCGCATCCTCGCGACTCGCGATCACCAGCGCCACGCCCGGTGGCGCCATCGCCTGGACGACAGGCTTGGCCGCCGAGAGGTCCTCATCCTCTGGGAGACCAGTCTCGGCCATCAGCTGGCGCAGATCCTTCCAGGCTTCGGTCAACTCAGCGGGGTTGTCGATGTTGCGGTGCACGCTCGCAAGATCGGGTCGACCGCGGACGGCGGCTGTCGTGGCTTTCAGCACGACATTCCAGCCAAGCTGCTCGCCCGCAGCAATTGCGTCCGCCAACCCGGAGACTGCGATCTGCGGCACAAGGTTGATCCCATAGCTGCCCAGCAGCTCGGCCGTCTCCGCAGTGGTCAGCTCGCGGCCCTCGGGCTGCTGGGCGAGGACCCGATTGACCACCCGTCGTGCCGCCTGCGAGTCCACCTCCAGCACCGGGACGGCACCTGGGTCGTGAGCGCACCACTGCGCATATGCCGTCAGGGATGCGAGCGCCTGAATGGCATCCACCGAGCCGTCGAACCTCGGCAAGGATCCGGGGCTGTCTGGCTCGCCGTTGCTCCCCAGCGGTGGATGGAAGTCCAAGAAGACCCCGACCAACGGCTTCACTCCCTCGGCGGCAACCCGCTCAAGAGCCAAGATGACTTCCTCGGTGCCGCGGTCGAATGCATTGACCGCGGCGCAGACGACCGAGTCATATCGGGGATCCCCCAATGCCGCACTAGCGGCTTGGGCGAACGCTGCTGCGCTCGCATCGGAACCGAGTAGTTCCGGCTCCGGGTCGTGGAACAGACCGACCGAATCCATCTTCTGCATCATCTGGTGGCTGAGAGTGAGGGAGTTGGTGACGATTCGGACCCGGGGGCCCCGAGGCAACGGCTGACGTGTGGCGATCTTGGCGATGTCGATCATGTCGCCGCGGTTGTGCACCACCATGACACCTGCCTGTCGGAAGAGCGCGTCAACTGCCTCATCCGGAGCATGCCCGAGCCCACCGCGTACCCCGGCATGATCATTCCGGCGTGTGCGTCCGGGGGCAAAGACGACAACCGGCTTCTTCCGAGCCAGATGCCGGGCGATCCGCGAAAACTTCCTGGGATTACCGATCGAATCGAGGGTGAGCAGGCAGACTCGGGTTGGTTCGTCGTCCTCCCAGTACTGCATGACATCGTTCGCAGTGACGTCGGCGTAGTCGCCCGTGCTGATGAAAGACGAGAGGCCAACATCGTGACGTACGGCATGGTTCAAGAGGGCCACCCCGACGGCGGCAGACTGACAAAACAAACCCACTCCCCCGATCCGTGGCATCGGTCCAGGTGTGCCGTTCAGTTGCACCGTCGGCAGAGTGTTGATCACTCCCAGGGCGTCGGGGCCCAGCGCCCGGATACCGTACGCCCGCGCCAGGTTGATGATCTGGTGGTTATCCCCGGCGGCGTAATCCGTCCCGGTCAGCACCACAATGCCGTGCACTCCCTTGTGCGCCGCATCGATGACCACGGCTCCTAGTTGGCTAGTCGGCACTGATACGAGTGCCAGGTCCAGCCGACCCGGGAGCGCGCCGATCGATGACGCATTGCTGATGCCCGCAATCTCGCGACCATCGGTGGCTACCGCCGCTACCTCACCGCGAAAGCCACCGCGCAGCATGGAATCGATCAAGCCTTGCATGCGATCACCGTTGCCGTACACGACGATCCGTTCCGGCGTCAGCAGCCGTCGCACGGAGGCACTCTCCGCACGATGCTCGCGACGCTCCATCACACCGACAGATGTGTCGGTGGGCAAGATCGGGAACTCGACGGCGAGTACGCCATCCTCGATGCCCTTGGAGACGCGGTATCCAGCGTCCGCGAACACCTTGGCCATCCGGCGGTTCGCAGGCAACACCTCCGCGACGAAGCGGGTGATGCCGCGCTCGCGGGCGGCTTGGGCCAGATGCTCCAACAGCAGCTGGGCGATGCCGCGGCCCTGATGAGCGTCCTCGATGAGGAACGCGACCTCAGCATGATCATCTTCGATCCGATCGTAACGGCCGACCGCGATCATGTCATCGACGAGGGTGATGATGAAGGCCACTCGATCTACGTAGTCGACCTCCGTGAACCGTTTGACGTCACGATCACTCAGTCGCGGATATGGAGCAAAGAAACGCAGGTATTTGGACTCCGGAGAAACTCGGCCGTAGAAGGCGACCAGCCGGTCTGCGTCTGACGGGCGGATCGGCCGCAGATGGGCAACCCCGCCGTCGGAAAGCAGCACGTCCGCTTCCCATTCTCGTGGGTATCCGGGAGGGTCCCCTTCCCCATCGGACCAAGCCTGGCCTGCAGACACGAGCATGAGCCTACGCAATCAAAAATTGATACAGAGCTTGGCGACCGGAACAATCAAGCACGGATCGCGCGCCGCCGTGCTGAGGAGGAGTGAGCGGAGGCGCTCTTTCCTCTGCGAACGACGACGACGTAGGCGGCAATAGAGCGCGATCCGCGTCGAGCGAGCTTGGCGAGCGGAACAATCAAGTACAGGACTAGTGTCAGGCCATGGCCGACTTCGTTGCTGCAATCGACCAAGGTACGACAAGCACCCGCTGCATGATCTTTGATCACTCGGGCCGCGAGGTCGGCAAGTACCAGCTCGAGCACGAGCAAATCCTGCCTAGGGCCGGTTGGGTGGAGCACGATCCTCTCGAAATCTGGCAACGCACTCAACAGGTCGTGAAGCAAGCCATGCAAGAACGGGGCCTGGCTGCTGGCGATCTTGCCGGCCTCGGCATCACCAATCAGCGGGAAACGACCGTGGTATGGGATCCGACCACTGGTGAGCCGTACGGGAATGCAATTGTCTGGCAGGACACCCGCACCGACAAGATCGCTGCCGCCCTTGATCGAGACGGTCGAGGGGACGTGATCAGGCAGCGCGCCGGCCTGCCGCCGGCCACCTACTTCTCCGGCGGCAAGCTGCAGTGGATTTTGGAGAACGTCGACGGCGTACGCGCCGCCGCAGAAGGCGGCCGCGCGCTCTTCGGCACGACCGACTGCTGGTTGTTGTGGAACCTCACCGGCGGCGTTGCGGGTGGTCAGCACATCACCGATGTCACCAACGCCAGCCGCACCATGCTGATGGACCTGGAAACCCTCGACTGGGATCCGGAACTGTTGAGCTTCTTCGGCATTCCTCGGTCGATGTTGCCCGCCATCCTGCCGTCCTCGCATCCCACTGCTTACCAACGCACTCGCTCCGACGGTCCGTTCGGCGGTGAGGTCACGATCAGCGGAGATCTGGGAGATCAGCACGCCGCCATGGTCGGGCAAGTGTGCCTGTCCGAAGGCGATGCCAAGAACACGTACGGCACCGGCAACTTCTTGTTGCTCAACACCGGAGAGAAGCTGTGCCGCTCGACAAACGGCCTGTTGAGCACCGTGTGCTACCAGTTCGAGGATGCCGCACCGGTTTATGCGCTCGAGGGCTCCATCGCCGTCACCGGTTCCGCGGTGCAATGGTTGCGCGACCAGCTCCAAATCATCCGGGATGCCGCCGAGATCGAAACCCTGGCACGGCAGGTTGACAGTGCATCCGGGATGTATTTCGTCCCCGCTTTCTCCGGGCTCTTCGCGCCCTATTGGCGCTCTGATGCCCGTGGCGTCATCGTCGGACTATCCCGCTTCCATACCCGTGAGCACCTCGCCCGGGCGGCCCTGGAGGCGATCTGCTACCAGAGTCGGGATGTCGTCGAAGCCATGCAAAAGGATGCTGGCGTCCGGCTCGAGGGGCTGAAGGTTGACGGCGGCGTCACCTCGAACGAGCTGTGCATGCAGATTCAGGCCGACACCCTCGGCGTTGAGGTGAGTAAGCCTGTGGTGGCAGAGACCACTGCGCTAGGTGCCGCGTACGCCGCTGGTCTCGCGACCGGGTTCTGGGCGTCGGCGGACGAGCTTCGAGACAACTGGCTAGAGGACCGGCGCTGGGCCCCGCAGATCAGCGAGGAGGAACGGGCCGCCGGATACGAGGGTTGGAAGAAGGCCATCGAACGAACGCTGGACTGGGTCGAGGTCTAGCGCAGCGACGACAAGAGGAGTGGTGGAGATGGCGACGGAGACTCAACGTCGGACCCGAGAACAGCTCGGCGCGGAATCGGACCGGAATCTCGCGCTGGAGCTGGTCCGGGCCACCGAAGCCGCCGCGATCAACTGCTCGCGGTACATGGGCTTCGGTGACAAGAATCAGGTGGATGCCGCGGCCGTGGACGCCATGCGCCCCGTGCTCGGCACGGTTCGGATGAACGGCGTCGTTGTGATCGGCGAGGGCGAGAAGGACGAAGCCCCCATGCTTTACAACGGCGAGCGGGTCGGTGACGGCTCTGGGCCGGAGTGGGACATTGCCGTCGACCCGGTCGATGGCACCACGTTGACTGCCAAGAGCCTGCCCGACGCCGTCAGCATCATCGGCGTATCTCCTCGCGGCACGATGTTCTCACCCGGCCCCGCAGTGTACATGCAAAAGCTCGTGGTGCCTGGCGATGCCGCCAGCGATGTTGATCTTGACGCGCCGATCGCTACGAACCTCGCCAAGATCGCCGCGACAACCGATCGTGCAGTATCCGACCTTACGGTCTGCGTCCTCGATCGACCGCGGCACGCCGAGCTCGTCACCGCTATCCGCGCTGCGGGTGCCAGAATTCGATTTCTGCTCGATGGGGATGTAGCCGGTGCGATCATGGCCGTCACCCCGTCGACCGGAGTCGATCTTCTGGTGGGCGTCGGCGGAACTCCCGAAGGAGTGCTTGCCGCATGTGCGCTTCGCTGCCTGGGGGGTGAGATGTTCGGCCGTTTGATCGCGCGCAATGAGAGCGAACGGTCGGCGATTCTTGATGCTGGCTATGACCTCGATCGCACCCTGACCACAACCGATCTTGTCTCTGGCGACAATGTGTTCTTCGCCGCCACCGGCGTTACCGATGGCTCGCTGCTGCGCGGCGTGCGATTTGAGAGCCACCGAATCGTGACGCACTCGCTTTCCATGCGATCTCGATCGGGCACGATCCGGCTGATCGAGGGTCGCCATGATCCGGAACGATCCTTCCTGGTCAACCCCTGACCGCGCAGATGTTCTCTACTACCTCACCCCTCAGCCCCGTGGCTCGAGCGGACGCCCTCGACCGATTAGCCAACGACGACCTCGACATCCTCGTGATAGGTGCGGGCGTCACCGGCTGCGGCTGCGCGCTCGATGCCGTGACCCGGGGGCTGCGAGTGGGACTGGTCGACGCCCGCGACTTCGCGGCCGGCACCTCGAGCCGGTCCAGCAAGTTGTTCCACGGCGGACTGCGCTATCTCGAACAACTCAACTTTGCCCTCGTGTTCGAGGCGCTCAAAGAGCGATCTCTGGCCCTCAACAAGCTGGCTCCGCACCTGGCCAAACCGGTGCCGTTTCTCTACCCACTAACCCGACCCGTCATCGATCGCAGCTACGCGGGTCTCGGCATCGGGGTGTACGACCTGATGGGCGCCGGGCGTGGGGTGCCACACCACCTAAGGCACCTGAGCAGGAAGCGCACGCTGGAGTCCTTTCCATCCGCGAATCGTCAGACGGTGATCGGCTCGATCAGGTTCTTCGAAGGTCTGGTCGACGACGCCCGGCACACCATGATGATCGGCCGCACTGCGGCGCACTACGGCGCGGCAGTCGCAACTAGCACCAGAGTCTTTGGCTTCCTACGCGAGGCCGATCACGTAGCGGGCGTCACGGTTCGTGATCTCGAGTCCGGCAACACGTTCACGATCCGCGCGAAGCAGACGATCAACGCAACCGGAGTATGGATCGATGAGCTGCAGCAGATGCTCGGCGGTCGTGGCCAGTTTCAGGTACGTGCCTCCAAGGGTGTGCACCTGGTGGTCCCGCGTAATCGCATCAATTCCATGACTGGGTTGATCACGCAAACGGAGAAGAGCCTGCTGTTCATTATTCCGTGGGGAAGCCATTGGATCATCGGCACGACCGACACGGACTGGCAGCTGGACCGGGCCCACCCCGCGGCCAGTCAGGCTGACATCGACTATCTGCTGCGCCATGCGAACACCTTGCTGGCCGACCCCCTCACCCGAGACGACGTCGTGGGTGTTTATGCCGGCCTGCGCCCCCTGTTGGGCGGCGAATCGGACTCGACGTCCAAGCTCTCCCGAGAGCATGCTGTCGCCTCCCCGGTCCGTGGCCTGGTGATGATCGCGGGCGGCAAGTACACGACTTATCGGGTGATGGCCAAGGACGCTGTTGATGCGGCGGCCCGGGACTTGGATCAAAAGGTGCCCGAATCCTGCACGGAGGATGTGCCGTTGTTAGGCGCCGATGGCTACCACGCGCTGTGGAATGCCCGGCCTCTACTGGTCGACGAAACCGGCCTCCGTGATCTTCAGGTCGAGCACCTGCTGAACCGCTACGGATCCCTGTTCCCAGAACTCCTGGAGATGATCAAATCCCGCCCCGAGCTCGCGCATCCCTTGGACGGCGCGGCCGAATATCTCAAGGTCGAGGCGATCTATGCCGCCTCACACGAGGGTGCCCTGCACTTGGACGACATCTTGGCCCGGCGTACTCGCATCTCCATCGAGACCTGGGACCGCGGCCTGGCAGCGGCGCCCGAGGTTGCCGCCCTTGTCGCTCCCATCCTGGGCTGGGGACCGGCAGATGTTGATCGTGAGGTGGAGCATTATCACAAGCGGGTTGCCGCTGAACGCGAGTCGCAGCACCAGCCGGACGACCTCTCGGCGGACGCCGCCCGCCTCGGCGCTCCTGACGTCCGAATGGGCCGTGTCCACTGACTGGATGCTCGCTGAACGGGGCAGCCTGATGCGGTTTGCCGACACGTTCGGTAGAGCCGCACACAGATTGCGCGCTCGGCGTAAGGTCACGGCATGCCTTACACGATGACCGCGGCATGAACGACAAACCTGTCACTGTTCGCGATCTCATCGGTGCTTATCTCGCCGAGCAGTGCACGGTGCTCATCGACTCCGAGGCCCAACTGCGAGCCGGGGACGACGTCATCCACACCACGCGGGTGGCGGTACGCCGGCTACGCAGCACTATCCGGGTGTTTGCTGACCTCTTCGACCCGGCCGAAGCCGATCATCTTGAATCCGAGCTCATCTGGTGGGCGACCCTGCTCGGTGAGGTACGCGATCTGGACATCCTGACCGAGCGGCAAGCTGTCCTGCTTGCCGCGCTGCCGCCTGAGCTGATCCTTGGTCCGGTGTCGTCGACGATCCACACCGAGCTGGCGACTCGGCGCAAGCGCGCGACCGATGACCTAACTGATGCGTTGAACTCCGAGCGTTACCGCAAGCTGGTCGGCCTGATCCACCATTGGCGAAGCGATCCGCCCTTCACCGCGGCCGCCGATTCACCCACGGACGCGATCGAGGCCGCGATCAAGAAGGCAAAGAAGAAGGCGCGCAAGCGGCTCTCCACCGCAGTCGCGGTGCGGCGGGCCGAAGAGCCCTCCGACGAGTTGTTTCATCGCGCGCGTAAAGCGTCGAAGCGCTATCGCTATGCGGTGGAGGCTGCGGCGCCGGTCTGGGGACCCAAGGCCGACAAGATCGTTGCGCAGCGAAAGGACCTACAGGACGTGCTGGGAAATCATCAGGATGGCATCGTCAGCGCAGCCTTCCTCCGTGAGCTCGGCGCCCGGGTAGGCATCCGGTCAGGTCAGAACGGGTTCAGCTACGGAATCCTTTACGCGCGTGAGGCCGCCGCTGGCGACGCATTGCTGGATGAGCTCAAACCCTTCCTCTAGAGAGGAGGATCCGCGTTTCTATGGCCAGAACACCCGCACCACCTGAGGATGAATTCACCGAACGAATCGTCGACATCGATGTTTCCTCAGAGATGCAGACCAGCTTCCTGGAATACGCGTATTCGGTGATCTACTCCCGAGCGCTGCCCGACGCCCGGGATGGGCTCAAGCCCGTGCAGCGCCGGATCTTGTACGCGATGGATGAGATGGGCGTACGGCCGGATCGCTCACACGTCAAGTGCGCCCGTGTCGTCGGTCAAGTCATGGGTCAGTACCACCCGCACGGCGATACGGCGATATACGACGCGCTGGTCCGGCTGGCCCAGCCGTGGAGCGTGCGACTGCCCCTCATCGACGGCCACGGCAATTTCGGATCGCTCGACGACGGTCCGGCCGCCATGCGCTACACCGAATGCCGGATGGCGACGGCTGCGGCGGCCATGACCGATGGTCTGGACGAGGACACCGTTGACTTCAAGCCGAACTACGACGGCAAGGACGTCGAGCCGACGGTGCTCCCAGCGGCCTTCCCCAATCTGCTCGTCAACGGCGCGACGGGAATCGCTGTCGGAATGGCCACCAACTGCCCACCGCACAACTTGGTGGAAGTCGTCCAAGCCTTGCGCCATTTGATCAAGCATCCGGACGCCGACATCGACGAACTGATGCGCTTCGTACCCGGACCCGATCTGCCCAGTGGCGGCAAGATCATCGGGCTGGACGGCATTCGGGACGCCTATCACACGGGAAAGGGATCCTTCCGGATGCGCGCGACCGCCCGCGATCGAGCAGGTCCACCCGCGCCGGAAAGGCATCGTGATCACCGAGCTGCCGTATCTGATCGGCCCGGAACGAGTGATCGAACAAATCAAGAATCTCGTCAACGCTCGCAAGCTGCAGGGCATCGCCGACGTCAAGGACCTCTCGGACCGGGCGAATGGAACGCGCCTGGTGATCGAGATCAAGAGCGGATTCAATCCCGACGCGATCTTGGAGCAGCTCTACAAGCTGACCAAGATCGAGGACAACTACGCCATCAATGCCGTCGCGCTGGTTGACGGCCAGCCGCGTACCTTGACCCTCCGCGACCTGCTGACGGTTTACCTCGGGCACCGGTATGACGTCACCCGACGCCGCACCGATTTCGCCCGCCGTAAAGCTCAGGACCGCCTGCACCTCGTCGAAGGCCTGTTGGTAGCGATTCTCGACATCGACGACGTGATCGCGATCATCCGTGGCTCCGACGACACCGCCCAAGCCCGCTCCCGGCTGATGGAGGTGTTCGAGCTGTCGGAGACCCAAACCAACTACATTCTCGAGATGCCACTGCGCCGGCTCACCCGATTCAGCCGGATCGAGCTTGAGACCGAGCGGGGCAAGCTGGAGACGACGATCGCTGAACTCACCGAGATCTTGGAGAATCCCGAGCAGCTCCGCACCCTGGTCAGCAATCAACTCGCCGAGATCGCCCAACAACACGGCACACCGCGCCGCACGATCTTGCTAGCAGCCAGCGGCGTTGCGACGACAGCAGCAACTGCTCCGCTAGAGGTCGCAGACGATCCCTGCTGGGTGTTGCTCTCCTCCGCGGGTCTGTTGGCGCGAACCGCTTCCGCCCAGCCGCTCCCACCGGTCGGCGCCCGAGCCAACCACGATGTCATGGTGTCCAAGATCATTGCTACGGCACGTGGTAGCTGCGGTCTGATCACCAGTGCCGGCCGATTGATCAAGATCAGCGCGCTGGATCTCCCCACCGTGCCCAGCACTGCGCACGCGCCGAACCTCCAGGGCGGCACCCATGTCAGTGAGCTGGTCACCTTGGACGCGGGAGAGAAGGTGCTCTGTCTGACGACGCTGGCCGATGATTCACTCGGCCTCGCGCTTGGCACGGCTCGTGGTGTCGTCAAGCGGGTCAATCCCGAGATCCTCGGCAAGGATTCCTGGGAAGTCATCCGCCTCGAGGCCGGCGACCGGGTCGTGGGCGCCGTCGAACTCACCACTGCCGCGGCCGAGCTGGTCTTTGTCACCAATGACGCCCAGCTCCTGCACTTCCCAGCCACCGCCGTACGGCCACAAGGCCGCTCCGGCGGTGGCATGGCCGGCATCAAGCTCGGCATCGGCGCGAGCGTCGTCTATTTCGGGGCTGTGTCGGCAACGGAGGCGGTTGTTGCGACAGTCTCTGGGACATCGCGCGCCCTGCCGGGCACAGACGCTGGATCTGTCAAGGTCACTGGCTTCGGGGAGTATCCAGCCAAGGGCCGAGCGACTGGCGGGGTACGCTGCCATCGGTTCCTCAAAGGTGAGGATGCTGTGCTGCTCGCTTGGGTGGGCCCAGCTCCGGCTATCGCGGCAGCGCCCAGTGGCAGTCCCATACCGCTGCCGGCCGCTGACGCCCGGCGCGACGGGTCAGGAACCCCCAGCAGTCAGCCCATCGCGGCGATCGGATCGGCCGCGGCGGGCTAAACAACCCGCACGTGGAGGCCGATACCCATGGAGCACGCATCTGACGAGCGGCCCGACAACTCGATGGACACTGACCACGCCTTCGACGATCTGTTGGCAAACAACAAGAAGTTCGCCGAGAGCTTTGATCAGCACGGCTTCGACGGAATAGCCCATGCGGGGGTCCTGGTCGTTACCTGCATGGACTCGCGGATCGTGCCGCTCGAGATGCTTGGCCTGACCTTCGGCGATGCCAAGATCCTCAGGACGCCCGGTGGTCGCGTCACGACGTCTGCACTTGCTGGCTGCATCGCAGGCGTTCATCTGCTCAACGTCAATCGCATCATGGTGATCCCGCACAGCCGTTGTGCGATGGCAGCAGCCGATGACGATGTGATCATCGAGCGGATCCGCAACGCCAGCGGCGCTGATGCCTCCTGGGTGCGATTCGGCGCATCGGCCGACCAGCGCCGCACCCTGCATCGTGATACCGAGAAGCTCCGGAATCACCCACTGATCGGCGATCGAGCAGTTGTCGGCGGCTTCTACTACGACGTCGATACCGGGCTCTTGGAACGCTGGGACTGAACTCCTTCTCGAGCGTGAACTATGCGTCGATGGTGGCGGCGTCGAGCGCGTATGCGCCATCGATGATGAACTCCTTACGCGGACCCACATTGTTGCCCATCAGCATCTCGAATGTGGTCTCGGCGATCAGGCCGTCGTCCACCGTCATGCGGCGCAGCGTACGGTGCCGCGGATTCATCGTCGTCTCGGCCAGCTGGTCGGCGTCCATCTCGCCAAGCCCCTTGTAACGCTGTGGCTCCTTGAAGTTCAGACCCTTCTTGGTGAGCTCAGCTGCCTTTCGCTGGTACTCCGCGTCGGAGTAGGTGTAGATGTACTTCTCCTGGCCCTTGCGGGGATTCGTCAGCTCGAAGCGATGCAGCGGCGGCACGGCGGTAAAGACCCGACCGGCATCGACCAGTTGACGCATGTATCGGAAGAAGAGGGTTGCCAGCAGGCAACGAATATGGGCACCGTCCGAGTCGGCGTCGGCCATGAAGATGATCTTGCCGTAGCGGACCGTGTCGATGTCGAAGCTGCGGCCCGAGCCGGCGCCGACAACTTGGATGATCGAGGCGCATTCCGCATTTTTCAGCATGTCACCGATCGACGCCTTCTGGACGTTGAGGATCTTCCCCCGGATCGGCAGCAAGGCCTGGAACTCGGAGTTCCTGGCCAGTTTCGCCGTACCGAGTGCCGAGTCGCCCTCGACGATGAACAGCTCCGAGCGGTCGACGTCGTTGCTGCGGCAGTCGACCAGCTTGGCCGGCAGCGAGGATGACTCCAGGGCGTTCTTACGGCGCTGGGCCTCTCGATGCTGTCGGGCCGCGACCCGAGTCCGCGACGCGCCGACAACCTTCTCCAGGACCGCGCGAGCCTGTGCCCTGGTCGCTGCCCTCGTGGAGGAGAGAAATCTGGCGAGCTCGCCTTCCACCACCCTGGTCACCAGCCGTGACACGGCAGGCGTACCGAGCACCTCTTTGGTCTGACCCTCGAACTGCGGCTCGGCCAGCCGTACGGTGACGACTGCAGTCATGCCTTCCAGTACGTCTTCCTTCAGGACCTCGTCGCCGTTCTTGAGCAGCCGGGTGTTGTGCAGCGCATTGCTGAATGCCCTGGTGAGTCCACGTTCGAAACCAGTGATGTGGGTGCCACCTTTGGGCGTTGCGATGATGTTCACGAATGAGTGGGTCCGGGTGTCGTAGCCATCTCCCCAACGAACGGCGACGTCGATGTCGAGGTCTCGCTCAACGTCTGCGGGCTCCATGTGACCCTCGTCGTCCAGCATCGGCACAGTCTCGGTAAATCGATCGGTGCCGCGCAGCCGGATGACGTCGGTGATGGGTTGATCAGGTGCGAGGAACTCGCAGAACTCCGAGATGCCGCCGCTGTGACGGTAGGTCTCTTCGATGACCTCCTCGGCGCGGGCGTCGATGACATGGAGCGCCAGTCCGGGCACCAGAAAGCTGGTTTGCCTCGCGCGATCCTGCAGGTCTCGCAGCGACAGCTGCGCGTCGTGCAGAAAGATCTGCCGATCGGGCCAATAGGTGACCCGAGTTCCGGTCGCCCCTTTGGCCACCCGACCGCTCTTGCGCAGTGGACCCCCTGCGGTGAATTTCGCGGTTGGCCCCGGGCCATCGAAGGTCCCCGGAACACCGCGCCGGAACGACATGGCCCAGGTCGCGGAATTGCGGTCGACCTCGACATCGAGCCGACTAGCCAGGGCGTTGACGACCGAGGAACCCACGCCGTGCAGCCCGCCGGTCGCGTTATAGGACCCGGCGCCAAACTTGCCACCCGCGTGCAGCTTGGTAAAGACCACTTCGACTCCGGACAGGCCGGTGCGCGGTTCGAGGTCCACTGGGATACCGCGACCCTGATCTCGTACCGTGATGCCGCCATCGGCGCGCAGTGTGACAAAGATCTCCTTGCCGTAGCCGCCCAGCGCCTCGTCGACAGCATTGTCGATGATCTCCCACAGGCAGTGCATCAGCCCCCTGGTATCTGTGGAGCCGATGTACATAGCAGGCCGTTTCCGGACCGCCTCGAGCCCCTCCAACACCAACAGGTGCCGCGCCTCGTAATCACGGCTTTCCGTTGCAGGGCTGGCAGTTGGCACGGGCTGAGAGTACCTCGCGGCGGGCGTCTGGCCGCGCATCACGAGCAGCCAATCCACTGATGTGTCGAACAACGAAACTTTCACAACAAGACCGTGACAGCTGGCCGGCAACGCCAGGATTCACAGGATTCGTTACACAACGGTCATTGGCACGAGACGCAGAACCGGAACAATCAGACGCAGACGAGATGTTGAGATATGCGAAGTGTGTATCGCCGACACGATGCACGCCTCGGATCAGAAGGATCATCTGACCAGAACATCAAATCGTCAGGAAGCGAGGCCCAGCGTGAACACTCCCGTTATCGAAGGTCCCGCATTGAACGCCTCGGATCGTTGCGATCGGTGTGGCGCGCAAGCATATGTTCGAGTCATCATGGCGAGCGGATTCGAGCTGCTGTTTTGCTCGCACCACGGCAAGGAGCATGCGGACAAGCTCAAGCAAGTGGCGCTCACCATTCACGACGAGTCGCAGCGGATCGGCTAACTGGTCCTCGCAGGCAGTTCAGCCGGCCGCCACCCAGTTCCAGCCAGGGTGGTGGCCGGTCTGTTTGCCTGGGTCGTCGCTTAATCGAGATAGTCGCGAAGCACCTGGGAGCGGGACGGGTGGCGCAGCTTGCTCATCGTCTTGGACTCGATCTGGCGGATCCGTTCCCGAGTGACGCCATACACCTTGCCGATCTCGTCGAGCGTCTTGGGCTGACCATCGGTCAGTCCGAATCGCATCGACACCACGCCCGCTTCGCGCTCGCTGAGGGTGTCCAACACGTCATGTAACTGCTCCTGAAGCAGGGTGAAGCTCACCGCATCCGCAGGTACGACGGCCTCCGAGTCCTCGATCAGATCGCCAAACTCGGAGTCGCCGTCTTCGCCCAAGGGTGTGTGCAAAGAAATCGGCTCGCGCCCGTACTTCTGAACCTCGACGACCTTCTCCGGGGTCATGTCAAGCTCGCGTGCGAGTTCTTCCGGGGTCGGCTCCCGGCCCAGATCCTGCAACATCTGTCGCTGCACCCGAGCAAGCTTGTTGATCACCTCGACCATGTGCACCGGGATGCGGATCGTACGCGCTTGGTCAGCCATCGCTCGAGTGATCGCCTGCCGAATCCACCAGGTGGCGTACGTGGAGAACTTGTAGCCCTTGGTGTAGTCGAACTTCTCGACCGCCCGGATCAGGCCGAGGTTGCCCTCCTGAATGAGGTCGAGGAAAAGCATTCCGCGCCCGGTGTAGCGCTTGGCCAGCGAAACCACCAACCTGAGGTTGGCCTCCAGGAGGTGGTTCTTGGCACGACGGCCGTCTTCGGCGATCCATTCATAGTCGTCGTGTTGGGTCGCCTTGATCTTGGTTTGTTCGTCATTGATTTTCTCGTCAGCGAACAGTCCGGCTTCGATGCGCTTCGCGAGCTCGACTTCCTGCTCAGCATTCAGGAGCGCAACCTTGCCGATCTGCTTCAAGTAGTCCTTGACAGGATCAGCCGTGGCGCCAGCGGCCATCACTTGCTGCTCGGGCTCGTCGGCGTCGTCAGCCTCCGACAGCGTGAAGCCCTCGTCCTCGGCCAGTTCCTCTTCGAGCTTGGCCTCTTCGGCCGGCTCGAACGCCGACTCGTCGACGTCGTCCAGGCTTCGCTTCTTGCCGACTGTGAGGACGACCTCCTCAGTCTCCAGATCTACGACAACGTCGGCGGTCAACGGCTCCGCCTCAATCTCGACATCCAGCTGCTCAAGAGCGACGTCGTCAATTTCGACGTCTGCCGCCTCCGGATCAACAGCGTCAGGATCGACGACCTCCGGCTCAGTCGTCGGTGAGGTCTCGTCAGAGATGACTGACTCATCGCTGACTGGCGGCGGTGGGGGTGCTGCAACCTTCTTCGCCCGGGGGCCATCGACAGACGTCAACGGCGCCTTCTTGGCTGGAGCTTTCTTGGCCTGAACTGACTTGGCTGGCGCGGTCTTCTTGATCGGAACGCTTTCTTGCCGTGCCCGGCTTGTGGACGCAGCCACCGCGCGGGATGATCTCTGCAGTTTGGAGGGGGGTGTCACAAAGGGCCTCTCGGACTGACCTGGCGGAACAAGGGCAAGCAACGCCCACTGGATGTCAATAGGCGCTCCACCCGGTATTCTGACACGGATCTCCAAAGCCGCTGGCCGACCGCGATTTCGTGTCGCGGCCGCTGTGCGTCAATCCGGTGTTAGCCGGCTTCGGGCCCAGCTTTCACAGCAAGAACAGGGCAGGCCGCGTCAAGCAGCACTCGCTGGGCATTATTGCCCAACAGCAACTTGCCGACCGGGGACCGGCGCCGCAGTCCGATCACGATGAAGTCGGCTTCAGTGGTCTCGGCTATTCTGAGCAGCTCCTCAGCGGAGTTATGGACATCCGTGGTTCTGATCTCGTAGCTGACTCCCGAAGCGGTCAGCTCCTGAGCCAACCCGGGAGCGTCCACTTCAGGAGAGGTGTCGAGCACCACAACCGCCGCTTCGCGCAATCTCGCCTCGCTCAATGCGCGCTTCAGGGCCGCGCGGCCCTCCGGCCGGGAGGAATAGCCGACCACGATGACTGGCTTGGCTGGCGTGGGCAGCGACGAGGTAGCCAGCTCGGTCTGTGACACTCAGTTCACCTCCCAGGTGTGGACTGGTTCGTTGCTGTGCATGTGCGGCAGATAGCTGGCGAGCATGCCCTGCAACGCCTCCTGCCTCGATGCGCCAGCCTGTTCGCGCCGCGCCACCTCCGCGACCTGCCAGGTAGATCCATTGGCCGTACGCAAGCAGCGCCCTTCGATGATGTCGAGCAGCCGACCGATCTCAACTTCGTCGGCCTCCCATTGACGCAGGCCCTCCGCCGCCATCGGCAAGAGCTTGCGAACCACGAGTTCTGCGACGTGCACCTGACCCACCTGGGGCCAGTAGACCTCGGCGTTGATGCCGTGCCGGATGCCGGACACAAAGTTCTCCTGCGCTGCCTGGAAGGACATTTGCGTCCAGATGGGGCGTTCCTCATCGGCCAACGCACGCACCAGCCCCGCAAAGAAGGCGGCATTCGCCATGGTGTCCACGACCGTCGGCCCCGCCGGCAGCACGCGGTTCTCTACGCGGAGGTGTGGGGTCCCATCGCTGATGTCGTACACGGGGCGATTCCAGCGGTAGACGGTGCCGTTGTGAAGCCGTAGCTCGTCCAGATGTGGCACACCGCCCTCGTCGAGCACGGCGACGGGATCCTCGTCGGAGCTGATCGGCAGCAGGGCCGGAAAATACCGCGAGTTCTCCTCGAAGAGATCGAAGATCGACGTGATCCAGCGCTCGCCAAACCACACCCGTGGGCGTACACCCTGAGCCGTCAGCTCGTCGCTGCGCGTATCGGTGCTCTGCTCGAACAACGGGATGCGGGATTCGGACACCAACTGTTTGCCGAACAGGAACGGCGAATTGGCCCCGAGGGCGACCTGTACGCCGGCGATCGCCTGGGCCCCATTCCAGTAGCCCGCAAAGTCGTCCGGGCTAACTTGCAGATGCACCTGTGTCGAGGTGCACGCGGCCTCCGGCATGATCGTGTTGGAGACCATCGCTAGGCGTTCTACGCCATCGATGATGATCTCCAGATCTTCGCCACGTGCGGCGAAAATCTGCTGGTCGAGCATCGAGTAGCGCGGATTCTCGCTGACACTGTCCAATGTCACATGGTGCGGCATCAGGGTTGGCAGAATGCCGATCATCACCAGCTGAGCGCCGATCTCCTTGGCACGCGGATCTGCGTCATTCAGCGACTTTCGCACCGATTGCTCGAAGTCGGAGAAGCCGAAATCGGCCAGCCGGCGCGGATCGACATTGATCTCAATGTTGAAGCGGCCAAGCTCGGTCTGGAATGAGGGATCTGCAATGGCCGCCAGCACCTCAGCGTTGCGCAGGGCCGGCTGACAATCCATGTCCACCAGATTGAGCTCGATCTCCAGACCCGCCATTGGCCGCTCGAAGTCGAATCGAGACTCGGTGAGCATCCGGGCCAGCACATCCAGGCCCTTGCGAACCTTGTCTCGGTGACGCTTGCGGTCCTCGCGCGTGAACTCTGTGGCGTCGACCTCAGCTCCCATGGGGCTATCCTCACGCATCGTCGCCGTTGCGGGAACACTACGCTCGTGCTCCATGTACGCTCGCGCTTCCCTGGCCTCCCCCGCACCCGTCGCCAAGCGGCGACCGATCACCCGCGTTCATCACGGTGACGTGTTCGTCGACCCCTACGAATGGCTGCGCGACAAGGACGATCCGGAGGTGATCAGCTACCTGGAAGCAGAGAACGCCTACACCGAAGCGCAAACGGCCCACCTCTCGGAGCTCTCGGACGCGATCTTTGGTGAGATCAAGGCCCGGACCAAGGAAACCGACCTCAGCGTGCCGACCTATACCTCCCATCCAGGTGGAGATGCCTACTGGTACTACGTGCGGACGGTGGAGGGATCGGAGTATCCGATCTACTGCCGGGTCGTCGCGAACGAGCGCGCGACGTTGCCGGATCCTGAACATGAGATCAGCGGCGAGGAGGTTCTGCTCGACGGCAATCGTGAGGCGGAAGGGCAGGAGTTCTTCGCCCTCGGCGCGCTCAGCGTGTCCCTCGACGGACGACTGCTCGCATACTCGATCGACCTGACTGGGGCCGAGCGGTTCACGATCATGATCAAGGACCTGGTATCAGGTGAGCTGCTTACTGATCAGATCGACGACACCGCACACGGGGTCGCATGGGCGAAGAACAGTCACCTGTTCTACACCAGGGCGGACGAAGCCTGGCGGCCGTACGTCATTTTGCGGCACCGGCTGGGCGACGACCCTTCGCAGGATGTCGAGGTGTTGACCGAGTCTGACGAGCGTTACTGGCTGAGTGTGGACGCAAGCCGCGATGATCGCTGGATCATCATCGGCGCCGGCAGCAAGATCACCTCAGAATTCCGGCTGCTTAGCACCGATGATCCCGAGGGTGAGCCTCGCATTGTCGCGCCGCGACGGCAGGGGGTTGAGTACGACATCGAACCCGCCGGTGATCGGTTGCTGATCGTGCACAACGATGGCGCCGAAGATTTCGAACTCGCAGAGGCGCCGATCGACGCCACCAGTCACACCGAGTGGACACCGGTCATTCCGCACCGCCAGGGTGTCCGGATCCTGTCAGTCAGCGCGTACGCCAGCCATGCCGTCGTCTCGCTGCGACGGGATGGGCTGACCGCATTGCATGTCATGCCTCGGGATGCGGGAGGCGACCTGCAGGACGGTTCCGACCTTGCCTTCGACGAGCCGCTCTACGTGGCGTACGCGCCCGGCGAGTCTGAGTACGAAACCCCGACCATCAGGGTCGGTTACGCCTCGATGTTGACTCCTGACTCGATCTATGACTATCACCTGACCACCGGTGAACTGACCTTGCTGAAACGCACTCCAGTGCTGGACGACCCGCGGTTTGGCCCATATCAACCCGAGAACTACGTCCAGGAGCGTGGCTGGGCTACGGCGCCGGACGGCACCCAGGTGCCGCTGTCGATCGTGCGTAGGGCCGATGTCCCACTGGACGGCTCGGCCCCCGCCATGCTCTACGGATACGGCGCGTACGAGGCATCCATGGACCCCAGCTTCTCCGTCCCGCGGCTCTCGCTGCTCGACCGTGGCATCGTCTATGCCATTGCCCACATCCGAGGCGGGGGCGAGCTTGGTCGGAGCTGGTACGAGCATGGCAAGACGCTCACCAAGAGGAACACCTTCACCGACTTCATCGCCTGCGCGGACTATCTCCTGGAGCAGGGATACACCTCGGCCGACCGGTTGGCCGCGCGCGGCGGGAGCGCCGGAGGCCTATTGATGGGTGCCGTGGCCAACCTCGCCCCAGAGAAGTTCCACGCCATCCATGCCGCGGTCCCCTTCGTCGACGCGCTGACCACTATCCTCAATCCTGATCTGCCGCTTACCGTGATCGAGTGGGAGGAGTGGGGAGACCCGCTGCACGACCCCGAGGTCTACGCATACATGAAGTCCTACACGCCATATGAAAATATCGGCGCGATCGACTATCCGGCCATTCTGGCCACCACGAGCCTCAACGACACCCGCGTTTTCTACGTCGAACCAGCCAAATGGGTCGCCGCTCTGCGGCATCTCACCACCAACTCGGACAAACGTCAGATCTTGCTCAAGACCGAGATGGTGGCCGGCCACGGCGGTGTGAGCGGACGCTACAAGAGCTGGCGGGAACTGGCCTTCGAGTACGCCTGGATCGTGAGCGAGATAAAGCGCGAAGGCTGAGCGGATTCGGGAATTCCCGGCCCTCTGTAACCGTTTTAGATGAGTTACACAACAGGCGCGTACCACAGCGGCTGAGCGGGTAATGCATCCACAAACGACCGTTGCTTCGAACCATTTAGTGCACGCTGACGAACTCGACCGCGGGGGCAAAAACCGCTCGGGGTTACCCCCGAGTAGGTCTCAGGGATTCTTCAGGGCAGCCGAGGAATCCAAATCGGTACCTGACGCGTTCTGGATTGTGAAGGTAACGAAAGGGGCCCACTGTGGCAACAACTACTCGTTCGCGAGTATCCGAAGGCATCGATGGCAAAGATGCAGTCGGCTTATATCTGGAAGGCATCGCCAAGACTCCGTTGCTGACCGCTGAGGAGGAAGTTGAGCTCGCGAAGACGATCGAAATTGGTCTTTACGCCGAGCATGTCCTCTCCGGCGATGTGACGCTCGCCGAGCGTGGAAAGCATGCCAAGCGGCCGAGCAAGGCTGAACTGGAGTTCTTGGTTGACGAAGGCCGTCGAGCAATGCAGCATTTTGTGACCGCCAACTTACGTTTGGTGGTTTCTGTTGCTCGCAAGTACGGTCGGTCTCAGATGCCGCTTTTGGATCTGGTGCAAGAAGGCAACACGGGCCTTATCCGTGCGGTGGAGAAGTTCGACTACACCAAGGGCTTCAAGTTCTCGACCTACGGCACCTGGTGGGTACGGCAGTCCATCAGCCGCGGGATCGCCCAGCAGGGCCGCATTGTTCGGCTTCCGGTACATGTTGCCGAGCAGGTCAATCAGGTCGGTGCGGTACGCAGGACGCTCGAGCGGCGACTCGGGCGCGATCCGGAGATCGAAGAGATCGCCATCGAAATGGATCTCGAGCCCGAGCGCGTCCTTGACCTGATGCGCTACGGCCGCGACCACGTGAGCCTCGATGCGCCTGTCGAGGAAGGCGGCGACACCGCTCTTGGCGATCTGATCGCCCGCGAGCCGATGCCAGGTCCGGACGAGGTCTTCCTTGACGCCGAAGAGCACGCCCGGCTGGAGGACATGCTCGCCTCCCTGGACGAGCGTTCTGCCGACGTCGTACGCCGCCGTTACGGACTCATCGACGGCCGTCAAGCCAAGCTCGCCGATATCGGTGCGATCTGGGGAATCACCGCAGAGCGCGTCCGTCAGATCGAGCGTCACGCCATTGCCAAGCTGCGAGGTAAGTCGGTCCTGGCTGCGTAACCCCCGCACAGCGGGACCTCACAGCGACTTACCAGCAGCCCACAGGGCGATCCGGATTCCCCCGCCGGATCGCCCGTATTTTTTGTGCTCCGCTCGCGCACGCGGCGGAGAGCTGCCGTTGTCGTCGCTCTTCGCGAAACGCCTCCTCGACTGGGTTTGCCCGTATACGGCGGGCGTTTCGCTCATCTCTCCTCCAATCGGCAGCACGCCGCTCCGACGCTCGCGGAGCGACTTCCCGACGCTCGCTAAGCAATACGTAGGCTCGGCTCACTTGGCATGCTCAGGAGTTGCGGAGGGGGCGGATGAGGCCTTCTTGGGCAACGCTGGAGACCAGGATGTTGTTCTGGAACAGGCGCGCGGTTGCCAAGCCGAGGCCGCTCGAAGCGGACGGCGAGATTTGGTCGTAGAGCAGCCACTCGTCGGCACGAAACGGCCGGTGAAACCACATGGCGTGGTCGATGGAGGCGACATGCACATTCAGCCCGATGAAGACGTTGTGTGGCACCGTCGTGACTCCCAGCAAAGTCAGATCACTGGCGTACGCCAAGGCCGCCTGATGGAGGCGGCGGTCATCCGGCAACCTGCCCTTGGCGCGCACCCAGACGCGGGAATGTGCCGGATGACTTGGGTTCACCAGAGCGCCGCCGGTCCGAGAGTCACCGACGTAGCGCACGTCGAGTGCGCCCCACTCGTGCTCCCAGAACGAGACTGGCCGACCTGATGCCTTGAACAGCACCTCCCCCAGGGTCGGACAATCCTCGGGCGCCGGAACGTCGTCCGGCACCGGATCCAGGTGCTCGAAACCCTCCTCCATCTCGTGGAAGGAGCTCGACAGATAGAAGATCACCTTGCCACCCTGTCGAGCGACGACCCGCCGCGATGAGAATGAGCCACCATCGCGCACTGGCTCCACGTCGTAGACGATGGCAATGTCGGTCCGCCCGGGGAGCAGAAAATAGGCGTGCAGGGAATGCAGCACTCGAGAGACCGGCACGGTCCGGGCGGCGGCGATGAGTGCCTGGGCCAGCACTTCGCCGCCGAAGACTCGCTGTAGCTGAGTGTTTGGCTGCCGTGCCCGAAACAGGCCGATCTCAATCTCCTCCAGGTCCAACAGGTCGATGAGCTCGACAAGGGACTGAGGCACGACAGGAGCTTAGTGGTCTCGGCCCCCCACGTTTTTTACAGGTGAGCCGTTGCCAGCCGACCGATGACGATGGTCGCATCCAACTCGTCGGAGCTGACCACGTGGGCCACCAACCCATAATGTTCGAAGGCGGTCACGCTTCCAGCCGCCTGGTTGCGACTGGTCTCTACCAGCAGATGTCCGCGCGGGGCAAGCCAGTGCGTCGCGCCTGCGGCGATTCGCCTATGCACGTCGAGCCCGTCCGTACCGCCGTCGAGCGCGACCCGGGGCTCATAGAGGCGGGCTTCCGGCGGCATCAGTGCGATCGATTCAGTCGGCACATAGGGTGCATTGGCGAGCAGCAGGTCGACCCGACCGGACAGTGACGGTGGCAGTGGGTCATAGAGGTCACCTTCGAAGACGGAGGCTGGCGGGGTGACGTCGACCAGGTTCCGGCGAGCGCATCGGACCGCAGCCGGATCAATATCGGTGGCGTAGAGCTCGACTCCCTGCAGTATCGAGGCCAGCGCAACCGAGACAGCGGCCGAACCGCAACACAACTCGACAACCACTGGTCGTTCCGGAGCGAGCCGCAAGGCCTGTCGCAACAGAAGCAGGGTCCGCTGTCGCGGTACGAATACGCCCGGCTCGATGCCAATCCGCAGGCCGGCGAACTCGGCCCAACCAACGATCTGCTCCAGCGGGAGTCCCTGTACGCGTTGCCTGATCATGTCTTCGAGATCGTGCTGCGATGTGGCAGCGCCCAGTAGCACGTCTGCCTCATCCTCGGCGAATACACATCCCGCTAGCCGAAGCCGAGCGACAAGCGCCTCACGGTCTGGTGCATTGGGCAGCAGCAGATCAGTCGTCCTTCTCGCGCTCAGCGAGAAACCGCTCGAACTCGGCGGCGATCTCCTCAGCACTGGGCACCCGATCCGGTCGCTCAGCCTGGAGCGCATCGTATTGCTGCTCCAGTGTCGCGACGAGCTCCTGGACTTCGCTCGAGGTTGCCATCTCCTCAGCGATGTCTGCGAGATTGCTGGCAGACGCCTTCTCCAGCGGTTCCAGCGGTACCGCCAGGCCCGTCGCGTGGTTGAGGGAACGCGTCAGCGTCAGAGTCGCTTCCGGGAAGGATGCTTGAGCTAGGTAATGCGGCACGTGGGCAGCGAAACCCATGGCCGTGCGTTCCAGCTGACCGAGACGGAACTCCAGCAGGCCGGTGAAGCTCGCTGGCACCTCGACCCGATCAATCCAGCTCCGATAAGACCTGACCAGCGAGGGATCGGTAGCGTGCGCCGTCAAGGTGATGGGTCGGGTATGCGGCACTGCCATGGGGATGCCGTGCACGCCCACAGTCATCCGTACGCCGAACCGCTCGATCAGCCCGACCATGGCCGTAGCGAGTCGCTCCCACTGCACGTCTGGCTCGGGGCCGCTAAAGAGGAGGAAGACCTCGCCATGGCCATCGGTGACTCGATAGATCCGCAGATGAAGGTCGGCGTATGACTTCCACTGATTGGTGTCGAAGATCATCGCTGGTCGCCGGCTGCGGTAGTCGTGAAGCTGATCATGATCGAATTCGGCGAGCACTTCGTGCTCGAGGTTGTCCAGCAGATTCGTGGAGAACAGCCGTCCGGCCTGCCCGGCGTCCACGAAGCCGTCCAGCTGGTGGATCAACACCGGGCGATGCTCCTTGAGCTTGGCGACCACCGCCTCGTTCAAGGTGTAAAGCTCCCGGGGATCCATCACGACATCCAATCTACCTTCGACTCGTTGGTGCGTTCCGTCGAAAGGCTCGGCTGGGCCGGGTTGGGGAGACTACCGCCACCGGCTCTAATCGTGGTCGCTGAAGGTGGTTCGGCCATTGAGCTTGGTGGCCAGTTCGTTGTCGATGCCGTCGGCGACGTCAGAGAGGATGCGGACGGCCTGGTGTAGATGAGCCGGTACGAAGGGTCGGGACAGCACGGAAATAGTCACAAAGACGCGGTCCTTGATCAGTTGGAACTTGACCCAGCGAGCCTCGACGTTCAAGTCGTTGAGCACCTCGGCGGCTCGGGATCGGCCAGCGATGTCATGCACGACAGGGGCGAAAAGCACCACCTCCTGGCCATCGGAGGAAGTGCGTAGGAAGAGCATCGTCGATCCGACCCTGATGGCCACGTCACCCTCAGCGTCGCGGATCGGAAGATGGCCGTATATCTCGGCAAGCTCGGCATCGACAAGATCGTTGAGATGTTGCTGGTTACGCGGCATGGTCGACCGGAGATCAGTCTCGTCCACCTCGACGACCTTGATCGAGGAGTCACTCTCGACAGCTGCCGGTGCCGGCTGGAGCGCTTCCGCGAGCTGGTCGGGAGCGAGGAAGACCGGGTGCTGCACGCCGTAGATGTCGCGTAGGGCGGCTACGGCCAGCTCGCTCATTCGATCGGACTCAACCTGCGGCAGCTCGATCCAGAAATTCGCCGTCGGCTCGGCCGACTGGGTGGCCGATGGCGGCTCACCGCCGACTGTCGGTGGCTGCCATCCCAGTCGTTCCATCTCGCTGAGCAGCTCGGCAGAGAGTTGAAAATCACCGCCGAGCATCGCGTTGCTGGCAGCCTCACATCGGACCACGCCTGGCCGAGGACTGCTCAGCCTCACGAACGGCGGTGGACCGTTACCCCCTGACTCAGTGCCGATCGTCAGATCGGCCGTGTCGTCGATCAGGGAGATGACTTCACTCAACCGACTCTGGAACTCAGCCCAGGCTTGAGCGATACTCCGGTCGAGGTCGAAGTCGTCGATGTCGGCCATGTACGCCCCTCCCACCACCCACGACAACGACACTAGTGCCGGAGGCGTTCAAATGCCCAGCGCGGCCACCACCCGCGATGGCGAGGGCCGCCCTAACGTGCCGGCAAGCCAGCGGCTGGTGGCTGCCAGCTTCATCAGGTCAATGCCCGTCTCGATGCCAAGGCCATCCAGCATCCACACCAGGTCCTCGGTAGCGAGATTCCCGGTCGCTGATTTCGCGTACGGACAGCCGCCCAGTCCGCCTGCGGACGAATCAAATTCAGTGACTCCGGCCTCCAATCCGGCTAGCACGTTCGCGAGAGCCTGGCCGTAGGTGTCGTGCAGGTGTAGCGCGATCCGGTCTCGCGGCACGCCGGCCACCATTACCCGGTCGAGTACGGCCAGCACGTGACCAGCGGTGCCAACACCGATCGTGTCGCCAAGGCTGATGGTGGAGCAGCCGAGCTCCATGAGTCGTGCCGCTACGGCCGCGGGAGCAGCCGGGTCGACCCTCCCCTCCCACGGGTCGCCGAAGCACATCGAGATATAGCCGCGTACTGGAATTCCTTCTCGCTTTGCTGCCTTGACGACCGGTGCCGCCATGTCGATGGCACCGTCCAGCGTGGTACCCAGATTCTGCTTCGCAAAGGTCTCGGTTGCGGACACGAAGATCGCAAGTTCTCCTGCACCGACCGCCATGGCCCGCTCCAAACCGCGCTCGTTAGGGACAAGCACTGGATACCGGACACCAGGTCGACGCTGCAGCCTAGCCATCAGATCGTCGGCATCCGCCAGTTGAGGAACCCAACGAGCCGACACGAAGCTGGTTGCCTCGATAATTGCAAGTCCCGCATCGCCGAGCCTGTCGATCAGCTCTAGCTTGACCGGCAGCGGCAGCACCGTTTTCTCGGCCTGTAAGCCATCCCGGGGACCGACTTCGTAGACGCTGACGCGGCTCGGCAAACCTGGTCGCGGATGAACTGCTGGCATCGCGTCCATACCGGCGACTGTACGCGGGCCACCCGCTGCCTATCGTTGAGTGATGCGGTTGACCTAGGCGGTTGGCCAACGGCATACGGATGAGGTGATCAGCAGTGACTGGGCAGGCAATGTTTCCTGCGGGCGGACCTCGTCCCGTCATGGCGCCGGTAGCGCCGACCGCTCTGTTGCACCGTCCACGTTCTGCGCTCACCTGGGTCACCATGATCGTTCTCGGCCTGGGCGGCTTGGCCATTGCGATCTTGATCTTTCTATTGGGCGGCCCGGCGGAGCGCTGGTCGCCACACTGCTGGCTGCGCTGTCCTTCCCGCTGATGATCTTGATCTGTTTCTGGCTTGACCGCTACGAGCCGGAGCCGGCCCGGTATCGACTCGCCGCGTTGGGTTGGGGTGCTGTTGCCGCCGTCGCACTGAGCTTCGTCGGCGAGCAACTCCTCTTCGGGCTTCCCGGCGCCAACCAGTTCGTCAATACCGCGGTCGCTGCGCCCTTGATCGAGGAGTCGGCGAAAGGCTTGTTTCTCGTTGGGATCGTGGTCTTCCGACGTGCCGAGGTGCACGGCCTGCTCGATGGCATCATCTATGGCGCCCTGGTCGGGATCGGATTCGCTTTCGTCGAGGACATCGTCTATTACCTAGGGTCGCTGCAATCCGGGCAGCTCGGCTTGACATTCTTTTTGCGCGGCATCATGGGACCGTTCGCGCATCCACTGTTCACGGCCGCGACGGGCCTGGGCATTGGAATTGCTGTGTCAGCCCGTCGACCGGCGGTACGCGTCGTAGCAGCAATCCTCGGCTTCGTGGCAGCGGTGCTGATGCACGCGATCTGGAACGGCAGCACCTTCTTCGGCGCCAACGGGTTCTTGATCGCCTACGGCGCGATCATGCTCCCGCTGCTGGTGGTGATCTTGGCAGTGGCCATTTGGGCGCGTACCCGAGAAGGCAAGATGCTCACCGCGGCACTTCATCAGGTGTCGCAGATGGGTTGGATGAGGCCCGAGGAGATCCGCTGGATAGCCCGACTCTCGGATCGGATGTCGGCCCGCTCGTACGCCAAACGCGTTGCGGGCAAGCCCGCCGCAGCAGCTCTTCGGGCGTACCAGCAAACCATGATCGAGATCGGTTTCCTGCACAATCGAGCCGTGAATGGGACAGCCCCGGCTGATCTCAACCAACGGATGAGCGTCCTGCTGCAGCGAGCCGCGTGGCTGAGGCCTTACGTCGTATTCCCACCGCCGCCACCCGCTGTGTGGTCGATTCCCGGCAGCCCTCCGGGACCCCAGTTTCAGCCGCCCGCTCCGCCGGCTGCGCCGGTCTTTCCCGACCAACGGGTTTAGTCATGAGCCGGCGCCGGCTCGGCAACGTCCTGGGCTTACGACGGGCCGGGCGGCGTACGAACCTGGCGCTACTCATCGTCCTCGTTGGAGCCGCGGTGACCGGCGGCCTTGCGTTCGCCGCCGGCACTTCGGGGCCGGCCAGATCCGCCACCGTCGCGCACGGTCTGTTGGGACTTGCTGTTGTATTGCTGACGCCGTGGAAGACGGTCATCGCCCGGCGCGCTCCATCGGTGCGAGCCGCAAGCGTGATCTTGGTCGCGTTGGTCGTTGTCTGCGTCGGTTCGGGACTTGTGGAGGTCTTCGGCGGGTACGGCGTGCTGTGGTACCTCAGCCCGATACAGGTACACGTCGGGTCTGCACTGCTGGCCGCGCCGCTACTGGCCTGGCATGTGCTGCGTCACCGGCGGCAACGGCTACGCCGCATCGACCTGTCACGCCGGACGCTGCTGCGTACCGGCTTGTTGGCTGCGGGCGTCGGGACAACCTACGCCGCACTCGAGGGTATCGGCGGGCTGGTCGGATCTGCGTCAGCCAGCAGAATCGCAACTGGATCACACAAGGTCGCCGCCGATGCCGCCCCGGCAACGATCTGGCTCTTCGACACCATCCCGATTGTCGACCCCGACCATCACGTCGTTATTGCCGGATCCTCATACTCGATTCGGGACTTGGCATCGCAATCGACGACCGTCGCTGCGCGGCTGGACTGCACCAGCGGCTGGTATGCCGATGGAAAATGGACAGCCGCCAACCTTGGTGATCTTCTTCCGCGGGAGCAGCTTGCAGCGGCCGCCAGCATCGAGGTGCGGAGTGTGACCGGCTATCGACGGCGATTCCCGACTGACGACGCTGATTCGCTGTGGCTGGCCACTGCCTATCAGGGAGAGCCACTGCGGCCTGGTCATGGCGCACCAGTTCGGCTGGTAGCGCCACACCGACGGGGTTTCTGGTGGGTCAAGTGGGTGGCCTCCGTGGAGCTCAGCAGCATGCCTGCGTGGGGCCAGTCACCCTTTCCCTTGCAGTGAAGGCGAGACGGCAGTGAGGCAAGACGGCAGCTCAGCTCGAGGACTCGGTGAGCTCTCGCGGCACAGCGATGACATCGACCAGCGCGCCATTACGCCAGACCGTGATCTCAACCCGCCGGCCGATTGCATCCTCGACCATCCGGCGCTGCAGCTCGGTGCTGGAACCCAGCGACGTGCCAGCGACCGCCACGACGATGTCGCCTGCTCTCAGACCTGCACTGTCGGCAGGGCTGCCGGCAACTACCTGTGCCACCCGAAGGCCCTCACGTCGACCCAACTTGTTCGCCAACGCCGGCGGCAGAGGAGCCTGGCTGCCCGCGATTCCGAGCCAGGCGCGGCGTACTCGGCCGGCGGTCATCAAGGCGCTGATGATGCGCTGCGTCGTCTCGTTGATCGGCACTGCCAGGCCGACACCGATGCCAGCCACCGCGGTATTGACTCCGATCATCCGGCCACGGCTGTCTGCGAGCACACCGCCGCTATTTCCGGGATTGAGCGCCGCGTCGGTCTGGATCACCTCATCGACGACTCGTCCTTGCCTGGTTGGAAGCGACCGGCCCAGGCCCGAGATGATGCCAGCAGTAACGCTGCCCGCCAGACCGAGAGGGTTTCCCACCGCGATCACAAGTTGTCCGACTTGCAGCTTGCTGGCATCGCCTAACGCGACCGGGCTGGGTACGTCGCCTCGAGCGCGGAGTACGGCCAGGTCGGAGAACGCATCTCGTCCGACCACATCGGCGGTCACCTCGTTGCCGTCTGCGAAGGCGGCTACGACGGTGTTCACTCCATCGACGACATGCGCGCTGGTCAACAGAAACCCGTCGCCGGTCAAAACACTGGCACTGCCCGCGCCATCGCCATGCCGGGACCTCACCCGGAGACTCGCGACACTGGGCAAGACCTGCTGAACCACCGCAGTCACCGCCTCGGAGTAGGCGTCCAATGCCTCGCGGTCACGGTCATCAATCATGTTGTGGTAAACGCGCACGGCCCAGAAGTGTTCCCAAAAGTCGGCGCATCAGATCAAGCGCCTTCGAGTTGATCGAGAGGACGACGATGAGCGCGCACGTCATGGATGGAACCGCGCTCGCGGCCCGGCTCCTAGAGCAGGTCACAGTAGGCACGACCGAGTTCGCACGGGTACACGGCAGAATTCCGTGCCTGGGCACCGTATTAGTAGGTGACGATCCCGCGTCTCACACCTATGTGCGGATGAAGCGGAACCGGACGGCCAAAGTCGGGATGGAGTCGCGGTACGTCGAGCTGCCCGCCTCAATCACCACGGGCGAACTCGTCGCCGAGCTCACGACGCTCTCCGACGACCCTGCCGTGGACGGGATCCGGCCGGCCCGAACTCATTCGTGGTGAGTGGATCAAGCCCGGCGCCGTGGTACTGGACGCCGGATACAACCCCGGTAACGTCGGCGATGTCGAGTACGAGGCAGCAGCCGAGCTGGCCAGTCTGATCACACCGGTCCCCGGTGGCGTGGGCCCGATGACAATCGCGTGCTGCTCGAACAAACGCTTACCGCCGCGTATGAACTCACGCACCCGTGCCAGGCGCACCTGATCAATTGCCGCTAGCTTTCAGCTGCAGCCGCTGGTGGATCCGCAGCCTTCACAGACGTAGCAGCTGCCGCTTGGGCGCATCTTGGTGCCGCAGGTCAGGCAGAGCGGCGCGTCGACGCTGGTGCCGGTGATCTCCTCGAAGAGCTCGGCGGTCGTATGAGCGCCCTGCGGAACTGGCTTCGTACCTGGGACATCCATCTCGTCGGTTCGTACGTCGTCACCCGGGTCGTTCTTGAGCGACTCCGCCTCACTGAGCTCTTCCTCGGGCGGCAGATACGATCCGGTCTCGACCTGGCGGGCCCGCTCTGTGGCCGTGTAGATGCCGAGTTCCGCCCGCTCCTCGAAGGATAGGTAGTCCAGCGCAAGCCGCCGGAAGATGTAGTCCATGATCGACTGCGCCATCCGGATGTCCGGATCGTCGGTCAAGCCGGCGGGCTCGAACTTGAGGTTGGTGAACTTCTGCACAAAGGTTTCCAGCGGCACGCCGTACTGCAAGGCAATCGATACCGCAATGGAGAAGGCGTCCATCACACCTGCAAGAGTCGAACCCTGCTTGCCGAGCTTGAGGAACACCTCGCCGAGGCCGTCGTCCGGGTATGAACCAGACGTCATGTAACCCTCGGCCCCGCCGACCGAAAATGACGTGGTACGGCTCGGTCGCGACTTGGGCAGCCGCTTCCGGGTCGGCCGATAGACCACCTTCTCCACGACTTCAGTTTCGACCGCCGCGGTCTTCTTGTCATCGGCCCTGCTGGCTGTGCCGTCGCTGAGAGGCTGACCCACCTTGCAGTTATCGCGGTAGACCGCTAGCGCCTTGAGGCCGAGCTTCCAGCCCTGCAGGTAGACATCGGCTATCTCCTCAACAGTCGCCGTCTCCGGCAAATTCACCGTCTTGGAGATGGCGCCGGAGAGGAAGGGCTGGGCTGCCGCCATCATGCGGACATGGCCCATCGGCTTGATCGCCCGCTGCCCCATTGCCGTGTCGAAGACCTCGTAATGCTCTAGCTTCAAGCCAGGCGCGTCGATGACGTGTCCATGTTCGGCGATGTACTCGATGATCGCCTCAGCCGTCTCATCGGCGTAACCAAGCTTCTTCAGCGCCTTCGGGATGGTCTGGTTCACGATCTGTAGTGAGCCGCCACCGACGAGCTTCTTGAACTTCACCAGCGAGAAGTCGGGCTCAATCCCCGTGGTGTCGCAGTCCATCATGAAGCCGATCGTGCCAGTCGGAGCGAGAACACTTGCCTGGGCGTTGCGGTAACCATTTGCCTCGCCGATCTTGATCACGTCGGCCCATGCAGCGGTTGCCCGCTTACGAATGTCGGCTTCCATTGCGTCGACCGTGCGTAGCGCGTCATTCGCAGCCTGGTGCTTGCGCATGACCCTTTTGTGAGCGTCGGCGTTGCGGGCGTAACCCTCGTACGGGCCGACGATCCCAGCGAGCTCAGCCGACCGGCGATAGGACACGCCCGTCATGGCAGAGGTGATCGCTGCGGCAAGCGCCCGACCACCGTCGGAGTCGTATCCATGGCCTGTGGCCATCAGCAATGCACCGAGGTTCGCGTAACCGATGCCGAGCTGGCGATAATCACGAGTCGTCTGCCCGATCGCCTCGGTGGGAAAGTCGGCGAAACAGATTGAGATGTCCATTGCGGTGATGATCAACTCCACCGCCCGTTCGAACGCCAGAGCGTCGAAGGTGTTGTCCTCGCGCAGGAACTTGAGCAGATTGAGGCTCGCCAGGTTGCACGAGCTGTTGTCCAGGCTCATGTACTCCGAGCAGGGATTAGATGCCGTAATCCGACCGGTCTCAGGATTGGTGTGCCAGTCGTTGATCGTGTCGTCGTATTGAATGCCGGGATCGGCGCATTCCCATGCAGCCCTGGCCATCTTGTCGAACAGCTCACGAGCCTTCAGCGTCTCGACAACCCGACCGTCGGTACGCGCGCGCAACGCGAAGTCCCCGCCGTCCTCGACGGTTCGCATGAATTCATCAGTCACTCGCACCGAGTTGTTTGCGTTCTGATACTGCACGGAGGTGATGTCGCGGCCGCCCAAGTCCATGTCGAACCCGGCATCGCGGAGCGCGCGGATCTTGTTTTCCTCGCGCGCCTTGGTCTCGATGAACTCCTCGATGTCGGGATGGTCCACGTCGAGCACAACCATCTTCGCGGCGCGGCGCGTCGCTCCGCCGGACTTGATGGTCCCCGCACTTGCGTCAGCACCCCGCATGAACGAGACGGGGCCGGAGGCCGTGCCACCGGAGCTCAGCAGCTCTTTCGACGAGCGGATCCGTGACAGGTTCAGGCCGGCGCCCGAGCCGCCCTTGAAGATGAACCCCTCTTCCCGATACCAGTTCAAGATCGAGTCCATGGAGTCGTCCACTGACAAGATGAAGCAGGCTGAAACCTGCTGCGGCGAGGCGGTACCGACGTTGAACCAGACCGGCGAGTTGAACGAGAAGTACTGGTGCAGCAGCATCCAAGTCAGCTCGTGCTCGAACACCTCGGCCGCCTGGGTGTCGGCGAAGTAGCCATAGTCTTCCCCTGCCTTGCGGTAGGTCTTGACCACACGGTCAATGAGTTGCCGAAGACTTTGCTCGCGAACCGGGGTGCCAAGCGCGCCACGAAAGTACTTGGTGGTGACGATCGTGGACGCGTTGACGCTCCAGAAGTCGGGGAATTCAACGCCTTTTTGCTCAAAGACGACCTCGCCGGTCTTCCAGTTGGTTTGCACCACATCGCGGCGCTCCCACGTCACCTCGTCATAGGGGTGGACGCCCGAGGTGAAGACGGGCTGGATGCTAAGGCCAGCGGACTTCGGCTGCGAATTCTTCTTGTCCGATCGCCCATTCGCCGAACGGGTTGTTTCGGTCATTTCTGCCTTTCTTCGTCGCTACCGCGCCACCACTGGCGCTGATGATGGAGGCTGGCCTGGCTGTCGTGAGTCGTGGCCGCGGCCGGCGGCACAAGACAGGATCGTGTTTACTACGGAGGCTCCGGACCGCTGCCGGGGCGTTGCCGTGATGGTGTCAGCCGGTGCGGGGTGAAGTTGCTTATCTTGTTGTCCGCTAGCCGGTCCGGGACAAGTGGCTCGATACCGGTCGGCTCCTGTTCCACGCGAAGCAGGGCGATCTCGGCCTCGAAGTCGTCCACCGACCGGAATTGCCGATAAACGCTCGCGAAGCGAAGGTATGCGACCTGATCGAGCTCACGCAGCGGACCAAGAATGGCGACTCCGACCTCGTCCGCCGGTATTTCGGGCTGACCGAGGGCCCGCAGCGAGTCCTCGACGAGCTGACCCAGGCGGGCCAGCTGGTCCTCGGTCACCGGCCGTCCCTTGCAGGCTTTCCTCACCCCGTTGATGACCTTGTCGCGAGTAAAGGGCTCGACGACGCCACTACGTTTCACCACGACGAGCTGCATCTGCTCGATCGTGGTGAACCGCCGCTCACAGGACGGGCATTGGCGCCGCCGCCGGATGCTGCCGCCGTCATCGGTCGTGCGTGAATCCAGCACCTTGGAGTCGGTGTTGCGACAGTACGGGCAGTGCACCTTCGACTCCTCTCTGTGTAAATCGACTCTGTGTGGATCGACTTGGGGATGACCTGGGGATCGGCCTGTGGGCTGGTCGGAAACTTGTGGACCAGTCTGTGCACTTCCTGGGGACTTCTGTGAAGATCTAAACACAACTTGTGGATAAAACACATGCTTGTAACTACTAGATATGGATACCGTACGTCTTCCATCTATTCTTCGCAAGCGGACTGACAGTTTTCTCGCCGGTGTCGCCGAGCTCCGGTTTCAGCTCTCAGAGCTGGGTAGCTCAGGGCTCCACAGCGCTGCACCAAAATGCTCGGATGAGGCTTCAGAACACGTTGCGCGCGATGGTGTAAAGCACGGCTACGGCGAGCCCGAGGGCCAACCATTGACCAAGTCGTACGCGGCGTAGCTCCGCAGCAAGAGAACGCGGTGGTCGGATTGCGGGGCCACCCGCCGCCTCCACTGCCCATAGCACTCCGAGCAGGCCAAGGACGAGTAGGCCGATCAGCGCCAGCGGGTTGTACAAGAATGCCGCTTGCACGTCGCCGTGGAGCAATGCCGAACCCATCCGGGTCCCTCCGCAGAGCGGGCAGTCCCAACCAGTGACGGCACGGAAGGGGCATGGCAACCCAAAGCCGGTCGTCGCATAAAGCGCGCTCAGGGCGAGCCCGCCGGCAAAGAAGGCGCCGACGTATCCGGCTGCGCGTCCAGCACGAAACGGCCGGACGTCAGTAGAGATCGCCACATGCTCATTGTGCCTGAGGCCAAATAGTGCAGCAGCAACAAGCCGAGCCCCAGGAGACCGATCGCCTACACTCGCCAACGTCGCCGACTAAGGACGGTCATGACCGACCAGTACTTCGCTCACGGGCCGGACGTCACGCCGGCCAATCCGCAGCGGCCCGTGCTGCAAACGCCGCCCGTCCCGGGCGTTCCGCCGCCTCCCGAATACATCATGACGGTGCCCGCGCAGAGCGATCGCGCCAGCTGGGGCACGCGCGTCCGGGCGAGATTGATCGACCAATTTCCGACCTATCTCGGCTTGATCATCTTCTGCGTCGGTTACCTGATCTCCATCGTCCGGTTGGCTACTTCCGGCGGATCTACGTCGCAGCTCAAGGGGCCGGCTGTTGCCATGATCATCGGTCTCGGCGTGATGCTTGCCAGCCTGGGATGGGTCGCTTACAACCGCTGGTACACCGCGGGCAAGACAGGGCAGTCAGTGGGCAAGCGGATGAGCAAGATCATGCTGATCGGGGCGGAGACCTACGCGCCGATTGGTCCGAGGAACGCGTTCCTTCGTGATCTTGTTCACATCCTCGACGCGCTGACCTTGGTGGGCTATCTGTGGCCCCTATGGGACGAGGAGAGGCAGACCTTCGCGGACCAGATCATGAAGACCGTCGTCATCGACGAGGCCGGGAGCCATCGCCAGTGACCTGGTCCGCCGATCCAACGCGGCGTAGCGTCGCTCGAATACACGAAAGGAGCGGCTATGCCCCTATTGCGAGGTCGTCGCGAGGCTGCAGGCGCCACAAGGTATCGGATGCAGGAGAAGCTTTTCGCCATTGGTGATGACTTCTGGATCGAGAACGAGGCAGGCGAGCGGACCTTCAAGGTGAACGGAAAGGCCGTTCGGATACGGGACACACTCATCCTTCAGTCGCCCGGCGGCGACGAGCTGTATTCGATCCAAGAGAAGAAGCTCCGGGTGCGAGACACCATGGACATTGAGCGCGACGGACATCAGGTCGCCACTGTGAAAAAGGCCTTGGTTACGCCCCTTCGGGATCGATTCTCCGTTGACGTCCACGACGGCGACGATATGGAGGCGAAGGGCAACATCGTTGATCACGAATACAAGATCGAGCGCCACGGCGATGAGGTTGCAGAGGTCTCACGTCGGTGGTTCCGGGTACGCGACACCTACGGTATCGAGATCAAACCCGGTCAAGATGATGCTCTCGTGCTTGCGGTCGTCGTCTGCATTGACCAGATGTCTCACGACGTCGGCTAGCAGCTCAACGCTGGGCCTGCCAGGACTCGTGGAGACGAGCGTCGTAGTCGGCGCTGGTGACCCGTAAAGCAGTGGCGCCAACGGCGATGACCGCCGCGGTAAGAATTGCCGCTACCAGCAAGAGGACTACGGCAATCCCTCGATCGGTGAGCTGCCAGCGAATGGGAGCCGTGGCTGGTCGTGCGCTGCTCGGTGTCGGTCCAACATTGCCGCGAGCCTGTGGAATGGAGACCGGCGCTGGCGGAATAGCGACATATGAGATTGCTACAGGCGGGATCGATACAGGCGGAATAAAGACCGGAACAGCACTCATTTTCGTGACTCCTCTATCAAGGATCGAACTAACGTTCGATAGAACGTACGTTTGATTTGTATCGCAACTTCGACTTGCCGCCAAGCTCATTCGCACAAGTATTCGACGCGTGTCGGGAATCACTGAACCAGTGGCCTCAGACAGTTTCGACGAGCCGCCGCAACGGCGTGGCAGATCTAGCCAACACGCTCGAACAAATGTTTGAATCTGTCGGCGGACTTCTCTATCGTCAGCCTTATGGCACAAAGTGACTCGACGTTTCCTCAGCCCAGCAAGCGCCGGGGCCGCCCTAGGGCGAGCGAGGTAGCGGCCCAGCTCGGCGAGAGCGCACCGCTCAGCTCATTCCCGGATGGCCCCACGGACGCCGAGGGACTGACGCTTCGACAACGCCGAATCTTGGAAATGATCAAGGCGACCGTCGAGCGGCGCGGCTATCCCCCCAGCATCCGAGAGATGGGTGACGCGGTTGGTCTGGCGTCCTCATCGAGCGTCGCGCACCAGCTCAAGATGCTGGAGGCGAAAGGATTCCTACGGCGGGATCCCAATCGCCCGCGGGCACTAGAGGTGCTTTTGCCCAGCGAGGATCGGACGGTGAGCCGGCAGCTCTCGCTCTCGCGGCAAACTAGTGGCGCGGACGACACGGGCATCGGGGATGCCTTCCCGGAGCCGGTTCGCGTTCCAGTTGTGGGCCGGATCGCAGCCGGCGGACCGATCCTGGCCGAGGAAAGCATCGAGGATGTCTTTACACTCCCGCGGCAGCTGGTCGGTGAAGGCACCATGTTCTCGCTCGAGGTCCGTGGCGACTCCATGATCGAAGCGGCAATCTGCGACGGCGACTGGGTGGTTGTTCGGCAGCAGCCGACGGCTGACAACGGCGACATCGTCGCAGCACTTCTCGACGACGAAGCTACCGTCAAGACCTTCAAGAGATCCGGCGGTCAGGTGTGGCTGATTCCACACAACCCCGCGTACGACCCGATTGACGGCAACCATGCCACCATCTTGGGCAAGGTGGTCGCTGTACTGCGCCGCATCTAACAAGCAGTTAGTCGCGTCACCGCGCCATTACAGCAAGCTCGGTTCGGAGGTGGCCATCTCCGTCATGAAGCGGGCTACCGCACGTAGCTTGTTCGTGACATCGAGAGCAGCCACTTTGTATGCCTCCGACAAGGTTGGGTAGTTCAAGACCGTGTCGACGAGATAATCCACCGTTCCACCACATCCCATGATGGCTTGGCCGATGTGGACCAGCTCGGTGGCACTGGTGCCGAAAACGTGCACGCCCAGGATCTCCCGGGTGTCGGCATGCACGATGAGCTTTAACATGCCGTAGGGGTCTCCGACGATCTGGCCACGGGCCAGCTCGCGATAGCGGGAGATGCCGACCTCGAACGGAATCGCGTCACGAGTCAGCTCTCCTTCAGTCTTACCGCAGTAGGAGATCTCCGGAATCGTGTAGATGCCGATCGGCTGCAGACTTCTGAGCTCGTTGGCTGGCTCATTGAAGGCGTGCGCTGCAGCGAGGCGGCCTTGGTCCATCGAGGTTGAGGCAAGTGCGGGGAAGCCGATCACATCACCGACCGCGTAGATATGCGGCACCTCGGTCTGATAGTTCGAGTTCACCACGAGCCGTCCCCGCTTGTCAGTTTGGAGCCCTGCGAGGTCGATGCCTAAGGCCGCCGTATTGCCTTGCCGACCCGCGGAGTGCATGACGACCTCGGCGGCGATCTTCTTCCCGGAAGCGAGCGTCGTGATCGTGCCACGTCCGGAACTCTCTACCGAGGAGACCTCCTCACCGAAACGGAAGGACATGGTGTGATCACGTAGGTGGAACTTCAAGGATTCGACGATTTCGGGATCGCAAAAGTCGAGCATGTTGTCACGCTTCTCCACTAGCGTGACCCGGGTGCCTAACGCAGCGAACATCGAGGCGTACTCCACGCCAATGACGCCCGCGCCGACCACAACCATGGAGCCCGGCACGTTGTCCAACAGGAGAATCTGGTCCGAATCCAGCACCCGAACTCCGTCGAATTCGACGTGCGGCGGACGAGCCGGCATGGTGCCGGTCGCGATCACGATGTAGTTCGCGGTTAGGGTTCGAAGCGCGCCCACGCCTTCGATCTCGACGCTGAGCGTATGCGGGTCAAGAAAGCTCGCAGTACCCGGCACGAGTTCGATGTGATTACGCATCAGCTGGGAACGGATGACCTCGGTCTCACGACCGACCACGTGCTGCAACCGGGCGAGCAGATCGGAGATGGTGATCTCTTCTTTGACCCGGTAGCTCGCTCCGTAAAGATCACGAAGTTGCATGCCGGTGAGATAGAGCACCGCTTCTCGCAAGGTCTTGGACGGGATCGTGCCAGTGTTGACGCAAACGCCCCCGACCATCGACTTGGTGTCGATGACGCACACCTTGTGGCCGAGCTTGGCCGCCATGATCGCAGCCTTCTGGCCGCCAGGACCCGAACCAATGACTGCCAGGTCAAAATCGTACGTGTGCTCCATAGCGCAAGCGTGCCAGAGGATGGACAGCTCCGCCAGCTATGGATCTTCCCAGGACCGGGCAGGGTCGGATCGCGCGCCGCCGTGCTGAGGAGGAGGGAGGGGACATGCTTTTCGTCCCCGAGCGACGACGAAGTAGGCGCCGACCAAGCGCGATCCGCGCCCGCGATGTTCGCGCCGCCGATCTGCAGGAGGAGCCGACGAACCCCGCCGACACAGCTGACCTTCCGAGACAGTCGTTTCGTCGGATTCGACGAAGACGGCGGCTCCTCAGCGAACAGCGCAGCGAGCCATCAGACACAGCGAGCTTGGCGAGCGGAGCAATCAACACAGATCAGGAGGAGCTGGAAAGGCGGCGCAGCGCCTGGACGGCTACGTGGCGATCCGTGGTCTGCCACATGTCCGGCATCGAGGCCTGCAGGTACGCGCCGTAGCGTGCCGTGACCAGCCGTGGATCCAGCACCGCGACCAGTCCCCTGTCGCTCAGCCGCCGGATCAGCCGGCCGGAGCCCTGGGCCAGCAGCAACGCCGCGTGACTCGCCGCGATTTTCATGAATCCGTTGCCACCCGCCTGCGTCACCGCACGCTGGCGCGCGACCGTCAGGGGTTCGTCGGGACGAGGGAAGGGAATCCGATCAATGATCACGAGCTGGCATGTCGCACCTGGCACGTCCACTCCCTGCCACAGTGACAGCGTCCCAAACAGGCTCGCGTGCTCATCGGCGATGAAGCGTCGCGTCAGCTCAGGGAGCTGCGCGTCGCCCTGACACAAGATCGTCAGCTGCGGAAGCCGCTTGCGAGCATAGACTGCCGCAACCTCCGCGGCCTTTCGGGAGGAGAAGAGTCCAAGCGTTCGGCCTTCCGAGGCCTCCAACAGCTCGGCAATCTCGGCCAGCGACGCGTCAGACAATCCGTCACGACCCGGCGGTGGCAGCGATCGCGCTACATACAAGATCCCCTGCCGGCGATACTCGAATGGCGAGCCCACATCCAAACCACGCCAGGGAATTGCCCGGTCCTCAAGATCATCTGCGGCGGCCTCATCGGGTCCGATGTCGTGCGGCACGGGCACGGCGTCCACTCGTTCGGAGTCTTTGAGTCCGACACTGCTGGCAATAGGAGTGAAATCACCACCGAGCTTGAGTGTCGCCGATGTCAGCACAGTGGTGTGCTCGGCGAAGACCTGAGATCGCATCAGTCCCGCTACCGATAGGGGCGAAACCCGTGCCTCCCGCCCAAAACGATCACGATCTGCCACCCACACCACATCGTGGGAGTTGAGAGCCGCCATACGCTCGGCAACATCGAAGATTTCCTTGACCGCTGCCGCGCTCTGCCGCCTATCCGGAGCCTGGCTTTCCTCCCTGGTCATCGCACTCACCGCAGCCCGAGCAGCATTACGCACCGCATCGCAGCCGGCCACGAACTGACTGTCTGGATCCTCCACACGTTCCAGGGCGGCGCTGTCCAACGCAGCGCGAAAGCTGTTGGCAGACTCCAGCAACTCCAGCGCAACGTCATCGTCGAGGTAGGTCAGTGCGCGACGGGCGACGCGTTCGATCAGCTGGGGGCTGAGCTCGGCCGACGCTGCGCTCGTGACCCGGGAGACCAGCTCGTGCGCCTCATCGATGATCACCGGCCCGTGCTCCGGAAGCGCTGTCCCGCCGTGCATGGCATTGATCGCGAGCAATGCGTGGTTGGTGACGACCAGGTCTGCCGCGCGGGCCACGTCACGGGAGTTCTCGACGAAGCACTCAGCACCATACGGGCAGCGCTGCGCACCGAGGCATTCGCGGACCGGGACCGACACCTGGGCCCAGGCCCGTTCGGTATGGGGCGGGGCGTCGTCGCGGTCGGCTAAGCCTCCTTGCTCGGCCTGGTCCTCCGCCCATTCGCGCAGGGCCACAACCTCGACACCGAGGGCAGACTCGGGCGTAGCCTGCGGCGAGGTTCTGATCGTTTCGATCAGATCACCCGCGGAGATCAGGGTTCCTTGATCTTGAGCCGTGCCTTCCCGCAGGCGCAACATGCACGCGTAGTTGGTGCGACCTTTGAGGATCGCGTGTCGTGGTCGTTGGCCGGTGACCGACTCGACTGCGTCGAGCGCCGCCGGAATGTCATTGGTGGCGAGCTGGCGTTGCAGAGCGAGCGTCGCGGTCGCAATGACGATCCGTTCGCTGGGATTCCGGACGAGCCAGAGCAGCGCAGGAGCCAGATAGCCAAGCGATTTGCCCGTTCCGGTGCCCGCCTGGACCAAGAGATGATGGTCGGATTCCAAGCTGTCCGCGATGGCGTCCGCCATCTCAACCTGACCGGCTCGTTCGGCGCCGCCGATCGCCCGAACCGCCGCCTCGAGCACATCACGGTGGCCCACCGCGAGACGGGCGGCCTTCGTTGCTCCGGTCACCGCAGAACTCTAGTCACGTCGGCAGCAGCCAGCCAGCACCCTTCAGTCCAGCTTCACCGTGTCACTGGTCACCAGCTCATACGGGGCAAGTTCAGCAGCAAGAGCAGGACTCACGCGAGCGGCGACGAGCGTGCCGTCGGCACGGTGTTCGGTGGCCAGGAACTCGCCGGTTTGATGGATGCGGTTGACCAGATCACCTCGCTCGTACGGCACCAGGGCCCGAATCTCGATCTCGGGACGCGGCAACAGAGACTCGATAATGCTGCGCAACTGCTCAAGTCCCTTCCCGGTTCGCGCAGAGATGAAGGCGGCATCGGGAAAGCTGGCGTGAAGCACCCGGAGGGTTTCGGCCGCGGCACGATCCACCTTGTTGATCACGATCAGCTCTGGGATCTCAGCGGCACCGATATCGGCGAGGACCGCGCGTACGGCATTGATCTGCCCGATCGGGTCCGGATCTGAGCCATCGACGACGTGCACGAGTAGATCGGCATAGGTCGACTCCTCCAAGGTCGACGCAAACGCTTCGACCAGGTCATGTGGCAGATGCCGAATGAAACCTACGGTGTCTGTCAGCGTGTACAGCCGGCCGTCCTCGGCAGCAGCCCGGCGAGTGGTCGGGTCAAGCGTCGCGAAGAGTGCATCGTCGACGAGCACACCCGCACCGGTCAGTCGGTTGAGCAGGCTGGACTTGCCCGCATTGGTGTAGCCAACGATGGCGACGGAGGGCACCTGATGACGGCGGCGGTCGGCCCGCTTGGTCTCGCGCGTGGTGTCCATCTCGCGGAGTGAGGCTCGCAGCTTCGCAATGCGGCTGTTGATGCGGCGCCGATCGGTCTCCAGTTTGGTCTCGCCCGGCCCACGACCGCCGATGCCGACACCGCCGCTGGCGCGACCGCCGACCTGCCTAGAAAGGTTGCCACCCCAGCCGCGTAAACGCTGTTTCAGGTATTGCAGCTGGGCAAGCTCGACCTGCGCCTTTCCCTCAACGCTCTTGGCGTGTGCAGCGAAGATGTCGAGGATCAGCGCCGTGCGGTCGATGACCTTGATACCGACCCGGTCCTCCAAGTTGCGGAGCTGAGCGAGCGTCAGCTCGCCGTCGCAGATGACCGTATCTGCGCCGGTCGCAACCACGACGTCCCGCAACTCAGCAACCTTGCCCCGCCCGATGTAGGTAGCCGGGTCAGGTCGGTCGCGGCGTTGGATCAGGCCCTCGAGGACTTGCGATCCGGCGGTCTCCGCCAGCAACTTGAGTTCGGCGATGGCATGCTCAGCGCTCACCTCACTGCCGGTAGTCCACACGCTGACGAGAACGACGCGCTCCAAGAGGAGCTGCCGGTACTCGACCTCGGTGATGTCGGCCAGCTCGGTCGACATTCCAGAAACTCGGCGCAGGGACAACCGATCCTGGAGATCCTGCTGATCTCCGTCGACGTCCGGGGTACCGACTGGTCTAGGCTCAAGCCGCTCGACGAGCAACTCGTCATCTGGTGTGGTGGGAAACTGTGGGTCGCGTTGGGGAACTGTCATGTCCGAACCAGAATCTCACGGCAACCCAAGTGGCAGCTAAGCGTTTTGTACGGACGCGCCGCCGCATCGCCACCAGATCGATGTGTTTCCAGCTCTTAGAAAAGTGTGTAGCCCCCGTCAACGACCAGGACCGCGCCGGTCATGAACGATGACGCGTCAGATGCCAGGTAGACAACGCTGGGTCCCAGCTCGGAGGGCATTGCGTAGCGTCGCATCGGCGCGTCCTCGATCCAGAAGCGCTTGAATTCTGGCTTGTCAACCGGGGCCATTTCGGTCTTGATGTAGCCGGGAGCCAGTGCATTGACCCGAACGCCGTGGGGCGCCCACTCAGCGGCCAGCGAGCGGGTCAACTGATGTACGGCAGCCTTCGATGCGTTGTAAGCCGGTTGCCATTGCGGCCGGTTCACGATGTTGGCCGAGATCGAGCCAATGTTGATGATGACGCCGTCATGTTGCGCCACCATCTGTCGGCCGAACTCCTGGCAGCAATGCCAGACGCCGTTGACGTTGACATCGATCACGAAGTCCCATTCTTCGGCGGTGACCCCGAGGGAGGGCCGATGAATACACGCGCCCGCGTTGTTCACCAACACGTCGACCTGACCGAGCCGATCCAGCACCTCACCGACGGCGCGCCGCACCTGATCGCCCTCGGTGACGTCTGCCATCACAGCAATGGCCGTAACACCAAGGGCGTCCAACTCGGCAATCACCTCGGCGGATCCGCCGGTATCGCGAACCAGCAGCACCACATCGCTACCGGCCTCGGCCAATGCGGTGACGAGTGCGCGGCCGATCCCGCGGTTGGCCCCTGTGACGACGGAGACCTTGCCGGAGAGCGAGAACGCGTCGAGAACAGACATGCGGAACTCCTACCTACTAGACCGGGCCGGAACCGCCCGAGGCGGTGAAGGTGAGTGTGTGCGTTATATCGAGGTCCGCGCGATCGGGTAGCACGAGCTCGCCGTGCGCTACGAGCACTGCAGGCCCTGTCAGATAAGCCTCGTGATCGGTCAGCTCGACCTCCACGGTGCCCCCGGGAGTATCGACCCGGTACGTCACCGGCAGCGCAGTCTGATCTTGATCATGGAAGCGTGCCGCTGCAGCGGCGGCGACGGTGCCGGTCCCGCAGGAGCACGTCTCACCGACTCCTCGCTCATAGACCCGCATGGCGATGTGCTGTGGGCCGAGGCGGCGTACAAACTCGAGGTTCACGCCGTGCGAGAACTCCTCGGGAGGATCCCATCGGGGAGGCGCATGAAGCGACAACTCGTCGAGACTGTCCGCGAAACTCACGGCATGCGGATTGCCAACATCGGCCGTCACGGCCTTGAATTCGGCTCCGTCGACCGTACTGACGACGACCAATCGAGTTCCGATCGCGACCGAGCCCATGGACACGCGGATTCTGCCGTCCGGCAGCGCTGTCGCTTCCCTGATGCCACTCCGCGTAGCGATGCGGACGACTGGCCCGGTGACCAGACTTTGGTCGAGCAGGAACCGAACGAACACCCGAAGACCGTTGCCGCACATCTCTGCGATCGATCCGTCAGCGTTGCGGTAGTCCATGAACCAGAGCGCACCATCACCAGTCCAATCGTCGATGTGCTTCGGCGAGTACGGCGCGCAGCAGGCCGTCGGCGCCAATGCCGCCGCGGCGGTCGCAGATGAAGCGCACCTCCGATGGCCCGACCTCCAACATCGACTCACGATCGAGAAGGATGACGAAGTCGTTGTGGGTGCCGTGTCCCTTGGCGAACGACCACCTCCGCATGAGGGTCAGTCTTCCAGCTCGGATCTGGATTCGAGAGCGTGCACTGGACCAGTTCCCGTGGGCCCTGCCAGCGCGTACGCGTCTGAGACCAACTCTGGATGGTCGTAGGGCAGCCACGAGATCCGGGTGTCCTTGCGGAACCACGAGTCCTGGCGGCGGGCGAATTTGCGCGTCGCCGCGACCGTTAGCTCCCGTGCTTCCGCCTCGCTGATCTCCCCGTCGAGAAAGCGCAGTACCTGTCGGTATCCCAGCGCGCGGGAGGCCGTAAGGCTCTCGCGAAGGCCTTCCGCGGCAAGCTGACGCACCTCGTCTACGAAGCCCGCGGCCCACATCGCGTCCACCCGAGCAGCAATCCGAGCATCGAGCGCCGCCCGATCGATAGCGAGGCCGATCTGCACGACATGGGGAAGCAGGTAGCGGCGGGCGGGCAGCACCGCCGAAAATGGCCCGCCGGTCAGCTCGATCACCTCGAGGGCGCGAACGATGCGACGCGTGTTGCCGGGAAGGATCCGTCTTGCAGCCATCGGATCGGCCACCATCAGCCGTTGGTACAGCTGCGCTGCGCCCTCGCTCGACAGCTCGCTTTCCAGCCGAGCACGGATCGCCGGATCGGTTCCCGGAAACCGGAAATCGTCGACAATCGCCCGAACGTACAGGGCCGATCCGCCAACCACGATCGGGATGACGCTGCGAGCCTCGCAGTCAGCGATCGCGGCTCGCGCGAGCTGCTGAAATTCGGCCACCGTGGTCGCCTCATTGACCTCCAGCACGTCGATGACGTGGTGGCGGATGGCGGCGCGCTCGACGTCAGACGGTTTGGCTGTGCCGATATCCATGCCCCGGTAGACCAACATCGAGTCAGCGTTGACGATCTCCGCCGGTTGTCCGTCAGCCGCGTAGCGTCGGCCCAACGCGGCAGCCAGGCTGGATTTGCCGACCGCGGTTGGGCCTACGAGCACGACCGTCACGTGCACAGTGTGGCGCAGCGACGCTGCCGCGACTGCTGCGTGGTCGACTTTTTCTTCAGCCTGGAGTACAAAGAATTCTGGAGCCGAATGGGTCGTCGGCACCGACGTCGGTGGGGTGGCGTCTGGAATCCCGGAGAGGTGGCAAGCGATGGGCATCTTCGACAAAGCGAAGGATGCGATTGGCGAGCACAGCGAGCAGGTTGACGCCGGTATCGACAAGGCGGGGGACTTCGTCGACGAGAAGACCGATAGCAAGTACGTCGAGCAAGTTGATCAAGGTCAGGAGATGGCCAAGGACAAGCTCCGGGAGTTCACAGCTGACCAGCCGGAGCAGCCTGCCTGAGGCTTAGCCCCGAACCCTGAGCGGAACGAACCTAGCCGCCTGCAATAGCCGGTGCGGTGAGATCAGTTGCCTCTCTGCGCTGTTCCCGCTGGACGTACTCCTCAATCGCTTCGATGTTGTCGCGTGACCGTCGCACCACCGCGACCAGGTCGCTCATCGTGGCGACCTCCTCGACCTGCTCCTTGATGAACCACTGCATGAACTGGTCAGAGGCAAAGTCGTTCTCTTCGCGGGCGGTCTTGGTCAGCTCATTGATCTGAGCGGTGACTCGACGCTCCTGCTCAAGGGCAAGTTCAACCGGCGCCACGACGTCTGGGAAATCCACCTGCGGAGCACTGACTCCAGGTACGACCGCGGGAGCGTCCTGATCGACAAGGTATTTGATCATCATCATGGCGTGATCGCGTTCCTCGAGCGCTTGAGCGTAGAAGAAGCCCGCCATCTGAGGCATCGTGAGTGCGTCGTAGAAAACCGCGCATGCCACGTATTGCTGGTGGGCCGCGAACTCCTGTCCGATCTGGACATTCAGCTGCTCGATAAATCTCATCGCGGGCATCCGGCGGCTCCTTCAGCAGCGTCGTCAGTTGGTCATACACGCTTCCGCGGGCTGCAAGATATCAGGTACGCCGATCGTGGGCATGCCGAGCGTAACCGTAGCCGCAGCGGCTTGGGGTACCGACCTGCTCCCTTGCCATGCATCGCCGCCGCGGGTACGCCGGAGCGCCAGGAGGCCGGCGTCAGCCGTGAGGTGGTGCGGCGCGGCGTGGGTGATGATCACCTCGGCAAGGTCGCCAGGTCGCGGACGATCTCTGGGCTCCTCGGGGACCGAGACATGGACGAGTCGATTGTCGCGTGCCCGGCCCGACATCCGATGGGTCAGCATGTCCTTGCGCCCCTCGCCATCGGCGAACATCACCTCGACCTGCCGGCCGAGTTGCTTGCTGTTCTCCTGCAAGGTGATGTCGCCGACCAGGTCGACAAGGCGCTCGTAGCGCTCCTGGACGACCGGCTTGGGGACCTGATCGTCCATCGTGGCGGCCGGCGTTCCGGGCCGGATGGAGTACTGGAACGTGAAGGCAGCCGAGAAGCGGGCAGCCGCAACGACATCGAGCGTGGCTTGAAAGTCGGCTTCAGTCTCACCGGGGAAGCCGACGATGATGTCGGTCGTGATTGCGGCCTCGGGCATCGCGGCACGGACCTTGTCGATGATGCCCAAGTACCGCTCACTGCGGTAGGAACGGCGCATCGAGCGCAGGATCGCGTCCGATCCGGACTGCAGCGGCATATGCAATTGGGGCATCACATTGGCTGTTTCGGCCATCGCGGCGATCACGTCGTCGGTGAAATCCTTGGGATGTGGCGAGGTGAAGCGCACCCGTTCGAGGCCATCGATGTCACCACAGGCGCGCAGCAACCTGGCAAAGGCACGCCGGTCACCGAACTCCACCCCGTACGCGTTGACGTTCTGGCCGAGCAGCGTTACCTCTTGGACTCCTTCGGCGACCAGCGCTTGGATCTCGGTGAGGATGTCACCTGGTCTACGGTCGGTCTCGCGACCTCGCAACGCCGGGACGATACAGAAGGTGCAGGTGTTGTTGCAGCCGACGCTGATCGAGACCCACGCTGCGTACGCCGACTCCCGACGGGTCGGCAGATTGGAGGGGAAGGTCTCCAGCGCCTCCTTGATCTCGACCTGAGCCTCACGCTGAATTCGGGCACGTTCCAGCAGGGTCGGCAGGGACCCGATGTTGTGGGTGCCGAACACCACGTCGACCCACGGTGCCCGGGTCAGGATGGTGTCCTTGTCTTTCTGCGCCAGGCAACCGCCGACGGCAATCTGCATGCCGGGTCGTGACTTCTTGGTCGGCAGTAGATTGCCGAGGCTTCCATAGAGCCGGTTATCGGCGTTCTCGCGGACAGCGCAGGTGTTGAAAACCACCACGTCGGGTATCGCGTCCCCGACGGATCTTTGGTAACCGGCCTTTTCGAGCAGTCCAGCAAGCCGTTCGGAATCATGCACGTTCATCTGGCATCCGTACGTACGGATCTGGTACGTACGCGAGCGGGTGGCCACTGGCGCCTCGGACACTGTCGACATAGCAGACCAAGGGTAAGTGCTCCGGTGCGCATGACGATAAAGTGCCGATTCGTGAGCGCTGCACCGACCGGAGAACAATACGAGATCGCGTCCGGAAAACATCGCGCTGTGGTTGCCGAAGTGGGCGCCGTGCTGCGCAGCTTTACCTTTGACGGTCGTGATGTCGTGCACGGCTTCGATGTCATGGAGACGATCAAGGGCGGTCGTGGGCAGAACCTGATTCCGTGGCCGAACCGGATACGCGACGGCCGGTACACCTTCAACGGGGTCACTCAGCAGCTTGCGCTCACCGAGCCGGCTCGCCACAACGCCAGCCACGGCCTCGCTCGCTACGTGCCGTGGGTTCTCGTCGAGCGGCAGCCTGACAAGGTCGTCAATCGAGTACGCATCCACCCGCAGCCTGGCTGGCCCGGCACCCTCGAGGCGACGATCACGCATCGCATCGGCGAAGAAGGGCTTGGTGGTGACCGTCGAGGCGACGAATCTCGGAGACAGCGAGCTGCCGTTCGGCTACGGCGCGCATCCGTATCTGACGGTCGGCGAATCGAGCGTCGACGAGGTCGCACTGACCGTTCCCGCTGCCTCCTATCTGGAGGTAGATGATCGGCTGCTGCCCGCCAAAGTCTCACCGGTTGACGGCACGGCCTACGACCTGAGGCGCAGCACGGTTCTGGGGACGACGAATCTCGACACAGCCATGACCGACCTCGACCGCGACTCGGATGGCCGATGGCGGATCAGGCTGACTCGCGGCGACCGTTTCGCCGAGCTTTGGGGGGACGAGACATTTGTGTGGACGCAGGTCTTTACGGGAGGCCCCAATCGAGACGGTGGGGTGGCTGTCGAGCCGATGACCTGCGGACCGGACGCGTTCAACGCAGGCCCGACTCACGATGACATGAGGGTGCTCGCGCCCGGTCACACATTCACGGGCCAATGGGGAATTTCTGGTAGTTAGCCTAACTATTAAAAATACTTGGCGATTGTCACCGAAAATCGGAGCGTATCTTGTGCGGTTTTGCCAACCGCAGGTCTAAGGTCGGGGCCATGACCAAGGCCGAAATCTCGTCACGGGAGGTCGAGCGTCAAGCCGGGTCACTGTCTGATCCTGTACCGGATCCGACGACTGGTCCGTCGGTAGCGCCGGATCAGCTCGGCGAACCTCTTGTGGTCCTCAGCGAGGTCGACAAGCACTTCGGTGATCTCCACGTGCTCCAAAAGATCGATCTCACCGTGCGCAAGGGCGAGGTCGTCGTCGTCCTCGGGCCGTCGGGTTCAGGCAAGTCAACCCTCTGTCGGGTGATCAACCGCCTCGAGACCATCGAGTCAGGAACGATCACCATCGATGGTCAGCAGCTGCCGGACGAAGGCAAGGCGCTGGCTCAATTGCGTGCCGACGTCGGAATGGTGTTCCAGTCCTTCAACCTTTTTTCTCACAAGACTGCCTTGGAAAATGTCACGCTTGGCCCGATCAAGGTTCGGAAGATGTCGGCCGGCGAGGCCAAGAAGCGCGGCATGGATCTGCTTACGCGGGTCGGGGTCGAATCGCAGGCCGAGAAGTATCCGGCGCAGCTGTCCGGCGGCCAACAGCAACGCGTTGCGATCGCTCGGGCGCTCGCCATGGATCCCAAAGTGATCTTGTTCGACGAGCCGACCTCGGCGTTGGACCCGGAAATGGTCAACGAGGTGCTCGATGTCATGGTCTCGCTCGCTCGCCAGGGTATGACGATGATCGTCGTTACCCACGAGATGGGCTTCGCCCGTAAGGCCGCCAACCGGGTGGTTTTCATGGATGATGGCCAGATCGTCGAGGAAGCCGAACCGGAGTCATTTTTCACCAACGCGCAAAGCGCCCGAGCCAAGGACTTCCTTAGCAAGATCTTGACCCAGTGATCGACGTGTCCAACTCTGATTTGTTACCTCCTCCGAATCGGACAGCAGCAGCTCATCTATCCGCACCTGCGTGCAAGCCAACGCCCTTGGTTTCACATGAAAGGAGAGCAATGCATATCAGCAAGAAGATTCTCGTCGTGTTGGCGGGATCGGCTCTAGCGGCCACCATGGCTTCGTGTGGTGGTGGCGGCAGCGCCGGAAGCACATCAGGTGACACCCTCACCGTTGGCATCAAGTACGACCAGCCTGGCCTGGGCCAGAAGGTCGGCGAAGACTACAAAGGCCTCGATGTCGACGTCGCGAAGTATGTCGCGAAAGAGCTTGGCTTCGAAGGCGACAAGGTGATCTTCAAGGAAACGCCGTCCGCGCAACGCGAGACTGCGATACAAGGCGGTCAGGTCGGATTGATCTTCGCCACCTATTCGATTACCGATGCGCGTAAGGAGAAGGTGTCCTTTGCCGGCCCGTACTTCGTCGCCGGGCAAGATCTGCTGGTCAAGGCGGACAACAGCGACATCACTGGGCCGGACGCAATGAAGGACAAGACGCTCTGTTCGGTTACCGGTTCCACACCTGCAGAGAAGATCAAGAAGGAGTACGCCACCACGGTGAAGCTGTTCGAGCAGGACACCTACTCCAAGTGCGTGGAAGCTCTGGTCGGTGGCACCGTGGACGCGGTCACCACTGACAATGTGATCTTGGCCGGTTTCGCGGCGCAGCCGCAGTACGCGGGCAAGCTCAAGGTCGTCGGCAAGCCGTTCTCGACCGAGCGATACGGTGTCGGCCTGAAGAAGGGCGACATCGAGTTGTGCAACAAAGTGAATGCGGCCCTTGAAAAGATGATCTCCGACGGATCGTGGCAGAAAGCGGTCGAGGCCAATGTCGGGCCCTCGGGCTTCAAGGTCGACACCTCGACCAATCCGCCGAAGCCAGACGCCTGCGCCTAGGTTCCCGCCTGCTCAGGATGTGAACGTATGTGATCGGGGCCGGCAGATTGTCGGCCCCAATCGCTGAGGAGGTGTCGGATGTTTGATGGTCTCTCCCAGCTTCTCTCCGAGTACAACGTGCTCGCTGCCTTCTGGATGACCATCAAGTTGACTATTGCCTCCGCTGTCGGGGCGCTGGTGATCGGCACGATCGTCGCGATCATGCGAGTATCGCCGGTCACCGTGCTGCGCGCCGCCGGAACGACGTACGTCACCCTGGTGCGTAACACACCGTTGACACTGATCGTGTTCTTCGGTGCCTTCGGCTTCTACATCACCTTGCAGTACCGGATCGGGGCCCAGAACTCACCCATCGACGTGCAGAACTTCCGCTGGGCAGTTCTCGCGCTCGCCATCTACCACGCAGCGTTCGTCGCTGAGGCGCTGCGAAGTGGCATCAACACTGTCCCACAGGGTCAGGCCGAAGCCGCTCGGGCGATCGGTCTGGACTTCGGCGCGACCTTGTACAACGTGGTGCTACCTCAGGCCTTCCGCGGGCGCCATCGCTCCGCTGGGAAATGTGCTGATCGCGCTCACCAAGAACACCACGGTCGTGGCCACCATCGGCGTCGCCGAGGCCTCGTATCTGATGAAGGGCATGATCGAGTTCCGTCCCGACTTGATCTACGTCATCTTCGTGATCATGGCGACTGGCTTCGTGATCTTGACCCTTCCGGTCGGCATCGGCTTCACCGCCTTGTCCCGGCGACTGGCGGTGAAACGATGAGTGCCGAGGCGAGCGTGCTGTTCGACGCTCCGGGGCCCAAGGCTCGGCGTCGCTACGCCGTCATTGCAGCAATCGGCAGTCTGGCCATCCTCGCATTGCTGTATCTCCTGGTCAGGGCACTTGCCGCCAAGGGCCAATTCACCGCGGCGAAGTGGAGTCCGTTCATCGATCCGGTGACCTGGACGTCCTACCTGCTGCCAGGACTGCGGGCCACCTTGGTCGCGGCCTTTTTCTCCATCATCCTGGCGATGATCGGCGGCATCCTGCTGGGCATGGGCCGCTTGTCTCAGCTGGCTCCAGTGCGGGCGGTCTGTGGTGTCTTTGTGGAGTTCTTCCGCGCCGTGCCGGTGCTGATGATGATGCTGTTCGCCTACTACGTCTTCCTCTTCGGCATTGGCGTCTCTGGCGACATCCTTCCGCTGTTGGGTGTCATTGCGGGCCTGACGTTCTACAACTCGTGCGTCATTGCTGAGCTCATCCGCTCCGGAATCGGATCGCTGCCAAAGGGTCAGCAGGAGGCAGGCCTGGCCATCGGGCTGACACCCTTCGCCACTCTGCGACTGGTGCTGCTGCCGCAAGCAATCACGATGATGCTGCCTTCCATCGTCAGCCAGCTTGTCGTCGTCTTGAAGGACTCGGCCCTAGGGTTCCTGATCTTGTATCCGGAGCTCGTCCGCAGCGGACAAACCTTGGCCTCGCTGAAGGGAAACCTGATCCCGACCTTCCTAGTGGTGGCCACCATCTTCATCATCATCAACTACCTGCTCACCCGGCTCGCTCGCTACCTGGAACGCCGGCTGCAGACCCGGCGACGAGGGCCCAAGGCCGCTGAGTCGCACACGCTCGTTGAGCCCTTCGATCGCTCAAGGCGGTGCGCTGACGGGGCCAGGGCAGGTCTAACGCCAGGCTTAACGAGCGGTCTCGGTCGCTCGTGACTCCCGCACCACCGTCACTTTGATCTGGCCCGGGTAGGTCAACTCTTCTTCGATCTGCTTGGCAATGTCACGAGCCAGAACTTGCGCCTCGATGTCATCGACGATGTCCGGGGCTACCATCACCCGAATCTCGCGTCCGGCCTGCATGGCGAACACCTTGTCGACACCTTCGCGGGCACCAGCGATCTCTTCCAGCCGCTCCAGCCGTTGGACGTACGCCTCGATGCTTTCGCGCCGGGCACCCGGTCGACTCCCGCTGATCGCGTCCGCTGCCTGAACGAGAACAGCCTCAACGGTCCGCACCTCGACTTCGTTGTGGTGCGCCTCGATGGCATGGACCACATCGGCATGCTCGCCGTACTTGCGAGCGAGATCGGCCCCGACAATCGCGTGCGAGCCCTCTACCTCGTGCGTCAATGCCTTGCCAATGTCGTGCAAAAACGCGGCGCGCTTGCAGTGCGCTACGTCGAGACGGAGCTCAGCAGCCATCAACCCGGCGATATGGGCACTCTCCACCAAATGCTTGAGGACGTTCTGCCCGTACGAGGTCCGGTAACGCAGCGTGCCGAGCACTGGGACGAGCGCCGGATGCAGGTCCGAGATGCCCACCTCGGCCATGGCATCCTCGGCCGCCCGCAAGCACTGCGCCTGAATCTGGCTCTTGCTCCGCTCGTGCACCTCCTCGATGCGGGCCGGATGAATGCGGCCGTCCGCCACCAGCTCGGTCAATGTCATCCGGGCGGTCTCTCGTCGAACCGGATCGAAGCAGGACAGCAGCACTGCCTCCGGCGTGTCATCGATCATCACGTTGACACCGGTCACCTGTTCGAAGGCCCTGATATTGCGTCCCTCCCGACCGATGATCCGACCCTTCATGTCATCTCCAGGGAGATGGACCGCCGAGACCACCGACTCCGATGTCAGATCCGATGCGAGGCGTTGGATCGCTCCGACAATGATCTGTTGTGATCTCGCGTCTGCTTCGCGAACGGCCTGACGTTCGATATCGCGGGCGAGCAGCACCGCCTGCCGCTTCGCATCATGGGTGACCGCTGATACCAGCTCGGCTTTTGCTTGCTCGGCGGTCAGCCCTGCAATCCGCTCCAATGAGGTCTGCTGTTCCGACTCGAGATCCGCCAATGTTCGACGCTGACTCTTGAGTTCGCTTTTGAGCTCCTCAAGCTGTCGGCCCTTTTCCTCCAACATTCGTATGTCAGCGTCGAGCCGCTCTTCTCGGTCCGAAAGCCGTTGTTCGCGACGCTCAAGGTCGGCCCGTTGCTCCCGGAGCTCACCGCGCCGAGCTCGTGACTCCTCCTCGGCCTCTGTTCGAGCGGTCTCCGCTGAGGCAAGCAACTTCTCGGCCTTGACGCGAAGCTCCTCGACCTCTGCCGCTGAGTATCCGGGCTGTCCCCCAGCCAACTCCGCGGCGGAACGATCTGTCCGCGAGCTGGCTGTTGGTAGTGACCCAGTACCGGTCGGAAGCGTTGATGCCGTTGAGGGCACTGCTCTGGTCTGGTAGCTGGCTGAATTGTGCCGGCTCCGTCGAGCCAAGACGACCGTTGCCAAGGCCACCACGGCGATGAGCAAGAAGAGGCCGCTAACTACAAGTGCTTCAAAGACCCCGCTCACCGTCGCGCTCCTGTCTACACGCTCACGCATGTACTCAAGAGGATCCGCAACGCGAAATGCAAAATGAGCCAACGCTCAGCTAGTGAACGCTGGATTCCCTCTACTCCTAGATTTGAAACAAGAACTGCTTTGTAAGTCACTGTTCCGGAGCATTCTTTACTCCGGAATTTCGTCATATCGTTCGGGCGTTGTCAGATACCTCGTGTTGGCAGAGTATGTCTGGTTACGCCCTCGGTCAAGCACAAATGTGGATCCCGCTACCCCGCCGCGCGTCTACGAGCTCACTCCCGCAGTACATCGCTCAGCACGCGCGTTATGACCGCACTATCGAATCCACGGCGGCTGAGCAGTCCTGCCAGCCGCCGATGCTGCACGTCACGTGCAAGTGCGCTCATCGCTGCTCGTTTTCGCTCGACCAGCTCCCGAGCGCTAGCGAGTTCGGCATCGCGGTCGACATTCTCAAGTGCCCTGTCGATATCGTCGCGCTCGACTCCCTTGACTTCCAATTCGCGCTTGAGCGCGCGACGGGAGAGGTGGCGTCGCTGCTGCCGGGAGGCGACCCAGTCAACTGCGAAGGTTGCATCGTCAACCAGACCCACCTCTTGCATCCGGTCGAGAACCGCCTGCTTCACGCTCTGGGGCACCTTCTTGGCCTGAAGGGCCTTGTCAAGCTCGTGTCGGGTGTGTGCCCGCATCGTCAGTCTGCGTAACGCAATGGTGCGAGCCACAGACTCCGCGTCTGCATCGTCATCATTCGGCTCGGTGAACCCCTCGGATGAAGGTTCCGCTGCTGCCACTCCGGTCACCGAGCGGGCTCGTGCTGTGCCGGTCGAGTGCTCCGTGGGCTGTTCGATCGGCATTGGCTAGAACTCCACCTCGCCGGTGACCGGATCGATCCCCGCTGGCAGGTCGATCTTAGGACCGATGCCCATTCGTTCCTTGATCTTCTTCTCCAACTCATCTGCCAGATCAGGATTGTTTCGTAGGTAGCTGCGAGCATTCTCGCGGCCTTGACCCAATTGATCGGCATCATAGGTGAACCACGCTCCGGCCTTGCGAATGATTCCGGTGTCTACGCCCAAATCAATCAGGCTGCCTTCGCGGCTGATTCCCTTCCCGTAAAGAATGTCGAACTCGGCCTGCTTGAATGGTGGCGCCACTTTGTTTTTAACCACCTTCACTCGGGTACGGTTGCCAACCATTTCCTGACCGTCTTTGAGTGTCTCGATACGACGCACATCCAGCCGTATCGATGCATAGAACTTCAGCGCACGGCCACCCGTCGTGGTCTCGGGTGATCCAAACATCACTCCGATCTTCTCCCGCAGCTGGTTGATGAAGATCGCTGTTGTGCCGGCACCGCTCAAGGCGCCGGTCATCTTCCGCAGAGCCTGGCTCATCAGCCGTGCCTGCAGTCCGACGTGGCTGTCGCCCATCTCTCCTTCGATCTCGGCCCGCGGTGTCAGTGCGGCCACCGAGTCGATCACAATCAGCGACAATGCGCCCGAGCGGACCAGCATGTCGGCGATCTCCAACGCCTGCTCGCCGTTATCGGGTTGGCTCACCAGAAGTGAGTCGGTGTCAACGCCAAGACGCCCGGCGTACTCGGGATCCAGCGCATGCTCGGCATCGATGAATGCGCAAATACCTCCATCTGCCTGGGCGTTGGCGATGGCATGCAAAGCCACGGTCGTCTTACCGCTCGACTCGGGGCCGTAGATCTCCACCACCCTGCCGCGCGGCAAACCACCGATGCCCAAAGCGACATCAAGGGCGATGGAGCCAGTGGGAATGACCTCGATTGGCGCTCGCACCTCATCGCCGAGCCGCATCACCGATCCCTTTCCATACTGCTTGTCGATCTGTGCGAGTGCTGCCTCCAGTGCCTTCTCGCGATCTGCCGTGGCCATCGTTATCCTTCCCCGTCGTCGGGCACTTGCTCTTGCCGTCTGAGTTTGCTCTTGCCGTCTGAGTTTGCTCTTGCCTTCTGAGCTTGCTGATGTGTCTGAAAGTCTTGCGTTCTGACCCTAAGGACGCACACTGACAATCGTTCGGCCGGACGAGATTCTGTGGATAACCGCCCCGGACGCCTGGTGGATAACCTACCGAACGTTTGTTCGAACGATATTCGACACGCCGGGTTCGGCATCACCTCTTGGGGGTGCTGGTGGCCTAGCAGTGCCTGCTAACGATCCCGCGCCGGCAACTCCAACGCGGTCCAGACAGCCCGCCAGATGGTCTTACACGGTATGCCGTCAGCCAACGCCTGCACGACGGTGCGCTGGCCCAAGGCCGCGAGGCTGTACTCCGACGCCCACACGCGGAAGTAGCCCGTACCGAGATGTAGCTGCAGGCGCTGCCAAAGCTCGGTCTCCTTCATAGCCGCCATTGTGCCTGGCCAGCGGGGAGCCACGGTCTCGTCGTCGGCAGTGTCAGAGCTCAAGGGCAAGATAGACGACGTGCGCGCTGATCCATTGGACGCCTTTTCCCCGGCGACTGCGACCTGGTTCCGGGAGGTCTTCGCACGCCCGACGGCTGCCCAGGTGGGTGCCTGGCAAGCCATCTCCGCTGGTGAGAACGCCTTGGTCATCGCGCCCACCGGTTCCGGCAAAACGCTTGCGGCCTTCCTCTGGGCGTTGGACGATCTGACACGCTCGCCGCAGCCGAGCGCCAAGCGGCGCTGCCGGGTGCTTTACGTCTCTCCGCTCAAGGCGTTGGCGGTCGATGTCGAACGAAACCTCCGAGCACCGCTTGCGGGCATCACGCAGACCGCGTTACGGCTCGAACAAACACCACCGAACGTCACGGTCGGCGTGCGCTCCGGCGATACGTCGGCGGCTGATCGGCGAAGTCTCGTCAACCGACCACCGGACATCTTGATCACCACACCCGAGTCACTGTTCTTGATGCTGACTTCGGCCGCCCGCGATCTGCTCCGATCGGTTCGAACCGTGATCATCGACGAGGTGCACGCCCTTGCCGGGACCAAGCGCGGAGCCCATCTCGGGCTGTCCCTGGAGCGGCTGGAGGCGCTCACCGAGTCCGACGGGGAGTCATCGTCGTTGCGGCAGCCTCCACAGCGGATCGGCCTATCCGCCACCGTGCGCCCTCCGGAGCGGGTTGCCGCCTTTCTCGGTGGGTCGCATGAGGTGCGGGTGGTGGCGCCTCCGGCCGAGAAATCATGGGATCTCTCGATAGTCGTGCCCGTTGAGGACATGAGCGACCTCGGTGCAACTGCATCTGCCCCGACCATCGCCCAGCCCGCGAGTCTCGATGACGAGCAGGCTCCGCCTCGACCACCCTCGATTTGGCCGCACGTCGAGAATCGCATCCTGGACGTGATCAATCAGCACCGCTCGAGCATTGTCTTCGCCAACTCACGCCGACTGGCGGAGCGGCTGACCGCGCATCTCAACGAGCTGCAGGCCGAGCGTCTCGGCGAAGTCACTGATCCATCCCCGCCACCCGCGCAGGTGATGGCCCAATCCGGCGCGTCGACCGGCCGCGACGGCAGTTCGACTCCGGTTATCGCCCGTGCCCATCACGGCTCGGTCAGCAAGGAGCAGCGAGCCCAGATTGAGAACGATCTCAAGACGGGGCGGCTGCCGTGCGTGGTGGCGACCTCGTCACTGGAGCTCGGCATCGACATGGGTGCGGTCGATGTCGTTGTCCAGGTCGAGGCCCCGCCGTCGGTAGCCAGCGGCCTCCAGCGGGTGGGCCGGGCAGGCCATCACGTGGGCGCGACGTCTCGCGGCGTGTTCTTTCCCAACCACCGCGGGGATCTGATCGCGTCGGCGGTTGTTGTCGAACGGATGCGGCACGGCGCCATTGAGGAAGTCGCCGAGCTGCGTAATCCCTTGGACGTCCTTGCCCAGCAGATCGTGGCCATTGTTTCGATCGAGGACGCCAAGGCGGAGGAGCTGTACGCCTTGGTGCGCCGAGCAGACAGCTTCCGGCAGCTGCCGTACAGCGCCTTCGAGGCCGTCCTCGACATGCTGAGTGGCCGCTATCCCAGCGAAGAATTTGCCGAGCTCCGGCCGCGTCTGGTCTGGCATCGCGACACCGGCGTGCTGGTCGCCCGTCCGGGAGCGCAGCGGCTCGCCGTGACCTCCGGCGGCACGATTCCCGATCGCGGCCTGTTCGGAGTCTTCCTGGTTGGTGAGGGCAATGCATCGGGTCGGCATGCCCCGGGCCGCCGTGTCGGCGAGCTCGATGAGGAGATGGTCTATGAGACCCGAGTCGGCGACGTCTTCACCTTGGGCACGACAAGTTGGCGAGTGGAGCAAATCACCCATGATCAGGTGCTGGTCTCCCCTGCCCCGGGTGCTCCTGGCCGGCTGCCGTTCTGGAAAGGTGACGCACCTGCTCGCCCTCTAGAGCTCGGACGGGCGTACGGCAGGTTCGTCCGCGAGGTCGGTGCGTTGCGTCCCGAGCTTGCGCAAGCGCGACTGACTGAGGCGGGTCTCGATGACTTCGCCGCCAACAACCTTGTCTCCTATCTTGCCGAGCAGCAGACAGCCACCGGGGCCCTTCCGACTGACCAAACGGTGATCTTTGAGAGATTTCGCGACGAGCTGGGCGACTGGCGAGTCTGCGTCCACTGCCCACTCGGCACCGGCGTGCTCAGTCCCTGGGCGCTCGCCATCGAGCGCTCAGCGAGAGAACGGTATGGCATGGAGGTGCAGGCAACAGCGACGAACGATGGCATGGTGCTGCGCATCCCCGACACCGAATCTGAGCCACCCAGCGCTGAGTTGTTGGTGTCGGATCCAGAGATCATCGAGTCCGTGATCAGCGACGAGGTCGGCTCGTCGGCCCTCTTCGCAGCCCGGTTCCGGGAAAATGCAGCCCGCGCTCTGTTGCTCCCTCGGCGCGACCCTAAAGCTCGCTCACCGTTGTGGCAGCAGCGCATGCGCTCAGCCCAACTGCTCACCGTTGCCGCGCAATACCCTGAGTTTCCGATCGTTTTGGAGACGATGCGCGAATGCCTGAACGACGTCTTCGACCTCAACGGCCTCATTGACGTTCAGCGGCAGATCGCCTCGCGATCACTCCGCGTCGTGGAGGTGGAGACCAAGGAGCCTTCTCCCTTCGCCCGCTCATTGCTCTTCGGCTACGTGGGAGCATTTGTTTACGAGGGTGATGTTCCGCTCGCCGAGCGCAAGGCAGCTGCGCTTTCCCTAGACGCCACGCTGTTGGCCGAACTGCTCGGCAAAGACGGCATCAAGCAACTCCTCGACGCCGAGGTCATCGCGAGCATCGAGGCTGATCTGCAGTGCCTCAGCGCGGACAGGCAGGTGACCACCCTGGAACAAGCCTTTGACCTGCTACGCACTGCCGGACCGTTCACCCGCGCCGAGCTAGCGGCCCGAACGGCCCCCAGCCTTGAAATCGGGGCAGCCATCGACATGTTGATCAAGGATCGCCGGGTGGTTGAAGTGCGAATCGCCGGTGAGGCAATGCTGGCGGTCGCCGAGGACATTCCGCGACTTCGCGATGGCCTCGGAATACCGGTTCCGCCAGGCGTCGCCGCCTCGTTCACCGAGCCTGCTCCTCATCCCATTGATGATCTTGTGCTGCGGTGGGCCCGGACGCACGGGCCCTTCGTCGTCTCCTCGATCGCCGAACGGTATGGATTGGGGCGAGCGGTCGTTGAGTCCAGCTGCGACCAGCTGACCGCCTCCGGGAGTCTGGCCGCCGGGTCATTCCTCGATCTGCCGGGAGACGCTGGGAACGAGCGGCGGCAGTACTGCCACAGCCAGGTGTTGGCGTTGATCAAAAGGCGAACGCTGGCACTGCTGCGTAAGGGCGTCGAGCCAGTTGAGCAGGTCGCTTTTGCCCGCTTTCTCGCGGAATGGCAGGGAATCGGCTCAGACAGCCGCGGTGTCGACGCCGTGCTGGGAGCCGTCGAGCAGCTCTCGGGTTATCCGATTCCGGCTAGTGCCGTGGAGTCGATGATCTTGCCGGCTAGAGTCGCCAGCTACACTCCGGCGATGCTGGATGAGCTCACCGCCGCCGGCGAGATCTTCTGGGTCGGCGATGGACCGATCGGTGATTCTGACGGCTGGGTGCGCTGGTACGTCGCTGGTCAGGAGCCGCACCCGGCTCGCGGTGAGCCGGAGCAGTATCGCAGCCAAGAGATCTTGGCCGCGCTTTCCGCCCGCGGTGCGTCGTTCTTTGACGCCCTGCTGCCTTCAGGACCGACAGTCGCCGATCGCTCGCAGTATGTGGATGCTCTCTGGGAGCTGGTGTGGGCCGGTTTGGTGACCGGGGACACCTTCGCTCCGGTACGCAGCCTTGCCGTTAGCGGGGCCCACCGGAGGCCGAGCCGACCAGTCCCGAGAACGCATCGGATAAGACTCGCCGGCGGAGGACTGGGACGCCCGGCACGTACGCCGCGTGTGGTCACACCTACCACAGCAGGTCGCTGGTCACTGATTCAACGATCAACATCAACAGCGGCCGCTCGGCTGGCTTCTGACATCTTCGCCCTGCTGGACCGCTACGGGATTGTGACTCGTGGCAGCGTCCTCACCGAGAACGCCGAGGGTGGGTTCGGCGCCGCCTATCGGGCACTCACCGCGCTCGAGGATTCCGGACAATGTCGGCGTGGATACTTCGTCGAAGGTCTGGGCGCAGCCCAGTTCGCTCTGACGGGTGCCGTAGATCGAGTGCGCACTCATCAGCGCGAACCAGCAGAGCCCGGTGCTGTCGTCCTCGCCGCGTGTGATCCGGCCAACCCTTACGGCGCTGCTCTTCCGTGGCCTGATCGAGAGGGACATCGACCGGGACGCAAAGCAGGTGCCTTGGTCGTCTTGGTTGGCGGGGAACTGATCTTCTACGTGGAGCGCGGCGGCAAGACACTGTTGTCCTTCAGCGAGGACCCAAGCCGGCTGGCTCCGGCGGCATTTGCCCTTGCCAGATCCGTACACCAGGGTCTGCTTGGAAAGCTGACCGTGGAGCGCGCCGACGGCGCGCACATCTTCGGTTCCATACGGGTAAGTGAGGCTCTGCAGGATGCGGGATTCCGAATGACCCCTCAGGGCCTGAGGCTACGTCCGAGCGTTTAACGGCAAATGATCAGTGCCAAAGCAAACCTCAGGCGGCGGCCTGGGCCATTGGCCGTACGCTCGGCAATGCAGTCACGCCTTCGTAGACGGCCATCTTTTCGCTGACGATATTGAGAACCACCGACAGTGGCAGATCGAGTGCCGCGCAAATTGCGGCGAGCAGCTCGCTCGAGGCTTCTTTCTGACCGCGCTCGACCTCGGAGAGGTAGCCCAGACTGACCCGAGCTTTTCTCGACACGTCTCGCAACGTCTTGCCCTGCGAAACGCGCTCCTCTCGGAGCGACTCACCGATGAGCTCGCGCACCAGCACCGGCTTCACCAGAAGTTCCTGCGATCGCATACGGAAACCTTACCCACCCTCACCGACAACACCAGTGCGTCCCACGCTCAAGCGCCGGCTCGCGTCGTCTAGGTCTCACCCAACGCCCGACAGCCCAAGAGCGTCGGCCAGCAAATCCAGCGCAGCTGAGGTCGCCTGTCGCCGGATCATCGCGCGATCGCCATGCAGGAGGAGCTCCTCGACGTGCAACACCCTGGAGGCGGGGTGACTGACCGCCACGAAGACCTGGCCGACCTGATGGCCGTTCTGCGGCTCAGGCCCTGCGACTCCCGTGGTCGCAAGTCCCCAGTCAGCGTCGCATCGCTCCGCTACACCGCGAGCCATCTCAACAGCAGTGCGTTCCGCGACCGGACCGAGTTCAGCCAGCGTCGTACGATCCACTCCGGCAAGAGTCGCCTTGAGGCGGGTTGCGTAGCTGATCACACCGCCCAAATAGTTCGCGGAGGCCCCGGGTATGTCGGTCAGCAGTGCGCCGACCATGCCGCCGGTCAGGGACTCCGCGCTTGCGAGCGTCTCACCACGGCGACTCAGCTCCGCGAGGATGCTCGCCGCCAGTGCGGAATCTTTCACTGGGCGCGGGCGCGACGCCGCAGGCGGAGCGCCTCGCGAATGTAGTCCAGGCCGGTTGCCATAGTGATCAGCCACGCCACAGCCATCACAATCATGGCGACGACATGGGCCGGACCCGGTAGCGGGAGCAAATACAGGATCACCGCAATCGCCTGGGTCACGGTCTTGATCTTGCCGCCGCGACCCGCAGCCATCACGCCGTAGCGGAGCACCACAAAGCGCATGATGGTAATCCCCCACTCGCGGACCAAGATCGTAATCGTCACCCACCAGGGAAGCTCGTCAATGATCGACAGCCCGATGAACGCCATGCCGGTGAGCGCCTTGTCCGCGATCGGATCGGCCAGCTTGCCGAAGCGCGTAATGATGTTGTGTTTACGGGCCAGGTATCCGTCAAGCGTGTCGGTCAAGATCGCCACACCGAAGATCACCGCAGTGCAGAACCGCCACCATGGCTGCTCTGGATGGGTCAGCAGCATCCAGGCGAAGATGGGGACAAGAACAATCCGAAACGCGGTAAGTGCGTTCGGCAGATTCCACGGACTCGTCTCGGGCTCGGCGATCGGCCCGACAGGATGTGTCTCGCTCGGCGCCAGGGCGTCTGGGTCTGGGGTTTGTCGGAGCTTGTCGGACCCAGCGTCGGCGTGATGCGCGTCGTCAATCATGGTGACCTGGATTCCTGCTACCTCGGTGAGGCATCTGCTGATCAAGAATCGTCGTGGCAACGAGATCGATCCCCTCGCTGTCGCAAACCAGAGCGTTCACAAGATCCCCTCGGGCGAGGTGATCGCTGGTGATCAACGAGACATTGCCGTCGACCTCCGGACCCTGGTGAGCGGCGCGGCCGACGACCTCACCGTCGGCCTCCTCGACCAGCACCTCCACCCGCTCTCCGATTCGCTCCGCTGCGCGCTGCGAAACCAGCTCCTCGGCAAGATCTGCCACACGCGCCCGGCGCGTTGCTATCTCCTCGGGCGGAAGCTGGCCATCCAGCCCGCATGCCTCCGTCCCCTCCTCAGATGAGTAGCCGAACACGCCGATCGCGTCCAACTCAGCATCGGCTAGGAAGTTGCACAGCACCTCAACGTCGGCCTCCGTCTCACCCGGGAAGCCGCAGATCACATTGCTGCGAATCCCCGCGGACGGCGCCAGCTTTCGGATCGATGAGATCAGAGTCAGGAATGACTCGGCGCCACCGAAGCGTCGCATCCGACGGAGCACGCCCGGAGCGGCATGCTGGAACGACAGATCAAAGTACGGCACCACCTTCGGCGTACTCGCCATCACCTCGATCAGGCTCGGTCGCATCTCGGCAGGCTGCAGATAGGACACCCGAACCCAGCACAGTCCTTCGATGTCGGACAGGTCGCTGAGCAGCCGCTCGAGCATCCGGATGTTGCCAAGATCCTTGCCGTAGCTGGAGGAGTTCTCACTGACCAGAAAGACCTCGCGCACCCCGTGCTCGACGAGCCACGCCGCTTCGGCCACGATGTCGGCAGCCGGCCTTGAGACGTACGCGCCACGAAAAGACGGAATGGCACAGAACGTGCAACGCCGATCACAACCGGAAGCGATCTTCAGCGGCGCCGACGCGCCGCCTTCGAGTCGGCGCCGGAACGTCCGCGGGCCGCTGGCTGGACCGACACCGCCAACGGGCGCCTGCCCATGCCCAGGAATCGTTACACCGTGCGGCTGCCGCGGGTCGCGCGGAAGGTGCCAGCGGCAACAGGGTGCGCCGATCGCGTGGCCGATGAGCCGGATGGCTTTCGCCGGCCAGGATCGTTCGAAGCCGGTCGGCAATATCGGCGTAATCGTCGAAACCGAGGACAGCATCCGCCTCGGGGAGCGAGTCGGCGAGCTCACGTCCGTAACGCTCCGCGAGGCATCCGACGGCCACCACCGCCTTGGCCTGGCCAGCGCTCTTCAGATCGGCAGCTGCCAGCACTGTGTCGATCGAGTCCTTCTTGGCTGCCTCGATGAAACCGCAGGTATTGACCAGCACCGCATCCGCCTCGAGCGGATCAGCCACGAGCCTGAAGCCGCCGCTGTCCAGCTGTGCCGCAAGTTCTTCGGAGTCAACGTCGTTGCGCGCGCAGCCAAGTGTGATGAGGTGCACTGCCGACGGCTCTGCGCTTGTCGGGCGGCGGCTGCCAGCCCGAACGGCGAACGCGGCGGACTCATCCATTGCCGTCCAGTATGACCGATGTGGCGATGTGCCAGCGGTCCGTGGTCGCCGCCGACCCGGGCCGACTGCTCCCGGCTAACCCAGCCGGAGGTTCTCCATGACCACTTCCAGCTCATCCGCCGTAACGAGAACCTCGCGGGGCTTGGATCCTTCAGATGGCCCAACGATGCCGCGGGTTTCGAGGATGTCCATCAGCCGTCCCGCCTTGGCAAACCCAACGCGCAGCTTCCGCTGCAGCATCGACGTCGATCCGAGCTGCAGGGTCACGACGAGCTCTACCGCCTGAAGCACGAGGCCGAGATCATCACCGATATCTTCCGCCACCCGGGTCGATGACTCGGAGGCAGCGATGACGTCCTCGCGGTAGGTCGGCTTGAGCTGGCCGCTGACGTGGCTGACAACGGATCGGACCTCCGGCTCGGTGACCCAGGCACCTTGGATGCGGATGGGTTTACTCGATCCCATGGGAAGAAAAAGTCCGTCGCCCTGACCAACCAGCTTCTCCGCGCCGGGTTGATCCAAGATCACTCGCGAGTCGGTCATCGACGATGTGGCGAACGCCAAGCGGCTGGGCACGTTCGCCTTGATCAGCCCGGTGACCACGTCGGTGCTGGGTCGCTGGGTCGCCAAGACAAGATGAATTCCTGCCGCCCGGGCAAGCTGGGTGATGCGGACGATCGAGTCCTCCACATCGCGCGGAGCCACCATCATCAGGTCCGCTAGCTCATCCACGATCACAACCAGGTACGGATACGGAGTGACGGCTCGATCCGGTGACGACTCCAGTGGCAACGGAGGTTCACCAGCGCCTGCGGCACCTGTCGTCGGCTTCACCGAGCCGGTGCGTACCGCCTTGTTGAAATCATCGACATGCCGGAAACCGAACCGTGCCAGATCGTCGTAACGCAGGTCCATCTCACGGACGACCCATTGCAGCGCTTCGGCGGCCCTCTTGGGATGGGTGATGATCGGCGTCACCAGGTGCGGAACCCCTTCGTACGCCGTCAGCTCGACACGCTTCGGGTCGACCAGGAGCATCCGAACCTCATCGGGTGTGGCCCGCATCATGATCGACGTGATCATGGAGTTGATGAAGCTTGACTTGCCCGAGCCGGTCGCCCCGGCGACCAGCAGATGCGGCATCTTGGCCAGGTTCGCCACCACGAAGCCGCCCTCGACATCCTTACCCAGCCCGACCGTCATCGGATGGTGATCATTTCTGGCGCGGGCCGACCGCAGCACGTCCCCAAGGGAGACGACTTCCTTGTCAGAGTTGGGAATCTCAATGCCGATGGCGGACTTTCCGGGGATCGGAGACAGGATGCGGACATCTGCGCTGGCCACCGCGTACGCGATGTTGCGGCTCAGAGCCGTGACCTTCTCCACCTTCACCGCTGGGCCCAGCTCCACCTCGTAACGAGTGACCGTCGGACCACGGCTGTAACCAGTCACATGTGCGTCGATCTCGAACTGGAGCAACACCTCACTCAACTGATGGACAACGGCATCCGATGCGTTGGTACGCGCTTTGTGCACACTGCCATGCCTCAGGGTGGCCGCGTCCGGCAGCAGATATTGCACGTCGCCGGACAGCTGGAGTTGCTCCACACGCTGCGGCATCGGCGTATGGGGCGGAGCCTCCAGCTCCTCACCGTCAACCCCATGCACCGTCACACCTGGCGGCAGTCCTGCGGTCACGGTGTGACGCGACTCCGCGGCGGACTCGCCATCTGCGTCCGGAGAATCCGGCGCTGGTTCTGCCTCCGGGCCATCTGCTGCACCCTGTGGCCGTCGTTGTCCTCCTCGATCGCCGATCACCGGAGTCTCGTACGCCTGAGCGCCGCCGTGCTCCAGCGCACGAACCACCTCGCCTTCGATCACCACGGGCGGGCGCCGCAGCCGGGCCCGTGCCGCGCGCACTCGATCGGGAATCTGATGCAGCGGAACACCGACCACAACGAGCACACCGAACAGCAGCAGCAAGATCAGCAACGGAACGGCGACATAGACCGTCAACAGGTCGGAGAGCAGGCTGGAGGAGATGTAGCCGATGATGCCGCCAGCGCTTCGGAGTCGTTCCGGCTCGTTGGTGCGCGGCAGCCCGCGCGCGATGTTGATCAAGCCCAGTAACCCGAGCATGATCGCGCTCCAGCCGATCAGCTGACGGCCCACTGGGCCGTTGCGATCCGGATGCCGCAAGGTTCGCCAGGCCATCAACGCCAGGAGCAGTGGCGCCAGGTAGCAGAGCGTCCCGATGGTGCTGGCGACACCGATGAAAATGGCATGACCAACCACACCCGGCAGCCCCCACCAGACTGCAGCGCCCACGACGATCGCACTGCCCAACAGGAAAAGGCCAATTCCATCGCGGCGCAATGCCGGGTCGACATCCTCCACCGCAGGTCCAACACGCCGCGCGGCGCGGCCGACGCCGTGGGCTAGGGCGCCCAAGAGTGCGGCAAGACCGAGACCGAGCTGATCGAGGACGGAACGACGCTGTCGACGACTCCGTGACCGGTTGCTGCCGGACCGCCGACGAGCAGGCTTGGCTTGTGCCGCCACGGCAGGCGTGGCTCTCTTGCTTCCGGTCGACCGCGGTTTCGCGCGCTGGGACGATCCAGCTCGGCTGCGGGACCGCGGTGGGGAAGACGCGCGGGTCGCCATATTCGTGAGGTTACAAGATCAAACGGCCGATACCCGGGGTCACACGCCGGGCGCCTCGTACGAGGTCGGCAGGTGGTCTCGCAACTGCCACAGGTGATCTGTCGGACCGATGCCGCTACCGAGCGCGAAGCCGGCTGCAATGGCTCCGGTGACATACGCCTTCGCGAGCGCCATCGCCTCCGGGACGTCAGCGCCACGCGCGAGCTGACTGGCCAGCGCTGAGGCAAGCGTGCATCCAGTTCCGTGGGTATGCCGGTTGTCGGCCCGCGCCGCGCAGTAGCTGAAATCACGACCATCTTGGCTCTTCAAATAGTCGATCGCATCACCCTCCCGATGGCCACCTTTGATCAACACCCACCTCGGGCCGTCAGCAAGGAGCAGATCAGCCAGCTCCACTGCCGGGGTCTGAGCGGGACGGCCGGTCAGCGCTGCGGCCTCGTCCAGATTCGGAGTGATCACCGTGGCGTAGCGGAACAACAGCGTACGTAGTGCGCCGAGCGCCTCATGATCAATAAGCCGATCACCGTGCTTGCTGACGCAGACCGGATCGACGATCACCGGCACCGCCGGATCAACATTGGCGACCAGGTCCGCTACGCACCCGACCGTGTCAGCACTGCCCAGCATGCCGATCTTGATCGCATCAACGCCGATGTCATCGACCACGCTGTTGAACTGTGCCCGGATCGCGTCCGGCGGAAGCGGCCAGATGCCCTGAACGCCAACGGAGTTCTGCGCGGTCACGGCCGTGAGCACCGTCATCCCGTGAACGCCGTGAGCCAGCATTGTCTTCAGATCCGCCTGAATCCCTGCTCCCCCACCGGAGTCCGAACCAGCAATCGTCAGCACGCGAGCGGTAGGCAGGGTCATCTGCGTGCCTCCGACGGTCTTGGCGAGCGGAAGTGATCGAAGCCAGCGGACGACTCCCACACCTTGCCATCCACCACGACTCCGCTGTGATCATGGTCTGCCGCCACGACGTTGCCTACTACGTACCAGCCCTCCGGCACTGTGGCCGTAACGGGAAAGGTAGCCGCCAGGGCATGATCGTCACCGCCGGTGAAGAGCATGGTGTAAGGATCGGAACCAGTGGCCGCCGCGACGGCCTGCAATGGTTCGGCGACGTCGAAGGCGTCCTGCCGCAACTCGATGAGCACACCAGACGCCTGGGCCACATGTCCAAGATCGGCAAGCAGCCCGTCGGAGATGTCGATCATGGATGTGGCTCCTGCCTGGGCAGCGACCGCACCGGCGCCGTAGCTGATCTGGGGTACGCGGTGGGCCTCGACGAGTACCCGGGGTGAACGGAATCCCCGTCCGAGGACAGCGAGGCCGGCAGCGGCCCAGCCGAGCCGTCCCCGAATGGCTACCACGTCCCCGGGCCGCGCCCCCGACCGCAGCACCGGCCGTCGCCCGTCCAGCGTGCCCAAGGCGGTAATCGCAATGGTGATATCGCGGGCTCTGGTCACGTCACCACCCAGCAGGCTGACTTCAGCCGCCTTGCCTTCTTCGCCGAGACCATCAGCGAAATCCAGCACCCAACCCAATGACAGGTCAGCTGGAGCCGAAAAGCCGACCAACAGACCAGTGGCCCGCGCACCTATCGCCTCGATGTCGGCGACGTTGACAGCGACTGCCTTCCGTCCGACATCGCGAGCCTCGGACCAGTCGCGCCGGAAATGAACCCCCTCCACGAGCACGTCAACCGACGTCGCAACCGCGTCCTTGATCATCAGCACCGCGGCATCGTCACCGGGTCCAACACTCACGTCAGGCGCCAATGACAACCCTTGGGTAATTGCGGCGATGAGAGGAAACTCCCCCACCTCAGCCAGCGTCGCATTGCGGTTCAGATTCACCGGAACCTCCCGTGCTCCCCGATGCGCACGTCGTCGCCGAAGGCTGTAGCGTGACGCACATCGGCGAGCGTACGCGGTCTGTGGCACGGACCGACGATGCGCCGCGAGAGTGAGAAGACACCGCCGTCGTGAACCGAGGAGGCAACCCCTGATGGTCGTACAGGCATACATCTTGGTCCAGACCAACGTCGGCAAGGCGGCCGAGGTCGCTCATGCCATCAGCGCCATCCAGGGTGTCACGTTGGCCGAAGATGTGACCGGTCCTTACGACGTCATCGTGCGTGCCGAAGCGTCCAGCGTCGACGAGCTTGGCCAGCTGGTGGTTGCGCGAGTGCAAATGGTGCCGGGCATCACACGCACCGTGACCTGCCCGGTCGTACACATTTAATTGGGAGCTGCTCGCGCAATATTGATTGCTCGCTCCGCTCGCGAGGATCGCGCTTGGAAGCCGCTGCCTTCCTCACTCACTCACAGACGAAAAGCGTGTCTGCTCGTTCGCTCGTCCAGGACAGCGGCGCGCGATCCTGGGCGCGCGTGGATTCCGCCGGCGTACGATTTCCCGACGCACGAGGCTGTTGTTAGCGAAGCCCGACGGGGCGGCGTAGGGCCAAGGTGATCAACCGCTCGACGAGCTCCGGATACGGCACACCGCTGGCCGCCCACATCCGCGGGAACATCGAGTGTGGGGTAAAGCCTGGCATGGTGTTGATCTCGTTGATCACCACGTGTCCGTCGTGCGTCACGAAGACGTCGACTCGAGCAAGGCCCTCGCAGCCGATCGCCTCAAAGGTCTTGATCGCCAGTTGCCGCACCTGATCAGCTAGCTCGGGTCGGATGTCGGCCGGCACATCAAGATCAACTTGCTCCTCAGGCAGATACTTGGCGTCGAAGTCGTAGAAGCCAGACGCGCTGTGGACGCGGACCTCGGCAACCACGCTCGCCAGCGGAGATCCGCCATCAAGATCATCGAGCACACCACACTCGAGCTCGCGGGCGCCGACGAATCCCTGTTCGATGATGATCTTGGGATCGTAGGCATGTGCGACCTCGATGGCCCGCTCGAGCCCAGCCGCCTCATCCACCTTGGTGATACCCAGGCTCGAGCCGCCCCGCGCCGGCTTGACGAAGAGCGGGTAATGCAGCGCCGAAATCGTCTCCAGGCAGGCGGCCCTGTCGCGCCGCCACTCGGCCGCGGTGATGGCGACGAAGGGTCCAATCGGCAGTCCGGACGCGGCCAGCACGAGCTTGAGGTAGTGCTTGTCCATGCCGACGGCGCTGGCCAGCACCCCGGCCCCCACGTAACGGGTCCCCATCATCTCGAACAATCCCTGGATCGTGCCGTCCTCACCAAACGGCCCGTGCAGTAGCGCAAGCGCAACATCAACGGGACCGATGTGCGACAGCACGGACTGCTCGCGGACTGCCAGCTCGCTGCCACTGGAGACCCGCATCAGCATGGCTTCGGCGGCATTCTCACTGAGTTCCGGCAATCTGCCGTCGGTAACCCCCAGGCGGCTGATCGTCTCGGAATCAACCAGAATCCACCGTCCGGTACGCGTAATACCGATGCCCACCACATCAAACCGATCTCGATCCAATGCGCTCAGCACACCGGCCGCAGTGAGGCAGGACACCCCGTGCTCGCTACTGGTTCCCCCGAAAACCACCGCTACGCGGTGGCGAGAACCATTGACCCTATGAAGGTCCGGTTGGCTTTCGCTCACGATCCTTGACCTTATCCGCGGGGAGCAGCTCCCGCGAGCGGAAGCACCAGACTTGGGCTTGTGACCAGGCAGCCACACCGACCCAGTACCACGCCACACCCCTCGCCGCGTCTTGAGACGTTGGCCGTTACCGCCGGGCGCCCCGAGCGAGTGGTCGACGCGCCGTTGAACCCACCGGTGGTCTTTGCCTCCACCTATATCGGTGCCCACGACGTACAGGCCGCCAACATCGGATACGGGCGCTACGGCAACCCGACCTGGCAGGCGCTGGAGGAGGCGCTCGGCGTGCTGGAGGGCGGACGCGCCCTGACCTTCTCATCGGGCATGGCGGCGGCGCATGCCGTATTGGAACTCCTGCCACCGGGCGGCGTCATGGTGATTCCGCACAACTGCTATCTCGGGGTGGCTGAGGCCGTCGATCGCCGCGCCGCAAAGTACGGCGGCCAGGTACGACGGGTCAACATCGCCAACACGACCGAGGTGTTGAGTGCCGCAGAAGGCGCCGATGTCGTGTGGATCGAGTCGCCGGCAAATCCGACGATCGAGGTGGCAGACCTTCCTGCGTTGGGCCGCAATCTCTCCGGTCAGGCGATGTTCGTTGTCGACAACACCTTCGCTACGCCGCTACTGCAGCGTCCTTTGGAGTCTGGTGCCGACATCGTGCTGCACTCGGCAACCAAGCTGCTTTCAGGTCATTCCGATATCTTGCTCGGCGTACTCGTGACCCGGGTTGATCAAGAGCAGCCCTTCGAGACGCTGGATCAGATCCGCCGTTCGGTCGGGGCGGTCCCGGGGCCAATGGAGGCCTATCTCGCGCTGCGTGGGCTTCGTACGCTGCCGCTCAGATTGGCGCAGGCCCAACGCACCGCACAGATTCTGGCCGAGCGGTTGGTGACGCATCGCTGCGTGCACCGGGTACGGTTCCCAGGGCTTGTTTCAGATCCCGGTCACGATGTCGCTCGACGCACTATGACGGGCTTTGGCTCGCTGATCTCCATCGAGCTTGCGGACGCCATGACCGCGGATGCATTCGTCGACGCGTGCTCACTGTGGGTCTTTGCCACCAGCCTCGGCGGGGTGGAGTCGACCCTCGAACGACGTCGCCGCTGGCCGGGCGAACTCCCCATGATTCCGGAGGGTTTGGTACGAATGTCGGTCGGGATCGAACACGTCGAGGATCTCTGGGCCGACCTCGCCCAGGCGCTCGATCAGCTCTAGTGCCCTGGAAGGGCAGTTGTCAGTAACGCTCCGGTTTGGCCGAGCGGGACATCAGCGCGGTGATCATTTCGGCCGGCGTCAGCTCTCCCGCAATGACAGCGGCCACATTTTCTACGATCGGTAGCTCCACGTGATGCTTCGCGGCAAGTTCGGTGATCGATGCGCACGACTTGACGCCTTCGGCAACCTGCCGAGTCGACGCCGTGATTTCTGCAACGGTGCGTCCCCTGCCGAGCTCCTCACCGAAGTGCCGGTTTCGAGACAGCGGGGATGAGCAGGTCGCCACCAGATCGCCGAGTCCGGCCAAGCCGGAGAAGGTGTAGGGGTCGGCCCCCAGCACCACTCCGAGCCGGGTGATCTCGGCGAGCCCTCTGGTGATCACCGACGCCGTGGCGTTCGCTCCCAAGCCGAGCCCGATCGCCATGCCAACTGCCAACGCGATCACGTTCTTCGTCGCTCCGGCAAGCTCACAGCCGATCACATCGGTGTTGGTGTACGCGCGGAACCGAGCGGTATGACAGACCGCCTGAAATGCCTCGGCTGTGGCTGGTGAGACACTCGCCACCACGCTCGCCGATGGCTGCCGTTCCGCGATCTCGCGAGCCAGGTTGGGGCCGGTGACCGCCACAATCCTGTCGGGTGCGATGTCACCGGCTTCGGCCACCACCTCGCTCATCCGCAACCCACTGCCTAGCTCGATTCCTTTTGCCAAGCTGACCACGATGGCTGTTTCGGGAATCTGCCATTGACGCAGGTTGTCCCGCAAGGACTGGGATGGCACCGCGAGCACCACGCAGTCGGCCTCTCGCATGGCTTCTTGCGGGTCACTGACCGCACGCAACGATTCGGGCAGCCGCAGGTCGGGAAAGTAGTCGGTGTTGCAGTGTTCGAAGTTGATCTTGTCCGCGAGCTCCGGCCGGCGGGCCCAGAGCGTGACCTGGTTGCCCGCATCGCAGACCACCAGAGCAAAGGCCGTCCCCCAGGAGCCAGCCCCCATCACAGCGACCCTCGCGGGGGTACGGGAGGCTTCAGCAGCGCTCATGTCGGGTCTCCGCTCGTCTGGTCGCTCCGCGGATCGTAGCGATACGAGGGCGGTACCGCATCGCGAAGCTCAGCGACCAAGACGGTGATGGCGTCCATGATTCTCGTCGTCGCCTCGTCGAGCGTCGCTGCCGTGACCGGCTGAGAACGAAGATCATCAAGGAGAACCTCCTCGCCCGCCGCAACATGCAAGGTCTTGCGCGGGAGCAGCTTTGGGAAGCGGGGCTTCCGACCAGGCATCAGCTCCTGGGCACCCCACTGCCCGATCGGCACGACCGGACAACCGGTGGTCAAGGCCAGCCGAGCCGAACCAGTCTTACCCTTCATCGGCCACAGGTCGGGATCATAGGTGATCGTCCCCTCGGGGTAGATCACCAATGCCCGGCCCTGATCGAGAGCTTGGGCCGCGGCGACAAGCGCGTCCTTGGACTGTGCCGATCCGCGCTCAACCGGAATCTGTCCGCAAGCCGCAATGATGCGCCCGATGATGGGGATCCTGAAAACCGATGCCTTCGCCAAAAACCGAGGCCAGCGACCGGAGAACGCGAGAAACTGTCCGACGGCCAACGGATCGGCATTGGAGATATGGTTCGGCACGAAGATGACGCCGCCCGTCTGCGGCACTTTGTCCTGGTAGCGCCAGTCCCGATTCGTCAGCGGTTTCATGATCGCGTTCACGATCTTGACGACAGCTGAGATGGTGTGAGCGCCTGGCTCATGATTGGCCTCCGACAGTGGCCTGAGCACCGTGCGTCGACTCGCGGCGGGGTTCTCGGCCATCAACACCTCAGTTCGTCCAGCGTTGGTCTACCGTGCCATGAGTGGCTTCACCTTACGGGATCGTGCAGCATCAGCGGCATCATCAGAGCGCAGGCTTCGGGGAGGAGTTCGTCAGGCTGCACCGAGACACCAGCGTCAGATGATGGCAAGGTCCCGCACTGCCGCTGTGATCGCTCTCAAACCAGCTGAGCACGCAAAGTCGCGGCTCGGCGTACCCGATCCGCTGCGGCGACGGCTCGCCTGGACCATGGCGCTTGACACCTTGTCCGCGTTGTCCCGCGCGCTGTCGCGGGTGCTGGTCGTCAGTGACCAGTCCGCGCTGGAGTCGCGGCTGCGCAGAGCGGGACTCGCGGTGGAAGTCATCAGCGAGTCTGGCCACGTCGGCATGAACCCGGCCCTTAGTCATGGCGCCCGGACTTTACGCGCCCAAGGATTCGCAACGATCGTGGCCTGCGTTGGTGATCTTCCAGCTCTGCGACCCGACTCTGTGCTGCGGATCCTCGACGCGTCCACAGCCCATCCGCGATCTTTTGTCGCGGATGCGTCAGGGGTAGGCACCACGATGCTGATGGCGCACGAGGTCGAACTTGCGCCGCACTTTCAAGGCCGGTCGGCCGCAGCTCATCACGCATCCGGCGCCCTCAGCCTGTCCACCGATGATCTCGGATCGCCGCTCGCCGACGCGCGCCGCGATGTCGACACCGAGGCGGATCTTCTCGTCGCGATTGGACTGGGCGTGGGTCCGGCAACCGGCGCGCTCGTCGATCATGAACATGACCGCCTCGGCGATTACGAGTTGATCACTGCGACCGACCACCACAATGCTGACGGCGATCAACTAGCCGTGACTGCCTCCGGGCGAAGGATCGTCCTGCCGGCCGAAGCCCTCGGTGTCGACCTGCGCCATGCTCGGATAGGCCAGCGCCTTCACTCAGTGCAGGCCGGCGGCCGGGTGCTGTCGGCCTGGATATAGTGCCAGTGCCGTCGTAGCTATCGCTTGGTAGCGGTCTTCTTGGCCGGTGCGGCCTTCTTCGCAGGAACCTTTGCCACCGTCTTTCTCGCAGTCGGCGCCGTCTTGGTTGCCGCCGCGCTACCAGTCGTTGTCTTCTTGGCGGCCGTACGAGGAACCTTCTTGGCCCCCGAGACGTAGGCCTTCAGGTCCGAACCCGCACGGAAGCGCGGGACGGCTGTGGCCTTGGCCCGCTTGCGCTCGCCCGTACGCGGGTTGCGCACCATCCGTGCGGAACGAGGCACCTTCTCGAAAACACCGAATCCGGTGATCGAGACCTTCTCCCCAGCTGCGGTCTTGTAGGTGATGGTTTGCACCACGGCGTTGAGGGCCTTGGCTGCTTCGGTCTTGCTGCCGTCGTAGTAGACGGCCACCGCCTGAATCAATTCAGCCTTGTTCACAACATTCCTTCTTGATGCGGTTCCAAGCCTGCTGGGAACTTGGGCAGCGCACGGTACGCCTGCAGGCCCAACGCTAGGGAAGATCGCGCAGCCAGACAATCGTGTTGCTCGCACATTTTGGTGTCTTGTAACGAAAAACACTCAAGCGGCAAGCATAGGGACGCGAGCGGCCCCAATAGGAACGCCGAACTAATCGACGCTGGCGACCTTGGCCGGCAGCGTTTTGGGCTTGTGTGCCGATCGGCTGCGCTCGTACGCATCGATGTGATCAACATGCCGCAACGTCAACCCGATGTCGTCTAGGCCCTCGAGCAGCCGCCATCTGGTGTAGTCGTCGATCTCGAACTCTGCCTGGAAACCTTCAGCGGTGATCTGTCGTCCGACCAGGTCGACCGTGATCGGTGCGGCAGGATGCTCCTCGACGAAATCCCACAGCTCTTCGATGATCTTCTGCTCGACGACCGCGATCAGCAGTCCGGCTTTCCCCGAGTTGCTACGGAAAATATCCCCGAAACGCGATCCGATCACCACCTTGAACCCGTAGTTCTCCAGCGCCCACACTGCGTGCTCCCGGGACGAGCCCGTGCCGAAGTCAGGACCGGCGATCAAGATCGTCGCACCCGCATACTGCGGCAGGTTCAGGACGAAGTTCGGGTCGCTGCGCCAGGCCGCGAACAATCCGTCTTCGAAGCCAGTCTTAGTAACCCGTTTGAGATAGACCGCAGGAATGATCTGGTCGGTATCGACATTGCTGCGCCGCAGCGGAAGGGCTGTGCCGGTGTGGCTGGTGAATGCATCCATGATCATCGACTCCCGATCAGATCGGTAGGTGAGCTCAGCGTGCCCGTCACCGCCGTTGCGGCGGCGACCAACGGCGATACCAGGTGCGTCCGCCCACCCTTGCCTTGTCGCCCCTCGAAGTTGCGGTTCGACGTCGACGCCGCGCGCTCGCCGGGCGCGAGCTGATCAGGGTTCATGCCCAAACACATCGAGCAACCTGCCGCACGCCACTCCGCCCCGGCCTCTTTGAAGATCACGTCCAGACCCTCGGACTCGGCTTGCAAGCGAACTCGCGCAGAGCCAGGTACCACGAGCATTCGAACATGATCAGCCACGTGATATCCCTTGATCACCCCAGCAGCGGCGCGTAGATCTTCGATTCGCCCGTTGGTGCAGGAGCCAAGAAAGACCGTGTCAACGTGGATGTCGCGCATCTTCTGGCCGGGCTTGAGCGCCATGTACTCGAGCGCCTTCTGCGCGGCCGTGCGGTCTGATTCCTCGGCGAAGATTTCCGGATCGGGCACTTCGGCACCAAGCGGAACGCCTTGGCCGGGATTGGTGCCCCAGGTGACGAACGGCGTCAGCTGCCCTGCATCAAGATCAACTTCTGCATCGAACACGGCATCCGGATCGCTGTGCAGGGTCCTCCAGTACGTCAACGCGGCAGCCCAGTCGGCGCCTTCCGGAGCGTGCGGCCGACCCTCGAGGTAGGCGAAGGTGATCTCGTCCGGTGCGATCATTCCAGCCTTCGCGCCCCATTCGATGCTCATGTTGCAGATGGTCATTCGACCTTCCATGCTGAGCGCTTCGATGGTCGAGCCCCGGTACTCCACGATGTAGCCCTGACCGCCGCCGGTGCCGACCTTGGCAATCAGCGCCAGCACGATGTCCTTCGCGGTCACGCCCACCGGTAGTTCGCCGTTGACGTTCACTGCCATCGTCTTCGGCCTGGCCTGCGGCAGCGTCTGAGTCGCCAACACATGCTCGACTTCTGAGGTGCCAATGCCGAACGCGATCGCTCCGAATGCACCGTGCGTAGAGGTGTGGGAGTCACCGCAGACCACGGTCAGCCCTGGCTGAGTGAGACCGAGCTGCGGCCCGATGATGTGCACGATGCCTTGATCAAGATCACCCAGACTGTGGATGCGGATGCCGAACTCCTGGGCGTTCTTGCGCAGTGTCTCGACCTGAGTCCGCGACACCGGGTCGGCGATCGGCCGATCGATGTTCAGCGTCGGCGTGTTGTGGTCCTCAGTGGCGAGCGTCAGCTCCGGGCGGCGTACCGGGCGACCAGCCTGCCGCAAGCCGTCGAAGGCCTGCGGACTGGTCACCTCGTGGACGAGGTGAAGATCGATGAAGAGCAGATCGGGCTCACCTTCGGCGGTCCGTACGACGTGGTCGTCCCACACCTTCTCGCTCAGTGTCTTGCCCATGACGATTGACTTCTCTCCTGTCCGCGTTCGGCGATGATCTGCCACAATGTGGCCCGGAAGATTCACACGGTTAGCACGCTAATCGTCGCACTTGCCTTCCAGCATGCGAGACGGCAGTATCAAGGCATGGACAACTCTAGCGGCGTCGGCGTCCTCGACAAAGCCGCCCTGGTGCTCAGCGCCTTGGAGACCGGACCGACCACTTTGGCAGGTTTGGTGGCAGCCACCGGACTGGCCCGACCGACGGCCCATCGCCTTGCCGTCGCCCTGGAGCATCATCGGCTGGTAAGTCGCGATCTGCAAGGCCGCTTCGTGCTCGGTCCGCGGCTTGGAGAGCTTGCCTCGGCAGCTGGTGAGGACCGGCTGCTGGCCACCGCGGGACCAGTGCTTGCTCGGCTGCGGGACATCACCGGCGAGTCCGCTCAGATGTTCCGCCGCCAAGGTGACTATCGGGTCTGCGTAGCCACGGCGGAGCGCATGTCGGGACTGCGGGACAGCGTGCCGATTGGCACTCAGTTGACCATGAGCGCAGGCTCAGCTGCTCAGGTACTACTGGCCTGGGAGGAACCCGAACGCATGCAGCGGGGACTACGCGGCAGCCGCTATTCTGCAGTCGCACTGGCGGCGGTCCGCCGGCGCGGTTGGGCCCATTCGGTGGGCGAACGAGAACCCGGCGTCGCCTCGGTGTCCGCGCCCGTACGCTCCCCCTCAGGCAAGGTGATCGCCGCGGTCAGCGTTTCCGGGCCGATCGACCGACTGTCCCGTCAGCCCGGCCGGCTGCACGCGCCAGCGGTGATCGCCGCCGCGGAACGGCTGAGCGAGGTGCTGCGCCGCAGCGGCGGCGAGTAAGTCGGCGCCCTTAGCTGCGGCGACGCAGTCGATAGGGTCGCGTCTGTGGAGCAATCTGTCATCACCCGCAGGGTTCGAGTTGATGACGCCGTGCAGCGCTGGCGCGCTCGGCGTACTCGGAATGCCGGATACACCGCGGAGGTGACGCCGTACGCGGGCTATGGCTCGACGAGCTGGGTACGCGTACTCGGCCGGGTGTTGCTGGCAAAAGGATCTCAGCGCGACACCGAGACGCCGACCGGAGCACGCGGCTGGCGCAATTTCATCGGCGTTCCGATTGAGAACGCGCAGGTGCGTGTCGATCTTGGCGGAGAATCGCATGAGATCCAGGCCGACCGCAGCGGCATCATCGACGTGGTTGTCGATGTTGATCTTGAACCGGGATGGCATCGGATCGGTCTGAGTTCAGAGGACTCACAAGTCGCGACGGCTTTGGTCTTTATTGTCGATCCGCAGATGAGGTTTGGGGTGGTGTCGGATATTGACGACACGGTCATGGTCACCGCACTGCCGCGGCCGTTGTTGGCTGCCTGGCACACCTTCGTGGTCAACGAACATGCTCGCGCGACGACGCCGGGCATGCCGGTCCTGTACGAGCGCCTCAGCACGCGCTACGCGGGCGCGCCGTTCATCTACTTGTCGACGGGCGCCTGGAATGTCGCGCCAACCTTGACTCGCTTTCTGTCGCGCAACCTCTATCCCGCCGGTGCGCTGCTGCTCACGGACTGGGGACCTACAGCTGATCGCTGGTTCCGCAGCGGTCGCGAGCATAAGCGCGGCAATCTGGAGCGGCTGGCGGGCGAATTTCCGCAGATCAAATGGCTCCTCGTTGGTGACGATGGTCAACACGATGAGTCGATTTACAGCGACTTCACGGCGCAGCATTCCGACAATGTGGCGGCGGTGTGCATTCGTCAGCTGACGCCCAGCGAGGCAGTGCTTGCCGGCAGCAGCTGGCGCGGCCACCGCGCGTCGAGCAACTCGACCGTGTCGTGGCTCTACGCCTCGGATGGTGCCGGACTCGCCGACAAGCTGGAGCACATCGGCTTGCTCGATCCCGCACCGCAGCAGCCAGAGGTTGAGGCCTGAGTGGACAGCAAGCCGCCGGCTCACCCGTTTCCGCTTCGGCAGCTAGATGCCAGCCTCACCTCAGAATGCTCCGCTTCTTGCGTGCCCGCTGGATGACAAGTGATCACACCCAGCGGCGAGAGAGATCTTTCCGGCTAGCCCTACCGTATAGGCCGGCTGTTCGTGGAAGCCTCGGGTCATGGCGCGCGCGGTGCTGATCGTTGACGACGACGCCGCGTTTCGCGACCAGGCGGCCAGGATCGTGACGAGCTGGGGTCACGTTGTAGTCGGTCACACCGGCAGCGTTGCCGAGGCGTTGGCCTGCGCCGCGGAGTTGATGCCCGACACAGCGTTGGTGGACATTGGAACTCGTTGGCCGACTGGCGATGCCGGAGTATGGCGCGATCGTCGAGCGGGCCGTCACCGTCGCGGTGGAAGCGTTCGACTGGAACTGCCAGCAACACATCATGCCTCGATTCACCGCCAGCGAGTTGGAGCCAGTTCTGGTCGGGATGCGACAGCGGATCCGTGATGCCAAGCTGATTCGGGCCGGCCAAGGAGGACTGGCCCGATGGCTGGGGCGGTTGACCGGTGACCAAGTCGGGACGACCGGACGACCCGCGGTCGTAGCTCCGGTCCGAGGCGTCACCGGAATGGTCACCGGGGAAGACAGCAGATATCCCGCACTGCGATAGTGAGAGGATTCGGCTTTGATCCTCGTAACCACCGACGAACGGGATTTGATGACCAGCAAGAAGAAGGCACGCACGATCAAGGAGCTCACCGCAACGAACGAGGAGCTGAAGAAGACCCTGTCCGCCGTGCGGGGGCAGCTGACCAAGACCGAGACAAAGCTCACCAAGGCGAATGAGAAGGCGGAGCGCTGGAAAAAGGAAACGGCGGCCCAGCGCACAGCCGCCTCACGCTCCGATGCCCGGGTGGAGAAGCTGCAGAAGAAGTTGGACCGCGCCGCAACTGCCCTGGAGCCGGTCCAGGCCGTTGGTCCGCTGGAGGCAGCTACCTCAGGCCTTACCGTGGGCGAGCCCACAGCGGCCGATGGGCTCACCGTCCCAGACGAGACGTGGACCGTGGTCCAGCTCCGGGCTGAGGCACGCGGGCGTGGACTCGTGGGGATGTCGAACAAGTCGAAGGCACAACTGCTCGACGCCCTGTCCTGAGCTCGGGAGGTCGATGACCACACCGAGTGGTCGATGAAGGGATCCGCCAGGGTCGCGGGGTGACTGGGGAAGCGTCAGGCTCGGTAGTCCATGACCTGCTCGGGCGGCGGGAAGCCGTCCTCAACGTTCATGCCATGGACGTCCCGAACATGATCACGGAACCAGAGGTCGTACGGATCTGTCGACGTGGCGAGATTCTTGAACGCGACGTCGAGATCGTCACTCTCCCAGTACACGACGGCTACGTCGCCGCTGGGTGTTGGCTGGATGAAGATCGCTTCTCGGGTGATACCAAGTCGCTGGCGCGAAGCCTGGTGGGCGTTGCGACGATCCCCGCGCCAAGAGGAGATCATGGCAGACCGATCGATCTCGGTCTTGCCAGGAAGCAGAGGAGCGATGAACCCGATTGACGGCATGACGCGTCCTTTCCGGGGGAGAAGTCCTTTGCCGTTCAGGATGTGCGCCCGTTGCCTGGCGAAACATCACCTGATTGCCTGTCAACGGCCAGTTTGTGGTCCCCGCTGGTGGTCAGGTGAAGGTCCCCACTCTTCGGGTGTTTCTCAGTGGTTGTTGATCTTGGTTGCTCCTTTCGCGCGGGCTTGTTTCATGCGGTAGCTGTCGCCGTCGGTGACGACGACGTGGCAGTGGTGCAGGAGCCGGTCGAGCATGCTGACGGCGGTGGTGTGTTCGGGGAGGAACCGGCCCCAGGACTCGAACGGCCAATGGGAGCCGATGCCGAGTGAGCGGCGTTCGTAGGCGGCGGCGACGAAGCGGAACAACAGCTGGGCGCCGGTGTCGTCGAGCGGGGCGAACCCGAGCTCGTCGAGGATGATCAGGTCGTAGCGGAGGAGGCCGTCGATGACTTTGCCGGCGGTGTTGTCAGCTAAACCGCGGTAGAGGGTGTCAATGAGCTCGGCGGCGCTGTAGTAGCGGACCCGGTGCCCGGCGTCGACAGCGGCTGATCCCAACGCGAGGAGCAGGTGGCTCTTTCCGGTGCCGGCCGGGCCGATCAGGCAGACGTTCTCCGCGGCGCGCACCCATTCGAGGCTGGACAGGTAGTCGAAGGTGGCCCGGGGAACCGACGAGGCGGCCAGGTCGAACTCCTCCAGCGTCTTGCTGACCGGGAAGCAGGCCTGCCGGCGGCGGGTGCGGGCGTTCGACTCGTCGCGGGCGGCGATCTCGGCCTCGACCAGGGTGCGAAGGAATTCCTCGGGGTTCCACCGCTGGGTACGGGCCGTGATGAGTAGCTCGGGTGCCAGTTGGCGCATGCCGGCCATCTTCAGCCGTTTCAGTCCGGCAGTGCATGATCTTGTCGCTGCCGGCTCGCCTGGCGATCATCGCGGCCAGCTCCGCCCGAGTCGTCACCGAAAGCTTCTGGAAGACATGACGAAGATGTGAGTTCACGGTGTGCGGTGAGATGTGCAGCCGTCGGGCCGCCTGTCGGTTGGTCAGACCCTGGGCCACTAGCTCGGAGACGGACCGTTCGCTTGCGGTGAGACTCTCCCAGCCCTTTTCCGCCCGGCGACGGCGGCCCCGCGCGCCCTGTCGAACGCCCAGACTGCGTAGCGAGGCGGCGACCCGCGCCGACCACGCGGTGGCACCCATGTCGTCGTACCTGGACTGTGCCTCGATCAGGAGCAGCTTCGCATTCGTCGGTCGACCGGCACGGACAAACGCGCCAGCGGCGTCCTCGCAGGTAGCCGCGTGATCGAGTGCCCTTCCGCCCTTGCGAGCCAGCTCGGCTGCCTCGAGCAATAGTTCAGGATCACCCTCGAGTAGACCTCTGCAACGCAAGGCGGCGCACACCACGGTCGGAACCTCGGGTGCCAACGCCGCCCCGTCCTCCATCACCGCAACGACGTCATGAGCGAGGTCAGCCTGACCGAGTGTGAGTGCAAGCCGTACGAGGACCGGGCCGAGATACCGGTGGTAGTAGCGGATCTCTCGTTCCAAGTCGTATTGCCAGTAGCGACGGAGCGCCTGGAACGCGCGCGATTCGTCACCCTCGGCTTCGGCCACGAGTGCAGCAGCGAAGGCGACCATTTCGGCGCCGTACCAGGGGGCATCGGCGTTCAGCTGGTCGGCGACACTGCTGAGCGCTGCTTTCGCTGCCACCAAATTCCCGCGTGCCGTGGCAACCACCGCCTGATAGGCGCGCGATTGGTTGATAGAGATTCGCTGGCCATGCTGAGCTGCGAGGAGCAGTCCTGGTTCCAGCTCGGCGGTGGCATCGTCCCAATCCCCGGCAAGAAAGCGGAGTTCACCGGACAGCATCAGCATGTCCGGAAGCAGCCAGGCCGAGCCGAGCTCCTCAGACTCTTCGAGGGCTTGGGCGTAGGCGTCCTTCGCCTCGTCCAGGCGATCGGCATCAGCCAGTGCCATGCCAAGAAAGAAGTGTGGGAACCGGTGTCGTGCCTCATCGTTCCGCGGATCGAAGGCGAGGGTGACAGCGCGGTGCGTCAGCAGGAGCGCTTCCCCGTAGCGACCCTGGGTCTTCACGGCTACCGACAATGCCGCCATACTCCAGACGGTCATCGCCCTGCTTCGGGCTCGCTCGGCGACTGCGAGTGCTCGCCGGGCTGCGGCCTCTCCTCCAACAAAGTCGCCAGCGAAGATACGACCGTAGCTCGCGTGGGCAAGCAGAAGCGCCTGGTCTTGGAGCTGCAGACCGGGCGCTTCGAGGGCAGACTCGGCACCGTTCACTACTGCGATCGGTCGATTCTGGAGGGAGAGAGCGGACACCAGCGTGAGGCGAAGCGGGATGTCGACCTCGTCGCTGTGCGGCCGCGCGAGCATCGACTCAGCCATGGCAGCGGCTTCAGCAACTTGCCCGGAGTTTTGCAGCGCCTCTGCGAGCTCAGCGCTGACGAGATCGGCGTCCCTGTGACCAGCTGGAAGCAGCTCGATGGCGCGGCGAAGGAGCTTTACCGCGATAGCGGGGGCAGTCGGGGCCGCTTCCACTGCCGCCTCTCGCAACCAGCGAACTGCTTCGAGATCACCCTGCTCGGCACCCAACAGCACGTGGCTTGCCACCTTCGACACGTCGGCCCCGGAACTGGCGAGTGCCGAAGCGGCGTCCCTGTGTAGCGCCTTTCGCACTGGGATTGGCAGGTCTTCGTAGATCGCCTGTTGCACCAGCTGATGTCTGAAGACGACTGCGTCGGCACGCTCATCCAAGAGTCGGGCACGGAAGGCCTCGGACAAAGCGGCAACGAGCTCCACAGAGGGGCGGCGGGCCACTGCAGCCAAGTCTCTGATCGAGACGGCCTCACCGAGCAACGATGCAAGCTGAAGCTGGTCGAGGGTAGCCGTCGGGAGGTATCGAAGACGGCGAAGAACGAGATCTCGTAGCGTACTTGGCAACTCGTCTCCAACTGCCTCCACAACCTCCGCGTCTCGCTTCAGCCACCCCTCCGTTGTGAGCGAGCGGATCAGTTCCACGAGCCAGAGCGGATTGCCTCCCGCCTTGTCGATGATCGAGCGCAGGAGTGGTCCAGCGCGACCACCCAGCTGGTGCTGCACCAGCGCATCGACATCAGCCGATTCGAGCGACGTCAGCTGCAATATCCGCGTTCCTGCAGCGGCACATTCGTCGAGCAGCACATCGAGCTCCGGCGTACGAGGTGTCGGCCGCAGGGTCGCCATCACCAGCAGTGGGACGTGGGCAAGGTTGTGCAGGATCGCATGGATGGCGCCCAGGCTCGACTCGTCGGCCCAGTGCAGGTCCTCCAACACCAAGACGACTGGTCTGTCCAAGCACATCGTCTCGAGCAGCTCGGTCACCGCGTCCACGACCAGGAGCCGTGCATCGGCGGACGGAGACGGGCCACCCAATTCGCCCTCGCCGACGATCAAACGGCCAATGCGGGCCCGTCGAGGGTCAGCCGACCGGGGCCTGAGCTCAAGCGCATTGACAAGCGCGCCAAAGGGTCGATTTCGCTCAAAGCGGATGCGCTGCGCCGCTAAGGGAAGCGGCGCCAATGATCCGCCCTTCGGCGGCAATGCGCTGGACCAGCACGGTCTTACCGATTCCGGCCTCACCCTCGATCAGGAGGGAAGCGGCCGCTCCGCGCCGCACCGTGTGGATCAGCTGTCGGCCAACCGACAGCTCGGCCTCGCGGCCAACAAGCTCAACAGTCGGCGCTAAGCCCACCCCTTGACTTTAGGGCTCATCGGAGTCTCGGAAATAGTCGCGAAGGCGCGGACGCGGAGGTCATCGGCAATGGCTACCTACCACTCTCGCGAAGTGTTAAGTACACGACGTCGGGGCAGAGGCTTGCCGCGCCGAGGTTCTCCCGGCTCGAATATCCGCGAAGTTTCGACCGGACTCCATCTACCAGCCGGCTGATAGCCGCCGGGCATCAACCGCCCGGTTACCTCCTGCTGGGCAGCGGCCAGTGTTCGCGACACAAGGTCGAATTCGTAGGTGGACTCGTCGTCGTAGACGACCATGCAGGTGAAGCCAGTCAGCTTCTTCTGCCTGATCCAGACCTCGATCGGGCCGGTCGGTTTGGTTGCGTCGCCGTTCTCAGTGGTTTCGGTCATGGTCACTTCATTCCTGTCTTCTGAGTTGGCCTGGCGGTAGAACTCTCGCAGATGGCTCGCTCTTGCGTGGGCCGTGCACCAACAGACTGTGGGGCATGTCCGCCACAGACCAGATCCTGCCCACCGAGCTCCACGGCGAAGCCGTGCTAGCTGGGAAACGGGCCCGAATTGCAAGCGTTGATTGATCACCTACGTGAGGTGGCTCAGGGACGCGGCGATCTCCGCGTCGAGTGCGCCGGAACGATCGCCGGCTCGTGGCTCGCCGATTTCGCTCAACGGGGTGAGAAGTTGATTGCTGCGGACTTCTGATGCTCGCTGGGCCTGTTGATCTTGACGAGCTAGATCGGTGAGTCCGAGTGGGTGGGGGCGCCGACGCGGGGCAGATATTCCGTATGAGCCGATCAACTAAGAACCATCCGCGCGCCGGCTTGCTGCCTGTCGGCTCTCTCTTGGAGACGGTTGGGTCTCTGTCAGTCGACCGATGGACTCGCCAGGTCCGCTACTACGGGTGGATGCGGCGCTTGCTCCTGCCGCTAGACGTCGGCATTGAGCTGTGGGTCGATCCACATGCCCCCCGACTTTGCAGCACGGGAGGCGTTGGCGCACCGGATAGGCGAAGACGCCGATGCGAGCTGTCTCGGCTATTTCATGAACCGGACGTTGCTCCAGGATGCCTGTTCGCAGCCGGTCGTATCGATGGGCGGAGTTCCTACGACTGGGCGATGCCCACCACGCTGCCCAAGAGTGGGCCGACAATTCACTGCAAGCGAACCCTCCCTGCGACGACCTGCAGCGGGCACCGGGGTTCCGCCAATACGCGAGCGGCCCGTCGCTCCTAGATGGGCACTTCGCATGGATCTGCTTTTCGCGAGTACGGGGGTAGAGGAACGGGGTGACCGCCCATTCCACCGACGCAGCGAGCGACATGGTGGCCTTTTGCCAGGGATGCCAGAGGGGCCGCGTCGCGATCGAGTGGCCGCCGCGTTGGCAACGTTTCAGGAGCGAACTAAGGACACCCGGTTGCTCGCGAACTTCGTCTTGCACTCCGGGACCCATTCCGGGTGGGGGTACACCGAGGCCAGACGTGCAGAGTGGCGGATCGATCCGCTCTGACTGTGATCATGACCGCGGTATCCCCTGGAAGATGTCACATCTGCGATCAGCGCCGGGTTGAGTCAACGATCGGGGTGCTGAGGGGTGACCAGCAGGGCTGCGCGGTGCTGAGATCGCGCCCACGCGAATGTTGCCAGGAAGCCGGCAATGAAGGCGGCCGTCCCCATGAGCCCGCCCTCGGCCCCATAAGGCCGTCCGGTCCAAAGCGTCGCCGACGAGTCATCCGCGAGAACGAGCACCGACCCGTATTCTTTTCCCTCGGCCACGACGCCGAACACGAATCCCTGCACAAAATCCCACCCAAAATGCAGGCCGATAGGCAGCGCCAGTTCACCGGTCAGCACATAACCGATTCCGAACAACAAGCCGAAAATGACGATATTGAACGTGCTCAGCCAGGTCGCATTCTCATTCGTCGCATGCGCCAGGCCAAAGAAGACTGCTGGAATCACGACAGCGATGACGATCCCCCACCGTGCTCCGGCGAGTCCCTCGGCCAGGTTCTTGATCGGGTATCCGCGATACGACGCCTCCTCCCCGAAAGCTACGGCCGCAACGGCGACGACACCGACCAGGATCGTGGCTACAAAGGGCTGGCCAGAGGACGGGGCAAAGCTGCCGGTAACCCTCACCCAGCCCACGGCGAGCTCCACGGCGAGAACCCCGAACAGGAGCAGCGCGCCCAGCACCAGTCCGAAGCCGAGGTCGGTCCACCACTTCCGGCTGAAGTGGAAACCGTAGTCGCTCATCCTGCGATGATCGAGTACGCGACTCGCCAGGTACAACGCGGCGGCGATCAGAAGCGCGAACACCAGCGCCCGAACTAGGCCCTCATAGAGGTCTGGGAGGCGCCCCGCCAGGCCGACCCGCACCCGGCCCTCTACCGCCGCCACGACAAGCAACATCACCAGAAAGACGAGCACGCGCCACCCGGCCCGGAGGCGGCGTTCCCGTGCATTCCAGAACAGATTTGCTACTGGACTCAAAGTGAGCTCCCCGTCCACAGCTATCCGCAGAATAGCCGAGTTACGACCGGTTCCCTTGGCCGCTTCTCGTGTGACTAGATCTCGGATCCGAGACAGGCGGAGAAGGCTCCAGCTAGTTGGCGGCTCAGACCTGGACCTAGCTGAAGTCTCCGGCGGAACTTACCTGCTTGAGGTCGAAAAGCATGCCTAGCTGTTGGCCGCTACCCGTGCGGTCCCGATCCACTAGGACCAATTGGGTCCTCGACAGCCCTAGTAGTAGTCATCATCGCAAACCCCGTCTAGCGCGTCGTGAAGCTCATCTGCGCACATGCCTAGCATCTCAAACGCACTCGAGAACTTGCCAGGATCACTCCTAGCAGCCGAGACATGCGAATCCCACTGCTCGAGTAGCTCCTCGACACGCTCCTCGCGTGCCCGCACATCCCTCCACGTCGAGTGCCTCACCCAAGGCATACGTCCTCCCAGCGTTCTGCGACCAGAGTCGCCGAGACACGCTGAGACGAACATAAGTTAAACCACCGACCGAGCTGCCGCGACTAGATCCCTTAGGGTTCTGGCGGGCCGAACTTACCGCCGGAACACCGACGAGACCCCTCTCCGGAGTAACACAGCTTCACCCTGGACATGGCACCGGTGTCCTGCCTGCGCTCGACAGCTGTCGGTAGCTGACACCTCACCCGAAAATAAATAGAGCAAGCCCGAACAGCAATGGCCACGTGCACAGTGAGAACAACAAGCCCCAGAAGATGCCACGGGCAGGACCCAAGTCCGGAGCGGTGACAGCCGCTTTCTCGCTCTGGGTCTGGCCAGCGTGACGCCTCGATTCCTGACGCGAGCTTGCCGCCATCGAGTTCAAAGGGGTGGACTCAGAGGCCATCAGCGACGTGTACTACGCAGCTGGTCTTCGAGCGCCCCACATTCGGCCTTGTCAGGCGACGATTTGAAGACCGGTGAGAGCGGGGTGAGAGCAGTCGGGCCGGGCCGACTAGCCGGCCATCCAGTGCTGCCACGCCTTGTACGTCCGGGCCAGTTCGGTTTGGGCCTCGGACAGCCCTCGGACCACGGGCACCCAGGTGGCGAAGGCCAGGACGCCAAGCACCGCCGCGACGATCTCCAGGACGGGGATCACGCCCTGGTGGACCGGAACGTCATCTCCCATGATTCCGTCCAAGAACACCCTATTCTCGTACGCGTTCCCGGCCACGTTGTATGCAATCCACAGCACCCACCAAAGGGTGGTGTCTCGGTAGCGGCCGCGCTGGCCGACTGCGGCAGCACTCGAGGTGATCCGCCAGCTGTCGTCGACGATCTGCTTCGGGAACCACAGCGCGACGATCGGTACCAACCATCCCAGCCAAGCCCAGATAGCCGACCGGCGAATCTGATCCGGAGCGATCAGCATGGCGTTCTGCCGGGCGCGGGAGAGCCAGAGCGAGCCGACAATCCACAGCGGCAGGAGCACCATGCCGCCGCCGAGGAAGCCGACCGCGTCGTGGGCGGTGAGGACCTCAGCCGGATCCCGCCCTTCGGCCGCCGCGGTCTCAAACGCCCGGACGGCCGCAGGTGCCGTTACGGCACTGAGAATGTCACCCAGCAGCATCAACGCTCCAAGCACCAGCAGCGCCGTCCCGAGCCCCTGGTTCGGTCGCGGGCGTGCCGCCCAGTTCGCGATCGGCTGAGCCTGCGCTGCGTTATACGTGGCAGACGGGTGCACCGGGAGGTGAGCCTGGGGCGTGGCCCCGTACGGACCGGGATACTCAGTGTCAGGCTCCCAGAACTGCCAACCCGGTGGCGCGGGAGGCCACTGTGGATCGGGCGCCCACCCCGGCGGGGGTCGCCATCCAGCGGGTGGCTCCGGCCAGCCCGGAGGGGTCCTGAAGCGCCATCCCACCGCCGCTGGCTCGCCCGTCTGGTCGGTATCCATTCCTGCCCTGTCCCTCGAGTAAACCCGACGTTCGGGAAGAGATCCCCTCTGTAGCCAGGCGATTACTAGGCGACAGCATCCCACCTAGTCAGCCCGGCCGAGCGCCAAACCAGACATGACGCGTCGAAGGGTGGGTGGCGCTCACACTCTGCTCTCACCGTGCCTGAAACGGTCAGTTGACTAGGCCGAATGTCGAGCGCTCTTGTTCCTCTATCAAGTGCGTGAACTGCCCCCGTGGTCGTCCTTGACATGAATCCGGATTCGAGAAGCGGAGCGGCGATTCAGCAATGGAGCCGCCTAAGCCGCTGCCGAAGGTCCAGTCCGGCCCAGCGGCTGGGGTGCCACTGCTAGTTCAAACAAAGTCAGGCACCCGCCGGAGGCAGCCAAGGGCAGAGCGGCGCGTCTTAGGGGTGAGGGGGAGGAATGGCGAGCCCTGCCTTGTCGCAGCGAACAGCTCGACCTTGCTCCGGGCATGCTGCCACTCCCTCAGACAAGCAGCAAGGAATCGCGCTCACCGCCTCGTCTCGTACCTGGTCAGGACCACGCCGCTGGGAAATGTCCGCGTCTCCACCAGGTTCAGGTTCACCCAGCTGTCCAACGCGGTGAAGAACGGTGTGCCGCCGCCCACCAGCACCGGATGGGTGACGATCTCGTACTCGTCGACCAGCCCGGCCCGCATGGCCGCCCCAGCGAGCGTTGCGCCACCGACCCTCATCGGCTCGCCGTCGTCGGCCCTGAGTCGGGTGATCTCCGCTACAGCGTCGCCGGTGACCAGGCGGGTGTTCCAGTCGACCTTGTCGATCGTCGAGGAGAACACCACCTTCGGCGTGTCCCGCCAGTTCCGCGCGAACTCGATCTGCGCCGGGGTGGCGTCGGGCTGCTGGTCGCCGGTCGGCCAGTGGGAACTCATCGCCTCCCACAGCTTGCGCCCGTACATCAACAGCCCGATCGCCAACTCCTGGTCGAGCCACCACTGAAACAGCTCGTCGCTCGGCCCGCTCCAGCCGAGGTCGTCGCCGGGCGCGGCGATGTAGCCGTCCAGGGTCAGGTTCATGCCGTAGATCAGTTTCCGCATGGCGCCATGCCTTTCTGTCAGTCAGTCGGTCTCGCGGGAGTCTAGATCGGCTCGGCGCAGGAAACTGATCAATGCGCGATCTGAGTTCGGCGGTAGGGCGATCGGTCTAACCACAACACAGCGGGTGCCCTTGACCATCATGGTCGGGGCCATTCGCGGGCGGTCTTAGAAGATCCGCTCTGTCAGAACAGAGCGGAGGTCAGGGATAAAGGACTCACTGAAATAGTCGAAAGTCATCACGTGCACATCACCCACACTCTGGCCACCCGGAAGAGGTGTCTTCACAAAAACGTGGGAGAGATCCTCGACCTGCACGTCGCCCGTCGGATCGAGTGACGCCCCATAAAGCTCGCCGCCGGTAACCAAGACTGGCAGCGTCATTGTGATGTGCTGCTCCGACGGCGGGTCGTCCTGTTCGTGGATCCCCGATGCGGTGCTCATCGCTTGACGGAGCGCAGAGCCAGCGGTGTTGTAGTCATCTTTCTGATCTCGCCCGTCCGAAACGTGCACCGAGACAAGTGCATCAGCAGAGGAAGCAAATGCGAACGGCGAGAAAATCCTTCCATGCGTCCATAAGCCGTTCCAAGGTGTCCCTATCGGGCGAGTCGGGCTCGACAGGCGCCCCGGACAAGCTGCCAGAGACCGTTTGCGGAACTAGCAACGCCGCCCACGGCTTTTCGGGGATTTGCATTCAATGACGACTGTCAAGGTCCAGAAAACACCGTCGCTCTCGTAGAGCCTGCCGCCCCGCACCACGACATCGGCCTCGCGAGTCGTGTTCTCCTGGGTCAAATCCCGGTAGGGGACTGACTGAGCTGTCCCATGGAAAAGGTGCTCTCGACACACGGCAGCAGCACGCATTTCAAACCCATAGCCAGACTTCATCAGCCAACTCCGTGCGGCGCCACGCCTGTCGCTCTCCACGGCTCGAAGAGTAACGAATCGCCGAGGTGAGATGCTGGGCCGCTTGCTAGGAGCGATGTCGAGCCCCGCACAGAGGCTCTCAGAGCGCCGTTTGGCGGGAAAACGGCCCTATGCCGGTGTACGACGAGTTCCAGGTTGCCAGGCCGAATCGACCACCAACTACGACGTTTTTGATGCCTGACTTTCGGCCTCATCGGCGGCCTCTTGTTCAGCCTCTTGATCCTTGCGCCGGGCTTTGACCACATCCAGGCCGAGCGAGCGTGCCCGAAACGACTGATTGGTGTCGCAAGTCAGCAACCCTGCCGCCAACATCCCCCTGCCCGTGGAACGTGCGGCGGAGCAGCGTTACTTGGACCGGGAGCAGGTCCTCACCCTGGCTGACTTGATCGGCTCGAGGTATCGGGCGCTGGTGCTGCTGGGCGGGTTCGGGCCTCTCTCTGTTGCATCTGATGCGGCCGCACGAGTTGGCTGGGTCCGGGCCCCGGATTTCGGGCTGCTCCGGACTGTATGCGGAGCGGCACCGTGTCAACGCTCGCCCCGCAGACGCCAGTGAAAGCGTCTGGCCTAGTCAGCGTGCAATTCATGAAGTAGCCCCGACGGGATTCGAACCCGCGCTACCGCCTTGAGAGGGCGGCGTGCTAGGCCGCTACACAACGGGGCCCTAGCTGAAGATCATCAGTCAGATGAGACCGCGAAGCCTACCAACTCCCCTTGTAGTACGGCGAATGAGAAGCTTCTACTTCGCTGGGGTACTAGGACTCGAACCTAGACTAACTGAACCAGAATCAGTCGGGCTGCCAATTACCCTATACCCCACTGCGCTTGCTGCAGGGCTGGTCGCACCGGCCCTGGCACAAGGACAAACTTTACTGTAAGCCGAGTTTCAGCCCCAAACCCGTTCAAGCTACGCGAGTGTCAGGGCCTGACTTTTCCGCTTCGCTCAGGGATACGCGGGTTCGCAGTTTCATTAGCCGCGATAGCAGGTATGCCAGCACCGCGAAGAGGGCGAAACCACCTACGTCGAACCCAGCGTCGACCCAGCCGAGTCCCTTCACCGCCTTGATGGTGGCCACTGACGTGGTCAGCCCGGCGTACAGATACGCGAACACATTGTTGATCACATGCGCCGCAATCGCGGCTTCCAAACCACCCGTACGCCACACCAGCAGACCGGCCAGCAGCCCGAAGATGAGCCGATCGGCAAACAGCGGCAGGTTCTGGGTGCCGTGTAGCAGTGCGAACACCACTGACGACACGATCACGCCGAACCACGCCCGCGGCACCAAGCTGCCGAGAGCCTGCAGTAGGTACCCACGAAAGAAGATCTCCTCGGCGGCCGCCTGAAGCGGCGAGGTCAGCACGATCACTGCAAGGAAGGCCCAGAAACCTTCTTGGGGGTTGATCGAGAGAGGCTTGCCCACAGTCGTGGACAGCAGCATCACCCCATTCAGCACGACGACGGCGATCGCCAGCGATCCGAACAGGTAGCGCCAGCGGAGCCGCGGCTGGACCGAGGAAAGCCATCTCGGCTTCATCTGATGGATAGCTGCCATCAGCCCCCAGGCGACGGGGATCAGAGGCAGCCAGGCCGAGGTTCACCGACAGCATGCCGATCGGCAGTTCGAACGCGAAGGCCTTTGCGAAGTACTCCCGAGTCGACTGATTGCCAGCCGTGGTGGCCCAGAACAGCGTCACGAGGGCCTGGCTCACGACTGAGGTGATGAGCAGGAAGAGAGCGAGGCCCACGAACACGCCGAGCACCGAACGCCACCAGACATACGATTCACCGCGCAGAATCTGCGGGTACGTGGCGCCGTCTGGCGGCAGCGCGGCCCGGTCGACATCCAAGGGCGCCGCATTCGACGGCGACGACTTCGATGGCTTGCGGCTCTCAGTCGGTTGCGGCTTCGCGCGTGGCAGCGGCTCGGCACTCCCGGTGCGTACCGCAGGATTGCCGGACCTGCTCCGCATTTTGGAGCTGGTGGCGATCCGGGACAGCCGGCTTCTTCTGCTTGGTCACGATTTCAGCGCTTCGGTCTTGCTACTCCGGTGTCGCCCCGACCGGGACTCGATCCGGCAATCTCCGGCTCACCCAGTTCGGCGAGCGCTGCCGCGATCCGTGCGAGCGTGGACACTCGGCCAAGCAGCTCGATGGACTCGAAGAGCGGCGGTGAAATTCGGCTGCCCGTGATTGCTGCCCGTACTGGACCGAACGCGAGCCGCGGCTTCAGTCCCAGATCCTCGACCAGCGCCGCACGCAATGCCGCCTCGACACTGGCATGATCAAACTCCGGCACGGCAGTCAGTGCGTCGTACGCCGCCCTCAGCGTTGGTATGGACTCCGCCGACAGTCCGGCATCTGCCGCAATGGTGATCTTGTCATCAGCCAGGAAGAGAAAGGCCAGCAAACTCACCGCTTCGGACAGTGTATTGATGCGCTCCTGAATCAGTGGGGTAGCCGCCGCAAGCCTGTCCTGCTCTCCAGGGCGCGCCGGCTCGCCGATAAGTCCCGCGGCAGCGAAGAACGGTATGAGCTTCGCGGTGAGCTCGTCCGGAGGCAGCAGCCGAATGTGTGCGGCGTTGATGGCCTCGCACTTCCGGGCGTCGAACCGGGCTGGATTGGCGTTGACCCGCCGGATGTCGAAAGCTTCGACCATTTCGGCAATGGCGAAAACGTCACGATCCTCAGCGATCGCCCAGCCGAGCAGGGCGAGGTAGTTCAGTAGCGCTTCCGGCAGGTAGCCCTTTTGCTGATATTCGGCGAGGCCGGATCCCTTGTCTCTCTTGGACAGTCGCCGGTTGCCCTCGCCCAACACCGTGGGCAGGTGGCCGAAAGCCGGAGTGCGTCCGCTGCCGATTCCAATTTGGGAGAGAGCGTCATAGAGCACGATCTGGCGCGGCGTCGACGGCAGTAGGTCTTCGCCCCGGAGCACGTGGGTGATCTCCATCAACGAGTCGTCGAGGGGGTTGACCAGCGTGTAGAGCGGTTCACCATTGCTCCGCACGATGACGTAGTCAGGTACGTGCGCGGCCGCAAACCGCACCGGCCCGCGGACCAGGTCGTCGAAGGCAATATCTTCCTCGGGTACCCGCATCCGTACTACCGACGGAACTGATAGCGCGTCTAGTTCCGCGATCCGCTGCTCGCTGAGGTTGCGACAGAACCCGTCATAGCCCGACGGCGCGCCCGCTGGCCGAGCCGCTTCCCGCGCCTCGATCTCTTCCCGGGTGCAAAAGCATCGGTACGCCAGCCTGGCCGCGAGCAACTTGCCAACGACCTCCCGATAGATATCACCCCGCTCGGTCTGGATATAGGGACCGTACGGGCCGCCAACCAGCGGTCCCTCGTCCCAATTCAGGCCCAGCCAGCTGAGCGAATCGTAGAGGCCCTGGTATGACTCCTCGAGATTCCGCCCCGCATCGGTGTCCTCCACCCGCAGCACGAAGGTTCCCCCGTAGTGCCTGGCAAATACCCAGTTGAACAAGGCGCTCCGCACGTTGCCGACATGGAGGTTGCCTGTCGGAGACGGGGGAAACCGTACGCGCACCTGACCGGGTGCCAGGTCGCCGAGCACATCCGAGTCATCACGAGCTTTGGTATTGCTGTCGGTCACTGCTCCGCCTCGTTCGCCTGCTCATCCGGTGCCGCGCTCACGACCGGGTTGGTCAGGGTGCCGATTCCCTCGATGTCGACACTGACCACTTGTCCCGGCAGCATGGGGCCGACACCGGCGGGCGTGCCGGTCAGGATCACATCGCCCGGCAGCAGTGTGGTGTAGGAGGAGATGTAGGCCACTAGCTCGGGGACCGTGAAGATCATGTCTTTGGTGTTGCCGTCCTGGCGCTGCTCACCGTCCAGTGTGGTGCGAATCGCAAGGGCTGCAACCTCGTCGAGCTGCTGATGTGTGGTGATCCAGGGCCCAAGCGGGCAGAACGTGTCGTAGCCCTTGGCTCGCGCCCATTGCCCATCGGTCCGCTGCAGATCACGAGCGGTGACGTCGTTGGCGACGGTATAGCCGAAGATCACCTCGGGTACCCGAGCGACCGGGACCTCCTTGCAAATCCGGCCGATCACGACGGCCAGCTCGCCTTCATAGCTCACCTCTCGGCTAGCGGCCGGGTAGATGATGGGCTCTCCCGGCCCGATCACCGACGTGTTCGGCTTGAAGAAGGTGAGCGGAGTTTGCGGTACTTCCTCGCCCATCTCGGCCGCGTGCACGGCATAGTTTCGGCCGGCGGCGACGATCTTGCTCCGCGGAATCACCGGCGCCAACAGGCGAACGGCATCGAGTTCCCGACGCTCCCCCGTCAGCTTGACCGTCATGGCCATCGGATCGCCGGTCAAGACCGACACGGTGTCGGGATAACGCCCACCGTCCTCCGCAAGTTCGACGACTCCGTACTGCGGGTCTCCGCCAGCGGCGAAACGGGCAATGCGCACCGGCCAAGCGTAGCCATGTCCGACCCCGGGACGCGCGCCGCGTGCTGAGCCAGATGGCGCGCCGCTGTCCTGGACGAACGAGCGAGCGGACACGTCCTTCGTCTGCGAGTGAGTGAGGAAGGCAGCGGCTAACAAGCGACAGCCTTAGCGCGCGGCGCGAGCATGCAAGGAGGAGTGAGCGGACACGCTTTATCGTCTGCGAGCGACGACGAAGTAGGCGGCTGCACCGCGCGATCCGCGCCCGCGATGTTCGCGCCGCCGATCTGGAGGAGGAGCCGACGAAACCCCTCCAGAACAGAGCTGATTCTCCGTCATGGTGGTTTCGTCGGATGCAACGAAGACGGCGGCTCCCAAGCGAACATCGCAGCGAGCGGAGCGAGCCAACAGACAGAGCGAGGCTTGCGCGAGCGGAGCAATTGAACACGGCATACTTCGGTGCATGAGCGCCGCGGACATTCCCACCGAGGCGGCGGCATTCCACGCGGTCGACCTGATTCGCACCAAGCGCGACGGCGGCGAACTGAGCGATGCGCAAATCGACTGGTTGATCACCGCGTACACCGCAGACCAGGTCGCCGATGAGCAGATGGCCGCGTTGGCTATGGCAGTGCTATTCCGCGGGCTGAGCGGACGTGAGCTGAACCGCTGGACCGAGGCCATGATCAACACCGGGGAGCGCCTGGACTTCTCCGATGTTCCCAGGCCCAAGGTCGACAAGCACTCCACGGGCGGGGTGGGCGACAAGATCACGCTGCCGCTAGCGCCGCTGGTTGCCGCTTGCGGAGTGGCGGTACCGCAAGTCTCTGGGCGCGGGCTCGGCCACACAGGTGGGACGCTGGACAAGCTTGAATCGATTCCTGGCTGGCGGGCCTCGCTGACCTATCAGGAGATGCGGGGTCAGCTGAGCGACGTTGGTGCCATGATCTGCGCGGCTGGACCCGGGCTGGTGCCTGCCGACATGAAGCTCTATGCACTCCGAGACGTGACGGGCACTGTCGAGTCAATCCCCTTGATTGCTTCCTCGATCATGAGCAAGAAACTTGCGACGATCTGCGACGCTCTCGTGCTGGACGTCAAGGTCGGGTCGGGCGCCTTCATGAAGACGCTCGAGTCGGGCCATGAACTCGCACAAACGATGGTCGAGATCGGCGAAGCCGCCGGGGTGAGCACCATGGCACTGCTGACCGACATGTCGACTCCGCTTGGGTTGACTGCGGGAAACGCCTTGGAGGTTTCCGAATCCGTCGAGGTGTTGGCCGGCGGTGGCCCGCCCGACGTGGTTGAGCTCACTATCGCCCTGGCCCGGGAAATGATCACAGCAGTGGGACGGGATGATCATGAGCCGGCAGATCTGCTGGCGTCTGGCGTGGCTATGGACGTCTGGCGTTCCATGATCAAGGCACAAGGCGGCGATCCTGACGCGGACCTGCCGACTGCGCGCGAAAGCGACGTGATCACCGCAGACCGGGACGGAGTGTTGCAGTCCTTGGACGCGCTGGCAGTGGGCGAGGCGGCCTGGCGGCTCGGAGCTGGCCGCGCGCGTAAGGAGCATGCCGTGCAACCGGGAGCCGGAGTGGTGCTGCACGCCAAGCCCGGCGCGCGCGTACGGGCGGGTCAGCCGTTGTTCACCTTGCATACCGATACGCCAGAACGCTTCAGCCGAGCCCGGGAAGTCCTGGCGAATGCCTACGTGATTGGCGACACCGCGCCAGCAGCGCGAGAGCTGATCCTTGATCGCATTGCCTAGCCCGACTTGTCGGCGTCTCAGCGGGCTATAGCAAGCTGAGACGCTGACAATTCGGGTTCGTCGTCGGCATGGATCAATCCGTAGAGGTACGCATCGCAGAGTGCTTCCCAGGAGGCCTCGATGATGTTCTGGCCAACCCCGACGGTCGTCCAGGCGCTGAGACCGTCGGTGGTCTGGATGAGCACCCGTACGGTCGCGTCGGTGCCGTGGCCCTGATCAAGGATTCGGACCTTGTAGTCGATCAATTCGAGCTTCTCTACCGAAGGGTAGGCCGGGCGCAGCGCATTACGTAAGGCGTGATCGAGAGCATTGACCGGACCGTTCCCCTCGCCCACCACTCGCTGACTCTGCCCCTTGGCGGTCAGCCGTACTGTGCACTCGGTGTCGGTCTCTTGGCCATGTGTCGACTGGGTGAAGACGCGCCAGGAATGCACCTGGAAGTACTCGGACAGCTGCCCAAGCTCCCGCCGCAGCAGTAGCTCGAAGCTGGCATCCGCCGCCTCGTAGGTGTACCCGGCTGCTTCAGCATCCTTCACCCGGTCGGTGATCCGGGCCGCAAGTTCGCGGTCGGACAGATCGAATCCCAACTCCTCACCCTTGATCTGGATGTTCGCCCGACCCGCCATTTCGGAGACAAGCATGCGCATGTCATTGCCGACAAGGGCAGGGTCGATGTGCTGGTAGAGGTTGGGATCCACTTTGATCGCGCTGGCGTGCAGCCCCGCCTTGTGAGCGAAGGACGACAAACCAACATAAGGCTGACGAGCGCTCGGTGGAACGTTCGTCACCTCTGCGATGGCATGCGCGAGGCGGGTTGCCTCCCGCAGCGAGCCGGCCGGAAGCAGCGGCCAGCCGTACTTGAGTTCGAGATTGGCGATCACAGACAACAGCTCGGCATTGCCGGTGCGCTCGCCGTAGCCGTTGACTGTGCCTTGCACGTGCATGACGCCGGCGTCCACTGCAGCCAGTGCGTTGGCAACGGCACAGCCGGAGTCGTTGTGGGTGTGGATGCCCAACGGAACGCCGACCTCGTTCGCCGCTGTCACGATCTCCCCGATCCACGGTGGCAACATGCCCCCGTTGGTATCGCAGAGCACTACGACCTCGGCGCCCGCCTCTGCTGCGGCGCGTATGGCCTCCAGTGCGTACGCCGGATTCTCGCGGTATCCATCGAAGAAGTGTTCGCAGTCGACGAAGACCCGCTGGCCCTCGGCGCGTAGATGCCGCACGGTGTCAGAGATCATCGCCAGGTTCTCGGCCAGGGTGGTGCGCAGCGCTTGCTCGACATGCCGGTCGTGACTCTTGGCCACGATGCACGCGATCGGCGCTCGTGAGTCCCGGACGGCTGCCGTCATTGGGTCATCGGCAGCTTTCATACCGACCCGTCGGGTAAAGCCGAAAGCCACCAGCTCGGCATTCCGCAATCGCAGAGCTCCGTCAGCCATAGCGGCGAAGAAGGAGGTGTCGTTCGGATTGGCGCCCGGCCATCCACCCTCGATGAACCCGACGCCCAGCTCGTCGAGCAAGGCCGCAATCGTGAGTTTGTCGGGCACCGAGAGGTTGAGACCCTCCTGCTGCGAACCGTCGCGCAGCGTGGTGTCGAAGACATGAAACTCGGCGGGTTTGGGCCTTAGCTGGGAAGACATTCGATCCTCTTAGTCGATTTGGTTGGATGTCCTGGTTTGTCCTGGCATGAAAAAACCTCCCGTGTATGGACAGGAGGTTGCGCGCGCCGAACGGTGCTCAGCGCGCTAACAAATAATCACCACCAGGAACCGCATGCCCACAGTGTTCCCCAGATCTGCCGAAATTGCCAGTCGGGTACGCCGAGTGTCAGCGTCTGTGGTGGCCAGAGCAGCCACCGACGCTGACGAGTCGGAGGTGTCAGAGGACGCGGCGGAGCCAGCCGTACTTATCCTCCGCACGGCCGTACTGGATGTCCTGCAGCCGCTGACGAATCGCGAGGGTGGTCTCGCCGCTCGCACCCGAGCCGACCTGGTAGCTGCCGGTCTCGTTTTTCAGCGTGCCGATGGGAGTTGCGACGGCGGCTGTGCCGCAGGCAAAGAGCTCGGTCACCTTCCCCGATCCGATACCGTCCAGCAGTTCGTCGATACCGATTCGGCGCTCGATCGGAGTCAGCCCGAATTCAGCGGCTAGCGTCAAGATCGAATCACGAGTGACGCCCTCGAGGATCGAGCCGGTGAGCTCGGGGGTGATCAATTCGTTGTCGCTGGTGATCAGATAGACGTTCATGCCGCCCAGCTCTTCCAACCAGCAGTGCTCGGCGGCATCGGCAAACATCACCTGATCGCATCCATGGTCGAACGCCTCCTGCTGCGGTAGCAGGCTCGCTGCGTAATTGCCCCCGCATTTCGCCGCGCCGGTACCGCCCGGCGCCGAGCGTGAATACAGCGTCGAGATCCAGATGCTGATGGGCTGCACGCCGGAGGCAAAGTAGGTGCCGGCAGGGCTGGCGATGCAGCAATAGGTGACTCGCTTCGCGGGCCGTACGCCGAGGAAGGCCTCCGTGGCGAACATGAACGGCCGCAGGTAGAGGCTCTGCTCAGGGGCTGTTGGCACCCACTCGATTTCGGCGGCGACAAGCTCATCAATACTGCACAGAAAGTCTTCGGGCGGCAGCGTCGGAAGGGCGAGCCGCTGAGCTGAGCGAACCATTCGTTCGGCGTTCTGGTCAGAACGGAAGGTCCAAATCGTGCCGTCGGCGTGCCGGTACGCCTTGAGCCCCTCGAACACCGCCTGGGCGTAGTGCAGCACGGCGGTCGCAGGGTCGAGTGAGAAAGGCGCGTATGGCACGACCGCGGAGTCATGCCAGCCATCGGCAGCAGTCCAGGTTGCTACCGCCATGTGATCGGTGAAGTACATCCCAAATCCGGGGTCGGCCAATATCGCGGCGCGTTCGCTCTGGCTACGCGGGTTCGGGTTGGCCCGGAGTTCGAAATGAAGGCTCACATCTGTCGCTTTCCGTCGTGGTGTGGGCTAAGGCCCGCACCTGTGCTTTTGGCGGTCACGCTACCCGGCAGTCCTCTGAGATCTGATCGCAGCAGTGATTCCGCGGCAGCTACGATGCGCCGGTGACCCACGTAAGTACCACGCCTGATGCCGATGTTCGTCCCACGGTCCGGCCGCAGACTGCCGGAGCCTTCACCTTGGCAGTGATCGGCGGGGACGGGATTGGCCCCGAAGTAGTCGCCGAAGGGCTCAAGGTGCTCGATGCCGTGACGGGACCTGGCATTTTCGTACCGACCAGCTACGACCTCGGAGCCAACCGCTGGCAGCGGACCGGCGAGGTGCTGCCGGACTCCGTTCTGGATGAGCTCGCCGATACGGACGTGATCTTGTTCGGCGCCGTCGGCGCCGCTCCCGGCGCGACCGACGTACCCAGCGGACTGCTGGAACGCGGCCTGCTGTTGAAGCTGCGCTTCGCGTTCGAGCACTACGTGAACCTCCGGCCGAGCCGGCTCTATCCGGGCGTACCGACCCCACTCTCCGATCAGCTGATCACCGGCAAAGACATCGACTTCGTCGTCGTGCGCGAGGGAACCGAAGGCCTCTACTGCGGCAATGGCGGCCTGGTGCGCGCTGGAACTCCGCAGGAAATTGCGACCGAGGTAAGCGTGAACACCGCGTACGGGGTGCAGCGAGTCATCCGCGATGCATTCGACCGCGCGACAAGGCGCCGCAACAAGATCACATTGGTCCACAAGCACAATGTCCTCGTCAATGCGGGTGGGCTGTGGAACCGAGTGTTCAACGCGGTCGCGGCTGACTACCCGGAGGTCGCCACCGACTATCTGCATGTTGATGCCGCCACGATCTTCCTCGTCACCGACCCGGCACGCTTTGACGTCATCGTGACCGACAACCTCTTCGGTGACATCCTTACTGATCTTGCTGCGGCGGTCACCGGCGGAATCGGCCTGGCGGCAAGCGGAAACATCAACCCGGACCGTCGCTTTCCTTCGATGTTCGAGCCCGTCCATGGGTCGGCTCCCGACATCGCCGGGCAGGGCATCGCTGACCCGACGGCGACCATCCTCTCGGTGGCACTGTTGCTGGATCACTGTGGGCTCTCCGAAGAAGCGGCGCGGATCGAACGAGCGGTCGTGGCGGATATCGCGGCGCGTACGCCTGGGCGGACCCGAACGACGAGCGAAATTGGTGACGCAATCGCGGCAGCGATTTGATTGCTCCGCTCGACCGCCAAACGACCGGCCGTCTAAAGCAAGCTCAGCCGGCGTCGCGAGCCTTGTGGGCTCGCGCCTGGAGAATCGCGGGTACGACCGAGTGTTCCTTACGGGCACGTCGCCGAGGATGGTCGGCGTGCACCTGATGCCGACGGTCGGCGGCGACCGTCCATGCGTCCGGATACATGTCGTACATGAGCTGTCCTGAGCTTGTCGATGGGAGGTTTTCCCACGAATCGATGAATCGAAGCAAGAAAATAGTAGGACGCCCGACTATCTTGTGCCCATCTATTTAGCTCGTCTATTCCACATCGTGGAACACACAACCGGACCGGCGCCTGTAGAAACGCACGTGCACGTGCGTTGCGTACGCGATACACAGGTTGCAACGCGTGTATCGCGTCGGGAGCGGACGTGCACGTGCGTTTCTGACGCAGCTGGTCCGCACGTCTGTTCCACATCGTGGAACCAGGGACCCCTGTGAGCATTACTGCCAGACTGTTGAAGTGAGCGCCCCTCCCGAGTTGCCCGAGCTGGTGATCAGGGCACTTCGCCTGTCGTTGGAGCGCGGCTACATGCAGGCATCGCGTACCGAGACCGGCCGATTGCTTGCCGCGTTGGCAGCTACTCGGACCGGAACTATCGCGGAGTGCGGGACGGGATGTGGAGTTGGTGCAGCCTGGTTGCGGAGCGGAGCGCCGAAGACTACTCGGGTGATCACCGCCGAGCTCGACCCGGAGCTGGCGCACGGGGTGATGGATATGTTCGCCGGTGACGACATCGACGTCATGCATGCGGACTGGAGCAGTCTCGCCGAGCACGCGCCCTTCTCGCTGATCTTCATGGACGCCACCAGTGCAAAAGGTTGGCCCAGAGAACGGATCGTCGAGCTGGTTCGGGAGGGCGGCATGATCGTTTTGGACGACTTCACTCCCTGCCCGACGTGGCCACCTCTCGAGGGTGGTCGAGTGGATACCTTACGTCTGGACTGGCTGTCCGACGAACGCTTCACAAGCGTTGACGTGATGGTCGCCGAGGACACATCAGTGGTGATCGCCGTCAAGAAGTAGCCGGGCCCGCTGCGGTGACATTTGTGATCAAATCGATGCCGCAGGTTTATATACGACGGCTACATGCCTCGGGCACCCTTAGCCTATGTCCAGGAGACGCCCTCGGCCTGGAACCGTCCGGCCGCACAAATTCTTGCGCGTGCTTGCTGGCATGATCTTGATGCTTGGGTCGGTGGCGGTCGCTTTGGCGATTCTTGTCCAGTACGCCGGCGGCTGGGGCGTGCCCTATTTCAGCTTCACGACAGATCGCGGCTCGACCTGCAAGAACGAACTCGCTGGCTACACCTGCTCACCGATGACCCTCGCCGACGTGGAGTACTTCGGCGACGTCAACCTTCCGGACGATAGTTCCGTGGTCGCCGGACGCTACCACGCAACCCACGACTACCAGATGGAAGCGGTGGTCGAGGTACCGTCGGTGTCCTCCGATCAAGCACTGACCGAGCTGAAGCAGGCGTTCGGCAAATGCATCGATGAGCTTCCCGCGCCCATCAACACCGAGGGGATGCGTCACCCCTGCGTAATGGCGAACGAGGACGCCCTCGACGAATCCGATGAACCGAGCGGTCGGCTCTATATGATCGGCACCGCCGTTCGCACCGATGGCTCGCGGGTTATCGGCATGGTGATCAAGTCCCGGTAGTCGCGGCGCTCGCCGGAGCACTGTCTGGCGTTGCGTGAAGCTAGCGCCCAGGCGGGGCTTACCAGACTTGGCGGCACCGTTCAGCCCGCAGTAGGCAAGATTCAAGATCTTTAGCTCCGCCGATCAGTTACGAATTGCCCCCGCACTCGCTTCCCGGCTGCAGCGAAGTTCAACGAGCCGCCGTGCCTTCCACGTAGTCGTCGTCGTGGGTCTTCACCCACGACATGAGATCTCGCAGCTCACGACCGACGCCCTCGATCGGATGCTTCTCCGCGGCTTCCCGGAATGCTGTGAACTCCGGTGCACCAGCATCTTGATCATTGATAAAGCGAGCGGCGAACGAGCCGTCCTGGATGTCGGCAAGCACGCCCTTCATGCTCTCCCGCACGTGGTCGTCGATGATCCGCGGGCCGGAGACGTAGTCCCCATACTCGGCTGTGTCGGAGACACTCCAGCGCTGCTTTGCGATGCCGCCTTCATACATCAGGTCCACGATCAGCTTCAGCTCGTGGAGGCACTCGAAGTAGGCCACTTCCGGCTGGTACCCAGCCGCCGTGAGAGTGTCGAAGCCGGCTGTGACCAGTGCGGATACACCACCGCAGAGCACGGCCTGCTCGCCGAACAGATCCGTCTCGGTCTCTTCGGTGAACGTTGTCTTGATGCCACCGGCACGCAGCCCACCAATGGCTTTCGCGTACGAGAGCGCTAGTTCCCACGCCTTGCCGGAGGCATCCTGCTCAACCCCGACGAGCACAGGTACGCCGCGACCTTCGGAGTACTCGCGTCGGACCAGGTGACCCGGACCCTTGGGCGCGACCAGCGCAACATCAACACCCTCTGGAGGCTTGATGTAGCCGAAGCGAATGTTGAAGCCGTGGCTGAAGAACAGTGCGTCGCCGGGAACCAGGTTTGGCTCGATCGCCGTAGCGTAAACCTTGCGCTGCGCCGGATCCGGCGTCAGCACCATGATCAGGTCGGCTTCCTCGCATGCCTCGTACGGAGCCAGCACGCGAAGGCCCTGGGCCTCCGCCTTCGCACGGCTCTTGCTGCCTTCCGGCAGACCGACGCGTACGTCCACGCCGGAGTCGCGCAGCGACAATGCGTGGGCATGGCCCTGGCTGCCGAATCCCAGCACGGCGACATTGCGCCCCTGGATCAACGACAGGTCGGCATCTCCGTCGTAAAACATCTCTGCAGGCACTTCGTAGTTCTCCCTTGCGTGAGTTGGTGCTGGTGAAAGTTAGCGCACGGCGGCTGCGGCCTTGAAGGCGCCCTTAGACAAGCTCGGGGCACGTGTCACAGGCTCGAGATGCATCTAACACAGGCTCGCGGCGCGCAGCTAGCCAGTGCGAACGGCCTTGAGGCGCTCGGTGCGCTGGTTGCGATCAGTGAGTGATCGATTGCCCCGGCCTAGAGCGACGAGGCCGGACTGGACGAGCTCACGAATCCCATAGGGCTCCAGCAGGTCGAGCAGCGCCGCCAGCTTGGGCGGGCTTCCGGTGGCCTCGACGGTGATGATCTCTGCCGTGAGGTCGACCGCCTTGGCACCGAAGAGTCCGATGATCTCGATCAGCTGACTGCGAGTCTCCGCAGTCGCCCTGACCTTGACTAGCACGAGCTCGCGGCGTACTGCGCTGTCCTCCAGCTCAACGATCTTGAGCACCTCGATCAACTTGTTGAGTTGCTTGGTGATCTGTTCCAAAACAACGTCCTCGACATTGACCTGGAGGGTCATTCGCGACATCTCCGGCGATTCGGTTGGCCCGACCGCGAGGGACTCGATGTTGTAGCCGCGCCGCGAGATCAGGCCAGCAATTCGGGCCAGGACCCCGGGCTTGTTCTGGACGAGAACGCTCAGGGTGTGCGTGCTGGGACTTGTGGCCATTACAGCTCCTCCTGGTCCCACTTCGGCGCCATGTCGCGCGCAACCTTGATCTCGTCGTTGCTGGTGCCCGCGGCAACCATCGGCCAGACCATGGCGTCCTTGTGGACGACGAACTCCACCACGACAGGCACATCGTTGATCGAGTTCGCCTTCTCGATCACCGTGTCGACATCCGACGGATCCTCGGCTCGCAGGCCGACGCAGCCCATCGCTTCAGCGAGCTTTCCGAAGTCGGGGATCCGGTTGGTCTTGAGGTCTGTGTTGGAGTAGCGGCCTTCGTAGAACAGGGTCTGCCACTGCCGCACCATACCGAGACTCTGATTGTTGATCACCGCGATCTTGATCGGGATCCCCTCCAGGGCGCAGGTCGTGAGTTCCTGGTTGGTCATCTGGAAGCAGCCGTCTCCGTCGATTCCCCAGACGATCTTGTCGGGTACGCCGACCTTGGCGCCCATCGCCGCGGGCACGCAGTACCCCATGGTGCCCAGGCCGCCTGAATTGAGCCAGCGACCCGGCAGTTCCCACGGCAGGTAGTGCGACGCCCACATCTGGTGTTGCCCCACGCCAGCCGCATAGTAGGCGTCCGGGCCGGTGATCTCACCGATCCGCTTGATCACATGCTGTGGCGACAGGCTGCCGTCCTCGGGCTCGTCATAGCCGGTTGGGTAGCGCCGCTTGAGATCTTGTAAGTAGTTGGCCCACTCGTCGATCGCCAGTGGACGCTCCCGCTTGAGCAGACTGATCAGCTGCGAGATCACCTCTTTGCAGTCACCCACGATGGGCACATCCGCGACCCGGTTCTTGGAGATCTCGGCCGGGTCGATGTCGGCGTGGATGACCTTGGCCAGCGGAGCAAAGGTGGACAACTTGCCGGTGACCCGATCGTCGAAGCGGGTGCCAAGCGCGATCAGCAGGTCACTGCGCTGCAAAGCCCCGACTGCGGCGACTGTGCCATGCATGCCTGGCATGCCCAAGTTCTGCGGGTGGCTGTCGGGAAAGACACCGCGGGCCATCAGCGTCGTGATCACGGGGATTCCGGTGAGCTCCGCAAGCTCCTTCAGCTCCGACCAGGCGCGAGCCTTCACCACACCGCCACCGATATACAGCACTGGTCGGCGCGACTCGGCAATCAGCTGGCTTGCTTCACGGACCTGCTTGCCGTGCGGCCTGGTCACCGGGTGGTATCCCGGAAGATCCAGCTGCCGTGGCCATTCGAATCGTGTCCGCGCCTGCAGAGCGTCCTTGGCGATGTCGACCAGCACGGGTCCCGGGCGGCCGGTGCCGGCGATGTGGAACGCCGACGCTATCGCTGGGGCGATGTCCGCAGGGTTGGTGATCAAGAAGCTGTGCTTGGTGATCGGCATGGTAATGCCGCGGATATCGGCTTCCTGAAACGCATCGGTGCCGATGGCCGCGCTGGCCACCTGGCCGGTGATGGCCACGATTGGCACCGAGTCCATGTGGGCGTCCGCGATCGGCGTCACGAGATTGGTTGCGCCGGGACCGGAGGTTGCCATGCAGACGCCGACCTTCCCGGTCACCATGGCATAGCCTTCGGCCGCATGGCCGGCACCCTGCTCGTGGCGCACCAGAATGTGGCGGACCTTCTCGGAGTCGTACAGCGGGTCGTACGCGGGAAGGATCGCGCCACCTGGAATCCCGAATACCACGTCTGCCCCTACGTGCTCGAGCGACCTGACGAGAGACTGCGCTCCGGTCAGCTCATCGGCTCTGTCGTTGTCAGACATCTCGGGTCTCCTTGCCCTGATGAATCCCGCCCGTTGATTTCTTTCTCTGGGGGGCACTCCGTTGTGGATGTTACGCCTGCGACCGCAGGTCTCCGCGCCAAGAAAAAACCCCCGCTGCTGATGCAGACGAGGGAGCGTGTCGGTGGATTGAGCTGTGCTCAGCCGACACGCTGACGTACGAGGAGAATGGTTCCTGCAATGCGCACGCCGTAACAATAGCCGCCCGCGGGTGGCAGACCAATTAGCCGTGGCGCGGTGTCTTGCGATCCGGATGGACGCTCGGATGCCCTAGTAATGGCGTGCTTTCGGCGACGTAGTGTCGGTGAATGGGCCGTGCCCTGCTCGCCGCACTCTCTTTGATCGTTTTCGGACCTTGCTGCTCTCCCCCACCGCCGGGCCCACCAGATGTCGACTCCTCAACCTTGGCGAGGAGTACGCCAGCGGCGCCGAGCGGCAACACTCCTGCTCCCTCACCAGCCCGGACAGCAGCTTCCAGTCCCCAACAGTCAACCAATCCGCGACCCTCCATGGACGCCCGTGCCGCCATGCGGGACATCGTCCACTTGGCTGAGGAGATCGGCCCGCGGGAAGCAACCTCTCGCAACTTCGCCGAAGCGGCAACATTTGTCGAAACCCGCTTCGAGCGTCTCGGCTATCACGTCAGACGGACCAAGGTGCGGGTGCCCGCCGGCAATTCCTGGGGCACGCCGGTACGCCGCGGGACCTCCGTCAACGTGATCGCCGAACCGAAGGGTTTCGACGCGAGCGAGCCGTACGTCGTGGTCGGCGCCCACCTGGATACCGTGCCGGAGGCGCCGGGCGCGGAGGACAACGCGTCCGGAATCGCCGTCATGCTGCAGCTGGCCGAGATGGTGAGCCAGCAGCCGGCGGCACTGCCGGTGCAGTTCATCGCGTTCGGCGCGGAAGAACCGCGCGGCAGTGGTGATGCCCTGCACCACTTCGGCTCGCGGCAGCACGTGGCCGAACTGAATCGCTCCGAACGTCGCGCGGTCCTGGCCATGGTGTCCCTGGACCGGGTCGGCGTACCTGCCGGCTACGTACCGGTCTGCACGGCGAACGGCAACGGCAATCGAGTCCGCGACGCTGTACGAGCGGCGGCGCGTCGCGTCGATATTCCCACCCGAACCTGCACCAACTACACCAGCGACCACTGGTCGTATGCAAAGGCTGGGATTCCGGCCGTCCGGCTCGGCAGCATTCCGTATGCCGGCTATCACTCTCCAGGCGACGTACCTCGGGTCGTCGACCGGCGTCAGCTCGATCGGGTTGGCCGGACGATGTGGGCGTGGTTGCGATCACTCAACTAGCGCCAGGACTTATGAGGTCAGCGCAAACGGACCGCGGCTGGTCTGCCAGACGTCGGCGAGGATGCGCTCCGCCCGACTGCCCCGAATGAGCCGAGGGGCGAAAGCCGCGTCGATCACGTACGGCACAGGTTCGACCGCTCTCACGGTGTCTCCCCAGATCACGATCTCGAGGAAGATGCCCTCCCGGGTCTTGGTCTGGAAGTCCATGTCGAAGACGAAGTTGCCCAGCGAATGCACGACCACTGCAGACCCAGCCATCTCCCAGCCCTGGACCCAGTGCGGATGCCCTCCGATCACCAGATCCGCTCCGGCATCCGCGAATGCCTGGGCGGCCAGCCGCTGGCTTGGCTCGGGACGATGGGTGTACTGAGTGCCCCAGTGCGTCAGCACGATCACGACGTCAACCTGCTTGTCGAGTGCCCGGATGTCTGAGGTGATACGCCGCAGCGCCGAACGGTCCAGCGGTCCGGTACGCGGTGGCATGTTCAACCGATTGGTGCCGGCCTTTGCGCGCGTGGCCGCCGGGCTCTCGCCGATCGAGTCGACCGCCACGAAGCCGACGCGTACACCGTCGCGTTCCATGATCACCGGACGGCCGGCCTGCGCAAGATCGCGTCCCGCTCCGACGGTGTTGATCTTGGACTTGGCGAAGCGGGCCAAAGTCTGGCGCAACGCTCGGTCGCCGTAGTCACCCACATGGTTGTTTGCCAGGGAGAGCAGATCGAATCCGGCGGCTCGTAGCCCAGAGGTGATCCGCGGGCTGGCTGCAAAGGAGTCGCCTCCCTGGGTGGGTGAGCCGGCGGTAGACAGGGTCGACTCGAAGTTGCCGACCGTGATCTCGGCACCAGCCAACCGCTTGGCAAGCGGCTTGAGCGGCGCAGCTGGATCGGCTCGGTGCCGATCGCCGACCCGGCGCCCCAACATGATGTCGCCAACAGCGGCGATCGTGGTGACTTCAGGAACGGGGCCTGCGGAGGCCGTACGGAGCGGATAGCGCTGTGGTTCTCGAAGCGGATGTCGACCGTCGACCGTCAGCGCGCGTACTCGCGGATCCACGGCGCTGGCCGGGACGATACCGAGCACGTTCAGGTTTGCCCGAACCGCACGAAGCACATCAGCTGCCCGCCGGTCCCTGGTGGTGAGAACTCGCATCTGGCCACCTGATTGCCCGATGGCTGACCACCGGGTAGCTCCCGACGCGACCACTCGACGTGCATCGGCAAGTCGTACGTCAGCCGTCGGGCGGGTGGCGTTCACCACAAGCGCCAATGGCATCGAATTGGTCGACGAGGGCTCGTGCCTGCCGGTTGTCGGCGTTTGCTTGGGTGAAGCAGAACTGGGCACCGGCGAGGACGTAGCCGATTCCGGCGTCCGCTGTTTTGCCAGCTCCGATGCCTGACAACCGGTGAGTATTGCCACGACCAGGGCGGCCGCTCCCGCTTGCGCCCTCATTTCGCCAGCGTAGGTGGCTCCCGCCCTCCCTCATTCGCTCTTAGGGTGCCGCGTCCTTGTCAGCGCGCCTTGCAGGCACGCCCCTCACCGTTCGGCTTCCCAGTAAGCGGGCGTGGATGTCGCCCGGGAATCGCATGGAAAATCGAGTGTCACCGATCCAGGACTTGAGCTCGGCAATTCGCTCGTCGATCTCGCGTCGGCGAGCGGCCGCGACCCGCTCGAAATAGTGGCTGTGGATGCTTCCGTCCTTCATCTGCGCCCAGGCGCCCACCACACGCCCATCAATCCACAAGCTGGGGCCGCCGTTTCCCACACTGTCGAACACCTCCGACGATGTGCGTGGCAGGTACCAATCGCGTTGCTTCCAGCCCATGATCGTCGGGTCGAGCCCAGGAAGGACCGCCACCCAGGACTCGACTGCTCTGACCGGGGCATCGTCGGCTGCCAGCCAACCAGTCCCATCTTCCAGGTCGACCTCCGCCGCTCCACAGTCGGTCAGCGCCTGCTTCGTACGGCGCAACGTCCAGCCCATCCACCACTGCAGATCGACTGTCGTCGCCGGACCGAATCTCCGCAACCACCGTGCGGCCAGCTCGGCTGCCGCCCGCCCCGGGTCAAGATCTCCAAGCCCGCCCGGCAGCCAGGACTCGGCCGCGACGTACCGGTAGGCGCCATTGATCCAGTTACTCGGCTGGCCTCGCAACATCTTGCCGGCGAAACCGAGAATGTAGAGCACGCGGCTGTGGGCCGACTGCACACCCGCGTACGACTTGCCGGGTGCCAGCTGTAGCCGCTGCCGCAAGGCCTCGACCCGTAGGCCGATCTCCCTGGCGGTGCTCGGACCATGCTCGCGAAGATCGGCCAGCACTTGCTGCTCCGCGTCAGCCAGCCATTGTTCAGGATCCTCGACACCACTCGCGGCGAGAAGCTGGGAGGTGCGCCGACGCTCGTTGGCGAGCAGGTCGCGAGTCGCGGCCGCGTGCATCAGCTGGACGACGGGTGGTGTCGCCACCCAGAGGGTACGGCGCATGCCGTGGTGGCGGATCAGGCTGCGATCGACGTACAGCGCCTGCTCAACCGCCGTAATCGAGGGATGAGCCATCCGTGCCATGGCCGACAAGAACACAGTGACCGGGTCTGAAGAGTGCAGGGCCACCAGACCATCGGCTATCTGCGGGAGGTCATCGGTCCGGGTACGCGGCAACAATCTGTGCCGCTCGGCCAGTCGAGCTCGCCGCTCCTCAACGTCGATCTGCGGGTTCACGTCTTGACCGTAGCGAGCGCCGGCGACAGCTCCGCGTCGCGGAACGACTCATACGATCCGCTGACCGTCGGCTCGATGACTGATCAGCCGCAGATAGCGCCGACATTGGCCGACCGAACCAGCTTGACGTACTTGGCCAGGACTCCGCGCGGCGCCGGCCTGGGCGTCGGACTCCAAGCGTCGCGCCGGCGCTGCAAGTCCGCCGGGTCGAGCGCGACGTCTAACCGGCCGTTCGCGACATCCAGCACAATCTCGTCTCCGTCCGCCAACAATGCGATCGGCCCCGCGTCGGCCGCCTCGGGTGCAATGTGGCCGACGCAGAGGCCGGTGGTACCTCCGGAGAAACGACCGTCAGTGATCAACATGACATCCTTGCCCAAGCCCGCGCCCTTGATCGCGGCCGTGATCGCCAACATCTCCCGCATCCCAGGACCACCTTTGGGACCCTCATAGCGAATCACCACGACATCGCCGGCGGCGATGGTGCCGTTCTCGAGAGCGTCCATCGCCGCTCGTTCGCCATCGAAGACCCGGGCAGTGCCCTTCCACACCTCGGTGTCGAACCCGGCGCTCTTCACCACAGCACCCTCGGGCGCCAGTGACCCACGCAGGATGGTGATGCCACCTGTCGGGTGGATCGGGTTGTCCAACGCGCGCACGATGGTGCCGTCCACATCAGGCGGCGCAATATCGCTGAGGTTCTCCGCCATGGTCTTGCCGGTCACTGTGAGGCAGTCTCCGTTGAGCAGGCCCGCGTCGAGCAGAGCCTTCATCACCACCGGCACTCCCCCGACTCGGTCCACATCGTTCATCACGTACTTGCCGAACGGCTTGAGGTCACCCAGGTGGGGCACCTTGCGCCCGATGCGTACGAAGTCGTCGAGCTCGAGATCCACCTCGGCCTCGTTGGCGATCGCCAGCAGATGCAGCACGGCATTGGTCGAGCCGCCGAACGCCATCGTGACCGCGATGGCATTCTCGAATGCTTCCTTGGTGAGGATCTTGCGCGCCGTGATGCCCTGCCGCAGCATCTCCACCACCGCCATGCCACTCTTGCGCGCAAAGCCGTCGCGGCGGCGATCGACGGCTGGCGGTGCGGCAGAACCAGGCAGCGACATGCCCAACGCCTCAGCGGCACTGGCCATGGTGTTGGCGGTGTACATCCCGCCACAGGCACCCTCGCCCGGACAGATCGCCTTTTCGATCTCGGTGACGGCCTCGCGACTGATCAAACCGCGAACGCAGGCACCGACGGCCTCAAAGGCGTCGATGATCGTCACCTCTCGATCGCCGACCCGCCCCGGCATGATCGAGCCGGCGTACAGAAAGACCGAGGCAAGATCAAGACGTGCGGCGGCCATCAACATGCCGGGCAGCGACTTGTCGCAGCCAGCAAGGAGCACTGAGCCGTCCATCCGCTCGGCCAACATCACCGTTTCCACCGAGTCGGCGATGATCTCGCGGCTCACCAGGGAGTAGTGCATGCCCTCGTGGCCCATGGAGATGCCGTCGGAAACCGAGATGGTGCCGAACTCCAGCGGATATCCACCCGCGGCGTGCACCCCGTCCTTGGCGGCCTTGGCGAGCCGGTCGAGAGACAGGTTGCACGGCGTGATCTCGTTCCAGCTGGAGGCGACCCCGATCTGGGGCTTGGCCCAGTCCTCATCACCCATGCCAACAGCACGGAGCATGCCACGGGAGCCAGTGGCCTCCAGACCATCGGTGACGGCCCGCGACCTGGGCTTGATGTCGACACCGCTCCCCGAAGTCGGCTGGATCTGTTCGCTCGAAGGACTCTCCTGCGTCATGGCGGTCAATCTAGCCGCTTGGTACCGGGCCGTACGGTCGCACCCGGCCTGCTCACACCCACGAAAGCTCCAGATTCAACCGGCTGTGGCCTTGGCAGGTTGGAGTCGCGGCGTGGCGACCAGCTGCCAGGCGAGACCAACGAACAAGATCACGCCAACGATCGGGCCCAGGTTGGCGACTACCTGCTGCAGAAAGTCGAACTGCCGTTCTCGGCCGCCGCCGTACGGCAGGACCGCGAGTGGCAGACACACGCAGACCCAGACCACCCAGAAGCCGCCGAGGTATCGAGCCCAGCGCGGCACGCCGGGCGACAGTACAGCCATGGCCATGGGCAGAATCCACACATAGTGGTGGGTCCACGACAGCGGGGAAGCCAGGCAGGTCGTGAGTCCCACGATGGCGACCGCAAAGACCTTCTCGTCTTGCCGCCACCAGTGAGCCGCGACCAGGCAACCGAGCACAGCCAAGATCGCGGACACCGCAAGCCCCACCAAAGCTGTGACGCGCGAAGAGTCGCCGAGTCGGAAGAACACCCCGAGCAGCGACTGGTTCCCGGTGTACAGCGGCGATGCGGTACGCGTGTCGCCGCCGGACAGTCCGCCGAAGAACACCAAGGTCTCACGGAACAGCAAGATCGCGCCGATCCCGGTGAACACCGCAAAGCTGATCATCGCGGTGATCGCCAGCCGGGACTTGCCGATCAAGAATGCGAAGATCACGAACAGCGCCGGCGTGAGCTTGATCGCAGCGGCCAGGCCGATCAAAGTGCCCTGCGGGATTCGTCGCCGCTCCCCCGGTGCGTCAGGCAGCAGATCGGCGACCACCAAGGCCATCAGGATGGTGTTCACCTGGCCGTACCCGAGCGTGGTACGGATCGGCTCCACTGCCAACAGCACCGCAATGCCGATGACTCCGAGCTTCCAGCCACGCGGTGCACCGCAACGCTTCAAGACTGACTGCTGAGCCCATACCAGGCCGCCGGTCCAGACCACCTGCCACAGCGCGTAGGGGCCGAAGGCCAGCGGCGTCATCAGGATCGCCGCGATCGGTGGATAGATGAAATAGAGATTCCAGAACGGCGTGGTGGTGGCGAAGATGTCCTTGCCGGCCAGCATGTCCTTGACGGCGTACACGTAGACCTGCAAGTCAATCGTCGACGGTTGCCAGGGAATCAACTTCCCGTACTGGATGATGAAGGGCAAGATCAACAGCGCAACTGCGAAGGGTGGCAGAAACTCGACGGCGGCACGAGACAGCCGCCGGCTGATCGATAACGATGTTGCCGGTGCCGAATGTGTCGGCAGGCTCACGCGCCCGCCTGAATCTGGCGATACACCGAGTCCAGTTCACCATCGGGCGCAACACCGCTGTTGACCAGCAGGCGGAGACCTGGCTCGTCGGCGTAGCGCGGAACGACATGCACGTGAAGATGGAACACTTCCTGGCCGGCCGCCTGACCCGATGATGACAAAATGTTGATCCCGTCTGCCGCCAAGCGCTGCATGAGCAGCCGCGCGACTGCGTCCACGGCCGGCGCGATGTCGGGCAACGTAGCCGGCCCGGTCAGCATGTCGGGCACGTGGCGTTTCGGAACCACCAAGCAGTGCCCACGGTGCCACGCACCGATGTCGAGAAAGGCGACAGCTCGTTCGTCTTCGTAGATCTTTCGGGACGGCAGCTCCCCGGAAATGATCTTGCAGAAGATGCAATGGGGATCGATGCCTTGGGACTCGGGCGTCTCAAGGGGCGTCATCTGATGATGTTCTCCAGTTCCGTGCCAGCGGCGAAGCGGCCCAGCTGGGCCGCGATGAGTCGATCGGCGCGCGGGAAGAAGGCGGTGCTCGGGCCGCCGACGTGAGGTGAGATCAGCACACCCGGCGTACGCCACAGCGGATGCTCGGGTGGCAACGGCTCGGGATCGGTGACGTCGAGTGCCGCGCGTATCCGGCCAGTCGAGGTTTCGGCCAGCAACGCGTCGGTGTCGACCAGCTTGCCGCGGGCGACGTTGACCAGCACCGCTCCATCGGGCAGCGCAGCGAGCTGGGGGCCGGAGATCATGCCCTCGGTTTGCGGCGTGTGCGGCGCCACCAGGAAGACGACATTCGCATCGTGCAGCAGCTCCGGGAGGTCCTCGATGGCGTGCACCAGGACCGGCTCGGTACGCGGCCGCCGAGCGACCCGGGTCACTGACGCGACCTCAAAGCCCGCCAGCCGGCGCTCGATCGCGGCGCCGATGTGACCGTAGCCGATGATCAACACTCGTTGATCGGCCAGTGAGATGCCGAGCTGGAAGTCCCAGATGCCGGCGAGCTGGTTACGCGCATAGTGATCAAGATGTCGTCCACTGGCAAGCGCCAGCGCGACCGCCAGTTCGGCAGTGCTCGTGTCATGCACGCCGGCGGCATTGCACAAGATCACGCCATCCGGCACGTGCGGCAGGAAGTTCTCCACCCCGGCGGTCAGGGTCTGGATGACCTTCAGCTGCTTCATCTCGCCGACCCGGTCGAGAACCTCCTCGCCCTTGAGGTAAGGCAAAACATAGAACTCGACGTCGGCGATCGAATCCGGCCAGTCGCCACCGTCAGCGCGATAGACGTCGATGTCGATGCCGTCGGGAATTCCACCCAGTCGTTGCTCGGCCTCCTCGACGGTGGCGTAGGGCAGCCAAGCGAGTCTTCTTTGTCCAGGCACGGAGTTCAGTGTCTCGCTGTCGGTGCGAGTACGGGGCGGCGTACCGGAAAACCTGCCGCATCGAGTGCAGCCTTGACCTCGGCGATTCGCAGCGTCCCGAAGTGGAAGACGGTCGCCGCCAGCACCGCATCGGCGCCCGCAGCGATCGCCGGCGGAAAGTCTTCGGCCCGACCAGCACCGCCGGAGGCGATCAATGGCACATCGACCACCGCGCGCACGGCCCGAATCATCTCCAGATCGAAGCCGGTGGTCGTGCCGTCGGCGTCCATCGAATTCAACAAGATCTCGCCAACGCCCTGCTCTACTCCGCGCCGCGCCCACTCCACCGCATCCAGGCCCGCAGCAGTCCGCCCGCCGTGGGTCGTCACCTCGAAACCGGACGGCGCCCAGTCAGCGCGGCGAGCATCCACCGAGAGGACGAGCACCTGATTGCCGAACCGACGGGTGATCTCGCCGATCACCTCTGGCCGTCGGATCGCACCTGTGTTGATCGCCACTTTGTCGGCTCCGGCGCGCAACAGGATGTCGACATCATCGACCGATCCGACGCCGCCCCCGACGGTGAGCGGGATGAACACGCTCTCCGCAGTTCGCCGTACGACGTCGAGGGTGGTTTCGCGTCCCTCGGCAGACGCCGAGATGTCGAGGAAAGTCAGCTCATCTGCACCTTCGGCGTCATAGCAGGCGGCCAGCTCGACCGGATCACCCGCATCGCGCAGCGCCACGAAGTTGACGCCTTTGACGACGCGGCCGTCGTGCACATCCAGGCACGGAATGACACGAACTGCGACTGTCACGACGAACAGCCTAATTTGATTGCTTCACTCGCTGCGCTCGCTCAGCGCGGATCGCGCGGTGGACCCGCCTACTTCGTCGTCGCTCGCAGACGATAAAGCGTGTCCGCTCCCTCCTCCTCAGCACGGCGGCGCGCGATCCGATTTTGATTGCTTCACTCGCTGCGCTCGCGCCGTCTGTTGGCTCGCTCCGCTCGCTGCGATGTTCGCTTGGGAGCCGCCGTCTTCGTCGCATCCGACGAAACCACTATGACGAAGAATCAGCTCTGTTCTCGACGGGTTTCGTCGGCTCCTCCTCCAGATCGGCGGCGCGAACATCGCGGGCGCGGATCGCGCGGTGGACCCGCCTACTTCGTCGTCGCTCGCAGACGATAAAGCGTGTCCGCTCTCTCCTCCTCAGCACGCCGGCGCGCGATCCGATTTTGATTGCTTCACTCGCTGCGCTCGCGCCGTCTGTTGGCTCGCTCCGGATTGATTGCTCCGCTCGCCACTTCGATCCGGGGTTCGTCCTTGAGCCAGCCGTCATCCCATTACGCTGCGATCATGCCCCAGCTCGATGACAGTTTCCTTGCGCTGCCGTTGCAGGCGCTGAGTGATGCGGCGCTCTCCAAGGCCAAGGATGTGGGCTGCAGCTATGCGGAGGTTCGCGTCGAGCGGATCCGCGCCGCGTACCGCAGCTTTCGTGATCATGCCATTGACACCACGGCCGACAACCAGGTGCTGGGTCTGTCGGTCCGTGTCGTACACAACGGCGTCTGGGGATTCGCCTCGGATATCACCTTGTCTCCCGACTCGGCGGCCCGGCTGGCCGAGCGTGCCGTTGCCACCGCGAAGGTTTCCCGTCCGTTGACTCCTGCGTCGGTCGAGCTGGCCGATGAGGAGGTCTATAGCGACGCCGGTTGGGTGTCGGCGTACGAGGTGGATCCGTTCGACGTCGACGAAGGGACCAAGACCGGTCGGATGCTCGGACTGAACGAAGCGCTGCTGGCGGCGCCTGGTGTCAGTCATGCCAATGCCACGCTCGGCTACGTCCACGAGAACAAGTACTTCGCAAACCTGGCCGGAACCAGTACCACGCAGCAGCGGGTGCGGATCCAGGCCCAGCTGACCGCGGTCAGTGTTAGTGATCTCGGTTTCGCGACCATGCGCACCCTGGCTCCGCCGACCGGGCGGGGCTGGGAATATCTCACCGGGACTGGCTGGGACTTCGATGCCGAGGTGGCGGAGATTCCGGAGTTGCTTGCGGCTCAGGTGGCCGCTCCTTCTGTGGAAGCCGGCCATTACGACCTGGTCATTCACCCCAGCAACCTGTTCCTCACGATTCATGAGTCGATCGGCCATGCCACGGAGCTGGATCGAGCACTGGGTTACGAAGCCGCGTACGCCGGCACCTCCTTTGCGACCTTCGACAAGCTGGGCACCTTGCAGTACGGCAGCGAGGTCATGAACGTCACCGGAGATCGACTAGTTGATCATGGTCTGGCAACGATCGGCTACGACGATGAGGGCGTCGGACAGCAGCGCTTCGACGTGATCGCGGACGGGATTCTGGTGGGATATCAGCTGAACCGTCAGATGGCCGCTGAGAAGGGATTGGGTCGCTCCAACGGTTGCGCGTTCGCAGATTCGCCTGGCCACATCCCGATGCAACGGATGCCCAACGTCTCACTGCAGGCAGCCCCGGATGGCCCGAGCACCGAGCAACTGATCTCCGGTGTCGACAAGGGCATCTACATCGTCGGCGACAAGTCGTGGTCGATCGACATGCAGCGCTACAACTTCCAGTTCACCGGGCAACGGTTCTTCAAGATCGACAAAGGCAGGCTCGCCGGCCAGCTGAAGGATGTCGCCTACCAAGCCACGACCACGGATTTCTGGCGGTCTATGGAAGCCGTCGGAAATCCAGAGACCTACGTCCTGGGCGGGGCGTTCAACTGCGGCAAGGGACAGCCTGGCCAGATTGCGCCGGTGTCGCATGGCAGCCCGTCCGCGCTGTTCCGCAGGGTAAACGTGCTGAACACTCAGGCCGAAGGAGGCAGCCAGTGAGCATCGCGCCGCAGGATCTCGTTGAAGCAGCGCTGAGCGTCGCGACTCTGCCCTGTGTCAGCTCGGTGCGTGAACGTACCGAGGCCAATCTGCGCTGGGCCAACAACGCCTTGATCACCAACGGCGAGATGCGCAGCAGAACGCTCACCGTGACCGCGACCGCTGAGGTCGAGGGTGGTCTGGCGGCCGGCACCGTCAGCCAGGAGATTGCCGGCGTGGCGGAGGTCGCCGCCGTCGTGGCGGCGGCCGAAGGGCTGGCACGCACCGGACGGCCTGCCGAGGATGCGGCGCCGATGGTGCAGAACTATGCCCACAACGACGTGTGGACAGACCCACCGGAGGCGACGAGCATCGAGGTGCTCGACGATCTCGCCAAGGGGCTCGGCGACGCGTTCGAGCGGGCGGAAGCCGCGGAGCACCTGCTGTACGGCTTTGCCGAGCATGCTGTGGAGACCACCTACCTGGGCAGCAGCACCGGCCTGCGACGGCGCGGCGTACAGCCGACCGGCCGACTCGAGCTCAATGCGAAGACGGCTGATCGTGAAGCATCGGCCTGGCTGGGACGGACCACCCGGGACTTCCTTGACGTCGATGTCGTCGAGGCCGTCGACGAACTCAGCACCCGACTGGGTTGGGCGTCGACCAAGATCGATCTGCCGCCGGGACGCTACGAGACGCTGCTGCCGCCGGGGGCCATCGCCGACTTGATGATCTACGCGTATTGGACCGCCAATGCGCGCGATGCGGAAGAGGGTCGCAACGTCTATGCCGCCGGAGACGGCGCGACCAAGATCGGGCAGCGGATCGCGGAACTTCCCATCACGCTTCGGTCGGATCCGCTGTATCCGGGTCTGGAAACGGTCCCGTTCGTCGACTTCACCTCCTCCCTCGATGACACCTCGTGGGCTTTCGACGGCGGTCTGCCGATCCAGGGGACCACCTGGATCGATCGTGGCGTGCTGCACGAACTCATCCGGAATCGCGGGCATGCCGTGCGAACCGGTACCGAGCCGACCCCGCCACCAGACAACTTGATCATGGACGGTGGCGGCACAGCCAGCCTGTCGGAGATGATCGCGAGCACCAAGCGCGGGCTGCTGCTGACCTGTCTGTGGTATATCCGCGAGGTCGATCCGGAGCGACTGCTACTGACCGGACTGACTCGCGACGGGGTCTATCTGATCGAAGACGGTGCCGTGGTCGGCGCGGTCAACAACTTCCGCTTCAACGAGTCGCCAATTGAACTCTTGGGCCGGATCAGCGAGATCGGGGTGGCCGAGCTGACCCTGTGCCGAGAGTGGAACGACTACTTCAACCGCACGATCATGCCGACCATCAGAGTGCCCGACTTCAACATGTCGACCGTCAGTCAGGCTTCCTGACGGGTGCGAGAACCGCACGTGCACGTTTGCTCCTTTCGCGATGCACACGTTGCAACGTGTGCATCGCGACTGGACCGCACGTGCACGTGCGTTCCTGACAACGAGTTAAGGGAGGTCGGCACCGGTCAGATCGTCGCCTTCGTCGGCGTCCACCTCTGGGGCGTAGCTGACCACACCGCGCCGCATCGAGTGCACCAGCAGGCGAGCGGAGTCACGAAGCTCACCCGGGCCTGCCGCATCAGCGATTTGTCCAGCGAAATCGGCAACCTGGCGGACCCACCGGACGAAGTCTCCAGCAGTGAAGTCGCTATCGTGCAACACCATGGGCAGTGATCGGCCGGCCGCCCAGCCGTACGCCGCCTCGCTGAAGCCGATGTCAGGTTCGGGTCCCCGCTCCAGCCGGGCGTCCCGCTCCACCAGCGACACCTCGTGCCAGATCCGGCGTACCTCGATCATCGCGGCGTTGCTGCGCGCGTCGGGCATCCGCGGATGGCGCCCTGCCTCATCGCTGCGCCGCGCCTCGAAAACCAACGATGCCAAGACTGCCGCCAGCTGCGGATGAGTCAGGCCAGCAAAGACCCCGGTACGGATGCATTCGGCTGCCACCAGATCCAGTTCCGCGTAAATCCGGGCGAGCATCCTGCCGTGCTTGCTGACGTTCCGCCCACCATCTCCGGTCAGATAGCCGAGAGACTCCAGCACCAGGCAGATCTTGTCGAAGTGTTTGGCGATGGTATTGCTACGAGACTCCATCCGGGCGTGCAGCCGGGCGCTCTCCCGCTCCAGCCGCAGCGCCCGCTCGGCCCACCGGGCGTGCGCCTCCCGCTCCGGGCAGCTATGGCACGGATGGTGCCGCACCGTCGTTCGAAGCTCCTCGATCTGTGACTGGATTTCGGGATCCCCGACCGGCTGACGACGCCGCTTGGCATCAAGATCGACGTCGTTGAGCCGGGCGCGCAGCGCGGCGGCCAGGTTCCGCCGAGACGAGGGATCCTTCGGGTTGAAGTGCTTGCCGATCTTCATTCGCCCGGCGACCAGAGGTGCTGCCGGAAAGTCGGTGACCGACAGCCGCCGGACGTGGCGTTCCTCGGTCAGCACCAGCGGCCGCGGCGATTGATGATCATGACGAATACCAGGATCGATGATCACCGCCCAGCCTTGGTTCTTGCCGCTGGGCACGTGGATGATGTCACCCGGCTTCAAGATCGACAGCGTGTGCAAGGCCTCGGCGCGGCGATCTGAGCGACGTTCCCGGGCTGACGACGCCTCGAGCTCGGCGATCTCCGCCCGCAGCCGTGCGTACTCTCTGAAGTCACCGAGCTCACACTCGGCCGCCGCCCAGTACGCCTCGATGTCCTCCTCATTCTTGGCCAGGGTGCGGGCCGCCCCGACCACCGAACGATCGGACTGGAACTGGGCGAAGGACTGCTCGAGCAGCGTACGCGCCCGCTCCCGCCCGACGCTGGCCACCAAATTGACGGCCATGTTGTAGGTCGGAGCAAAGGAGGACCGCAGCGGATAGGTGCGCCGCGACGCGAGGCCAGCGACAGCGCGTGGATCCAGGCCCGGCTGCCAGAGCACGACCGCGTGACCTTCCACATCGATACCCCGCCGTCCCGCGCGGCCGGTCAGCTGCGTGTACTCACCCGGCGTGACATCAGCATGGGTTTCGCCGTCGAACTTCACCAGCTTTTCCAGCACGACTGACCGAGCCGGCATGTTGATGCCCAATGCCAATGTCTCGGTCGCGAAGACAACCTTGATCAGCCCGCGGACGAAGGCCTCTTCAACGCATTCCTTGAAGGTGGGCAACATGCCCGCGTGATGCGCGGCCAGTCCCCTGCTCAGCGCCTCGGCGAAGATGTCATAGTCAAGCGCACGCAGATCACTGTCGGACAGTCCGACAACGTGCCGCTCCAGGATTGCCGCAATCTCTTGCTGCTCCACCGTGGTGGTGAGCCGGACCCCTGACTCGAGCAGTTGCCGCACGGCAGCATCGCAGCCAACCCGGGAGAAGATGAACACGATTGCCGGCAGCAGTGCCTCGTCATCCAGCAGCTCGACCAGCTCGGGGCGGCTCGGCGTACGAAGCGAACGAGGACCACGACCGCCGCCGTAGCTGGATCGGTGAGCGGCACCGCCATAAGCTCCGCTGCCGTAGCTCACCGTCCGCCTGCCCCGACCAGTCCGACCGCGCGGGCGCCGCGCATCGTCTCGCACCAGCCTGGACTCCTCATGCGCGATCCTGATCAACATCGGGTTGACGTCTGGCTTCCCTTCGCCCGGCAGCTCGCGTGCCGTGGGAGCCAGCTCAGCGAAGAGGTCGTAGAGCCGATGACGGACCAAGACGTGCTGATACAGCGGTACCGGCCGCCGCTCGGAGACCACCACGGCCATCTCGCCGCGCACCTCGGACAACCACTCACCAAACTCCTCAGCGTTACTCACTGTCGCCGAGAGCGCGACCAGCTGAATGGCATCAGCCAGACCGATGATCACCTCTTCCCACACCGCACCCCGAAAGCGGTCGGCCAGGTAGTGCACCTCATCCAGCACCACGTAGCCGAGATTGGTCAGCGTGGCCGACCTCGCATAGATCATGTTGCGCAGCACTTCGGTCGTCATCACCACAATGGGCGCCTCGGAATTGACCGACGTGTCCCCGGTAAGCAGTCCGACGTTGCTGGTGCCATGCCGGCGCACCAGATCGGCGTACTTCTGGTTCGACAAGGCCTTGATCGGTGTCGTGTAGAAGCACTTGCGAGCGGTGCGGAGCGCGAGAAAGACCGCAAACTCGCCAACGATGGTCTTGCCCGACCCAGTAGGAGCCGCGACAAGGACACCTGAGCCTGCTTCTACTTGGCCGCAGGCTTCGCGCTGATAGTCGTCCAACGCAAACGGGTAGTCGTCGGCAAAGGCCGCGAGCAGCGGTGAGCTTTGCCTTTTCCGGAACCGCGCGTACGCCTCGGCTGGGCCGAGTGGCTCGGCTGGGTTGAGCGCCTCGGCACTGGGCGTATCGGCGTTGGGCGGTTCAGAGCTGGGCGTCTCGGGATCGATCGAGGGGTCGGCCATGATGCGCCCAAGTTACCCAGGAACGAAGACAGGCAGCGCGCGTGGCACCGAGCAGACCTGCAGCGGCGCCGCGCCGAGCATCTCGCCGTCACCAAACCCAACCAGCCCCGCACCCTCGACCGTTGCCTCGCGTACCCGGAGCTGCTCAACACAGGCGTCTCGAACGAAGTTCCCCGAGTACATCTCCGGAAACAACCTCAGCAGTTTCAGTCGGCCGACAGGATGAATGATCGTGACGTCGAGCAGGCCGTCATAGGGGTCGGCCTGAGGACAGATCAGCATGCCACCGCCGTAGGAGCTGGTGTTGCCAATGGCCACCAACATGGCCGGCAGCTCCCGGATCTGACCGTCCAGGGTGAGCCGGTACTGCAGCGGAGAGAACACACGCAGCTCGGCCATCACGGCAAGCGCGTACCGTGTCGATCCGCGCGGCCAGGGCATCTGGTTGGCCCGACGATTCACCAAAGCGTCGAAACCGGTGGCAAGCACCGCCGCGACATACGTCTCGGCCACTCGAGCAAGATCGATTGAGCGGCTGTGGCCCGCGGCGATGACCTCCGCCGCAGCCACAGCGTCTTTGGGCGGAAGGCCGATGCCGCGGCACAGGTCGTTTCCGGTCCCGGCGGGAATCAGGCCCAGGGTGGTACGGCTGCGCCCGTCAGTGTGCGCCGCGGCTGAGGTGTTGACGCCGAGATGCATCATGCCGTCGCCACCCATCACGGCCAGCACATCGACGCCATCGGCAATCGCCTGATGGGCCATCGACTTCGCTTCGGCGAAGTCACGACTCAGCAAGATCTCCAAGTCGGCGCCACCATCGCGTAAGGCGCCAGCGACATCCGGGAGGATTTCCAGCGCGCGACCCTTCCCAGCCGAGGGATTGACCAGCAGCCTGATCTGGCGAGTCACCGGGGCGGCTCGAGCTCGTCGTTCTCGCCTTCGGAGAGCTCACGCAGAGCCTTGTCATCGGCAACACTCCGCCGGACCAGCCAGTCGTCACCGGCAAGCGCAACGGCACGCTCCTTGCGGCGGTCGAGAATGTGGGCGATCACCTCTGCGGCGAGAAAGAGCACCGTCATGGGCAACGCCAACGCAAGCATGGAAAACGGATCCGTCGACGGCGTGGCTACGGCGCCGAACACAAAGGTGCCGAAGATCACCAGACTGCGGTACTTCGCGAGTTGCTTGGCCTTGATCACTCCGACGATGTTCAACATCAACACCACCAAAGGAATCAGGAAGGCGATACCGAATACCAGCATGAGCCGCAGCAGGAAAGACAGATAGGCGTTGATGTCTTGCAGGTTGCTCACGCCAGACTGGGTGAAGCTGAGCAGCACGGTAATGGCTTTAGGCAGAACGATGTAGCCGACGACCACGCCTCCGACGAACATCGGCGTCGCGGCGCCAATGAAGATCAACGCCCACTTCTTTTCCTTCGCCAGCAGGCCAGGGACGATAAATGCCCACAGCTGGTAGAGCCAAAAAGGTGCGGTAATGAGGAGCCCAGCCAGTGCGGAGACCTTCAAGGCCAAGGTCAGGGGGGAGGTCAGGTTGATGTTCACCAGGAGCGTGGTGGCGTCCGGGTTCTTGGCCTTCAGGGCATCAATCGCCTGAAAGTATGGCCGCTGCAGGATGTCCATCAGGTCGTAGCGAAAGAACCAAGCAACGATCATGCCCACGATGATCGCGAGCGCCGACACGATCAGCCGGTACCGCAGTTCGCGCAGATGCTCGAAAAGAGTCATCGTGCCATCGGGTGGTACAGGCGGCGGCTTGAGCCACTTCAAGCTGAAATGGATAGGCCGGCCCTTGATCGTCAAAGACACGGCAACCTAGGCAGAGGCCTCAGGCGTCACTTCGCCGGTCGGTGCCAGAGGGATCCTGGTTGGCACGCGGCGGCTGCTGGAAGCTGGCGCCGTTCGGAGGTTGCGACGGGATGTTGGCTTGGGGCGGTGGCTGGTACTCGGTCGGAGCCGGCACATTCGAGCTTGGTGCCGGGTTGGGCGGCTGCGACTGGCTCTCCTCAGACCGGAGACCTTTGGTCTCCTCCTTGAACTCCCTGAGCGCACGCCCGGTGCTCTTGCCCAAGCCGGCGAGCCGCGCCCCGCCGAACAACAGCAGCACGACCGCCAAAATGATCAACAGCTCGGGGACGCCCAGGCCCAGTACCAGCGGAGTCATAATTCCTCTTTTCCTGCACATTGTTGAGCCGGGGGGACGACCCCCGCACCCCCGTGGTGAGCGGTGCTTCGGTGTCATCCTACGTCGCGGATACTGATCAATTTTGTGAAGAGATGGTGCGATCACTGTGCCAGTCGGGCTGGAAAGCGCGTTCTGGAATATTGATCTGACCGACCAGTCCTGCCAGCTCATCAGCCCGTACGGCGAGCATCTCGAGTTCGCTCAGCAGATCGCTCGCCTTGTGCGCGAGCCACACCGCGTAACAGATGAGCATGATGGCGCCCGCCAGCCCAATGCTCCCGAACACGATGACCCAGACCACTTCTGAACGATATCTCCCTCCGTACGCATCACGCGCTAACTGGGGTCGACGTAACCTCGCGCGGCCCAGACGCGGGCTTGGATGGTGAACGGCCCAGAACCTAGCGTGGCCAGGCAGCCAGCTCGGACGGCGGCCTGGCGGTCCCGGTCGATCGAGCTGAGGTAGGCACCCGCAGGGCCGACGCCGAGAGTGAACGGCTCCCACCACTCCACGAAACTGTCGTGCTCGACGCGAACGGGAATTGCTTCCTCCACGACCCCTGTCAGGCCTGCCTCGGTGAACAGCTCGGTGAGGTGACCCTGGTGTCCGCCGGCCAACCGTGACTCATCGGGCGCCGTCGGGTCGAGCTCTTGGACCGTATCCCAGAACGGCGCGAGCGGGGATTGCAGGCCCGCGTGATCCCATACACACGCGGCAACTCTCCCGCCGTCCCGGGTGACCCGCCTCATCTCGGCCAATCCGCGTACCGGCTGCTCCATGAAGTGGACGACCAGCTGGGCGAGCGCAGCATCGAACTCGCCGTCGCTGAACGGCAGCCTCTCCGCAGCAGCGACCTGCACCTCCACGCCTGGATGCCGCTCTGCAGCAGCGGCGGCGAATTGCTCCGCCGGATCAACAGCAGCGACCAATGACGTTCCGAGGCGTTTGACGAGTTCGGTCGTCAGCGCACCAGGGCCGCAGCCGACGTCGAGTACGCGTTGGCCGGGTGAGAGGTGGGCAAAGTCGACAAACGAGGGTGCAAGGTGGACCGAATATCGGCCCATGAAGCGGTCGTATGCATCGGCTGTTGCAGCAAAGCGCACGGGGATGCTCCTCAGTCGTTGGCTAGCGGGCGCCCGCAGCAGAGCCCAGGAGCACGGCGTATTGATCGAGGGCCTCGCGCGCTGCTTCGGCAGCCGAGTCCCCGGCGCCCTCCGGCGCGAGGACGCGCGCCCCGCCCTGCAGCCGCAACAGCAGGCCACGCAGCCACGCCGGATCTGTCACGTGTAGCGAGACGATAAGACCACCACCGGGCCTCGCAGAGACTGACTCCGTCGGGTAGTACTCCGCAACCCACGCGGCCCACGGCTGCAACTCGAGGGAAACCAGCGGCGCGTCCTTGAGGGCCTCCCACCAGCCGGTCGACAGGTCCTTGAGCTTGACGTCATGTGCTGCGACATCGACCGAGGTGACCTCGACAGCGGCGATCCGATCAAGGCGAAAGGTGCGGAGCGCATTGGCGGAGTAGCACCAAGCCTCGAGGTAGCCATACCCCTCCAAGACGAAGACTCGCAAGGGGTCGACCATGCGCCGCGTGGTCTCCGCCCGCGAGGCGACATCGTAGGTCAGGTCCAATCGCTTCCCGCGTTGCAGCCCGTCATTGACGCGGGCCTGCAGATCGTCACGTGCGGCGGTGACTGCGACCGAGGCCTGGTCGGTGGCCGGCACGTTTCCGGCGACAGCCTCGAGCTTCTTCATCGCGCGGTCGACGGCGTCCCGCTTGCCGGGTCCGGCAATTTCACGCAGCGTACGAAGCGCGAGCACGAGTGCCAGTGCCTCGTCGGCCGAGAGCCGCAACGGGCGAGTGAGGTAGTCGGCATTGCTGAGATGGATCACACCCTCGCCGTCCACAGCGTCCATGTCGATGTCGATCAAGTCGCCGGGAGTGAGCCCCGGCATGCCGCACATCCAGAGCACGCTGAGATCTTCGCGCAGAGTCTTGAGGCTGATTCCGAACGCCGCCGCGACATCAGTCATGGCGACGCCGTCGTGTTCGCGGAGGTAGGGCACGAGGCTGAGCAGCCGCCGCACCTGGGCGCGCGAGGTCACGCTGCACTCACCGATTCAACGACGGCCGTCAGGCCGCGGACTACGAAATCACGCAGCTCGGCTGGCTCCAGAACGACGACATCGGCAGCATATTGGGTGATCTCCTCCGCGGCTGAGTGAAGATCACCGAAGGCCACCGCGTACACCACAAAGCCTGCCGGAAGCTTGACATCAGTAGCCGCCGGCTCGCCGCGTCGAGCCAAGGCGGGCGCTTTGCCGGCGCGGATGGCCAGCAGCACGGTCTCGGTCGGCTCCCGGGGGACCAGCGCGCGAGCCAGCGTACGCAGCTCAAGATCAGCTGGTACCTGGTACGAGCCGGCTCGCGAGACCCTCTTGGGCAACGTGGTCATCCGGGACAGCTTGAACATCCTCGTCGCCGCGCGGTCGACGTCGCGGCCGATCACATACCAACGACCCTTGTACGAGGTGAGGCCCCACGGCTCGAGAGTGCGCGGGCTGCCATCGCGGTAGGTGAAGCTGACTCGCGCGCGGTCCAGCACCGCGTTCCACAAGACGTCGAATCCGGGCTCGGAAGCCTGCACCGACGGCTCCAGGGAGGCAAGTTGCGACGTGTCCGGCTCCACCCCGGCTGCGCGCAGCTTGCTGAGTGCGCTTCTGGTGGACTCGGCCACGCTGGCGTGCTGCCAGACCCGCGCTGCCACACCCACTACCGCGGCTTCCTCCGCGTCGAGGTCGATCGCCGGCAGGGCGAACTCCGAGGACAGGATCCGGTAGCCAGGTTCGTCGTCGAAGAGGGGGTCGAAGCTGCCGACCTCGATGGGCACCCCGAGCGAGCGAAGTTCATCCTTGTCACGCTCGAAGGTGCGCTCGAAGGCCGCGTCGCTGAGATGGTGATAGCCCTCGACCGCTTCCCGGATCCGGCTCTTGGGAAGATAACGGCCTGACACCAGTAAGCAGATGGTGAGGTTGAGAATTCTCTCGGTCTTGCGGGGTGCCATGGCGTGCGATCACTTTCTCACCGGAGCATCGATGAGCACGGTACCAGCAGATGTTTGATATCCCGGCGAGCTCAGCGAGCGCGGCGGCAGATCGCGCACACCCCACCGAAAGAATCGGTGCGGGCCGCTACGCACCGAGCCCTACCGGCGACCTGCACCTGGGAAACCTCCGTACGGCGCTGCTTGCGTGGCTGTTTGCGCGATCGACGAGCCGCCGATTCCTGCTTCGGATCGAGGATCTCGACTCGGGCCGAGTGCGGCCAGGCATCGCCGAACAGCAACTCTCCGACCTGACGGCACTGGGGATCACCTTCGACGGTGAACCAGTCGTGCAGTCGCGACGCCTCGCCGCGTACCAGGAGGCGCTGCGGAGCCTGGCCGAGGTGACCTACGAGTGCTTCTGCAGCCGGCGGGAGATCGCCCAGGCCGCATCCGCGCCACACGGGGCTGTACCCCGCTATCCCGGGATCTGCCGAAACTTGACTGAGGCTGATCGTCGGAGTCGGCGGCTGACGCGACCGCCGGCGCTCCGGCTGCGGACCGACGGGGCGTGGCAGACCATCCACGACGTATTGCATGGGGAGATCACGGCCGAGGTCGATGACGTGGTGCTGCGGCGCAATGACGGTGTCCCCGCGTACAACCTGGCGGTCGTCGTCGACGATATTTTCTCGGGGGTCGACCAGGTGGTGCGCGGCGCGGACCTGTTGCCCGCAGCAGCCACCCAGACTTTTCTCACCCAACTCCTCGGTCACCGCCCACCGAGCTACGCGCACGTTCCGCTAGCGGTCAATGTCGAGGGCCGACGGCTGGCGAAGCGCGACGGCCCCGTGACGTTGCCCGAGCTGACTGCCCGCGGCATGGCACCGGACGCGGTGCTGAGTGTGATCGCGCAATCACTCGAGCTGATAGCGCCGGGCGAGCCGGTCTCCCTCGACGGCATACTCGAGCGCTTCGATCCTGGTCGACTGTCCCGCGAGCCATGGGTGGTCGTCCCCTCTGGCGGTCTAAGGTCAGGCACGTGATCATTTGGGCCGATGGGATCGTTACTGGCCTGCGTGGCCAGTGGAGGGGAGCGGTGGAGCTGACCGTCGCGCGGCGTGACACCGGTGCTGCCCCTTCCGATGTACCGGCTCTCGCCTACACCGATCTCATGGCAGTGCCAGCCGTCGGCGATCGTGTGCTGCTGAACGTCGCCGCGCTGGAACGCGGACTTGGCACCGGCGGGTACGCCCTCGTCATCGCCGTGCTGGATGCGGAGGGCCGCGTCACCGCACAGCCGCCACAACCCAGCGGCCACCTCGTCAAAGCGCGTTATCTGCCGCTCCAGGCGATGGTCGCCGGAGCCGACGAGCAGGGCTCGCCGTATCACAAACTGCTGGCCGACGCCGACTCCATCGACGCGATGCCGGTCGTGGTCGCCGACCTGCACTCAGCCCTGGCACCGATCCTGCTCGCGATCGAGTACGACCGTCCCGGCACTCGGGTCGTCTATGTGATGAGTGACCAAGGCGCCTTGCCGCTGGCCTTCTCGCGATCGGTCGCTGATCTGCGGGCGGGTGGCCTGCTCGCGGGGACGGTGACTGTCGGTCAGGCGTTCGGCGGTGACCTGGAGGCAGTGACCTTGCATTCGGGCCTTCTTGCGGCCCGACTCGCGCTCGACGCGGACGTCGTCGTGGTGACCCAGGGGCCAGGGAACCTCGGCACGGGCACCCGCTGGGGATTTTCTGGTGTGAATGCGGGAGAGGCCATCAACGCAGCCGCCACGTTGAACGGCCGTCCCGTCGCCACGTTGCGAATCTCCGGAGCCGACGTACGCGAGCGGCATCGTGGGGTCTCGCATCACAGCCTGACCGCGTACGGGCGAGTGGCGATGTATCCGGCCGATGTCGCTGTGCCGGATCTGTCGGGTGGTGACCCATCGCCTGCGATGGCTGAGCTAGCCCGTCGGTTGCTGCGGGCGTAGCAGAGTTGTCGCGGCACCGGCTGGTGATGGTGGAGCTGACCGGCCTGAGGACGGTTCTTGCTGCGTCGCCCATCCGGCTTTCCAGCATGGGCCGCAGCCTCGACGACGATCCCGGTTACTTTCTCGCCGCCGCCGCTGCGGGCCGGCACGCCGCCACCCTGATCGCGCGCCGCCGTGCTGAGAAGGAGTGAGCGGAGGCGCTCTTTCCTCTGCGAACGACGACGAAGTAGGCGGCCACAAAGCGCGATCTGCGCGGAGCGAGCGCAGCGAGTGGAGCAGTCAAATACGGTTCGATGCCGCTACTGACTCTGCGCAAAAAGCAGATCGACCAAGATCACCAGGGTCTCGCCCGGCTTGAGCGATGGTGTCGCGTTGCCATCCGGATAGCCGTCCGCCGGCGGAATGACCAGCAACACTCGACTGCCGACCGTCTGGCCTTGAAGCCCTTTCACCATTCCGGGAAGCAAGCCGGAGAGCTCGGCGCTGGCCGGGTTGCCGCCGTACGACTCCTCCAGCACCTTGCCATCACTCCATCGCACCCAGACGTAGTTGAACGTGATGACGTCGTTGGCGCCGACCTTCTTGCCCTTGCCCTTGATCAGCGGCTGGACCTCGAGCGCCGTCGGTGGCGTGGACTCCGGAATGGTGATCTCGGGTTTGCCGCCCTTGTCGGCAACGGTCGGGAGCCCCGCCTTGGGCTGCACCTTGCTGCCCTCAGGCGCGGAAAGCTGCACGTCGACCAGATCGACGACGAAGATCAAGGTGTCACCAACCTTGATCCCGGCCTGCGGGCTGCCGCCCGCCGCGTCATAGCCGTCCTTGCCGGGCATCGCGATCAGCACGCGGCTACCCTGGCGCTGGCCTACCAGGCCCTTGCTGAAGCCTGGCACTACCTGCGCCAGGCTGAACGCGATCGGCTGTCCTCGCGTAAACGACTCGTCGAACTTCTTGCCGGTTCGGCCATTGACTCCGTAGTAGTTGACCACGACGCTCTGGCCTTCGCCGATCACTGGGCCTTTACCTGGCTCGAGGACCTTGGTTCGGGTCTTGTCGATCGCCCACGGTGAATCGACCTTGACCTTCGGCTCCTTCCCATAACTGCCCGTCACGCTGACTTTGTCGAAGTTGTTCGACGCCTTGATCGACTTGGGCTTCGGCGTCTTGAGGCCGAGGCCGAAGGCGTGGCCGACGGCGCGGAGGGCGAGGCAGCGGGTGTGGAAGGCGATGCAGACGTAGGTGCTTCCGCAGGCTTGTCCTTGCTGCATCCGAACAGCAACAGCACTGAGGAGGCGAGTCCAAGAGCGACTGCGACCCTGAACGGAGAAGAAGGCACCGGAGAACCTTACAGGCTTACGCCATGACTCAGATGTGCGTACAAGTGCCGAGCATCCGAAGTCGCTTGACGTATGCGCCGCCCAGGCGGCTACTGCCAAGGGACTTCGAATGCACGACACTAGCCGCGCATCGAGGCGATGAGCCGCTCCACCCGGTCATCTGTGGCAACAAACGGATCCTTGCAGAGCACCGTACGCTGCGCCTGGTCGTTGAGCTTCAGATGGACCCAGTCGACCGTGTAGTCGTGCCGGCCCTCCTGCGCAGCGCGGATGAAGTCGCCGCGAAGCTTCGCCCTGGTCGTCTGCGGCGGCACCGCCTTAGCCCGAAAGATTGCCGGGTCGGTGGTGACACGAGCGGCCAATCCGCGCTGCTCGAGCAGGGAGAACACCCCTCGCGCTCGCCGGATGTCGTGATACGCCAAGTCCAGCTGCGCGATCCGAGGGTCGGCGAAGCCGAGCTTGTGTTTGAACGCATACCGATCGAGCAGCTTGAGCTTGATAGCCCAGTCGATCTCGGTGTCGATCAAGGCGAGCTTGTCCTCGGCGACGGCCCGCAGCGTCCGCTCCCAGAGATCGAGCACACGATCGACGACCCGGGTACCGAGGCTCTCGCGGCGGACGAATTCTGACACCTTCTCGTAGTACTCGGTCTGCAACTCCAACGCCGAGATCCGTCGGCCGTTCGAGAGGGCGACCTTTACCTGCCCGGACCGATCGCGGCTCATGTCCCGGATTGCCCTGATGGGGTTCTCCAAGGTGTAGTCCCGCATCGGGACGCCGGCCTCGATCAGCCTCAGCACCAGCTCCGCACTGCCGACCTTCAGCAGCGTGGTCGTCTCGCTCATGTTCGAGTCGCCGACAATGACGTGCAAACGTCGATAGCGCTCGGGATCGGCGTGCGGCTCGTCGCGGGTATTGATGATCGGCCGGCTGCGGGTGGTCGCCGACGACACGCTTTCCCAGATGTGCTCGGCGCGCTGGCTGACGCTGTACTCCGCCCCTCGGGCCGTGTGCAGCACCTTGCCGGCACCGCAGATCAGCTGCCGCGAAACCAGGAACGGCACCAGCACATCAGTGATCTTGGAGAAGTCGCCGATCCGGGAGATCAGGTAGTTCTCGTGGCAGCCATAGGAGTTGCCGTGGCTATCGGTGTTGTTCTTGAACAGGTAGATGTCGCCGGTAATGCCCTCACTCGCCAGCCGGTGCTCGGCGTCGACGATCAGGTCCTCCAGGATGCGTTCCCCGGCCCGGTCGTGGTTGATGAGCTGGACGAGATCGTCACATTCAGCGGTCGCGTACTCCGGATGCGAGCCAACATCGAGGTAGATCCGGGATCCGTTGCGGAGGAAGACGTTGCTGCTACGTCCCCAGGTCACGACCCGGCGGAACAAGTAGCGCGCGACTTCGTCAGGAGTGAGTCGTCGCGTGCCGCCAGAGGTGCACGCGACGCCGTACTCCGTCTCGAGTCCGAAGATTCTGCGGTCCACTGCCCTCCTCTGCGTACCCGGCCAGTCCTTCCGCCCGTTCAGCCGCCGGTGAGGTCCAGTAACCCGCCAAGCTCGTCGCGGGTCAACTCCCGGTACTCCCCGAGCTTCAGGTTTCCGAGCCGGACCGGTCCGATTCCGATCCGCGAGAGACGCCGGACCGGATGGCCAACTGCCTCCATCGTACGGCGCACGATGCGATTCCGACCCTCTTGCAATGTGATCTTGATAAGGGTACGCTCCGCGGCGCTAGACACGATCTTGACTGATGTAGGACGCACCGGACCATCCTCGAGGGTGATGCCGTGTCGCAATCGCTGCAAGGTTGGGGGGTTCACCAATCCGGTTACTTCGGCGATATATGTTTTCGGCACCTGATACGACGGATGGGCCAACTTGTTGGCCAACTCGCCATCATTGGTCAAGATCAGCAAACCCTCACTGTCGGCGTCCAGCCGGCCGACGTGAAACAGCCGCTCGTTCTTGACCTGTCGGCTGCCACCTTTTGCGAGCAGGTCGGCGACGGTGCGACGGCCCTCGGGATCATCCATCGTGACAACGACGCCGCGGGGTTTGTTCATTGCGAGATAGAGATGCCGCCGCGGCGGCGGGATGCGCGCGCCGTCGACTCGAATCACGTCACGTTCTGGATCAACCCGGCGTCCTTGCTCAACGACGACCTCGGAGTTCACCTCGACGCGACCCTCGCTGATCAGCGCTTCGCAAGCGCGACGAGACGCGATGCCGGCCTGGGCAAGGACCTTCTGCAGGCGTACGCCTTGAACAGGCTCGCTCACTGAGGTGGCTCGTGGACCGGTTCAGTGTGCCGCGCCGCAGCCTCCGCCAGCTGGCCCAGCTCAGCCTCCAGTTCCTCCACCTCAGGCAGCTGCGGAGCTAGCGGCGGCAGATCATCCAGCGATTGCAGGCCCATCCGTTCCAGGAAGTAGCTGGTGGTGGCGAACAACAGAGCACCAGACTCGGAATCATGGCCGGCCTCCTCGATCAAGCCACGGGCCAACAGCGTCCTCATCACGCCATCCACATTGACCCCCCGCACCGCCGACACCCGGCCACGGGAGATCGGCTGGGTGTAGGCGACCACCGCAAGGGTTTCCAGGGCCGCCTGCGACAGCTTGGACTGCTGACCCTCGGTGACGTACCGAATGATCAGGTCCGCATGCTCCTCACGCGTGTAGTACCGCCAGCCACCAGCGACCTGTCGGAGCTCGAAGCCACGGCCCGTCTCTTCGTAGAAGGCCACCAGTTCCGCGAGCGTCTCGGCAACGACCGACTCTGGCACCCCAACCGCCTGCGCCAGCTCAAACTCGGTTACCGGCTCGGCCGCGAGCAGCAGTAATGCTTCCAGCGCCCCCGCGACATTCGCCGAGTCGTCAGCGTCGGTGGTTGCCATGACGCGAGCTCAGACGCTGACAAGTCGGGGTTGTGGTCGCTCATTGATCCATCTCGCGTGTGTCGTTGGTTTCGTCGAATTCATCGGAGATCATCCAGTCTTCGCCATCGCCGCCGGTCCAGCGAACCGTCAGCTCGCCGAGCGGAGTCAACTGTTGGAATGCCACGGCTCCGTCGCGGAACAACTCGAGCAACGCGAGGAACCGTGCGACCGTGGTCAGCATGCTGGATGAGTCGCTGGTCAGTGCCCGAAATGTCATGGTGCCCTGTTGGCGTAACCGGTCGACGACAATCGTGGCCTGCTCGCGAACGCTGACCGCCGGTGCATGCATGTGGGCGAGCGACAACACGCTCGCCTGCTTCGGTGTCATCGCTTTCGCTGCGAGCGTCGCAAAACGGGCTGGACTGATCGAGATCGTCACCTCGGGTAACAGCCGGGCGAAGCGCGGCTCGATCCCGACGTCACGGGGATATCGCCGACCCTGCGCCTCCAGCGTGCCAGCGATGTAGCTGGCCACACGCTGGAAGGCGCGGTATTGCAAGAGCCGCGCGAACAACAAATCTCGCGCCTCCAACAATGCGAGATCCTCCGGATCTTCGACCTCGCCGGAGGGTATGAGGCGCGCGGCCTTGAGATCCAACAGTGTCGCGGCCACCACCACGAACTGGCTCGTCTGATCCAGATCCCAGGCGCTGCCTGCCGCCTTGATGTGGGCAATGAACTCATCAGTCACCTGGGACAACGCGACCTCGGTGATGTCCAGCTTGTGCCGCGAGATCAGTTGCAGCAGCAGGTCAAAAGGACCGTCGAAGTTGTCCAGATGGAGGTGGAAAGCACCATCGGACGGCCGCCCAACGTCTGGGAACCTTGCGTCCGGCTCCAGTCTCGCCGACATTGTCAGAGTCACGAGGCCGACAGCCGCCGGACCAGCTCCGAGTCTTCTCCGCGTGCCTCAAGATCAGCAAGCACGGCAGCGATCGCCTCACGTACGATGCGGCCCCGGTCCACCGCCATACTGTGCCGAGCCCGCAAATTCAGCCGTGCCTGCTCCAGGGCTAGCAACTCCTCGGCGCTGACGTAAACAGTGATCTTCTCTTCATGGCGAACACGGCCGGAACCACGACGGCCGGCTGACCGATCCGTTGCAGCCACCAACGGCGGCAGCTCCTCGCTCCCGGCGCCTTCGCCGTTGCCCGGCGGCAGGAGTTCCGAGGCAGCCGCCAGACCTACCGAACTCGACATCGATCGAGCACCTCGCGAGCCAGACTGCGGTACGACTCTGCTCCCGGCGATGTCGGGGCGTAAGTGGTGATCGGCTCCCCCGCCACCGTTGTCTCCGGAAACTTCACGGTGCGGCGAATCACGCTGTGGAAGACCTGATCACCGAACGCCTGAACGACTCTCTCCAATACCTCACGGCAGTGCAGCGTACGCGGGTCGTACATCGTGCCCAAGATGCCCAAGATCTCCAGTCGCTGATTGAGCCGATCTTGCACCTTGGCAATGGTGTCGGTCAGTAATGCGATGCCGCGCAAGGCGAAGAACTCACACTCCAGCGGCATGATCACCCGATCGGCTGCGGTCAGTGCGTTGATCGTCAACAGGCCCAGCGACGGCGCGCAATCGATGAGGATGACGTCGTAGCGGCTGCGCACCGCCTCGAGCAGCCGAAGCAGGGTCTGCTCTCGTGCGACCTCCGAGACCAGCTGAATCTCGGCCGCGGACAGGTCGATGTTGCTGGGCAAGATATCCAGCCCTGGCACGTTGGTGTGGCCGATCACCTCGTCGATCGAGGTGTCCCGCCCCATCAGCAGGTTGTAGATGCTTGCCGGCAGGGTGTGCGGATTCACCCCCAGACCGACCGAAAGCGAACCCTGCGGATCGAAGTCCACCAGCAGCACGTGCCGGCCCAGCTCGGCGAGTGCAGCGCCGAGGTTGATCGTCGTCGTGGTCTTGCCAACGCCGCCCTTCTGGTTGCACATCGCGATGATCAGCGCCGGCCCATGCTCACTCAACGGCGGAGGTGTCGGTAAGTCGGGCCACGGTCGACCGGTCGGACCGATCACCGGCTCGCGTTCAACCGGCTGGGCAACCCCGTTAGCTGAAGGGCTGGCATCGGGTGGAGCGGAGACGACAAAATCCTGGTCGTTGGTGTGCTCCTCATCTGCCCGAAGCAACGACTCGAGGTCGCGTGCGTCGAGATAATGCTCATCGGTGAGGTCGGCCACAACACTGTGCGAGGACGCGGTGATATTCGTTGCACGGACGTTGGGCGGGGCCCCGCCACCTTCGTCGAGTTCCTGCACTCCTGCCTCCTCCTTGTGCCTCCTCCTTGCCGGACGGCGCGGCATCACGGCGGGTGCGTTCCGCCGCAGCTTAATGCCACCACGCGGCGATTTGTCGACACGACACCATTAATGCGCCCGAGGATGTGACGTGAGAAAGACCTCGCGCAGGTGGTCGATGGTGACCAAGGTGTAGATCTGCGTCGTGGTCACCGAGGCGTGGCCCAGTAGCTCCTGCACGACGCGGATGTCCGCGCCACCGTCCAGCAGATGGGTTGCGTAGGAGTGCCGCAGCGTGTGCGGTGAGACCTCGGCTGTGATGCCGGCCTTCTCCGCTACCGACCGCAGCACCGCCCAGGCGCTCTGCCTCGAGAGCCGGCCACCGCGCGTATTGACAAACAGCGCCGGAGTTCCTCGTCCATAGGCCGTGAGCCCCGGGCGACCCCGGATCAGGTACGCATCAAGGGCCGCCCGCGCGTACGAGCCGACAGGCACGATGCGTTCCTTGCTGCCCTTACCGAGTACGCGCAATCCTGGTGACCGCTCACCATCGGACGTTCGCAACAGCCGATATACGTCATCCACGTCGAGCGCCACGGCCTCTGAGATTCTCAGGCCGGTCCCGTAGAGCAACTCGAGCAGCGCGGCGTCTCGAAGCCCGACGTCGGTGTCGGTGGACGGAACCTCGAGCATGGCCTGCACTTGCTCCAGGCTCAACGCCTTCGGTAGCCGGCGGGGCGGCTTCGGCGGCCGGATGCTCCGCGCCGGATCCTCACCAGTCAGTCCCTCGGCGGCGGCGAAGCGGTGCAGGCTACGTACTGCAATCACGGCGCGGGCGACACTCGCATTCGCCAGTGGTGGCTCAGCCCAACCATCACCGTCGGGCGTTGCGATGCCTTCCCGCAATCGTGCCGCGTAGCTGCCGATCATGGTGCTGCTGACCTGGGACGAATCAGTGACGCCCAGCTCGGCCAGATAGTCGGCGTAGCGGTGCAGGTCACGACGGTAGGCCGCGACTGTATGGGGAGACATGCCGCGCTCGACGGTCAGGTGGTCGAGGTAGGTGTGGATCAGCCCCACCATGGTGGAGCCGTTAGCCGAGGACGTCGGCCAGCTCCCGGTGCTCTAGCCCGTGCGCTTGAGCGACTGGGCCGTTGGTGATCATGCCGTCGTAGGTGTTCAATCCCAATGCCAGCGCCGGATCAGCGGCGAGTGCGGCTCGCCAGCCGTGGTCGGCCAGACTGAGCGCGTACGGCAACGTGACGTTCGTCAGCGCGTAGGTCGAGGTGTTCGGCACCGCACCCGGCATATTGGCCACGCAATAGAACACCGAGTCGTGCACTCGGAACGTCGGCTCCGCGTGAGTGGTTGGCCGGCTGTCCTCGAAGCAACCGCCCTGGTCGATCGCAATGTCGACAAGCACGCTGCCGACGCGCATCCGGGAGACCAGTTCGTTGCTGATCAAGGTCGGCGCCTTTGCGCCTGGCACGAGCACCGCACCGATCACCAGGTCCGCGTCCAGCACCGCGCGCTCGACCTCGTATGCGTTGGAGGCGACGGTCTGCAGGTGTCCTTGGTAGATCCGGTCCGCCTCTCGCAGCTTGTCGATATTGCGATCCAGCAGCAGCACCTCGGCTTGCATGCCGAGCGCAATTGCCGCGGCGTTCATGCCCGACACGCCCGCACCGATCACCACAACCTTGGCGGCGTACACGCCTGAGACGCCGCCCATCAGGGTGCCCCGACCGCCGTCCTGCCGCATCAGGTGGTAGGCCCCGACCTGCGGCGCCAGGCGGCCGGCAACCTCGCTCATCGGCGCCAGCAGCGGCAGGGCTCCGCTGCTCAGCTGTACTGTCTCGTAAGCGATGCCGGTGACTTTCCGCTCCAGCAATGCCCTGGTGCAGTCCCGGCTGGCTGCCAGATGAAGGTAGGTGAACAGCACTTGACCGGGCTGCATGCAGTCGTACTCGATCGCAATCGGCTCTTTGACCTTCAAGACCAGCTCCGCGTCCTGCCAGACGTCATCCCGGCTGGAAACGATCTTGGCTCCGGCATCGGCGAACTCGTCGTCGGTGATCGATGAGCCGATCCCGGCACCGGCCTGGACGAGTACGTCGTGACCGTGCCTGGTGAGCTCGTTGACCCCGGCTGGTGTGATGGCGACCCGATATTCGTGGTTCTTGACCTCAGTGGGCACGCCGACTCTCATGGATCCTCCTGACCGAATCTGGGCGTCCTCCCGACCGAACCTGGGCGCTCACCTTGATCATGCCACGCAGCAACGCGGATTCAGCTCGCAAGGTGGCTAGGCGCAGATTGCCATTCCGATTAGGCTCGTCAGCGGAATTTGCGGATCGCGCGCCGCCGTGCTGAGGAGGAGCGAGCCGACACGCTTCTCGTCGGCGAGCGACGACGAAGTAGGGGGCTTTCCGGCGCGATCCGCAGCGAGCGAAGCGAGCAAATCGAACACAGCATGGAAACTAATGTGACGACAGCGCGACAGCCTGCCCGCGACTGGGTGCAGGCCTACGCTCAACTCTCCACCCGTGAGGGCGACCTATCCCCCGAGGACCTGGAGCGCTATTCGACCGCGGCTCATCTGCTCGGCAAGGACGAGCAGGCATACGGACTGCTGGATCGAGCCCATAGCGGTTACCTCGACCAGGGCGAGCCCGAGAAGGCAGCGCGGGCCGTTTTCTGGCTGGTCTTCCACCTCCGCAATGCCCACCAGGCTGCCCGGGCAGCGGGTTGGCTCGGTCGGTTAACCCGCATCCTCGACGACTGCGACCCTAACGGCCAGCAGTCCTATCTGCCGCTCCTTCTCGATGGCGTCCCGCTGATGCAGGCCGGCGCAGTGAGCCAGGCGTTGCCCATGCTCGAGCAGGCCGCCGCCGGAGCCCGCGCCGCTGGGGATGAAGACGTATTCGTGCTTGCTGGTCTGGCGAGCGGACGCTGTCTGGTAGCGCAGGGCCAGATAGAGCAGGCCCTCGACACGCTGGATGAGGTCATGGTCTACGTGGTGGCCGATCGAGTAGCTCCGCAAGTGGTGGGCTTGGCGTACTGCATTGTGATCTCCCTGTGCATGGAACGGTTCGACATTCAACGTGCCGCTGAATGGACCCAGGCGCTGACGGGTTGGTGCGACGCGCAATCGGGGCTGATGCCGTACCGCGGCGAGTGCCAAGTGCATCGGGCCGAGATCTTCCAGCTGCACGGCTCGTGGGCCGAAGCCGCCGAGGAAGCGGTCCAGGTCAGCGAGCGGGTCCCGACCGCGGGCTATGTTGCGGGCGGCGCGCATTACCGGCTTGCCGAGCTCCATCGACTACGCGGTCAGCTCGAATTGGCCGAGCGCGAGTACGCCGTCGCCGCAGCCTGCGGACGTGAGGTGCAGCCCGGGTTGGCTCTGCTACGGATGGCGCAGGGAAACCCAACCACAGCGATCGCTGGGTTGGATCGCGCGCTGGCCGAGAGCCGGGATCCGGCCAGACAATCCTTGCTGCTGGCTGCCAGAGTCGAGATCGCGCTGGCCGCCGGGATCATCGACGGGATGCCCGAGGCGCTGACTCAGCTGGAAGACAATGCGGCCGCAATCCAGACCCCTTACCTCGCAGCACTTGCAGCCCATGCAGGTGGGCACATTCGGCTTGCCGAGGGTAATCCGCAGGCCGCCCTGTCGCTTCTTCGGCAGGCGTGGACGCTCTGGCAGCAGGTAGACGCGCCGTACGAGGCTGCGCGTACCCGGGTTGTGGTCAGTGCGGCATGTCGGGAGCTCGGCGACGACGACGCCGCGAGGATGGAGCTCGATGCCGCTCGGATGATCTTCGAGCAGCTGGGCGCCAAATCTGATCTTGCTGCGCTGGCTCCGGCCGACGGCGCTGTCCCTGGGCACCCGTTGACTGCTCGGGAGTGCGAGGTGCTTGCCCTGGTGGCGCAGGGGCATACCAACCGAGGGATTGCCACGATCTTGTTTCTCAGCGAGAAGACGGTCGCCAGGCACCTCAGCAATATCTTCACCAAGATCGACGTCAGCAGCCGCGCGGCGGCCACAGCGTACGCCTATGAGCATGGACTGGTGTGACACGTAGCTGACGCCGGAATCACCGATCCATGGCCCCCGAGCGGATGCGTATTTCTACCCACGCCCGCTGGTACAAGATGCACAATCTGCTCGATGCTGCAGACCGGGGTGCGCTTCTACGGTCAGATCATGACCACACAGCGCATTCATCTTGTTCAACCCTCGGCCGATGCCGACGGCATTCAATCGATTCCCACAGTGATCGTCGGCGGCGGGCAGGCCGGCCTGGCGTTGGGTTACTACCTGCGGCAAGCCGGCGAACAGTTCATCATCCTTGATGCCGAATTGCGTGTCGGCGACGTTTGGCGTCATCGCTGGGACTCGTTGAAACTCTTCTCCTTCCCCAAATACTCCAGCCTGCCGGGCTGGCCGATGCAGCTCAGCAGCTTCCCCACCCACAACGAGATGGCCGATTACCTCGAGGAGTACGCGCAGCGTTTCGAGCTTCCCGTGCGGAGTGGCGTACGCGCTACCCGAGTGTCGCGCAGCGGTAGCGGCTTCCACGTGGAGACCTCGCATGGTGTGCTGCGGTGCGATCGTGTGGTCATCGCCACGGGTGGCTACAGCCGGCCGGTTGTGCCAACCTTCGCCGACGAGCTCGGGCCTGGAATTCGGCAGCTGCACTCCTCCGCGTACAAGAATCCCAGCCAGTTGGAGGGAACCGTGCTCGTCGTGGGCGCGGGAAATTCGGGTGCCGAGATTGCCCTCGAGGCTGTCAGGTCCGGCCACCAGACGTGGCTCTCAGGACGTCATCCCGGCCAGGTGCCATTCCGTCTTGAGACCCGTCGGGCGAAGCTGTTGGTGCCGATTGTGATGTTCGCATTCCGCCGGGTGTTGAACCTCGACACGCCGTTGGGACGCAAGTTCGCGCGCCAAGCGATCGAGCACGGCACTCCGCTCGTCCGCACCAAGCAGAGCGACCTCGAAGCTGCCGGTGTGCAACGGGTCGGCCGTCTCGCAGGAGTGCGCGACGGTCAGCCGATCACCGAGGATGATCAGGTTCTGGAGCCACAAACCGTGGTTTGGTGCACCGGTTACCGGCCGGATTACAGCTGGATAGAGCTGCCGGTGGCGGATGAGGACGGCCACCCCATCACCGACCGCGGCGTCTCGCCAGAAGCCGGTCTGTACTTCATTGGTGTTGAGTTCCAGTACGCCGCCGCGTCGTCAACCATCCAGGGCTTGGATCAGGATGCCCGCTACCTGATGCGTGCCATGGCGAAGCAGCCCAGCGGCCAACCGGTGTCGGTGGAGGAGCCAGTCGCGGCCTGAGGAAGCGAGCTCATTGACGACCCACTTTTCGCTGACGCCCCACCAAGTTGGTGACGCCCCGACAGAGTTGGCGCCGCCCCACTTCTTGGTGGGGCGTGGAGACGGAAGGTGGAGCGTCAGCACGCCCCACGAGTGCGGGAGCGCGCAGGCCAGTCAGCATCGGCAGGACGGAGACTCGTGAAACCGTCCCGCTGCCGGGCTGTCCAAGCAGCGAGTACGCCGGAGACAACGGTCGGGTTGTGCAGACGGCCCGCAAGGACTGCCTCGACCAGATCGTCCAACGACGCCCACACCGTATCCATGTGAGCCTCTTCGCCCTCACGGGTGAAACCGTCCGGATGATCAACATCGGTCAGGTCGCGGGCGAGATAGATGCGTAGTGATTCGCCGAGGATTCCCGGCGTCGTGAACAGGTCGACCAGCACAGCCCAGCGCCGCGCCGCGAGCCCCACCTCTTCGGCGAGTTCCCGCTCGATGGCCTGCAGGTAGTCCTCCCCTCCGACATCGAGCAGTCCGGCGGGCGGCTCGATGAGCCGGTGTCGTACGGGGTGTCGATACTGCCGGACCAATGCCACTCGGTCATGATCATCGAGCGCGATTACTCCGACAGCGCCTGGGTGCTTGAGGTATTCCCGCGCGATCAACTGCCCGTCTGGCGTTCGTACCTGATCTTGCACGTAACTGGTGATCTTGCCGCGAGCGAGCACGGTCGATGAGACCACCGGCCAGGCGAGCGGCACATCGACCAACTCGTCCGGACCGAGAATGATCATCGATGGTCGCGGTCGACCGGCAACCGCGTGGCCAGCTTGCGATCAAGCGCGGCCTCAATGAGACCGATGAAAAGCGGATGCGGCCTGGTCGGCCGGGATTTGAGCTCGGGATGGGCTTGGGTGGCGACGAAGTAGGGATGAAGATCAGTTGGCAACTCGATGAACTCGACGAGCTTGGAGTCCGGCGACATGCCGCTGATCACCAGACCAGCATCCTCAAGCCGCTCCCGATAGGTGTTGTTCACCTCATAGCGATGCCGATGCCGCTCTGCGACGTGGGATTGCCCGTAGCGCTTGGCGACGATAGAGCCAGGCAGCAGTTCGGCTGGATAGGAACCGAGCCGCATGGACCCGCCGAGGTCGCCATTGCCCTCGATGATCGCGACCTGCTCGGCCATCGTGGCGATCACCGGATGCGGCGTGTCCGGGCAAAACTCGCTGCTGTCCGCACCATCCAGTCCAGCGAGATGCCGGGCCACCTCGATGACCATGCACTGCAGGCCGAGGCAGAGGCCTAAGATCGGGATCTGATTTTCGCGGGCGTAGCGGATCGCGCCGACTTTGCCCTCCACACCACGGATGCCGAAACCGCCCGGGATGACAACGCCATCCACCTCGCTCAGCACCCGGGCCGCGCCCTCCCGAGTCTGGCAGTCGTCGGAAGGCACCCAGCGAATCACCACTCTGGCGTGATTCGCGAAGCCGCCAGCACGCAGCGCCTCGCAGACGGAGAGGTACGCGTCAGGAAGATCGACATACTTGCCGACCAGGGCAATCGTCACCTCCTCCTTGGGATGGTGTACGCGATCAAGCAGGTCGTTCCAGCGCGTCCAGTCCACGTCGCGGAACCTCAGGTCGAGGCGGCGCACCACGTACGCGTCCAGGCCTTCGGAGTGCAACACCTTCGGAATGTCGTAGATGCTCGGCGCATCGATTGCGGCCACGACGGCCGACTCGTCGACATCACACATCAACGAGATCTTGCGTTTCACCGACTCTGGAATGTCGCGATCGGAGCGACAGACCACCGCGTCCGGCTGGATGCCGACCTGGCGCAGCGCAGCAACCGAGTGCTGGGTCGGCTTGGTCTTCAACTCACCACTCGGACCGATGTAGGGCACTAGCGAGACGTGCAGGAAGAAGACGTTCTCCCGGCCCACGTCGTGTCGCACCTGACGTGCCGCCTCCAGGAATGGCAGCGATTCGATATCGCCGACCGTGCCGCCGATCTCATGAATGACGACGTCGATGTCCGGCCCGCCCATAGCCATCATCGAGTCTTTGATCTCGTTCGTGATGTGGGGAATCACCTGCACGGTGTCACCGAGATAGTCTCCCCGCCGTTCCTTGGCGATCACCGATGAGTAGACCTTGCCGGTGGTGATGTTGGCCTCGCCCGAGAGATTGACGTTGAGGAAGCGCTCGTAGTGACCAACGTCGAGATCGGTCTCGGCGCCGTCTTCGGTGACGAATACCTCGCCGTGCTGGAACGGGTTCATGGTGCCGGGATCGACGTTGAGATATGGGTCCAGCTTTTGCATGGAGACACTGAGCCCACGAGCAACGAGGAGGTTGCCGAGGCTGGAAGCCGTGAGCCCCTTGCCGAGTGAGGAGGCGACGCCTCCAGTCACAAAAAGGTGCTTGGTGAATTTCTCGCGGTATCCCACGGGCCTCCAGCTTACGTCGTGAAGTGCTAACGCGCGGTGAACCCGCCGGAGGAGTTCCAGAAGCCCTTGTAGCGTCGGTCCCGAGCGACGCCGTTGTAGGCGCGGACCAGATCATCGGCGACATCGTCTTCGTCAGGCCAGGTGGCCGCCCGGCGGAGACCGGCTTCACTCAAGCGGCCTCGCTCGCTCGGGTTGTCTGCAAGCGCAACAATCTGCCGCGCCGCCTCCTCCACGTCACCCGGAGGGACCAGTACGGCGGCCGAATCGACCAGGTCTTCGATCCCTCCGACCCGAGTACTGATCAGCGGCACACCGGCCAACAGCGCTTCCTGAGCGACGAGCGCACGCGCTTCCCAGGTTGACGTCAACAACGCGACGTCAGCGGCCCCAAGCAACGACGCGATGTCATCGCTTCGACCCAACAGCGCAACCCGAAGACGGTCGCTGGTGATGCGACGCTGCAGCTTTTGATGTTCGGGACCCTCGCCGACCACGACGAACCGCAGGTCGGGCCTGTCGCGTACGGCCGAGGCGATGTCGAGCACCATGCCCAGGTTCTTCTGCGGGGCCAGCCTGCTCACCGTCACACTGACCGTGTCATCAGGTGCAGCGCCGAGAGCCCGGCGCTGCTCCTCTCGACTCGTCTTGGCTTGCGGCAAAACTGGCGCCGCAATCGGGGAGAACCGTACGTTCCGAGCTCCCAGCCGCGTCGCCAGCGCCACGAGATCGCGGCTTGCTCCCAGCGTGAGATCAGCTCCCATCGCCACCGCTCGAAGCGTCTGGCGTGCTGCCGCTGGCGCGATCCCGTCACCCAACACCGCGTTGTGCCACGTCACCACCAGCGGCACCTTGTACATCCAGGCGATCGGGAGTCCCAGCCAGCCCGCTTTCAGTCCATGGGCATGTATCAGATCGGCGCCGATGAATCGCCGTGGGCTGGTCAGCGGCCCAACGTCGAGGCCGAGCCTGGCGAAACCCTGTGCCTCCGCCGTGGCCTCCGGACAGAACACCCGGACTTGGTGCCCACGTTGCTCCAGCCTCGGGGTAATGCTCGCGACGTGTCGCCCGATGCCGCCAGTGCTCCCCGTCAGTAGTTGTGCCACCTTCACGACGAACCGACCTCAGCCGATGGCGTACGACGGCGCAGGGCCCACATCTGGGACAGGACCGAGGGTGCAAGGAGTCTCAGCATCGCTGTGAACACTAAGACACACACCAATGCCACGGCGCATGCCCCGAGCACCGCCGCCAGAATGCCGACATCGCTGAGCAGTTGTGACCCAGCTGCACCGAGCCCGCCCGCCAGCACGGCAGCCGCAAACCCGACCAGCATGGGCCGGGTCAGCCCGATGGCGGGCATACCTGATCGCCGCAGCAGCAACCAGCCTGCCGCGGCCCCGACGACCATTCCGAGCGACACGCTGCCCGCCATGATCGGCACGAGCCACGGGCCAGGAACTATCTGCCGCAGTACCGCAACGCTGATGATCACTGCAGCCCAGGCGCTCGCATTGGCAACGCCGGACGCCTTGCCGAGGTGTTGCGCCAGCAAGGTACGCGAGGCCAGGCCAAGCAGTGTGAACCCGACGACAGCTGGCGCGAACGCCACAATCGGCCAGGCCAGTGCACTTGTACGCTCCGAACCCGGGCCCAGCACGAATACCCGTGCTACCGGCACGGCCGTCGCCACCAGCAATGCCGCGCCCAGCCATGCCATCACCACAGTGGCCGGGCCGGTTTCAGCAAGCACATTGCTGACGTCCTCGCGGCCGTGCTCGGCCGCGGCGGCGAGCCTCGGGAAGCTCAGCTGCAGCAATGGTGCCGCAAGGACCGCGTACGGGAGCAAGTAGATGGCATTTGCCCAGGTGAATCGGGTCAATGCACCTTGATCACCAGTCTGCTGAGCCGACCAGTTGATCAACAAGACGCTGAGCTGCTGCAACACCAGCCCAACAATCCCGGCAGCGGCGATGGTGATGATCACCGATCGGTCACCATCGGCAAATCGCAGCCGGGGCCTCAGCCGCAGCCCGATTCGGCCGAGTGGAAAGAGTGTGCAGGCCGCCAGCGCCAACACGCCCAAGGTCGTACCCCAGCCCAAGGCAGCAAGCGCCTCTGTCGTGAGCTGAGACGGGTCCGCATTCGCTGCTGGAGTGGCGAGAGCGGCGTAGCTGAGGTAAGCGATGATCACCACGACGCTAGACAGCAGCGGTGCGGCTGCCGCCGCCAGGAATCGGTGGTGAGCCTGCAGCATTCCGGCGCTGACCACCGCCAGGCCGTAAAGCCACACCTGTGGAGCGAACATCACGACAAGCGCGGCAAGGGTTTCGGCACTCCCGGCACAGTCAGCCTTGGCGAATGCGTTCGCGAATAGCCGCGCGCCGGCGAGCACGGCCAGCCCCGCTGGAGTCAGGATGAGCAGAGTCCAGGTGATCAACGCCGACGTGGTACGCGAGGTGTACTCCGCTCGGCCTGCTCCGACGTGCCGCGCCACTACCGGGACGACTACGCCCGCCAGTACGCCGCCAGCGACAATCTCGAACAACACGTTGGGCAAGCTGTTGGCGGCGTTGTAGGTGTCGCCGAGGCAGGTGTCGCCGACTGTCTTGGAAAAGACCAATGAGCGACCGAATCCGACGAGTCGGGAGGCGAGGGTCAAACCTGCGACAGCTGCGGCGACCGAGGCAAAACCGGCTCTCACGCGTATCGTCTGTCGTCGGTCCTGGAGCTTACGGGGACCGGACGCCGGCCCAGCTGATCAAGCTGGCGTAGCAGCGGCGTGCGCTCGATGACCGCCGTGAAGCTCACCTGCTCGCTGGCGAGGTTGAGTGCCACTGCGGCAGCACAGGCAAGCAACCGAAGCTGCGACGGCAACGCTTGAGCGGCAGCGGTCCCGACTGCAGCACCCAATGCATTAGCCCCGCAGTCGCCGAGCATGGATCGGCCACCCAAATCGGTTGGCAGGCTACCCACGGCAGCACCGACAGCTGGCGCGGCGCCGACACCGAGCAGACCCGAGCCAAGCAAGATGATCACCTTGGCGGCCCGACCTGGTCGAAGGTCGAGCAGGTTGGTGAGGTTGGCGGTCGCTGCGATCAGCGCAGTATCGAGCACTCCGCCCAGCATTCGGCACAGCAGCTTCGGGCAGCCAGGCCGAGACCGCTGTACCAGCGCGGCGGCCGCTGCGGCGCTGACGCCGACGCCGATGATCTTGATCATCCCACTGGTCAGCTGACCAGATCGCAGCGCTCGGAGGTGACCTCGGAATCCTTTGGCCTGGCTCGATCCGTAGAGGTCGTCGTACGCTCCGACCAGCGCAGCTCCGACGCTGGCGACGGCCACGGGCAGACCCCGGCGTCCCGAAGGGTCGAGCAGCCTGTCCACCCCTGCACCGGCCAGTAGGGCGACTACCGCGATCGGACCCTCGGCAAGCGTCACGTTCTTCCCGGCGAAGTTCGTTCGCATCCAGCGCGACCCGTGCTGAGCACCAGCCGCCCGCTGATTGGCAGCGGCGGCGACGGCGGCGGCAGTCACCCCTGAGGCCGCGCAGGCCAAGAGTCGGCGCCCCACCTATCGCACCGGCAGGTCGGGCAGCGGTGCATCCGCCTTGGCCAGGGCACCGTAGTGCTGAGTCGGTCGCCCGAGCAGGCGCTCCTTGCCCGCCAGCACGACGGTCGTGACGCCGCTGCTGAGGTCCGCAACATCCACAGTGCTGAGGCTATCCACTGACGTTGGGTCCGACCGTGCCGCGAGCACGTCGGTTCCCTCGATGTCCTCACTGTTCGGGCCGGCGAGCACCACTCCAGCACGATTGCTCAAGCCCACGTCGAACTGAACATGGGCGGCGAGTTGTTCTGGGGTCGGGCGCGGATCCGATGCCGGAGCGGTGACCACAATGATCAGCTGTGCCTGGGCTGCCGAATCCTTGCTGATCGTGACCAGGCCGCGTTTCTCGAGCGATTCCCCTACCGCGATCGCCAGCGCATCACGATCTTCAGTGTCTTTGGATCCGATCGACCTACCTAGGGCGACGCCGAGCCGGGTTGCCGGCGTCATGGCGTCGCTGAGGCCGAGCGGACCGACATAGTTGGCAAGGGCAGCGGTGACGTTTTCGGTTTTCGCTGGGTCAAAGGCCTCAGCATTGACCTTGACATCGCGTACGACGGTGCCGCCGGCTCCGACGACAGCATCCGAGATGGAGCGCAGGACATCGGTGGGAGCATCCGGCATGGCCACCATTGCGACCCGCTGCCCGTTTAAGACACCGGCGGTAACAGCGGTGCCCACCTGCTCGTCGTAGTCATTTCGGTAGCTGTCCAGCGCCTTGCGTCGATCCAGCTCAGTTCGCAGATCGGTCACCTGCTTGCGGTCTTGCGCAGCCTGCTGCAGCAGTCCCTGATCCACCGATGGGCTGAGCGACACACCTACCGCAATCCCTACCGACAAAGCAATGAAGACCGCCATCAACGACACGATGTGGTAGCGGAAGTTGATCAAGTGACAAGTTCCTTTATCCAGTAGAGCAAGTCCCGGATCCGGGCAGCGATGACATTGCCAAATGCCCAGCCGACGTCGGTGAACAACAGCGCGGTCAGCAGCGCAATGACTCCGGACAATACGAACAAGATCAAATGCCAGGTTTTGATCTGACTGCGGTAGATCCGCGATACGCCCTTGGCGTCGACCAGCTTCGGGCCGACCCGGAGCCGAGTCAGGAACGTGGAAGCCATCCCCGCCCTACCTTTGTCCAAGAACTCGACCAGCGAAGCATGGGTGCCCACCGCGACGATCAGGCTTGCTCCCTTCGAATCCGCAAGCAGCATGGCGGCGTCCTCGCTGGTGCCGAGGGCAGGGAAGACGACGGCCTGCAAACCAAGCTTCTCGATCCGCTCCAGCCCAGGTGCCCCACCGTCGTGATAGGCATGCACGACGAGTTCCGCGCCGGAGTGCAGCGTCTCATCGGAACACGAATCCATGTCGCCGATGATCATGTCGGGCTGGTAGCCGGCCTCGATGAGGGCATCGGCGCCGCCGTCGACTCCCATCAGCAACGGTCGATATTCCGAGATGTAAGGCCGCAGAGCAGCAAGGTCGCTGCGATAGTCGTACCCGCGAACCACGATCAAGACATGCCGGCCCTCGATCTGGGTCACCACATCAGGAACCCCGACGCCTTCCAGCAGCAGCTCCTTCTCGACTCGCAAGTAGGTCATCGTGTTGTCGGCGAAGGCCTCGATTTGATCTGACAGACCGTTGCGGGCGTACTCCAGATGATCTTCCAAGATCTCGCTGGTGTAGAAGGTTCCTTCCGCGACGACGTTGCCTGAGGGGTCGACCAACTTGCCGCCGTCGAGCATCAGCCGGTCGCCTTCGTGAACTCGTGTGAAGACGTGATCGCCGACGTTGTCGATCAACGGGATGCCGGCCTCGAGCAGAATTCCGGGCCCGAGATTGGGATAACGGCCAGACACCGATGACACCGCATTCACCACAGCCGCGGCACCGGCTTCGACGAGCGCCTCCGCGCTGACCCGATCGAGATCACTGTGATGAATGATGGCAATCTCGCCGGCCCGGAGCCGTTTGGTGAGGTTCTTGGTACGCCGATCAAGGCGCGCCACACCGCCGATCTGGGCCGGTGTTCCGCGTTTGCGCAGCAGGGTGGGAAGTCGCATGTCGCCGTCCATCCTCCCACCCGTGCAACGTGGGTCCTCAAATATCAGCGGACGGAGAAATTCCTCACCAGCGAAGCCACCCGGGTGGCATGGTCAGCTGTAGCCGGAAGGTTACGACTATCGCTTGCGCCACGCAGGGCAATGAGTGCGTCATCGACCGCTCGAGCCTGATCTCCATGTAGAGCGAGCCGCGGCCGGATCCACTCCAACGTCGCAACTTCACCGGCCACTCTGGAGTACGAGGCTGCCGCGGCAGCCACCCGAAGTTGCTGGCCATGCAGGTGGAATCGGGCAACCTCGATCTGCTCAGGCGCCAGATAGCGGGCTTCAAGATCGAGAGCTGACTGCGCCACATCAACGCTCGCCTGCTCTGCGCCGCGAACGTTGCGACCCGCGACAGCCTTCTGCAGCGATGTCAGCGACGTGTGCAGCAGCGCCATCACCCGCGGCGGCTGCTGACTGTGATCCAGGGCAGCCACCTGCCGCGCGATCCGCGCCACCGACTCACCCGCGGTCGGCCAGTCCTCCGCCCTGACATATTCCAGAGTTCCCCAAGCAGCCGTCAGCGCCTTACGGATCTCCACAGGCACTCCACCGGGTTGCGCGTCGGCAGGCACGGTGACAGCCATGGCCTCCAGATCTGGGCCGTCGGCGGTCAAGAATTCGCCATAGGCCGGGGCGAGCGTCTTCTGCGAGTGGCCGCCAGTCACTCCCAGCTCGTCCACCACGATGGCTCCCGACACCGGTCCGTGCGGACCCTGCACCGTCTGGTCGACTTTTGCCACGGTCAGCTCCTCGAAGACGATGCCGATCACGTTCTCGACCCGAAATACATCCCCTAGCTTGGGCTTCGCAGGCATGATCATCGCGGGCGGTCCGTCTCGGCCCGCCAACCAGGTGCCTTCGGTGAACTCCGAAGATCCATTGACGTAGTCGATCACGTCCTCGCCGAAGTACCACACCGATCCGTCGTCAGCCTGGGCGTAGCGGTCGAGGGCGACCTCGGTGATGGTGCCGTCGAGAAAGGCCACATACTGCGACAACACGACGGGAACCTTGGTGCCGTACCAGTCGACGACTCCGGTGGCGGGCAGAGTCGTGGTCTCGGACCGGAACGGCTTGCCGTCAACCTTCCCGACCTGGATCACCGACCGAAGCTGGCTCACTGGAAAAAGCGGATTGGTGATCGTGGTCGGATTAGTGAAGGTCGGTCGCTGCAGATCGACGCGCTTCTCGGTGGGGGCACATCCGCGCCCGTTGGAGGTCCCGCACTCGGTGATCGGCCATTCGTCGGACCGGTCGGCCCCAGGTGCCACCGGGTCGGCTGCTGCTCGGTCCAGCGTTCCCACCCCGCCGGACACCAGGCCAAACGATCCAAGACCGATCAAGGAGACGACTGCCAGTGCGCCTCGCGACTTCCGTGCTTGTGTCCACATGTCCCCTCCCTTTCTAGAGCTGCTTGCGCATCGCGCTTTCGAATCCCCGTCGTCGTCGTCGCTCGCAGAGCAAAAGACGCTCCGCTCACTCCTCCTCCGTCCGGCGGCGCGCGATTGCCGACGCTCGCAGCTGAGGTCGGGTAAGTCCCGACGTGGACGACGCTAGGAAGCCGATATGAGGTGGGAATGAGGGTTTGGGAGCCATAGGTGAACGGTCGTGCCGGCGTTGCAGCTGATCCAGACTCGACCCCCATGGGCAACAGCAATTGCTTGTACCAATGCCAGGCCTAGGCCTGCGCCCGTATCGCCGCGGGTCGGGTCTGCGCGGCTGAATCGTTCGAAGGCCAGGTCCGTAAAGCTGGCGGGGAACCCCGGACCTTGATCAGAGATAGTGATGTCCACGCCGTCAGACAGCTCTGCGGCGCGAAGTGCGATCTCGCCTTCGCCGTGCCGAATCGCATTGTCCAGCAGGTTGCTCAGAACTTGTCGCAGCCGATCCGGATCCGCCTGGACCGACGTACACGAAGGAGCCTCTAGCGCGATGAAGCGGCCGGATTCCGCGGCCAGGTCCGCGTACCGGTCGCGAACCATGTCGAACAGGGCGGAGATCTGCACGTTTGTGGTTCGTAGTGGGAGGCGGCCATTGTCCAATCGAGCTAGTACCAGCAGATCGTCAGCCAGGCGAGTGAGCCGGTCACACTCGGATCTGACTGCTAGCAAGGCCACGCGTACGTCGGGCTCAGCCGAGCGCGTCAGCAGCGCACCGTCGAGCTCAGTTCGCATCACCGCGAGGGGCGTACGCAGCTCGTGACTGGCGTCGGCAACGAACCGGCGCTCCCGCTCAAAGGACTCCCGGATCCGACCCAGCATGGCGTTGAGTGTCACGCCGAGTCGGCGCAGCTCGTCCCGAGCCGACGGCAGAGGCCAACACCAGGCTGGTCACGCCGCCCCACAGGAACGAGTTCAGCACGCTGGACAGCGCCTCATTCCGATCAAGCAGAGACTGGCCCGTGACGATCGCGAGCTGCCTTCCATCGACGGCAATCAAGGTAACCGGCATCCGGGCTGGCCCATCGATTCCTGGCAGGCTGCGCTCAACCACGAGAGCCTCGTGCAAAGCCCGGCGCACCTCTGCCGGAAGGACCGCTGGTCCGATCACGTCACCCGCGGTCTGCAGTACAGTGCCCGAGTCGTCCAGCAATTGGACGAAGCTTTCTTCCGGATCCTCCACGGCCACGGCCGCCAGATTGGTCCCCTCGCGATAGGCGTTGAGCGCAGCGGCATTTCGCGCCCACAGATTGTTACTGATCTGATCATCGAGGTCGGAACGCAGCCGGAGTGCCACGAAGAGCGCGGCCGAGAGCAGCACCAGCAGCATCGCCGCGGCGAACGCGACGGTGAGCCTCAGTGTGATGGGCAGCCGCCTCATCCGCCGCCGTCGCGGCGCAGCCGGTAACCCATCCCGCGAACAGTCTCCAGCGACCGTACGCCGAACGGCCGATCGATCTTTTCCCGGAGATAGCGGATGTAGACCTCTATGACGTTGGACCGGTACTCGTGTCCGATGTCCCACGCCGCATCAAGCAGCTGGCTATGACTGAGAACTTGGCCGGGGCTCCGCATGAACGCCTCGAGCAGCGCAAACTCGCGGGTGGACAGCCTGATCTCGTGCTCTCCGCGCCAGACCTGAGCAGACGCCGGGTCGAGCCGCAGCGCACCAACGGTGATGATCACCGGCCGCTCACCCGGGTCGCGCCGCGCCAGTGCCCGCAACCTCGCGAGCAGCTCCCCAAACGCAAACGGCTTGCTGAGGTAGTCGTCCGCGCCGGCATCCAGTCCGCGGATCCGATCATCGACACCATCGCGCGCAGTGACCATGATGATCGGGGTCCACTCGCCAGAGCTGCGCAGCTGACGACACGTAACGAAGCCGTCCGCGTCCGGCAGCATCGCGTCCAGCACGACGACGTCGTACGCCGTATCCGCGAGCATGGCGCACGCGGCGCCCGATGTACCTGCCACGTCTCCGATCACATTGACGCCCCGCAAGGCTCGCCTGATCGCAGCCGCCATCGGGAGGTCATCTTCGACGACCAACACCCGCATGCTGGGAAAGTTATGCAGCAGCAGATGAGAGCCTCATGAGACTGATCCCACAGCGTGGATTGCCCCGTGTCGGTGTTGGCGGTAGCGATAGATCCACGGCCGAAGTCGTGGTCCAGACTGGCCCACATGCGGGATCATCGGCCGTAGCTTAGGAGGGGTGTGGCGACGTCCGGGGGCGGCCGATCCTGGTGCCGTGAGCGGCGCCGTACTCGGGGTGCGAGATCCTAATTCGATGCTCGCGCCGATGCGGCCAACTCCACGAGCTCGCCCGCGTGGGCCAACGCGGACTCCGTGGTGTCCAGCCCCGCCATCATCCGTGCCAACTCCACCGCACGGTCCTCATCTGCCACCTGGACAACGCCGCTCGTCGTCACCTGACCATCGTCGGCTTTCACGACAACGTAGTGCCGATCAGCGAAGGCTGCGACCTGTGCGAGATGTGTGACGACCACCACCTGACTGTGCTGGGCGAGCCGGGCCAGCCGTTTTCCTAGCTCAACGGCGACCTTGCCGCCAACCCCAGCGTCAACCTCGTCGAATACCAACGTGACGGCCTCGTGACCGGCTGCGAGCACGACCTCTAACGCCAATCGGACGCGGGACAACTCGCCACCAGACGCCACCCGGCCGAGGCTGCGGAGCTCGCTGCCGGGATTGGCAGCAAAGGTCAGCTCCACATGATCCACACCCGACGGCCCGAGCTCGGCGCTCGTTACGTCGAAGCTCAGCCGGGCATGCGGCATAGCGAGGGCGGCAAGCTCACTGAGTACCAACTCGCTGAACCTGCCCGACGCCTCGTGGCGCGCCCTGCTGATCTGACCAGCCAAAGACGCGAGCTCAGTCGCAAGCGCGTCGACCCGCCGTTCCAAGGTTGCGATCCGCTCATCGCTCTGCTCGAGTTGGGTGAGTCGGACCGCGGACTCGGCAGCCCATTGCAGTACCTCGTCGCACGTGGTGCCGTACTTCCGGGTGAGCGTGCTCAGCTGAGCTCGGCGCTCGGCGATCTGTTCCAGCCTGCCGGGTTGGCTCTCCAGGCTGTCCAGGTAGCGCGCCAGGTCGGCGGTGAGATCGCTGAGCTGGTAGCTCGCATCCACCAAGCGTTCGCCCAACTGGCTTGCGGCAGGATCCCGGGAGACTGCCGATTCAAAGACTTTGCGGGCCGCGTAAAGCATCGCCAGCGCACCACCGGGCTCATCATCTGGCCCAGCGAGTGCCTGTACGGCTGACTCGGCCGAATCCCGAAGATCGTCTGCGGACTGCAGCCGCAGTGCCTCGGCTGCCAGCGCGACATCCTCGCCGGAGGCAGGTGCAATCCGTTCGATCTCGTCCAGACCAAACCTCAATAGATCAATCTCACGAGCCCGACGCTGGGCCTCGGCACGCAATGTGGCCAACTCCGTCCGTGCCGCACGATCCTCTGCCCAAAGACTCGTGTAGCTCGCCAGCGGTTCCAGTGCCGGGGCGCCAGCAAAGCGATCCAGGAGCTGCCGCTGACGATCCGCCTCGGTGAGGCGCTCCTGCTCTGCTTGGCCGTGGATTCGGACGAGTGTCGCCGTCAACTCCGCGCAGACGCTGGCGGGCACTTGGGCGCCGCCCACGTATGCACGGGAGCGGCCTGCCGAGGTGACATGCCGCGCGACGATGAGCTCGTCATCGTCGAGTTGCCCGCCGGCCTCCTGCACAGTCTCCGCCAGCTGAGTGTTGTCGATCTTGAAGCGGCCCTCCACCCGGGCCCGCTCCGACCCACGGCGCACCGACCGCGGGTCAGCCCGGCCGCCGAGCAGCAGGCTGAGCCCGCTGATGATCATCGTCTTGCCTGCGCCGGTTTCGCCGGTGACCACGGTGAGACCAGGATCCAGACTGATGATCGCGTCGCTGATCACGCCCAGGTCGGCGATCCGCAGCTCGGTGATCATGCAGGAGTGTCGATCGTGGTGATGGCCGGGTCGGCCGAGCCGCGCCAGCCCTCGACTCGCAGACCGAATTTCTGGACCAGCCGATCGGTGAAGGGGGCCTGAGACAGTCGGGCTAGTCGCAGCCGCTGCCGCCCCCTGGTTACTTCGATCTCCATGCCCGTCCGCAATTCGACAGAACGGCGCCCGTCGCACCACACCACGCCGTGCGTCGGGGAGACGTCGAGAACTTCGACCACGACGGTCGACGTCGGGCTGAGCACGAGCGGCCGCGCGAACAGAGCATGCGCACTGAGGGGTACCACGACGAGTGCTTCTACTCCCGGCCAGACCACGGGACCACCGGCGGAGAAGGCGTACGCGGTCGAGCCGGTCGGAGTGGAGACCAGCATTCCGTCGCAAGCCCAGCGCGACAGTGGCCGGCCATCGACCTCGACCAAGACTTCAAGCATCCGCTCACGCGCCGCCTTCTCGATCGACACCTCATTGATCGCGTACGACGACCACGCTGGCTGGAATGTCTTGGTGTCGCGGAGTGTGACGTCGATGGTGAATCGCTCCTCGACCGTGTAGGAGCGCGCGACCACATGAGCGACGATGCTGTCGATCTCCGAAGACTCCGCCTCGGCAAGGAAACCGACATGTCCGAGGTTGACTCCCAGCAGCGGAATCTCGCTGGCCACCACCCATTCCGCCGCGCGCAGGATCGTGCCGTCGCCCCCCAAGACGACCATCAGCTCGATCCCGTCCTCGAGCTTGACCGGCTTGGAGAGCGGCATCACTGCGTGCGCCAGCCGATCATCGAGTTCGGGCAAATCACCGGCAGGCAGGGCGGAGACGATGCCGGCCGCGCTCAACCCTTCGACGAGTCGATTCGCTGCGGCGATTGCCGCTGGTCGGCCCATGTGCGTGAGCACGGCAACACGGCGTACCGAATCTGCACCTGCACCACTGTGCTGGCCATCTCTCTGGGCTGCAGCCTTGGTCACCTGCCACAGCATATTGAGTATCTGGTTGCTCGCTGGATTTGCTTGCCTCGCTCGCCAAGCTCGCTCTGTCTAATGGCTCGCTCCGCTCGCTGCGATGTTCGCTGTGAGCCGCCGTCTTCGTCGCATCCGACGAAACCAGCCGGTAGAGAATCAGCTCGTTCTCGCCCGGTTTCGTCGGCTTCTCCTGCAGATCGGCGGCGCGAACATCGCGGGCGCGGATCGCGACAGGCAGCCGAATCCGCAGCTAAGTCGCGACGAGCGCGGTGAGGTCCAGCTCTGGTGGAGATTCAGCTTGACGCAAGAGGATGAAGAACTCACGGTTGCCAGCGGCGCCAAGCAGCCTGCTCGGTACAGCGGCTACGCAGGGCCAGCCGCACGCCGCCGCTGCCTCGATCACATTCGATAGTGCGAGCACGTGATGTGCCGCCGACCGCACCACGCCGTCCTTGCCCAGTAGTTCTCGTCCGACCTCGAACTGCGGCTTGACCAGCAACAAGAACCAGCCGTCGTCCCGAGTGACCGTCACCAGCGGGGAAATCAGAAGCGTCAATGAGATGAAGGAAACATCGGCGACGACGTGATCAACAGGAACACCACCGACGTGGTCGAGTCGCAGATCTCGAAGGTTTGTTTTCTCATGCAGCCGAACCCGTGGATCGGCCCGCAAAACCGGGGCCAGTTGATCGCTGCCGACGTCAACGGCTATCACCTCCTGGCAGCCACGGTCCAGCAGGACCTGAGTGAAGCCACCCGTTGATGACCCTCCGTCGAGGGCTCGTCCAGCTACCTGGAGGTTGAGGTCGTCAAGTGCGCCGACAAGCTTCCGGGCCCCTCGCGAGACATACCGATCAGCAGGTGCATCGATGTCTGCGGACCGCGGCACCCGGTCGCCAGGCCGCCTCACGATGGCACCGTTCACCACGACCTGACCGGCGCTGATCATGGTCTGGGCATGAGTTCGCGATCGGGCTAACCCGCGCCTGACCATTTCAAGATCAAGGCGCTCGGTCACTGCTCAGGCCGGCTCAGCGTCGTGCGACTGATCCTCATCCGGTCGATCCAGGGCGTCCTGCAATGCAGCGTGAACGCGTGCGAGTCGATCGTGATGCTCCTCGAGTGGCGCTGAAGCAAGATCAGCTAGTCCGAGTAGCGCATCGTCCACAACGGGATTGCCGGTCTGCGGTGGGTCGATCGTCGGCTCCACATCCTCGAACTCGCCCCGACTCTCGTCGGTCATTTCTCGCCCGACGATTTGGTGCGCTTTGCGGTTGCCGCTGACTTGCGCACCGGTTTCCCGCTGGCGGACTTCGCAGCGGTCGCCTTCTTCGTGGGCGTGCTAGTCGGGCTTGCTTTTCGGCTGGGCGACTTCTTTGCCGCCGCCTTCCTTGCTGGCGCGGATTGTGCCGTACGCGCCACTGCCTCATCCAGTTGTGATCGCAACGAAGCGACCTCGGCACGTAGCGCCTCGACCTCTTCTGCCCGCGCGAAGCCGAGCCGCCCCGCGGCCTTGTCCACCTCCGCGGTCACGAAGTGCTGCAACAGCTCTCGGTTGATCCGACTCGCGTTCATGATCTCCTCGGCCAGCTTGGTGACGCGCTCGCTCGCCTCCACGGCCACATCTTCCAGGCCGGCTTGTTTGAACAACGCCCGAGCGGTCGCTGACGCCTTCGCTTGGGTGCTCCTGGTGACACCGGTCACCATGTTGATGTAGGTCTGAAATGCCTCGGACACAATGGATGCCTTTCTACCCCTGAGATGCCGGCCGGTGGCGCCACAGCGCCGCTTTGAACGCTACCGCAGCGTCACTCGAGGTGATCATTCCCGACAAGTTGCCGAACCGCATTGCGGGAGTCGATGACCAAACCATGATCAGCGGCCCACCACGTGGCACCGGCGGCGGCCCAGATCGCCTCGACGTCACTCGATCCGTTGTGCTGGACGACGAGCTGACCCTCCACGGCCGAGGCACTCGCCTGACCGCAGTGGAATTCACCTCCGCTCTGGCTGACGACCAGTGCCGGCCGCAACAGCGCACGCAGATCTTGCCCGACAAAGGTTGGTCGTTGTCCGGCTGCGGCGTCGAACAACTCCGCAGCGCGATGGGAGCCGGAGAGCACCAGCATGCTGTCGAGACCGGCGTTAACCGCTCCTGCAATGTCGGTGTCAAGCCGGTCGCCGACGAACAGTGGGTGATGAGCGCCGAGTCGGCTGACGGTGTCGTCAAGGAGCGGTCGATAGGGCTTACCGGCCACCTCCGGCTCCGCTGCTACGGCCATCCGCACGGCTGCGATTGCTGCCCCGTTGCCTGGAACCAGCCCACGATCGGTCGGGCGAGTCGGATCGATGTTGGTCGCTACCCAGTGCGCCCCGTGATGGATAGCGATCGCCGCCTCGTTCAGCTCCTGCCACATCAGATCGAAACCGTAGCCCTGCATCACGGCCACCGGGTTGTCCTCAGCGGAATGCACCGGAACAAGACCCACCTCGCTGAGTGCCACAGTCACTCCCTCGCCGCCAACCGCGAGGATTCTGGCGCCGGGCCCGAAGCGGTCGATCAGGAGATGCGCGGCCGCCTGAGCGGACGTCACGACATCGGCGGCGGTCGCGGGAATGCCTAGTTCAACCAGATGATCAGCGACCGCGACAGGCGGGCGGGCCGCGTTGTTGGTGACAAAACCGATCTTGGTACCACGTGCGTGCAGCGCTGCGATGCCTTCCGCCGCGCCCGGCACGGCGACCGGACCAAGGTAGACGACACCGTCAAGATCGAACAAGACCGCATCGTAGGAGTCAATGATCAACTCACTCGCCATCACTGGCTGTCCTGATGCGGGCCATCATCCTCATCGTCGTCGTAGTCGATCACGATCCCGTCGAGTTCGTCGACTCTCTGCTGCGCATCGGTCTGCTGATCATGGTCGAGCTTGGCCGCCGCAGCAAACCATTGTCGGGCCTCGGAATCCTTGCCAGCCTGCAGTAACGCATCGGCATAGGCGTATCGCAGCCGAGCCACGGCGGCCGGAGGCGCGACCTCGGGGCGTACGGCGGCAACGGCGCGTTCCAGCAGCCGTAGCGCCTCGTGATCTTGGCCCAAGTCGCGCCGCGCGCCCGCCTCGACAATGATCATCTCGATCCGCAGCGCTGGCTCCAGACCGACCCGGTCCGCCTCGCGCGCCAGCTTCACAGCATTGTGCGGACGACCGAGCGCGCGCTCGCAATCAGCCATCACCGGCAGATAGTCCTGTGTTCCCGTCATGCGCCGCAGCGCACGAAACTCACTCAGCGCAACGTCATAACGACCAGCCGCGTACGCGGTCTCCGCGGCCGCCTCGCGGACGATGGGCAGCCGAGCAGCTCGGCGCCGCGCCGCCTCGGCGTGGGCGTAGGCCAGCTCAGGATCGGAATCCACGAGCTGACCAGCTACCACCAGATGGGCCGCAACGATCTCTGCGAGATCCTTCGGCAGACCCCGTAGTTCGGCGCGGACCGACGCATGCAAAGACCTAGTGTCCACACCTTCCGGGACGGGCGGCTCGTTCGGTCGACGGGCCAGGCCAGGGCGAGCAGCAGTCGACGGTGGCCGACGTTGGTCCGCTGTCCCGCGGCGCTGCGAGTCACCGCGAGGCCGTGATCGCTCTGCCGGACGTTCCGGAGTCTGCCGGCGCTCACCCGACCCTCTGTGTCGCGAGCGATCGGAACGCCCTTGCTCTGCCACGCGATCAGTATCGCCTACGGGCTCGCGGCCAGGCTCCATTGATGTGCGGCTGGGCACGTGGAGCTAGTGCCCTGGACGGGAACTAGGTCGCGATCACGACCTCTGGACCTGCTGCAGCGAGCTCAGCGACGATCTCGGGATTTGCGGCCCCGTCGGTGATCACCAGGTCGACTTCATTGATCGCCGCAAAGGAACAGAACGAGTTTCGTCCGATTCTGCCCGAGATCACCGGCACGATTCGGCGCCGCGCGGAAAGCAGCATGGCTCGCTTGGTCGCCGCCTCCTCCGGGTTAGTTGTTGTCAGGCCATGTGTCGGCGTCATGCCATTGACGCCAATAATCGCAAGATCAACAGTCAACGTATTCAGCCGCCGGCCGGTCCACACGTCGACCGCAGCGGACGTCAGGCCCCTGATCGTTCCAGGAAGGGTGAAGATGCGCAGGTTGTCACAATCGGCGAGATATTGAGCGGCCGGCAGGTTGTTCGTCACGACGGCAAGCGCCCTGTCCTTGGGCATCGCCTGAGCGCAGACCAATGTCAGAGAACCAGAATCCAGCACCACCACACCGTCCTCGGGAAGCTCGTCGACAACTCTGCGCGCGATCACGAGCTTGTCCTCGAACTGCTCCGCGTGCCGCGCCGCCAACGCCTGCTCAAACGGCGTGGAGTCCAGCAGCTCGGCGCCGCCTCGGATTCTCCGCAGTACGCCGCGTCGCTCGAGCACGTCAAGATCACGGCGCACTGTCTCGGTGGTGACTCTCAGCTGCTCACTGATTTGCAGCACACTGGCACGCCGGCCATCGTGCTGGATCAAGAGATCGGTGATCGCCCGCTGTCGCTCGGGCGGATACATCGTCATAGCTGCCCTTCCCGGCCACCATTTTCACACGGATGACCGAAACGTCGCGTCGGAACCGTTGTTGTGCAAACGGGCAGGCGAACCGGCAGGTCCCGGGGCGTCGGACGCTAGATCTCCCCCGATGGCTGCGCTAGCCTGCCGCATAGGAAGAGATTCAAAGATCTTTTGCAGACATTCGGTCAACGCCGACGAGGTGAGCAGTAGAGATGTTCGCCGCCAATGCGCTGCCGTCGAGGACAACATGACCGTCCAGCATGCGCAGGCCGCCGCTCGCTATCAAGCGATCGCCGACCTGCTGGCCGCCGATGGACGCGTCGACGTCGTCGACATCGCGAATCGACTGGGAGTCGCTCAAGAGACCATCCGGCGCGACCTTCGCGCGATGGAGACCGCGGGAAAGCTGCAGCGGGTACACGGCGGCGCAGTTCGGCTCGCCGCCGGCCCGCTCATCCTGCTCAACAACCAGCCCGCTACGGCCCAGGATGATCTTGCGTTAGCCGCTCGAGTCTGGGATGAACTACCAAGGCGAGGCACGATCCTGCTTGGCACAGGAAGCCTGACACTCGCCCTGGCACATGTCATGGTGGGCTCGCAGCCCGACGCCCACGGGCTGACAATTGCCACCAACTCACTGGATGCCGCCATCGTGCTGTCTCGAGCCAGTCGCCTTGAGGTCTACAACATCGGCGGCACAGTTTCCCCGATCACGCGGGCTCAGGAGGGCGATTGGGCGGTCAACGAGATGGAGCGATTGCACGTCGACGTCAGCGTGGTGTGTCCGGCCGGCATCAGCGTGGATCGCGGGCTCACCGAGGCGACTGCGGCTGCTGCCGCTGTGTCTCAGACAGAGGTTGCGTCCGGAGATCGGGTTATTGCGCTGGCAGGGCCCCGCACTCTCGGCGTGGCTGCCTTCGTACAATTCGCCTCTCTTGATCAAGTCGATACTGTTGCCGTCGCCGGCTCCCCCAGTCAGGCCGCATTGCAGCCATTCCTAGAACGCGGCATCACCATCATCGTCGGAGGGACGTCATGACACTCGTTGCAGGAGTCGATTCCTCGACCCAGTCCGTCAAGATCGTGGTCTGTGATCTTGAAAACGGAAGTATCGTTCGCAGCGCTCGTGCCTCGCACCCAGACGGTACTGAGGTGTCAGCATCCGCCTGGCTAGCTGCATATCAAGAAGCCACAGCCGATCCCGCACTTCTTGACGGGGTTGCTGCCCTGGCGGTTGGCGGCCAGCAACACGGCATGGTCACTCTTGACGAAGGCGGAGATCTGGTCCGTGATGCCTTGCTATGGAACGACAACAGGTCGGCCCAGGACGCACGAGACTTGATCGCCGAGCTCGGTGGTCCCGCCGTCTGGGCCGATGCCGTCGGCTCGGTTCCCGTCGCCTCCATGACCGTCTCGAAGATCAGATGGCTGGCTCGGGCAGAGCCGGAGAATGCCGCGCGAACGACCATGGTGGTCCTGCCTCATGACTGGTTGAGCTGGCAGATCGGAGGTCGAGGCTTTGCTCCGACCACTGACCGGGGAGACGCCTCTGGCACCTGCTATTACGACGCGACCGCCGACCGCTATAGAAATGATCTTGTTCAGCTTGCCCTTGGTCATGATCTGGAGTTGCCTCGAGTTGCCGCTCCGAGTGAGGTGATCGGCTACACACCAAGCGGTATCGCCGTTGCACCGGGCACCGGTGACAATATGGCGGGCGGCCTGGGCCTCGGCGTGGCTAGCGGCGCAGCCGTCGTCTCAGTGGGGACGAGCGGAACGGCCTTTACGAAGACCAGTCAGCAGACCCACGAGCCAACCGGGACCGTGGCCGGCTTTGCGGATGCAACCGGCGAATTCCTCCCCCTGGTGTGCACGCTTAACGGCGCTCGGAATCTCGTGGCGACCGCACATGTCCTCGGCGTCACGCTTGACGAGCTCAGCAAGCTCGCCCTGAGCGCCGAGCCCGGCAGCCAGGGCGTCACGTTCATCCCATATCTCGAAGGTGAACGGACACCGCCGCTGCCAGACGCACGTGGCCAGCTGCTCGGGCTCACCCTGTCGAATATGACGCCTGGCAATATCGCGCGCGCCACCGTCGAAGGCGTGCTCTGGAGCCTTGCATACGGTGTCGAGGTGCTGCGCGAGCAGACCGGCGATATCTCCTCGATCACTCTGACCGGAGGCGCATCTCAGTCTGACGCCGTACGCCAGATTGCCACGGCAGTCTTCGGCGTGCCCATTGTTGTCACCGACACCTTCGAGAGTGTCGCGGTTGGCGCCGCGCGGCAGGCAGCGTGGGCGTTGACCGGCGCGCTTCCCGACTGGCCGGTGCCGGTGCTCAGTCAGCATGAGCCGACGGCAGCTGACCAGCGCGCGGCGAGCGAGATCATGGAACGCTACCGCTCGGTACTCGCCGCTCATTTTGGCGCATGAGCCATGTGGGCCATTCGGGGTCGTATCGTGCCGCTGACGTCCGATCCCGGCGTTGCCTCGAACGAGGCAGCGGTGTTCACCGGACGCGTCTGGATCGGCGACGACGGCACGATCATCGCGGTCACCAAGGGCTCAAAGGTGGGCCCGCCGGGCTCCGCAGGTGCCCCAGTCATTGATGTCGGCAGCTCACTCGTGCTGCCCGGACTGATCGACCTACACAACCATCTCGCCTACAACACGCTGCCGCTGTGGACCGAGCCGACGCAGCCAACGCCATTTCTGCATCACAACTCCTGGACAAGAGCCGCCAGCTACGCGGCGAGCACCACCTGGCCCGCGTACGCGCTGATCACCGCCTGCCCGCAGGAGCTGCTCGCCTACGTCGAGGCCAAGGCGATCGTCGGTGGTACAACGTCCATCCAGGGATCCCCGCCCAAGAATCGACCACGCGATGGATGGCTGGTCCGCAATATCGAGGACGAGACCTTTGGTTCGCACGACACCAATCTGATTTACGCGTCGGTACTCACCGCAAAGCCGGCCGCGCTGGCCGAGCGTGCCAACAAGATGCGGGCCGGCTCTGCTTTCATCTACCACTGCTCAGAGGGTCAGCGCGGCACGATCGTCGCGCGCGAGTTCACAGACGCCGAGGCCGCCGGTTGCCTCCAGCCGCGGTTCATTGCAGTGCACGCCAATGCTGTCGATCCGGCGGTCTTCGCACACTGGCAGACACCCGGCGCCGTCGCCTGGTCGCCGTTCTCCAACCTATGGCTCTACGGTCAGACCACCGATGTGCCCGCCGCGCGGACCCAACAGATCAGCGTCTGCCTCGGATCCGATTGGGCGCCGTCGGGTACCAAGAACGTGCTCGGCGAACTGAAGTCGGCACGGCTCACGGCGGATCACCTGGGCTGGACCCTGAGTGATCAGGACCTGGTGATGATGGCTACCTGCTTACCCGGCGACATCCTTGCCCGCGCCTGGAACCGACAGATCGGCCGCCTGCAACCTGGTGCACAAGCCGATCTTGTAGTGATCAACGCCAAGCGAGGCGCCAGTCCCTTCTCCACCATCGTGCAAGCAACAGAGGAGGATGTCGATCTTGTCGTGATTAGCGGGCAATGCCGCTACGGCACTCCGGACCTCATGTCGACGGCAAGCACTGTCACCACGCTCACTGTGGGCGGTCGTACGATGCGGCTCTCGCTGAGCCAGCCGAGCGATTCCACCCAAGCCTGGGACTGGTCAGAGGTGGTCGACCGGATGGAGGAGGTACGCGCTCACCCGAAGCGTGAGGTCGAGGCCGCCACTGCGATGTACGCGCGGTGGGCGGGCCGGCTTGACGATCGTGATGCCCCGTTACGCCTCGCGCTGGATATGCCGACTGGCCTGGCACCGATCGGCGGTTTGCCCAAGGATCTCAACGATCTGGTCATTCCGCCGCTGCAGTCCTTGACCCATGACGACGAGTGGCTTGACTCGGTGATCGGGCGTGGCTTCCACTCCGGCGTACTTGATGGCCTGGCCACGTTCTACCGGCGGTAGCAAAGGGATGATCATGAATACTGCGGTACGGTCTCGGGAGGCAGTGCAGCGGGCGCGACGCGGTGTCTTGATGTCCCAAGCCCTCGCCGAATCCGGCACCGGCGGACCAGTCGAGCTCGATGGCGGCGAGCGGCTCCAGATCCTGGATGCCTTGATCACATCGATCGCGGGTGCATACGCCCACCTTCCGGCGAAGCGGGCGGCGTACGCGAGTGATCCTGTGCAGGCCTTGACACTGCTTCGGCGGCGGGCCGCCGACCTGTCCGACACGGAGTTCAATCGGGCGGTAAGCGCGATCGTCACCGGACTCCGCGACGCGCACACCCGCTACATCGGGCCGTCCACATTGCGCGATCGGGTTGCCATGCTGCCATTCCTTGTCGAGCAATACGGCCCGGAATCCGGGCCGAGGTATCTCGTAAGCAAGATCAACACCGATGCCGTGGACGACCCGGACTTCCAGCCCGGTGTCGAGTTGGAAGCCTGGAACGGGATGCCATTCACCCGCGCTGTTGAGAACCATGCCGACCTCGAGACTGGTGGCCGGCCTGACTCCCGCCGCTCTCGCGCGCTGGAATCGCTCACCTTCCGCGCCCTGGACTATGGTCCGCCGCCCGATGAGCACTGGGTCATCGTTGGCTACCGGACCAAGCTCGGCCGGAAGTCCGAGATCCGGTTGCCGTGGCGGTTGCTGACGCCCGGCAAGGCCGCCACTGCCGGAGAGCCCGGCTCACGTGCCGCGCTGAAGCAAGCCAGCGACCCGTCAGCCGAGGCCGTACGCCGCGCCAAGAAGCTGGCGTTCGCCACGGATCTGTGGGCTAGTGATCATGAACGACGCACGTCGTCCGAAGTCTCGGACAGGGCGAAGGTCGGCGAATGGCTGGATACGCCGATGCAGGACGTGCTCGCCGCGAGGCCACTCAGCCGCAAGGTTGGATATCTGCGCATCTGGTCTTTCGACCTCGATGACGACGATGCGTTCATAGCCGAGCTAATCCGGCTCCTCGGGCTTGCTTCCGCCAACAGGCTTGATCGTCGATCTCCGCGCGAATCCTGGTGGCCTGATCTGGGCCGCAGAGCGGGCTCTGCAGCTGTTCACCGACATGACGATCCAACCCACGCGATTCTCCATCATCGCGACCCCGCTGACCCGCCAGATGGCTGACAGTCCATTCAATCGACTCGAACTGGAAGCATGGAGCCAGTCGCTGCAAGATGCAGTGTCCACAGGTGAGCTCTACGCGCAGCCGCTGCCCCTGACGGATCCATCGTGGTGCAACGATCAAGGACGCAAGTATCCAGGTCCATCTGTCGCGGTTGTCGACGCCAATACCTACTCGTCCGGTGATCTTTTCGCCGCAGGATGGGTGGACCACAGCATCGGGCCATTGATCAGCATCGGTCAGGCCACAGGTGCTGGCGGTGCGAACGTCTGGACGTCGGCGCAGCTCCGTGACGCGCTGTCGGGCACGGACCATCAGCTTGGCCGGATGCCCGCCGGGACCGGCTTCACCATTGCCTTCCGGCGGGCGATTCGATCTGCCGCCGGCGATGGCATCCCCATCGAGGACCTCGGCATACCGGGTATCCCGTACGAGATGACCAAGGACGACCTGATGAAGAGCAACAAGGACCTGCTCGCCTTCTGCGCCCGTCTGCTCCGCGTCGACAATCAGTGAGGAGATGATCATGGTCGAGTACGACCCCGGTCCGCCACCGGAGGTAGCTGATCATCTGGACAGAGTGCCGAGCTATGTGGCTCACCAGGAGCTGTTCTGGTACGACTGGGGGCCGATCTTCTATCGTGGACGACTTGATCGATCGGCCAAGCTGCTCTGCATTGCCTCAGATCCCGGGCCGACAGAGCGAATCGCAGGTCGTACGTTGGTCGGAGACGCGGGCCAGCGTGTCCAGGGCTTTCTCAGCAAGTTGGGCCTGACCCTCAGCTATGTGTGCGTCAATGCCTATGCGTACGCACTGCTGCCGTCACGCTCGATGAGCGCGATTCCGATCTTGTCCGAGCCCGAGCAGCAATCCTGGCGAAACGAGCTCCTCTCCACGATCGTTGGCCCCGCATTGCAGGCGGTCGTCACATTCGGGCTGCAGGCCCGAATCGCGGTGGAACTGTGGAGCAATGCACCGCCCGTCATGATCAAGAAGGTGCCGCACCCATCAAGCCGAGACGCGGCGAAGCTCATCACCGAATGGCGTTCAGCAGTGACTGATTTGCGCACGGTTGTCACTCCGGATCCGGACGGGGACAATTCCGGGCCCAACTACGGCGTGAGGTTCTCTGAGAGTGACTATGCGCCGATTCCGCGTGGTGATCTGCCGTACGGAGTTCCGAGCTGGTTGGGCGACGATTCCCGGGGTCGCCGGTCACGTCCGAAACGTCGCAACACCGTCGAACGCGACCCGGCTGACCTTATGCACACGTTGATCTGGCGGGCGCCCGCGGGATGAACCAAAGCGGCGGCCGCCCCCCGACTCGCTTCCTGCTGGCCATCGTCGATGCTGGGGGTACCGTCCCTCCTGCTCTCAGCCTCGCCGCGGAGCTCGTTCGTCGGAGCCACCACGTTCGGGTGCTGGCCGATCCGACGATCGAGGCCTCTGCTCGCAGGTGCGGATGTGCTTTCTCGCCGTGGCGGGAAGCACCGCACTTCACCTCGACCGAGGAACAGACCGCCATGATCGCCGCATTCGAGGGCGGCAATCCGCTCCGCGCATTTCAGGCTGCCCGGCGATTCGCGGGGAGGACCATGACTGCCCGGTACGCCCGGGACGTCATCTCGACAGTCCGAGAGTTTCCTATCAATGCCATCCTGGCCGACGGATTGCCGGGAATATTGATCGGCGCCCAAGCGACCAGTCGGCCCACCGCCGCTCTGGTCGCACAGACGTATGTGCGGCCCACTCCTGGGCTGCCATTGCTAGGGACCGGCTGGTCGCCGGGAAGCGGCGTTCTCCGGAAAACAAGGGACAAAATTGCGCCCCGAGTGGCCTCCTTGCTGCTGGCACCAACTCTGCCGCGTCTGAATGCCGTCGTTGAGGACTATGAACTGTTGCCGCTGGACAACGTGTTCGAGCTCTATGACCGGTGTGTGCGGGTGCTGGTGATGACCAGCCCATCCTTCGACTTCAAGGCACCTCGGCTTCCGCACAATGTCCGATACGTCGGGCCGCAACTCGACGATCCGGACTGGGCAGTTGAGACCAGATGGCAGCGCCGAGGCAATGAGCCGCTGGTCCTGGTCGCCATGAGCTCGATCTACCAAGATCAAACTGACATGCTGCAGCGAATTGCCCACGCGTTGGAGCGGCTGCCCGTGAGGGCCATAGTGACGACCGGCCGGGCCGTCGATCCGGCCGAGATCCAGGCCGGCGGCAACGTCGAGGTGTTACCGGCTGCCCCGCACGGACAGGTGCTTCGCGAAGCCTCCGTTGTCGTAACCCATGCTGGTCACGGCACTGTGCTGAAGTCGCTCGCAGCCGGTGTGCCGTTGGTGTGCATACCAATGGGCCGCGATCAGCGAGACAACACCGTTCGGGTGCTGCGTCTTGGAGCGGGTGTACGGCTCAACAAGAAAGCAACTCCTGCCCAGATTGCCGCGGCTATTTCAGAGGTTTTGGAACGCCCGCAATACAAAGCGGCCGCTCGACGTTTTGCGGACATACTCGCCTGGGAGGCGACGCATCGACCACGCGCTGCGGATGAGGCCGAGGCTCTCGTGCCATGATCGGCTCCCGCTTAATCCGTTTCCCCGCATCAAGCCACGAATAGCTGAGGAGTCGCCTGATTTGGGCGCTATGTGTGGCTTTGTGACTGAGCGACGTCTGGTGCGGAACTCGAACGAAAAACACCTCAGGGCCGGTCACGAATGACCGACCCTGAGGTGTTATTTGTCCGGCGACGTCCTAGTCTCCCACACGGTCCCCCGTGCAGTACCATCGGCGCTGAAAGGCTTAACTTCCGGGTTCGGAATGGAGCCGGGTGTTTCCCTTTCGCCATGATCACCGAAACTCTATGGAGATGTCAGCGGCTGCTTGACAATAAAAGCAGACCGACCGTATCTCGGGAGCTGCACAGTGGACGCGAAACATGAATGTAGTAACAAGCCCTCGGCCTATTAGTATCGGTCAGCTCCATGCATTACTGCACTTCCACATCCGACCTATCACCCAGTGATCTGCTGGGGGCCTTACCAGGTTACCCTGTGGGAGCCATCATCTTGGAGCGTGCTTCCCGCTTAGATGCTTTCAGCGGTTATCACTTCCGAACGTAGCCAACCAGCCGTGCTCTTGGCAGAACAACTGGCACACCAGAGGTTCGTCCGTCCCGGTCCTCTCGTACTAAGGACAGCTCTCCTCAAGACTCCTACGCGCGCAGCGGATAGGGACCGAACTGTCTCACGACGTTCTAAACCCAGCTCGCGTGCCGCTTTAATGGGCGAACAGCCCAACCCTTGGGACCGACTCCAGCCCCAGGATGCGACGAGCCGACATCGAGGTGCCAAACCATGCCGTCGCTATGGACGCTCGGGCAAGATCAGCCTGTTATCCCCGGGGTACCTTTTATCCGTTGAGTGACGGCGCTTCCACGTGCCACCGTCAGATCACTAGTCCCGACTTTCGTCCCTGCTTGAGATGTCTCTCTCACAGTCAAGCTCCCTTGTGCACTTACACTCAAAACCTGATTGCCAACCAGGCTGAGGGAACCTTTGGGCGCCTCCGTTACCTTTTAGGAGGCGACCGCCCCAGTCAAACTACCCATCAGGCACTGTCCCTGATCCAGATAATGGACCTAGGTTAGATATCCAGAACAACCAGAGTGGTATTTCAACGTTGACTCCACAACCACTGGCGTGGCTGCTTCACAGTCTCCCACCTATCCTACACAAGCTGTACCGAACACCAATACCAAACTATAGTAAAGGTCCCGGGGTCTTTCCGTCCTGCTGCGCGTAACGAGCATCTTTACTCGTAGTGCAATTTCGCCGAGTCCGTGGTCGAGACAGCGCCCAAGTCGTTACGCCATTCGTGCAGGTCGGAACTTACCCGACAAGGAATTTCGCTACCTTAGGATGGTTATAGTTACCACCGCCGTTTACTGGCGCTTAAGTTCAGTGCTTCGCCTTGCGACTAACACTTCCCCTTAACGTTCCAGCACCGGGCAGGCGTCAGTCCGTATACATCGTCTTGCGACTTGGCACGGACCTGTGTTTTTAGTAAACAGTCGCTTGGGCCTGGTCTCTGCGGCCTCCCACGCCGTCCGGAGTAAATCCATAGACATGGTCGGCCCCCCTTCTCCCGAAGTTACGGGGGTATTTTGCCGAGTTCCTTAACCACGGTTCGCTCGATCACCTTGGTATTCTCTACCTGACCACCTGAGTCGGTTTAGGGTACGGGCGGCTCTATAACTCGCTCACGAAGGTTTTCTAGGCAGCATAGGATTACCCACTCGACGGACTCGAAGTCCGCCCAGCCGTCATGTCTTAGGCACATGAGATGCGGATTTGCCTACATCTCGCCCTACACATTTAGCCCGGGACAACCATCGCCCGGGTTGGGCTACCTTCCTGCGTCACTCCGCAGCTTGCCTAATACAAGTTTGGGTTGCAGACTTACCGCCGACGCACCCGAAGGCGCCCCGACGACTCGCGTGCTTAGCATTACTCGCCTCGGCAGGATCGTTATAGCGCCGGTACGGGAATATCAACCCGTTGTCCATCGACTACGCCTGTCGGCCTCGCCTTAGGTCCCGACTTACCCAGGGCAGATTAGCTTGACCCTGGAACCCTTGGTCTTTCGGTGGAGGAGTTTCTCACTCCTCATTCGCTACTCATGCCTGCATTCTCACTCGTGTGCTCTCCACGGCTAGGTCACCCTGCCGCTTCACAGCGCACACGACGCTCCCCTACCCATCCACGCACCTGGATCGCTAGGCGACCGGGTACTGCGTAAATGACACAGCTTCGGCGGATTGCTTGAGCCCCGCTAAATTGTCGGCGCAGAATCACTTGACCAGTGAGCTATTACGCACTCTTTCAAGGGTGGCTGCTTCCAAGCCAACCTCCTGGTTGTCTCCGCAACTCCACATCCTTTTCCACTTAGCAATCTCTTAGGGGCCTTAGCTGGTGTTCTGGGCTGTTTCCCTCTCGACTACGAACCTTATCGCCCGCAGTCTCACTGCCGCGCTCTCACTTACCGGCATTCGGAGTTTGGCTGATTTCGGTAAGCTTGTGGGCCCCCTAGACCATCCAGTGCTCTACCTCCGGGAAGAAACGCGCGACGCTGCACCTATATGCATTTCGGGGAGAACCAGCTATCACGGAGTTTGATTGGCCTTTCACCCCTATCCACAGCTCATCCCCCAGGTTTTCAACCCTGGTGGGTTCGGGCCTCCACGACGTCTTACCGTCGCTTCACCCTGGCCATGGATAGATCACTCCGCTTCGGGTCTAGAGCACGCGACTAAATCGCCCTATTCGGACTCGCTTTCGCTACGGCTTCCCCACACGGGTTAACCTCGCCACGTACCACTAACTCGCAGGCTCATTCTTCAAAAGGCACGCCGTCACTCGAGCACAAGTGCTCAAGCTCCGACGGATTGTAGGCAATCGGTTTCAGGTACTATTTCACTCCCCTCCCGGGGTACTTTTCACCTTTCCCTCACGGTACTTGTCCGCTATCGGTCACCAAGGAGTATTTAGGCTTAGCGGGTGGTCCCGCCAGATTCGCACGGAATTTCAGGGGTTCCGTGCTACTTGGGGTTACGCTCAACAGTGCCAGGCTTACGTCTACAGGGGTGTTACCTTCTGTGCCGTACCTTTCCAGAGTGCTTCGACTTCACCTGGCATTTATGACTGTTTGACTATTTGACAGCATAGTCAGAGCGGCCCCACAACACCGCACATGCAACGCCTGTCAGCTATCACGCATGTGTGGTTTGGCCTCTTCCGCGTTCGCTCGCCACTACTTACGGAATCACGGTTGTTTTCTTTTCCTGTGGGTACTGAGATGTTTCACTTCCCCACGTTCCCTCCTACTGCCCTATGTGTTCAGGCAGAGGTCGCCGGACATTACTCCGGTTTCTTTCGAGGTTTCCCTATTCGGAGATCCCCGGATCGAAGCTCGTTTACCAGCTCCCCGGGGCTTATCGCAGGTTACAACGTCCTTCATCGGCTCTTGGTGCCAAGGCATCCACCGACTGCCCTTAGTAGCTTGTTGTTAACTACAAAGATGCTCGCGTCCACTGTGAAGTTCTCAAGATGCGGGCGATAACGGGCCGGCGCTCTTTCGTTGTTTGGGCGCCGGTTTCCGATCCGCTGGAAGGCTAGTTGCGTATGCGACCGAACCCTCAGGACCCAACAGCGTGCTTGGGCTTTGTCGACATCTCCGTCGAGGTTCCACTCCTGATAAACAGGAAGTACTGACGACGAATCAGCCGAGAAAGCCTACTAGTCAATGTTCCACATTCCGGCGCCTCCTCGGATCCAATTAATTACTGGAATCCGAGTGCATGGACAGATCTGTCGATCTGCCAAATGGCTCCTTAGAAAGGAGGTGATCCAGCCGCACCTTCCGGTACGGCTACCTTGTTACGACTTAGTCCTAATCGCCAGTCCCACCTTCGACAGCTCCCTCCACAAGGGTTGGGCCACCGGCTTCGGGTGTTACCGACTTTCATGACTTGACGGGCGGTGTGTACAAGGCCCGGGAACGTATTCACCGCAGCGTTGCTGATCTGCGATTACTAGCGACTCCGACTTCATGGGGTCGAGTTGCAGACCCCAATCCGAACTGAGACTGGCTTTTTGGGATTCGCTCGACCTTGCGGTTTTGCAGCCCTTTGTACCAGCCATTGTAGCATGCGTGAAGCCCTGGACTTAAGGGGCATGATGACTTGACGTCATCCCCACCTTCCTCCGAGTTGACCCCGGCAGTCTCCCATGAGTCCCCGGCATTATCCGCTGGCAACATAGGACGAGGGTTGCGCTCGTTGCGGGACTTAACCCAACATCTCACGACACGAGCTGACGACAGCCATGCACCACCTGTATACCGACCTTGCGGGGGCTACATCTCTGCAGCTTTCCGGCATATGTCAAACCCAGGTAAGGTTCTTCGCGTTGCATCGAATTAATCCGCATGCTCCGCCGCTTGTGCGGGCCCCCGTCAATTCCTTTGAGTTTTAGCCTTGCGGCCGTACTCCCCAGGCGGGGCACTTAATGCGTTAGCTTCGGCACGGAGAACGTGGAATGTTCCCCACACCTAGTGCCCACCGTTTACGGCGTGGACTACCAGGGTATCTAAGCCTGTTTGCTCCCCACGCTTTCGCTTCTCAGCGTCAGGAAATGCCCAGAGAACCGCCTTCGCCACCGGTGTTCCTCCTGATATCTGCGCATTCCACCGCTCCACCAGGAATTCCATTCTCCCCTGCATCCCTCTAGTTTGCCCGTATCGGAAGCAGGCTCAGGGTTAAGCCCTGAGTTTTCACTTTCGACGTGACAAACCGCCTACAAGCCCTTTACGCCCAATAATTCCGGACAACGCTCGGACCCTACGTATCACCGCGGCTGCTGGCACGTAGTTGGCCGGTCCTTCTTCTGTTCCTACCGTCACTTGCGCTTCGTCGGAACTGAAAGCGGTTTACAACCCGAAGGCCGTCATCCCGCACGCGGCGTTGCTGCATCAGGCTTGCGCCCATTGTGCAATATTCCCCACTGCTGCCTCCCGTAGGAGTCTGGGCCGTATCTCAGTCCCAGTGTGGCCGGTCGCCCTCTCAGGCCGGCTACCCGTCGAAGCCTTGGTGAGCCGTTACCTCACCAACAAGCTGATAGGCCGCGAGCCCATCCTTGACCGCTAAGCACTTTCCACCTTCGGGTGATGCCACCGAAGGTCATATCTGGCATTAGCAGCTGTTTCCAACTGTTATTCCAGTGTCAAGGGCAGGTTGCTCACGTGTTACTCACCCGTTCGCCACTCGTGTACCCCCGAAGGGGCCTTACCGTTCGACTTGCATGTGTTAAGCACGCCGCCAGCGTTCGTCCTGAGCCAGGATCAAACTCTCCGTTGAAATCTATCCAAATCCGACGCAATGAATCAGCGCCGGTTTGTCGTCTCAACTCGTTCGATCGCTGACAAAAAGACCCAAGCTGGATCTTCGTCAATCAATCAAAGGAATCCGAACTCGGATCACGCCAAAGGCGTCTCCCGAGCACGGGGTTTTTTTGTGCATTATTTGGCATTGACTTTTAGCACGCTGTTGAGTTCTCAAGTTTCGGGCGCACACCGCACCGGGCTTGTTTTGCTCCGGCTTGGGGCAGCGACCCACATTACGAGGTCTGGCAAGTCCGAGTCAAACCCGGACCTTTTGGTTCATCCAGGACCATCAGAGCCCGGATTTGATGCGTGTCTCGAGAACACACATCTATCCGAACATCTCGTTGGCCAGTGGATTCCTCCCGGGTCGGCCGCTACAGATCGATAATCTGACGCGTCCCGCGCCCCGCTGAGGCCTCACATACTTTACGCCTGCTCGACCGACCGGTCAAACCGACCTGATCGCTCTGCATCCGCAAGCGCCGGTCGATGGAACGCACGGCGGGTCCTGGGTATTCCGCGTCGTGAAGCCTCACGCTCTGGCTACGCGAACAGCCGCAGGCCATCCGGAGTCCCACTCAGCTCTTCCCGACGGTCACGAGGGCATTCATCAGGAGACAGTGACGGTTACGGCGCCTACCGTGCGTTTGCCGCGCCGCAGAATGGCGAATCGCCCGTGCAACAGGTCGGCTCGGGTGAGCAGAGCCTCTTGATCTTCGACGCGAACATTGTTCAGGTAGGCCCCGCCCTCAGCGATCGCACGGCGCGCCGCCGCCTTACTGGGTACGACCCCACTGCGCTCAAGCACATCGACAACCGGCGGCAGCTGCTCGTTCGCTGTCAGAGCCACACCGCCGATCTCGGCGACCACCGCAGCGAGTGTTGGTTCGCTGAGCTCCCACAGATCCTCGCGCCCAAAGAGTGCATTCGCAGCGGCGACGGCAGCATCGCGGTCCGCCTCGGAGTGGACCAGCGCGGTCACGTCATCGGCCAAGGCACGCTGCGCGGCGCGAAGGTGCGGCACTTCCTTCGTCTGCCGCTCCAGGGCCTCGATCTCGGCTCGGCTACGTTCGCTGAATACTTTGAGGTACTCGATGACCTTTTCGTCCTCGACGTTCAAGAAGTACTGATGTAAGGCGTACGGCGAAGTCATCGCCGGGTCGAGCCAGATGGTTCCCCTCTCGGTCTTTCCGAACTTCGTGCCGTCGGCCTTGGTGAGCAAGGGGGTGCCGAGCGCGTGTACGCGCTCGCCTTCGACTCGTCGGATGAGCTCGACTCCGGCTGTGATGTTGCCCCACTGATCGCTGCCCCCGAATTGCAGCGTGCAGTCGTAGTTGCGGAAGAGCTCCAGGTAATCCATCGCCTGCAATAGCACGTAGGAGAACTCGGTGTAAGAGATGCCTTCTTCCAGCCGGTTTCGCACCACGTCGCGAGCCAGCATCCGGTTGACCGGGAAGTGCTTGCCGATGTCCCTCAGGAAATCCAGCACTGGCATAGGCCCTGTCCAGTCAAGGTTGTTGACGATCCGTGCTGGATTTTGCCCAGAGAAGTCGACAAAGCGTTCGACCTGACGGCGGATGCTTTCTACCCAAGCGGCCACTGTCTCTTTGGGGTTGAGGACCCGCTCGCTGGTCTCTTTCGGATCACCGATCAGTCCGGTCGATCCACCGACCAGAAGCAAGGGATAGTGCCCCGCACGTTGCAGGGCCCGAGCGACCATGAGCTGCACGAGGTTGCCGAAATGCAAGCTAGGGGCGGTCGGATCGAAACCCACATAGAAGGTGACCGGCCCAGCAGCGAGATGACGGGCGAGAGCCTCTTCGTTTGTGGATTCTGCCAGCAGCCCGCGCCACTTCAATTCGTCAAGCACGTCGGTCACGGGTGAAGTGTGCCACCACCATGCGCGACAGTTTGCAGAATTCACACGCTGGCAAGGTGGTGGCATTGAATGGCCGCGCGAGACTTCGCTGCCGCGCCGTCCAGTCCCAGGTACCGCAGCGAGTCGATCGTGCCCGGCTTTGGGATACTGCCTGACGTGAACGGAGTAGCCGGTTCCCCCAAATCGCGTCGAGAGCGATTCCTGAAGGGAAAGACCGGATGGCAGCGACTGCTGTTTGCGCTGGCAGCAATTGCAACAGCTCTGATCGCGATCGGTACCGTCGTGACCGGCATCGTCAAGTTTGTCGGTGATCGAGTTGAACCAAGCAGCACTCCTGGCGGGGGCATTCAGATAGTCGAGAGCCAGAAGAAAAGCGCCGACAAATTCGTCCGACTCTTAATCGAACACGACGGTGCTGCGCCCCTGCAGCTGAACCACCAGCTGATTGGGAGCAAGGGCCCCGCCGATGTGACGCTCGAGTACAACTGTCAATCGTCAGGACGCTGTAACGCCACCCGCGTGCAGTCACCTCGCGATGAGGCGTCCGAGCTACAGAACGGTCGATGGTTCAAGGGTTGCTGGACAGTTGAGATGAAGGGCCTCGGCTACGGCGTGCAAGATCTGGACCTAGCGCTGGTTCGTCAGGGCGAGATCTGTCCTCCCTGATCATCCTTGTGTAGCACCTCGACCTGTAGCTGTTTCAGGCGCTCACCGACTTCGTCGAGTTGCTCTCGTACTCTGGCCACCGCCGTGCCGCCACGGCCGGAACGACTGTTGATCGAGCCGGCCACGCTGAGCACGGCTTGAACGTCTGCGGTGAGGTGAGGCGAGATCTCGGCGAGGTCATCCGCGGTCAGGTCGGTCAGTTCTACGCCGTCCTCCTCGCAGCGGCGTACGCAGGCGCCGGCGATTTCGTGCGCCTCAGCGAAAGGCACTCGTCGGCGTACCAGCCAATCGGCGACATCGGTGGCCAAAGAGAATCCCATCGGGGCGAGGAGTTCAAGCCGTTCGCGATGGAAGGCCAGCGTCGAAACCATCCCGGTAACCGCGGGAAGTACGATCAGCAATTGATCGATGGAGTCGAAGATCGGCTCCTTGTCCTCCTGAAGGTCCCGGTTGTACGCCAGCGGTAGTCCCTTGAGGGTGGCCAGCAGTCCAGTCAGGTTGCCGATCAACCGTCCGGCCTTGCCGCGAGCCAGCTCAGCGACGTCGGGATTCTTCTTCTGCGGCATGATGCTCGAGCCGGTCGACCACTCATCAGCCAAGCGTGCGAATCCGAACTCCTGAGTGACCCAGATGATCACGTCCTCACTCAGCCGGGAGAGATCGACGGCAATCTGCGCGCAGATGAACGCGGCCTCCGCTACCACATCGCGGGACGACGTGCCGTCGATCGAGTTGGCGACGCTGCTGGTGAATCCAAGTTCCCTCGCCACCGCCTCGGGGTCCAGACCGAGGGAGGTACCGGCGAGTGCTGCCGAGCCATATGGACTGGTCGCGAGCCGTCGGTCAAGATCACGTATCCGATCGCAGTCCCGCAGCAGCGGCCAAGCATGGGCGAGCAGATGGTGTGAGAGCAATACCGGCTGCGCATGCTGCAGGTGGGTACGACCCGGCATCGCAATCCCAAGATGATCACGTGCCTGCTGGTGCAGCGCGCCGACCACGCCGCCGAGTTCGGCTGCGACCGTACGAAGGGCGTCGCGCAGATACATCCTGATCAAGGTCGCGATCTGGTCGTTCCGGGACCGGCCGGCCCGCAAGTCGACCGCCCAGCTCCGCACCTACCAGCTCGTGAGCCGCCGCTCGAGCGCGCCGTGTACGTCCTCGTCGGTCGATGCAGGCCGGAAGGCTTCGGAAGCCACCTCCGATGCCAGGGCGTCGAGGCCCTCGATCATCCACGCGAGCTCGTCATCGGTCAACAGACCAGCCTGGTGGAGCGCCCGGGCGTGCGCCCGTGACCCCATCAGGTCGTAGGGCGCGAGTCTGAAGTCGAAGTGCGTCGAGCGACTCAGGGTTGCCATGGCGTCGGCCGGGTTGCCTCCGAACCTGCCTCCCCACAATCGCCCTCGATGATCTTCGGGGGCGTTGGGTGGCGTGATCAAGACAGGCTGGCGTCCCGACGCGCCGCGAGCGTGCTCGACATGCCGTACAGGGCGATAAATCCGCGCGCCTGAGACTGGTCGAACCTGTCACCCTCGTCATAGGTAGCAAGGCTGAAGTCGTACAGGCTGGTGTCGCTGCGACGGCCGGTCACTGTCGCCTTACCTGCGTGCAAGATCATCCGAATCTCACCGCTTACGGCTTGCTGAGCCTCGTCGATGAAAGAGTCCAGCGCTCGCTTCAGCGGCGAATACCATTGCCCGTCGTAGACCAGCTCGCCCCAACGCTGGTCGATGCTCCGCTTGAACCGGGCCAGCTCGCGCTCCACGGTGACGTTCTCCAGCTCCATGTGCGCGGTGATCAAAGCGATTGCACCGGGGGCCTCGTACACCTCGCGGCTCTTGATGCCGACGAGCCGGTCCTCCACCATGTCCAGTCGACCCACACCCTGAGCGCCGGCGCGCTCATTCAGGATCTGGATCGCCTGCAACATAGAGACCTTTTCGTTGTCGATCGCGATCGGGTTACCCGCCTCAAACGTGATGGTGACTTCGTCAGGCTCGCGCACAACAGCGGGATCCGCCGTGTAGGCGTAAACGTCCTCGATCGGTCCATTCCAGATGTCCTCCAGAAAACCGGTTTCAACTGCCCGGCCCCAGACGTTCTGGTCGATCGAGTACGGCGAAGCCTTGCTCTGGTTGATGGGCAGACCCTTGTCCTCGGCGTATGCAATGGCCTTCTCTCGTGTCCACGCGTAGTCCCGGACTGGAGCGATCACCCGTAGCTGAGGTGCCAAATTGGCGATGCCTACCTCGAACCGCACCTGATCGTTCCCCTTGCCAGTGCAGCCGTGCGAGACCACCGATGCGCCATGCGACTTGGCGGCATCAGCGAGATGCCGCACGATGAGCGGCCGAGACAGTGCGCTCACCAGCGGATAGCGATCCATGTAGAGCGCGTTGGCACGTAACGCGGGACGGCAGAAATCCTCCGCGAACTCATCCCTGGCATCGATCACCACCGCCTCGACTGCACCACAGTCGAGGGCTCGCTGGCGGATCAGCTCCATGTCCTCCCCGCCCTGGCCGACGTCGACGGCCACAGCCACCACTTCCTGACCGGTCTCTTCCGCCAGCCAGCCGATGCACACGCTGGTGTCGAGGCCGCCGGAGTACGCCAGTACGATCCGCTCGCTCATCTAAGTTCGCCCTTCTTGCTGTGATTGGGATGGGAAGTCGTTGCGTCGTCGGGAGACTTGCCTGTTCGGCTCATGATCAAGAACTGCTGCGCGATGTCGTTGCCACCGCTGGGGCTTCGAGTGATCAGCAAGATCGTGTCGTCACCTGCGATGGTGCCCAAGATCGACTCCCAGCCGACGCGGTCGACCGCGGAGGCAAAGTATTGTGCAGCGCCAGGCGGGGTGCGAAGGACAACGAGGTTGGCCGAGGCCTCCGCCGAGACCAAGATCTCCGCGCACAACCGGGCCAGCCGTCCCTCGAAGCTAGCGAACTCGCCCACGTGAGGTGTCCGGTCGCCGCCTTCGCCGGGTACTGCATAGACCAGGTGGCCAGCTGAGCTGCGGACCCGGAGCGCGCCGATCTCGACAAGATCACGGGACAACGTGCCTTGGGTGACCTGCACTCCGTCGTCTACTAGCAGCTCGGCCAACTCGCTCTGTGAACGCACCTCGCGCTGCTCCAGCAAGGTGATGATCTTGGCGTGCCGGGCGGCCTTCGTCATCAAGCTTTTCGGGGGGTCCAAGGGGGATTGTCCGCCCTTGCTGTGACGAGGTGCGCGGGCGTAGGTCGACATCAGCTCTGCACCGCCCTCGCGTGCTCGTCGAGAAAGGCCAGCAGGGCCTTCTGCGCATGGCGGCGATTCTCGGCCTCGTCCCAGACCACCGATTGCGGGCCGTCAATGACCGCAGCGTCGATCTCCTTGCCGCGGTAGGCAGGCAGGCAGTGCAACACGATCGCCTCCTTGTCGGCGACAGCCAGCAACTCATTGGTTACCGCGAAACTTTCCAAAATCGACGTCCGGTCGCCGCTTTCTTGGCCCATCGAGATCCAGGTGTCAGTGGCGACCACATCGGCGTCGACCGCTGCCTCTTTGGCCTCGCCAAGTACGCGCACACTGCCTCCGGACTGACGTGCGAGATCTGCCGCTCGCCTGACGACTTCAGAGTCGGGTTGGAAGCCGGGCGGAGCGCCGATCCGGACGTGCAGGCCTGCCACGCCGCCGCCCAGCAGGTACGAATGCGCCATGTTGTTCGCACCATCCCCGACATAGGCCAGGCTGAGCCCGGCCAGTACGCCCTTGTGCTGCCGGATGGTTTGCAGATCCGCCAGCACCTGGCAGGGGTGGTACTTGTCGGAAAGCCCGTTGATCACCGGCACGCCCGCGTATGCTGCCATTTCCTCCAGTCGCTCCTGGCCTGAGGTACGCCAGATGATTGCGGCGACATGCCTGCCCAGCACCCGCGCGGTGTCGCTGATCGACTCACCGCGGCCCAGTTGGGACCCCGCCGCATCCATGATCATCGGGTTACCACCGAGCTCGGCGATCGCAGTTTGAAAGGAGACCCGGGTCCGCGTCGACGGCTTGTCGAACAGTACGGCCACCGTTCGCGGCCCCGCGTAGGGGCGCAGCCGATACGGCTCGGCTTTGAGATTGTCGGCGAGGTCCAAGATCGCCAGCTGCTCTGCCGTGCTGAGATCATCATCGACCAAGAAATGCCTCATCAGGACTCCTCGGCAACCTGGTCCAGCAGCGACGGCAGCAGCCGGACAAAACCGTCGAGCTCGGTTGCGCTGATGATCAGCGGCGGTGCCAGACGCAGCACATCCGGGCGGGGTGCGTTGATCACGAAGCCGGCTGCCAGCGCAGCATCGACAACAGCCGCAGCCACCGGCTTGGCCAAAATCACGGCCTGCAACAGTCCTCGACCGCGTACGCCGGTAATCAGCCGATGATCAAGGCCGATGATCGCCGCCGTGAGATGCTCACCGAGGGTCTTCGCATGTTCGAGGAGATTGTCGCGCTCGATCACAGCGATCACCGCCAATCCCGCAATAGCTGCCACGGGATTACCACCGAATGTGCTGCCGTGGCTACCTGGGCCGAGCAGCCGTGAGGCGGTTCCGGTGGCGATACATGCTCCGACCGGAAATCCGTTGCCCAACCCCTTGGCTACCGTGATGATGTCGGCGGTGACGCCATCGTCGACATGAACCAGCCAGCTGCCGCAGCGACCCATGCCGGTCTGCACCTCATCCATCCACAGCAGAGCGCCATGGCGATTGCAGATCTCCCGGGCCTGCGCAAGATAGCCGGCGGGGGGCACAACGACGCCGTTTTCGCCCTGGATCGGCTCCAGCACGACGGCTGCCACCGTTTCGTCAACGGCCGATGCCAGCGCCTCCGCGTCCCCATAGGGAACGAAGATCACTTCGCTCGGCAGCGGCTCGAACGGTAGCCGATATTTCGGATTGTGGGTGAGCGCCAATCCACCCATCGAGCGCCCATGAAAGGCGCCTTCCGTCGAGATGATCGTGCTACGTCCGGTCATGCGGGTGATCTTGAACGCCGCCTCGTTGGCTTCGGTCCCTGAGTTGGTGAAAAAGACGCGCGCCTCGTCGGCACCGGACATGGCGCAAAGCCTGCCGGCGAGTGCGACCTGCGGCTGGGTCGCGAAGAAGTTCGACACATGCCCCAGGGTCGCGATCTGGCCCGTCACAGCCGACAGCACGGTGGGATGGGCGTGACCAAGTGCATTGACCGCTAGACCCGACAGCAGATCCAGGTATCGCCGTCCGTCCGCATCCCAGAGATAGCACCCCTCGCCGCGTACAAACACCCGCTTGGGAGGGCCGAAGGTGTTCATCACCGACTGGGCGTACGCCTCGAGCACGGCCTCTGAGGATGCCGAACCGGACAACTCGCGGCTCAGCGTGCTGGGATCGGCAGTCATGGGCGGGCTCCTTGCGGGGGTTCGACAGCCGCCGGACCATAGTCACCGTTGGCATATTCGTGTGCCGGAATGCCCTGGTCGCGGGAGAACACCCGGCTGCCCAGCCGGATCAGCCCATCCTGAGTCACCATGGTCCCGATGCCGACGTTGGTGAAGATCTCGAGCAACAGCGCATGCGGAACCCTGCCATCCACGACCGTCGCGCGGGTCAGACCGCCCTCGACAGCCCGCAGGCACGCCTCCATCTTGGGCACCATGCCGGACTGCAGCCCCGGCATCAAGCCGCGCAGTTCGCTCGCCGACAGCTCGGTGATCACCTCACTACTGGCGGGCCAGTCGCGGTAAAGCCCCGCCACGTCGGTCAGCACGACCAATCGATCTGCTTTGAGCGCAACGGCTAGTGCAGCTGCTGCGGTATCGGCGTTGACGTTGTGCACCACCCCGTTGGCATCGGGTGCGATGCTGGCCACTACTGGCACGCTGCCCGATCCGATCAGCCCCGCGACTGCCTCGGTGCGTACCGAGATCACGTCGCCGACCAGACCAAGATCAACTTCTTGGCCGTCGACCGTTGCGCCGCGCCGTTGAGCCGTAAAAAGTCCACCGTCCTCACCGGAGAGACCGACCGCCACCGTGCTGTGGGTGTTGATCAATCCGACCAGATCCCGCCCGACCTGACCCACTAGCACCATGCGTACCACTTCCATGGCTTCGGGGCTGGTGACCCGAAGACCGCCACGAAACTCAGACGCAATGCCCAGCCGGGTGAGCATTGTCGAGATCTGGGGCCCGCCGCCGTGCACGACGACCGGATGAACTCCACACCGCTTCATGAAGACGATGTCCTGCGCAAATGCCCGCTTCAGGTCGTCATCGATCATCGCGTTGCCGCCGTACTTGATCACGACGATCTTGCCTGCGTAGGTCTCCAGCCAGGGCAGGGTCTCGGTGAGGATGGAGGCCTTCTCGACCAGCGACAGTTGGCGGGTCTCAGGTGGCTGCGACACAGGGGAGCTCATGTCGAGTACTCCGCATTCTCTTTGACGTAGTCGTAGGTGAGATCGTTGGTCCAGACAGTGGCGGAGTGCATGCCGTTGCGCAGGTTGACCTCGAGATGCACATCGCGCCCGCTCAGGTCGACAAGATGCCTGGGCTCACCGATGGATCCATCGCGGCACACCTGAACGCCGTTGAAGGCGACGTCAATACGCTCCGGTTCAAAGTCTGCGGCTGTTGTGCCGATGGCCGCCAGTACGCGCCCCCAGTTGGGATCGTGCCCAAAAACAGCGCACTTGAAGAGATTGCTACGAGCGATCGCTCGACCCACTTGCACTGCGTCCTCCTCCGAGGCGGCATGCTTCACGTGGATGGCAATCGTGTGGGCCGCTCCCTCCGCGTCGACGAGCAGCTGAAAGGACAAGTCACGGCAGATCTCATCCAGTGCAGCCTGGAAGTCCCGGGGTGTGGGACGCACGCCGGATGCTCCGCTGCTCATCACGATCACCGTGTCGTTGGTGGACATACAACCGTCGCTGTCTATCCGCTCGAAGCTGCGCCGGCAGGCACTCACCAGTTGATCATGAAGCTGCTCGGGATCCAGCACAGCGTCGGTCGTCAGTACCACCAGCATCGTGGCCAATCCGGGTGCGAGCATTCCCGCGCCCTTTGCCATGCCACCGATCGACCAGCCCTCGTCGGAGTAGCTCGCCTGTTTCGTCACTGAGTCGGTTGTCAAGATCGCTTCCGCCGCCGCCTGGCCGCCGTCGGGGCGCACCAGTGGAACAAGATCGTTGATGCCTGCCGCCACCTTGTCCATCGGCAGTCGTACGCCAATCAGGCCGGTCGAGCACACGGCAATATCGATGGGGCCGATCTCTGCCTGAGCCGACCTAGCTGTGCCCTGAGCCTGTCGAAGGGCATTGGCCAACAACTCCGCAGTCCGGTGCGTGTCGGCGAAGCCCTCTGGGCCGGTACACGCATTGGCTCCCCCCGAGTTCAGAATCACTGCTCGTAGCTGGCCATCGGTGAGGACTTGCTCCGACCAGACCACGGGCGCAGCCTTGACTCGGTTGGTGGTAAATACGCCGGCGGCTGCATAGTCCGGACCGGTATTGATCACCAGCGCCATGTCCTTGCTGCCGCTGCTCTTCAGCCCTGCTGCCAACCCGTACGCGAGAAAGCCCGAGGCGGCTGTGACGCTCATGGCGCCACTCCGACGGTCGTCAGGCCGGTGGTCTCCGGCAGACCGAGGGCCAGATTCATACACTGCACAGCGGCCCCGGCGGTGCCCTTCGTCAGGTTGTCCAAGGCTGCGACGGCCACCAGCCGGCCAGCGTCATGATCAACGGCAACCTGCACCTGCACCGCGTTCGATCCGAGTACCGACTTGGTCTGCGGCCACCAGCCCTCAGGCAGCACGTGGACGAATGGTTCCTCGGCATACGACTCCGCGTAGGCCGTGTAGACCTCATGCTGCGAGATGCCATGTCGGGTGAGCGGGGCCGTGCAGGTCGCGAGGATGCCGCGTGACATGGGCACGAGCACAGGAGTGAACGAGACGGATGGCTCCGAAGCACCGCACGCCACAAGGTTCTGCAAGAGCTCCGGAGTGTGACGATGGACGCCGCCGACACTGTAGGCAGCCGCGGACCCCATGAGCTCAGCGCCCAGCAGATGCGGCTTGAGCGAGCGGCCGGCACCTGAGGGGCCACTGGCGGCAACGATGACCACATCCCGACCGGCCGTCAGACCGTGCGTGATGGCCGGCAGCAGGGCGAGGGTTGCGGTCGTCGGATAGCAACCGGGCACGGCGATCGCTCGCGCGCCGGCCAGCTTGTCCCGTTGTCCCGGAAGCTCGGGCAATCCGTACGGCCAAGTGCCGGCATGAGGTGATTGGTAGAACCGCTCCCAGGCCTCCGTCTGCTCTAGGCGAAAATCGGCTCCACAGTCGATCACCACAGTGTCGGGATGCAGCTGGGCAGCCACCTCGCCGGAGGCTCCGTGCGGAAGGGCAAGGAAGACGACGTCGTGATCAGCAAGCGTGTCCGCAGATGTCTCCCCCACCACCCGGTCCAGTAGCGGAATCAGCTGTGGATGGTGCTGGCCGAGGAGCGTTCCCGCACTGGCACTTGCGGTCAAAGCCCCAATTTCCACTCCCGAGTGCGCGAGCAGCAGCCGGAGTAGCTCTCCGCCTGCATAACCTGTAGCGCCTGCTACTGCAACCCGTACAGTCACCCGCATGATTATGCCACTGATGACAACTTCATGCACAACGGAATTTCAAGTCCCTCGCGATAGCGCTTCGTCATGCACTATGAGCGAGCGGTGGCTCGGCGGGTATTCGACCTGCGGATCACCCACTTCGATCTAGTGAACAACTACGGCCCGCCGTACAGGTCGGCGGAGATCAACGCTGGCCGCATCTTGCCCTGCTATCCCTCCGACGTAGCGTCGTCACGCCCATCGCGTAACCGGAACGCCAATCTGGTCTGCCACTCCGCCATGTCCGGGACTTCGGCAGGATCGCTGAGGTACTCCTCCAGTCGGCAACCCCAGGTGTTGCCATCGGCATCCCACTCCAAGCCGTGTTGCGCTGCCCAATCCAGCAGGTCGCGAGTCGCCGACACCAGTGTGTCCGGGTGACCCTTATGCACCACCGTGGCGTAGCGGCCGCCTGGCAATACTCCAGTCCGGATCCGCTCGTCACCTTCGACCGCGCTGGCAACCGCGACTCCTGTCTCCAGCTCCAGGTCAGCGTCCATGTCCACCACGACGTATCTCCAGAACGGGAGGCCCCGCCGGATGGATGCCCTGATCAGTCAGCCAGTCAAAGACCTGGCCGGTCAATGGAGGGACGACTGAACCCAACTGGTCCATGCTCACCTTGACGGGAATCGCCGCATAGGGCTGATCGATTCTGGTTTCGACCGTCGGATTCTGAGGCATGAGGGGCTCCTTCTGTTGGACTGAATCTCATCGGAGTTAGACCGCCGGAGGACCCGGAACTCATCGCAGGTGTCTACCCAGTCCGCTGCACAGCTCCGGTACGTTCCGCTGCCACGGCGACGGCATGATCCCGCGCGTCGGCAGCTTCGGCGTCGGTCAGGGTACGGTCCGGAGCCCGGAATCGGAGGGCGTAGGCCAACGACTTCTTGCCTTCGCCGATCTGCGGGCCGGTGTAGATATCGAACAGCCAGATCGATTCCAACAAGGGTCCCGCGCCGGCGCGTAGCGCTCGCTCCACCTCGGCTGCGGGCATCTCATCGTCGACGATCAGCGCGACGTCCTCTTTGGCGACCGGGAAGCCCGAGATCACCGGAATGTCTCCGCTGGCGGGCGCTGCCGAGACCAAGGCATCAAGATCGATTTCGACGGCCGCGGTACGAGCAGGTAGGCCAAAGCTCGCACAGACCTCAGGGTGCAGCTCGCCGGCGTAGCCGATCGGCTGACCGGTCGGCAAGGTGAACTCCGCGCACCGGCCCGGATGCCACGGTGCGTACTCCGCCGCCCGCCGCTCCAGGTGCAATCCGATCCCAAGACCAGCCGCCTCCACGAACGCGATGGCCTGCTGCCAACCAGCCGGGACTCCCGATCCTCGCCAGCCCTGCGGCAGCCAACGCCCAGTGAGCAAGGCTCCGAGATGTCTCGGCTGACGCCCCAGCGCACGGTCGATGGCAGCCAGCTCCTCATCCGACGGCCGTTGGGTCACGGACGGGCGTGGCGCGGGCAGCAACGGATCAGCGGCGAAGAAGACCGAACCAGCCTCGAAGAGGGCCAGGTCGTCGTTGCCGCGACTGATATTGCGTACGGCCGCGGTGAACAGACCGGGGAGCAACGTGGTGCGGAGATAGGGATTAGCCTCCGACAGGGGGTTGACGATCTTGTTCAGGCGGCGGCGCTGATCGTCGACCGGCACGCGCATCGCGTCAAGATCAGCTATCGACGCGAATGGGAAGCTCAACACCTCGACGAATCCGCGCGCAGCGAGGGCAGTGTTGATCGCGCGTCGGGCCCGCTGGCTCCTGGTCAGCCCCCGGCCGACCGGCGCGGCCGGGACAATGGGCTCGATCGTCTCGAACCCGATGAGCCGGCCAACTTCTTCTACGTAGTCGTAGGGATCCCTGAGGTCGGGGCGCCAGCTCGGCGGCGTGATCGTCAGCGTGTCGCCAGCATCCCTCACGGTCGCACCGACTGCCTCCAGCAGGCGCACGACGGAGGAGTGATCGACATCGATGCCAAGCACGTTTGCTCGGCAACGCGACAGCGATCGTAGTGCTTGGCCGCCCTGGCGCCGCGCCGCGTACGGTCTCCTCTGACAGCAGCGTGCCACCCGCATGGTCCACCAGAAGTTCAGCGACCCGACGTGCCGCTGAGTAGCTCGCCTCAGGGTCGACACCGCGCTCGAACCGCCGAGACGCCTCCGACGACAGCTTGTGACGTCGCGAGGTGCGCGCGATCGTCATCGCGTCGAAATGGGCTGCCTCGATGACGACGTTGCGGGTGCTTGCCGAGAGCTCGGTGGTCGCTCCGCCCATGACGCCGGCGAGGCCGATCGGTCCCGAGGAGTCGGTGATCAACAAGTCTTCAGGATGCAAGGGACGCACCATGTCGTCGAGCGTGGTCAGCTTTTCTCCCTCAGCCGCCTTGCGTACGACAATCGCTCCGTCGAGGAGCTCCGCGTCGTACGCATGGATGGGCTGACCGGTTTCCAACATCACGTAATTGGTGATGTCGACTGCCAGCGAGATGGAGCGCATCCCGGCGAGCTGCACACGGCGCGCAAGCCACCGTGGGCTCGGCCGATTCGGATCGATCCCGGTGACGGTGAGGGCTACGAAGATCGGGCAAGCGTCCGACAACAGCTCCACCGGATAACCGTCGGTGGACTCGACGGGCATCGCACGGTTCACCGGGTCGGTGAATGCCACCTCCAGCGCCTGCGCCGACTCGCGAGCGATACCGCGAATTGAGAGGCAGTAGCCGCGGTCAGCCGTGACGGCGATGTCGAGCACGTCCTCGCGCAGTTCGAGCAAGGGTGCCGCGTCGCTACCCGGCTCAAGATCAGGTTCGGCAAGCACCAGGATGCCGGCGTGATCATCGCCGAGGCCGAGTTCCCGCGCCGAACAGATCATGCCGTCGGAGACATGACCGTATGTCTTGCGCGCAGAGATCGCGAAGCGGCCGGGCAGCACGCGTGCCGGGAAGGGCCACCACAACGATGTCGCCCACCTCGAAGTTGTGCGCACCACACACCACGCTGCGGGAACCCGAGCTGTCATTGTGCGGACCGACATCGACCTGGCACCAGCGGATCGACTTGCCGTTCGAGTGGGCCTCGATCTCGTACGCCAGCACCTTGCCGATGACCAAAGGACCACTGACCTCGGCCCCGACCTGGTCGACTGTCTCGACCTCCAGGCCAGCCTTGATCAACGCTTCGGCAAGGGCACGCCCATCAAGATCATCGGGCAGCGCGGCGTACTCACGTAACCAACTCAGGGGAACTCTCATCGGGCCGTGCCCACTAGCGCGCGGCTGAAACGTACATCGCCTTCGATCATGTCGCGCATGTCCTCTACGTTGTTCCGGAACATCAACGTGCGGTCCACACCCATACCGAACGCGAAACCTGAATAGACATCGCTGTCGACGCCGCAAGCCCGAAGTACCCGGGGGTTGACAATGCCACAGCCGCCCCACTCGATCCAGCCTTCACTCTTGCAGGTCCGACATGGGTTGTCGGGATCACCGACCGAGGCGCCATGGCAGACAAAGCACTCCAGATCGACCTCGGCCGACGGCTCAGTGAACGGGAAGTAGTTGGGCCGCATCCGGGTACGCGTCTCTCCGAACATGGCACGTGCGAAATGATCAAGAGTGCCGCGCAGATGTCCGAGTGTGATGCCCTTGTCGACGGCCAGTCCCTCGATCTGGTGGAAGACGGGCAGATGCGTGGCGTCGTACTCGTCCGACCGGTAGACGCGGCCGGGACAGACGACGTAGACGGGCAAGTCGCGGGTCAAGAGGGCCCGTACCTGCACCGGTGAGGTATGAGTCCGCAAGACCATGCCGCCGTCCTCGGGCTCGACGAACAAGGTGTCCGTCATGGTCCGGGCAGGATGATCGGGGATGAAGTTCAGCGCGTCGAAGTTCATCCACTCGGCTTCGAGTTCGGGGCCTTCGGCGACCTCCCAGCCCATCGCGACGAACACGTCTTCCATGACGTTCATCAGCGCGGTGACCGGGTGAACCGCTCCGACAGGTTGTATCTGGACGGGCAGCGTGACATCAACGCGCTCTTCGACAAGGGCGCGAGTCAGCTCGGCGGCCTTGATGATCTCCTCGCGTGCCTTAAGCGCTTCATTGATCCTGCCGCGAGCCTCGCCGACCCGACTCCCAACCTCTCTGCGGGCCTGGGGGGGCAGCGCGCCGATCTCCCGGTTGGCGAGCGCGATCGGCGAGCGATCGCCGGCGTGTGCCAATCGGGCCTGCTTGAGTTCGCTCACCGAGGTCGCCGCCGCAAACGCCGCCATGGCATCCGCCACCATTGCCTCAATGTTTTCGGCGTTAAGTGGTGTGACCTGAACGGGGTCGTAGTTGGTGTTCGGCCCGGACATGGCTCCCTCGGAGGTGGACTGTGACGCGCGCTGCGCCTGGGACAGTCTAGGAATGATCTCCGCGTCCTGCCATGTGGTTTAGATTGCGAGCGTTATGAGCGCTGCGCCGTGGCGGAGGCGTAGAGCAAGACGGCAGCGGCCGTCGACAGGTTGATGCTCTCGGCCTTCCCATACCGCGGCAGGGCGACCAGCCTGTCGAGCAACATCGCATGCTCAGCCGGTAGCCCCCAAGCCTCATTACCCATCACCCACAACGTGGGTTTGGCCAACTCATTGGACTTGGCGAGGTCGTTGACCGAGCACGCTGCTGCTGCGTCGGCGCCGAATACCTGCAGGCCTGTGTCGCGGGCCAGCGCGACCGCGTCGGCAAGATCAACGCCAACAGCGATCGGGAGATGAAACAGGCTGCCCGTCGTGGCGCGCACGGTCTTGGCGTTGTAGAGATCGACAGAGTCACGGCTGATCAGAACGGCATCGGCTCCGAAGGCGTCGGCGCATCTGATCACCGTGCCGAGATTGCCCGGATCGCGTACTTGATCACACAGCATGATCAGCCGCGACATAGGGTTCAGCGCCTGGCCGGCCGGGACGTCGATCATCTGGCAGACCGCAACCAGGCCTTGGGGGGTTACCGTGTCGGCCAACTCGGCAATTGCCCGAGCCGGCGTGACAGCGATGCGGACTCCGAGACCGTACGCGACCTCGAGCAGATCGCGGTGCCGGTCCAGGCTGTCCTCGACCACCATCAACTCGATGACGGTATTCGGCGGTCCCAATGCCTCGGAGATGACCTGAGGCCCCTCGGCGAGAAATCGCCGAGCTATCTGTCGTTCCTTACGGCGTAGCAGCCGACGAGCGGCCCGCAGCATCGGTTGAGAAGCTGCCGGAAGATCAACCGGCCAGTCGAGACTGTCCTTGGGCAGCGCGACCTCAGGCGGCCGTCGCGTCGGAGGCCGGCACGTTTTCCTTGGCCACCTCGACAAGTGCGGCGAATGCTGCAGGATCTGTCACCGCAAGATCGGCGAGGATCTTGCGATCGACCTCGATCCCCGCGGTCTTGAGACCCGAGATGAAGCGGTTGTACGTCATACCCTCTGCGCGGGCAGCGGCGTTGATCCGCTGGATCCATAATTTGCGGAAGTCGCCCTTGCGGGCTCGGCGGTCACGATAGGCGTAGACCAGCGAATGGGTGACCTGTTCTTTGGCTTTGCGGTACAGCCGGGAACGCTGACCGCGGTAGCCGGACGCCTGCTCGAGAACTTCCCGACGCTTCTTGTGCGCATTGACGGAGCGCTTGACGCGTGCCATCGCAGTTACTCCTTTATGTTTCTGGCGTGCCGCTGCACGCCTCGGGGGTCCAAGGGGGTCGTCCCCCTTGCTTGCTTATCGCGCGGGGTTCTCAGGCACTCTTGCCGAGCAGTTTCTTGGCTTTGGCAGCGTCACCGGGCGCCACTACCTTGTCGCCATCCAGGCGTCGGGTACGGGTGCTCGGCTTGTGCTCGTTCAGGTGCATCTTGCCTGCCTGACGATGCATGAGCTTGCCCGTGCCGGTGAACCTGAACCGCTTCTTGGCACCGGAGTGCGTCTTCATCTTCGGCATGTCTGATCCATTTCTTCTTTCGGTGTTGCCTTCATCTCGCGCCTGTTGGATGCGGCGCGACTAGCTCAGATCTATATCGGGATCGAGGTTGTCTGCTGGTCCCCGACGTTTCTTCGTTGCAGGCTGAGCGGCAGCCTGCGCCCGGCGATCCGCCTGCTCGGTTCGCTCCGCCTGTGCATCAGCGAGCCGTTCCGCCGCGCGACGATCGCGCTCCGCCTTGATCTCGGCACGGGCCTCGGTCTTCTTCTTGAGTGGACCGAGGACCATCAACATGTTCCGCCCGTCTTGCTTGGGCGCCGACTCGACAAAGCCGAACTCGTCGACATCAGAGGCCAGCCTCTTCAGCAGGTTGTAGCCAAGCTCGGGCCGCGACTGCTCGCGTCCCCGGAACATGATCGTGATCTTGACTTTGTCGCCCGCTTTCAGGAAGCGTACGACGTGACCCTTCTTGGTCTCGTAGTCGTGGCTATCGATCTTCGGCCGCAGCTTCATTTCTTTAATTACTGTGTTGGTCTGATTGCGTCGGCTCTCGCGCGCCTTCTGGGCGTTCTCGTATTTGAACTTTCCGTAGTCCATGAGCTTGGCGACCGGCGGCCGCGCCATCGGGGCGACTTCCACCAGGTCAAGCTCTGCCTCACGTGCCAAGCGCAAAGCGTCCTCTATACGTACGATGCCGACCTGCTCCCCGGCCGGCCCGACGAGCCGGACCTCGGGGACGCGAATTCGATCGTTGATTCGCGGTTCGGTGCTGATATGTCCTCCAGTTGGTTGTAGGTGGCTGACCAACCAGACGGCACCGAATCCGCGCGCGGCGACCCAATAGCGAAGGGTCTCCGCGCAAGCGAAGACCCTGAAACCCCGCAAGGACAGCCCAAGCACGAGCAAGTCCTCGCAGACCGACCCGACAACTGTCACTGGCTGACGCTGTGCGGGTGGGAGATCAGGTCTCCACTTGCGGATTCAGTGCACGACTGAATCGGTCGCAGTCAAGATATCACCGGGCGCCACATAGGCCACAAGTTCACGATCTCGACCACCAGAAAAACGTCTGGCCGGGATCGGGTATTCCCTGATCGCGCGTCGACCGGGCGCACGCTCAATCCGGAGCGGGAATGATCCAGCCGAACTGGCCGTCGGGCAGCTCGACGAGCCGATGACCAGATGCCAGTTCGGCAAGCACGTCGCCTTCGATGACGAACGGGTGTGGACCCGCTACATCAATGAGTACGACGGTCAACTCCTCGCTCGTTGCAGCCTGGGCGGCGATGTCGATCGTGACTGGTACCGGGCGAGCATCCGGCTGCCAACTCTGCAGCGCATCAAGACCTGTGAAGGCCAGCAGCGCTCGCCGGCCGTCCCGTACCTGGAGTATCACAAGTGACATCTCCGCCTCTTTGTCCGATGTCAGGCCGCCGACCGTTTCTCCTTGACGGGTGGTGGTCGCCACAACTGGCACGAGCAGTCGATCACCGCAGAGAGCGGCAACTGCTCGTAAGTACGCGCTCGGTGTCGCTTCCGTCGCAGCTGTGGCAATCAGCCGACGGGTGTCTTCAGACGCTGCGCCTGCGTCGGAGGGGAACGGGGATGCGGCCAGCCGCCGTTGATGATCCACGCCTGGTTCACCTCAATCCGAGTTGTCAGGGGCCGCCGGGTGCTCTCCCCCATCGCCTGTCCTGGCGCTGCGTGGCACATTGGGAGAATGCCTGCTGTTGACACCGTACTGCTGCCCTTGTGCGTTGGACTCTCGCTGCTTGGCGTGATCGCGACCGGACTGGCCTGGCGACGAGGGAACAAGGGCCGGGTCATCCAAGGCGTTGGCTTGGCACTTGCTCCCATTGCGTTGTACTTCAGCGGACTTCTCAGATTGCTCTGGAACGCCGCCATTGCCTTCGGTACGTGGGCTTCCAAGATCATCTTCTCGCCAGCGGTCTGGTTTGGCTTGAGCTTGCTCGGCCTCTGCATCGTTTTGTGGGTGGTAGGCGGAATGGTCGCCCGTCGGTCCCCCGTGGCTAAGAGCAAGGACGTGAGCGCCCGGTCGACAGCCAACGCCTTGCCGGCCAAGAAGGGCACGGCCAAGGCGGCACGCACTCAGCCACCGATCGATGAGGAAATGGCCGAGATCGAGGCGCTGCTGAAGTCCCGCGGTATCGAGTAGCAGCATCGCCTAGACGCCGAATTGTCAGAATCTCAGCACCCTATGTGGTGTTGAGATTCTGACAACTCGGCGTTAGGTGGCTTCCAGAAAGCGGCGGTGGCGTACCCGGAGCTCGTTGACCGCAGCAACGGCGAGCGGACCGTCAACAGTCTGGATGCCCATGAGTTGACGCTTGTCAGCGTCAAGGTCGGCCTCAAAGGGGCGACCATCCGCAGGTTTGAGCAGCAGCTGTGCCCATGGATCGCCGGGGCGGAGGATGATCTTGTGAACACGCTCCCAAGGCATCGCGTACACGCGTAGTGCGTTGCGAATCCGGAGGCCCGACCTGTCCGCGCGTACGTAGCTGCTGGCCAAGACCGCCATCACCGCAATCGGGAACGCGAGGATGGCGAGCAACCCCAGCCGATGTGACAGCGGGAACAGTGCGCGGACCTCGGCCGGCAGCAGCAGCCAGCCGACGGCGGCAAGTATGCAGAGCGCGAGGCTGGAGACGATCGCGATTATCCGTACGCGACGGGGTCGCGCGACGTAGAAGCCGCTCTCCAAATCCTGATCAGCCACTGGTCACGACGTCAGATGCGGCAGGCGGCGATGTCGGTGACCAGAATCGCCCGCGCACCCAGGGCCCAGAGGTCGTCCATGATCTGCTGGGCATCGGCTCGCGGCACCATCGCCCGCACGGCCCGCCACCCTTGCTTCGCCAGCGGTGACACAGTCGGCGATTCCAAACCTGGGGTGATCGCGCACGCTTCCTCGACGAGAGCGTCGGTGACGTCGTAGTCCATCATCACGTAGTTGCGAGCGACCAAGACGCCGTTGAGTCGGCGTTCCAGTTGATCAAGGCCTGATGGTGGCTCGGCGCCTGCCCGACAGATCAAGATCGCTTCTGAGTCCAAGATCGGATCGCCGAACAACTCCAGCCCAGCTGCACGCAGGGTCGTACCGGTCTCGACCACATCGGCAATGACGTCGGCAACTCCGAGCCGGATCGCGGTTTCGACGGCACCATCCAGCGCGATCAGCCGGGTACTGACACCACGATCACCAAGATAGGACTCGACCAGTCCTGGGTAGGAGGTCGCCAGCCGAAGGTCATGTAGTCGCTCCACGGACATCTTGCTGCCCAGTGGCGCGGCGAATCGGAACTTGCTGCGGCCGAACCCGAGCGGCAGCACCTCGATGGCGTGCGCTCGGGAGTCGAGCAGCATGTCCCTGCCGGTGATGCCGACGTCGAGAGTTCCCTCGCCGACGTAGACGGCGATGTCCCGCGGGCGCAGATAGAAGAACTCGACGCCGTTGACCTCATCGAGGAGCACCAGTTCGCCATCCGAGCGCTGCGCGTAGCCCGCTTCCCGCAGCATCTCTGCAGCGGGATCGGACAAGGAGCCCTTGTTGGGCACGGCCACCTTGATCAGCGGTTTCTCCATGCCGGGCAGGGTCGAATTCACGGCCCTCATCCTAGGTGGATGCTCACAACCGCTCGTAGATGTCTTCGAGATCAAGATCAAGGGCCAGCATCAGAACCTGGATGTGATACAGCAGCTGGCTGATCTCGGTGGCCGCTTGGTCCTTGGACTGGTATTCCGCGGCCATCCACACCTCTGCCGCCTCTTCGACGATCTTCTTGCCGATCTCGTGTACGCCAGCCTCTACGCGGGCGACGGTCGTGGAACGAGGGTCGTGATCAGCCACCTTTGCCGTCAACTCGGCAAAGAGGCTGTCGAATGACTTGGGGATGGTCACGGCGGCCAGCCTAATGAACGTGTTGTGCCGTGCCCTCAGATAGGGAGGGGCTAGAAGGGGAGCGACACCGCTGGGCGTCGGCCAGAATTCTCAAAATCGCCCCCGAGCGTGGGGTCCCTGTTCAGGTCTGAGCGTGAAATCGAAGATGGTGCTCCCGCTCGGGGGCGATTTTGAGAATTGTCAGGCCGCTACCCAGCCGGTCCTGCCAGCTGACCGATCCTCTGAGCGCTGAGCGCACCGAAACGCAGAGCTCCGGCGCGCTCAGCGCATCGAGACTCAGCCGACGGTTTCTGGCACTGGAGAGGCCACGCCTTCCGCGAGCGCTGCTGTCCGCTCGCGGCGTTCGATGCGCAGCCAGGTTATGAACCCGACAACACAGAACGCGCCATAGACGATGTACATGATCGCAGACGGGTAGTAGCCAGCGACCAGGAGCAGCGGAACGCCAACCAAGTCAACGGCAATCCAGATCAGCCAGAATTCGACCCAGCCTCGGGCCATGCCGTACGTCGCCAGGATCGAGCCAGTCAGAATCCAGGCGTCGGCCAGCGGACCCCAGGACCCCAATGCCTGCAGCACGAAGTAGAAGATCAAGGTCAGAGCCGCGGCGCCGACCAGAAGCTGCAGCCGACCACGCACACCCGCCCACTTGGGGCGTACGCCAACACCCTCTCCGGCGTGCGACTTCCGGTACTGATACCAGCGCACCCACCCGTACACGCTGACGATGATGAAGAAGATCTGGCGGCCGGCCTGGCCCCACAGATCCAGCTTCTGGGGAGTGTCGAACGGGCCACCGATGGCCGTTCCGACAAAGACCGTGAACAACAAAACGTTGCCCACGATGCCGACGGGCCATGCGGCGACCTTGCGCCACATGCCCAGCAGAGCGCTTGCCAAGCCGAACCCATTGCCGATGATCTCCCGCCACAGAATGACGCTCGAACCGATCTCGATATGGGCCTTCAGCAACCGCAGGAGTACTTCTTGGAGATCCATTGATCCTCCACTCATCCGGTCGCACGAATGCCGGGGTGGAGAGCACTCATCGTCGTGCATCTGCACAACGGCGACGCGCTCGCGTGAACCTCCCATCCGGACTTTCACCGTCGGTTGTGGAGTTTCACCACATCAACCCTCGGCTGGAGGCAGAGGGGTCGCGGACTGTCACCGCCGGTTCGGACTTTCACCGACCCCGGTACACGCGCGAGTTGTCAACTCGTCACCGGTACTTTACTCCCACTTGTCAGCGTCTTAGCCGGCTGAGACGCAGACAGGTCGGCTGGGCTAGAGCGTCGACGCCGAGGAGCGCCTCGCACGTTCGGGCGACCAGGGCTGGTGCCTCGGCGTCATCGCTGTCGATCGCTGTCGACGCCCCAGCCCAGGCGTCCACAGCGGCCAGCGCCGATGGGGCATCCAGATCCTGAGCGAGCGCAGCTCGCACCTGAACCAAGACCTCGTCGGCGTTCAGACCCGCATCCAACCTCACCGCCTCCCGCCACCGGCTCAGACGGTCCTTGGCAGAGACCAACAGGTCATCGCTCCACTCCCAATCGTCGCGGTAGTGGTGCGCGAGGAGGGCCAGCCGGATAGCCATCGGGTCGATGCCGGCCGCCCGCAACGCCGATACGAAGACCAAGTTGCCCTTCGATTTCGACATCTTCTCGCCGTCCAGGCTGACCATCCCACTGTGCACGTACGCCTGGGCAAAAACTCGATCGGTAGCCACTCGGCCGTGCGCGGCACTCATCTCGTGGTGCGGAAAGATCAAATCGGTACCGCCACCCTGAACATCGAAGCCCGACCCGAGTCGGTCAAGGGCGATAGCGGTGCATTCGATGTGCCACCCAGGCCGACCGGCACCTAGCAGCGACTCCCAGCTCGGCTCGGCCGCCCGGCCATGGCGCCACACCAGGCAGTCCAACGGAGCCTTCTTGCCGGGTCGATCCGGATCACCGCCGCGCTCGGCGAAGAGGGCAATTGCCTGCTCCTCCGACAGGTGGGACAGCGAACCGAACTCCGAGTCACTCGCCTGCGCAAAGTAGAGATCGTCGAATTCGTTGTCCTCCACCGGATAGACGGCATCGCGTCGCTGCAGGTGATCAATCAGGTCCACGATCAACGGAATCGACTCCACGGCGCCGACGTAGTGCCTAGGTGGCAGCACGTTGAGGGCAGCCATGTCTTCACCGAACAGTCTGGTCTGTTGCTCGGCGAGTGCCGCCCACTCCACCCCGGTTTCCGCGGCCCGCTCCAGCAGCGGGTCGTCAATGTCAGTGACGTTCTGAACGTAGTTCACATCCAGGCCGCGATCGCGCCAGACGCGGTTCAGCAAGTCAAAGGCGATGTAGGTGTTGGCGTGACCGATGTGCGTGGCGTCGTACGGGGTGATTCCGCAGACGTACATCCGTGCAGTCCCGGCGTCGGGACCGATCGGCACCAGCTGTCCTCGTGCGGTGTCGAATGCCTGCAGCGGGTGGGGGGCCGAGGGCGGTGGGAGTGGAGGCAACGGACGCGAACTCCAAGCCTGCATGGCGCCACACTATCCGGGGCAACTCGGCTCCCGGTCGGAGCGGAGGCTGATCACGCTCAGAACGGAGGCCATGGGATCGACGGCCACTCGCCGCGAGGTCGGGGCATTCGGCGCCGAGTGAGCAGCAGGTCTGCGCGGCGTACCAGTGCTGCTATCTCGCGCTCAGCGAGCAGCGTGCCGAGCTGGTCAGGCGCCTCGTCGCGAGCCTTACGAACGGCAGCCAGCTCCCGACGATTGAGTTCACAACCTGCCCACCCCCACAACAGCGTGCGCAGTTTCTGATCGGTGTGGAAGCTGACGCCATGATCAACTCCGAACACCCGGCCGGCGCTACTGAGGATGTGGCCGCCTTTGCGATCGGCATTGTTGATCAACACGTCGAAGACCGCCAGCAGCCGGAGATCAGCAACATCGGCGTGGACCACCGACACCGGGCGATCATCGCCATCGAAACCCTCTACCGAGGAAAACCAGCCCTGCATGGGTAATGCCGAACTCGGAACAAGATCAACAAGCTTGGTGCTGGCAGCCTCATCCACCTCCACCCAGACCTGCAGCGACCCCGGTCCGAATGGCCCATCGATGAGTACTGTGACCGGCACACAGTCGAATCCGCCGATCCGGGACACCTCGTACGCGGCTACCTCGCGGAGCCCGAGGGTGCGGTGCGGGAAGTCCCAGAGTGGCCGTTCCCCCTCAAATGGCTTGTAGACACACTCGATCGGTGGGCCGGCCGTCTGCAGTTCTGCCAGGAACGTGGCGTTGGAAGCCTGGAGCAAGCGGCCGGTGATTTGCAACTCGGACTGCGCCAGCTCTGCTGTGAGCGCAGGATGGGGCGGCCGGGCGTCAGCATCGTCGGTTAGCCCAAGATCATCGACAGTCACCGCAGAATTCAGTCGAACAGTGGCCGGAGATAACCGTTCGCCCGTGGGCAGATGTGCCCGTGCGGGTCTAGCGGCTGCAGACAGAACGGACAAGAAGGTCGGCCCGCAGCGACGAGGGCTTGAGCGCGGGCCACAAAGTCTCGGGCGTACGAGGCAGTGATCTTGACGACAAAGACCTCGTCGGCATCGATCTCGTCCGGCTCGCTGGCGGCGGTTGCCGACGTCGCCTCCTCAGCGGTGTCGTCATCCTCATCGACGTTGGAGAACAGCTCGATGACGATCCGGTCGATGCTCGGATCCCATGCAATCGTCATCGTCCCGACCCGGAACTCTTCGGTGATCGGAGCATCCAGCGGGTCGGTATCGCGTGCCTGAGACGAGGCAGGTGGGACGTCTACGACGCCGGCACTCCGCCGCAACACCTCGTCAAGCACGCGATCCAAGTGTTCAGCCAGCACCGAAACCTGCTGCTTCTCGCACGCGACGCTGGTAATGCGATTTCCCTCCCGCGCCTGCAGGAAGAAGGTCCGTTCGCCAGGCTGACCAACCGTGCCGGCCACGAACCGATCAGGCGCGTCATAACGGTGCACCAGAATCGCCATGCGTAACAGGGTAAGTCAGGTGCTCAATCAGCTGCGAAACATTCCCGCGGGGGCGACTGCACGGCCTGGCCGTTCAGCTGCCCGTCTCCGGCACTCCCGGCCCGCCTCCCGGGACCGCATCGTCTGAGGTCTTCGTCCGACGGCTGCGCGCCTTTCGCTGCGGCGGCGACAGATAGGCGGCGAGATCAACCATCGTGGAGTTCGTTGTGATCAGGTACGGGCGGGCTGCGGTATAGCGGATGATCGAAATAGACGCCGGATCGACGACGATCCGCTGGAAACTATCCAGGTGCAGGCCGAGCGCGTCGGCCACGATGGCCTTGATCACGTCGCCATGCGACACCGCAGCCCACACCGCGTCAGGTCCGTGATCAGCCTCAACGCGTGCGTCCCAGGCGCGGGCGGCGCCAATGGCCCTGGCCGACATTTCCGCCATCGATTCCCCACCAGGAAAACGCACGGCTGAGGGTTGCTGCTGGACCGTACGCCAAAGCTTGTCTTTGCTGAGCTCTCGCAGCGACTTGCCAGTCCATTCGCCGTATCCGCACTCCACCAGGCCCTGCTCGACGGCGAACAAACAGCTGTTGGACTGGGCTGCGAACAGAGGTTGAGCCGTCTGCCGGCAGCGGCGTAGCGGTGAGGTGACAATGGCCCGCAGCTGCACTCCCGAAAGTCGGGTGACGACCTCAGCCGCCTGCTGTACGCCGGTCTTATCCAGCTCGACGCCTGACGAACGACCAACAAGAATCCCAGCCGTATTGGCCGCAGTGCGGCCGTGCCGGATCAGCAGGAGGGTGGTCATGGCGCCGAGGCTACAGAGGCGTGGCTAGAGAGGCAGGGAACGGTACCGGCCGCGTACGTAATACAGCAGTTCGTCAGCGGGATCGGGCTGGATCTCGACTCGCTCCACCACAGCTCGGAGCAGGAGACCCCAGCCTGCATGAGCTGGGTCAGGTTTCAGCCGCGCGCCGATCCAGCCGAGCGAGCCTTCCAGCACCGGCCCCCAATCGGTGTCCCGCCAAGCGGCCAGCGTGAACGGGCCGCCAGGCGCGGGGGCGACGCCGGCGAACGCATCGGCCAGTTTTCGCTGCCGCCATCCCGGTAGGTTCACGGTCAGCGTCGCGGTCTGGGTCAGCACGTCCGCCAGCGGCGACTCTTCGTCGATCAGCCCGATCACCTCGCCCGGATCGCCATCGGCGACGAAGAACGATGAGAGCGTCCAGCCGGCGCGCTGACCGCCGGCAGCGGCTGCCCAGATGCTGACCGGTGATGCCATCCGGCCCCGAAAACGACGCAAAGGCTTCCGGTCATTCTCGCCCACGGCAAACGGATGGCTGTGATGGATCGTCACCTAGACAGTTCTACATGGCGCGGCTGAAGCCGCGGATCCGATGTGGTGTGGATCACGGCCCGAGCGAAGATCCAGCCAGCAGTTTGCGGTTGCTGCCCCTACGGTGGACCGAGTGCCCGCGTGAGCGAGGCGATGAGGTGAGGGGGCAGTATCCATGGGCTGGCTAGAGGCATTGGTGCTTGGCATCGTGCAAGGCCTCACGGAGTTCCTGCCCATCTCCTCCAGCGCTCATCAAGCGATTGTCGGTCAATTCTTCGGCGGCGAAGATCCGGGCTCCGCCTTCACAGCCATCACCCAGCTCGGCACCGAGAGCGCTGTGATCATCTACTTTCGCAAGGACATTTGGCTGATCATCAAGAGCTGGACACTCTCGCTGACTGGCAAGATTCCGCGCAATGATGTGGAGGCAAGACTCGGTTGGCTGGTGATCATTGGCTCGATTCCGATCGTGGTTCTCGGGCTGATCTTCCAGGACGCTATTGATCATGGTTTGCGAAACCTCTGGACGACGGCTGCGATGCTCGCCGGCTTCGGCATCATCATCGGCGTGATCGATCAAATTGCCGCGAACGCCCGTCCGCTGGAGTCCATGACGTGGCGGCACGGGCTCTTTCTCGGATTGGTGCAATCACTTGCCCTTATTCCTGGCGTCTCCCGATCCGGTGCAACCATCGCGGGCGGACTCGCGCTCGGGTATCAGCGTGTGGCAGCAGCCAAATTCTCCTTCCTACTCGCCATTCCAGCCGTCGTCGGCTCCGGGCTCTTCAAACTCGCGGACATCTCTGCTGACCCGGTGCGTCCCGCCTGGGGGCCGATCGCCCTGGCCACCGCGATCTCTTTTGTCATCGGTTACGCGGTGATCGCCTGGTTGCTGCGTTACGTGAGCACCCACACGTTCCTGCCGTTCGTGATCTATCGCATCGCACTGGCCGTACTGGTGGCCCTGTTGCTGATCACTGGGGTGCTTACTCCGTTGCCGCCGACGTTGGCGGGTTAAACTAGGACGCTACTCCCGAACGGTTCAACGCCTCGGCGGCGACCGTGAGTGCGTTGAGCTTTTCCTCAACCGAGTCGCCGTACGGCACCACGGCACAGGTCGTTACTCCGGATGCGGCGAGCAGTGCGAACCCCTCAGCGATGCGATCCCGATCGCCCAGCAGTGATGTCTGATCGATGAAGTCGAACGGCACAGCGGCCATGGCATCACGTTGACGCCGGGTCAAGAAAAGGTCCTGAACCGCCGCCGCAGCTTCGCCGAAGCCCATCCGCACGGCGAGTGCGTTGTAGAAGTTCTGCTCACGGCTGCCCATGCCACCCAGATAAAGCGCCGCATAACCTCGGACGTGATCGGCGCAGCTGCGCGGGTCGGCGCCGACGACCAGTGGCACGCTGGGTACGACATCGAAACCATCGAGACTCTTACCGACCCGAGCACGGCCTGATCGCACTCGCTCTAGCTGCTCGGTCGCGAACTGCGGAGCGTAGAAGATGGCCAGCCAGCCGTCGGCCAGTTCGCCGGCTAGCTCGAGATTCTGAGGTCCGATCGCCGCGAGGTAGATCGGAATGTGCGTGCTGATGGGCGTGATGGTCAGTTTGAGCGGCTTGCCGGCGCCATCCGGCAGCGGGATCTGGTAGTGCTCGCCATCGAAGGTCACCGTCGACCCCGACAGCGCTGCAGTGACGATCGCGAGGTATTCCCGGGTACGACTCAGCGGCTTGTCGAACCGCACGCCATGCCAACCTTCGGAGACCTGTGGCCCGGAGACACCGACTCCCAGCCGGAAACGGCCACCGGTCAAGACATCCAGGCTCGCCGCCGTCATCGCTGTCATCGCGGGAGTTCGGGCTGGAATCTGCATGATCGCCGAGCCGACATGAATCGTCGACGTCTGGGCAGCGAGCCAGGCAAGGATGGTCGGGCTGTCGGAGCCGTACGCCTCGGCCGCCCAGACCACGGAGAAGCCAAGGGCTTCGGCATGTTGAGTCAGCCGCAGCTGCCCGTGCGGGTCATCGGATCCGACCAGATAGCCGAGGTTGAGCCCAAGACGCATGGCAGCCACGCTAGCGGCCGGTTTGTTGCTTCGCTCGCTGGCGCTCGCTCCATCGGCTAGGCCGTTAGGGTCTCCCCATGGAAACTCGGCTGGTCGGGTGCAGCGGGCTGCGGGTGTCCCGGCTCGGCCTCGGCACCATGACCTGGGGCCGCGACACCCCGGCCGAGAATGCCCACGCGCTACTGGAAATGTTCTGCGAGGCCGGCGGCACCTTGATCGACACTGCCGCTGCGTACGGGGCGGGCGACGCCGAACGTATCGTCGGCCGGCTGGTGCGCGAGCAGGGAATCCGGGACGAAGTGGTCATTGCGACCAAGGCCGGGTTCGTGATCAGGAACGGCAAGCGCATCGTGGACACATCGCGCCGGGCCTTGCTTCGTGATCTTGAGGGATCGCTGCGGCGGCTGCAAAGTGACTACATCGATCTGTGGCAGATCCATGCCTGGGGAGACGCGCCCTTAGAGGAGTCGCTGGAGGCGATTGATCACGCTGTGTCAACAGGCAGAGTGCGCTATGCCGGGGTATCGAACTTCGTCGGGTGGCAAACGGCCCAGGCTGCCACCTGGCAGAGGGCATTTCCTGGCCGTACGCCGCTCATCAGCGCGCAGGTCGAATACTCCCTGCTCGCCCGCCGGGCCGAGGTCGAGGTGCTCCCCGCTGTCCGGGCTTTTGACATGGGTTTCTTCCCGTGGTCACCACTCGGCCGCGGCGTACTGACCGGGCAGTATCGCAACGGCACCCCGCGCGGTTCGCGGGCAGCGACTGATCACTTCGCGTGGTTTGTCGAGCCCTACCTGGAACCCCGTAGCCGCGGCGTTGTGGAGGCGGTGGTCCGAGCAGCCGAAGGTCTGGACTTCACTCCACTTCAGGTCGCTTTGCTTTGGGTACGCGATGCTCCAGGCGTCACTGCCCCACTACTCGGAGCGCGCACAGCCGGCCAGCTGAGCCCGGCACTCGCGGTCGAAGATCAGAAGTTGCCCGCCGAGATTGCTTCCGCACTCGATGATGTTTCCGGCGGGCCGAACGCATCTCGGCTGTGATCTTGTTGGCGTTGACGGCTCGTGTGTGACCTCTGACTAGCCGCGCATCCGAATGATCTTGCGACGGATCCAGGCGTCACCACTGCCGTCCCGATAGCGACGTAACCGGGCGAGCTCCCAACCGCCGTACTCGGCATGATCAGTAAGCAGTTGGCGAACGGCATTATGCGAGAGGTGCCGGCCTAGCCGGATTCGCTCCACCTCGTACTCGACACGACGCACCGTCATTGGCCGACAGCATAGCTGGGCCTCACGCCCGGTCCAGGAAGCGGTCTAAAACCCGGGCACCAAATTCCAGGGAGTCGGTCGGTACCCGCTCGTCGACGCCGTGGAACATGCCCCAGAAGTCGAGCTCGGGTGGCAGGCGAAGCGGAGCGAAGCCAAAACAGGCGATGCCGGCCCGATCCCAGGCCTTCGCGTCGGTAGCCGCGCTGACCAGGTACGGCACCGCTTGCGCGTGCGGATCCTCCGCAGCAAGGCATACCTGCATTGCCTCGACGAGAGCGCCGGAGAACTGGGTTTCGACGGAGGGCTGATGGTTGACGACCTCATAGCGAACCTTGTCGCCGAGCAGATCGGTGATGGTGGCGTAGAACTCGTCCTCCCCGCCGGGCACGAATCTGCCATCGACCCTGGCTTCGGCCTTGCTGGGGATCACATTGTGCTTGTAGCCGGCTGTCAGCATCGTTGGATTGGCGGTGTTGGACATCGTCGCCCCCACCATCCGCGCGATGCTGCCGAGCCGGCCAAGGGTCTCCTCAACCTGATCAGGATCAAGATCAATATCGAATGCCTCGGCGACGGCCTCCAGAAATGCCCGCTGCGAGTCGGTGATCTTCCGCGGCCACTGGTATCCGCCGATTCTGGCAACGGCAGCGCTGAGCTCGGTGACCGCGTTGTCCTGGTTGCGTAATGAACCGTGCCCGGCCCGTCCTTCGGCGATCAGATTGAGCCAGGCTATGCCCTTCTCGGCGGTCTGGATCAGATAGAGCCGAAGATCATCACGAACGGTAAGAGAGTAGCCGCCAACCTCACCGATCGCCTGTTGGCAACCCTCAACGGCCTCGGGATGCTCGTCAACGAGCCATCGCGCACCCAGTCCGCTGCCGGCCTCTTCGTCGGCGGTGAAGATCAACCGAATTGGCCGCCGCGGAGCCGCCCCGGCGCGGGCCCGAGCTCGTACGACGCTGAGCACCATAGCGTCGAAGTCCTTCATGTCGACCGCGCCGCGACCCCAGACGCAACCGTCGACCACCTCCCCGGAAAACGGTGGCACCGACCAGTCAGCCGCCTGGGCCGGCACCACATCTAAGTGCCCGTGCACCAGAAGTGGCGGCAGCGATGTGTCGACGCCTTCGGGTTCCCATCTGCGCCACCACGGACGTACGCCGCGGCTCGGGCTCCAGCAGCTCGCATGCGATCCCGACCTCGTCGAGCAGCTCGGCGACGCGCTCGGCGGCGGCGCGCTCACCAGGTCCGGGCTCAGAGCCAAAGTTCGAGGTGTCGATCCGAATCAGCTCCTGGCACAGCTCGACAACCTCAGCGTCCGGCCGGTAATCCTCAGTCACCGAATCATCTTCACTCATGCGCGTGGTTGGCTTATGGTCCGCCTAGCTCGGCGGGCTGAAACCCTTCGGCCGGTATCGCCCCAGTTGCTATAGTTCGTGGGCGCCCCGCAGGGAGCAGCCGCAGGTCCGGGTGGCGGAATAGGTAGACGCGCTAGCTTGAGGTGCTAGTGCCCTTGACAGGGCATGGGGGTTCAAGTCCCCCCTCGGACACAGAGTCTCTGCCACATTCGTAACCTCGACTCGGGGCCTTCTTCTGCGTTGATGACTTACAGGGCGAAAGACAGGTGCTATGGACCTGCAGCTGAGCGGTAAACGGGTAGTGGTGACCGGCGCGGGCCGCGGGATCGGGCTTGCGGTGGTTCGCGCATTTGTAGCTGAGGGAGCCGAGGTCGTCGCCGGGTCGCGAACGGTGACCGACGAGCTCGCGGAGTTGGCCTCCGCGGGACAGGTCACATCCTTTGCCGTAGATCTCGCCCGGCCGGATGGTCCCGCGGAGCTGATTGCGGCGGCGGGCGATCGGATTGATGTGCTGGTCAACAACGTCGGGATCGCACCAACCCGCTTGGATGGCTTCCTGTCGGTGACCGACGAGATGTGGCAGCTGACCTGGACCCTCAACGTGATGTCAGCCGTACGCGCGTGCCGCGCGGCCCTTCCTGTGATGCTCGCCAACGGCGGCGGTGCGATCGTCAATACCGGCTCGCTGAACGCGCGACTGCCGGATCCGCTGGTGATCGACTATTCGGCGTCAAAGGCTGCGCTGGTCAACTTCGCCAAGGCGCTCTCGAAGGAGTTCGGCGGCCGCGGAATCCGGGTCAACACAGTGGATCCCGGTCCGGTGGCGACCGACCTGTGGCTCGGTGCCGACGGGGTCGCCGCACACGTTGGCGCCGCGCACGACGCCGCGCCGAGTGACATAGCAGCTGGCGCCGCGAGCCAGATGGTGACCGGTCGGTTCTCGCAGCCGGCCGAAGTAGCTGACCTGGTGCTGCTCCTTGCGAGCGAGCGGACCGGCAATGTCACCGGCGCTCAGTTCACGATTGACGGCGGAATGGTGACCACGCTTTGACAACGTGGCAGAACGGAGCTCCTCGGATCGGCGACGTCGCAGAAATGCGCCGTACGGTGACGGCGACCGACATTGAGCGATTCACCGAGATCAGCGGTGATCGCAATCCTTTGCACTACGACCTCGATGCCGCGCGGGCATCTCGATTTGGGGAAATCGTCGTACAGGGCGGCATTACCAGCGCCATCCTCAACGCCGTGGTCGCGGAGCAGCTGCCAGGACCCGGCACAGTATTTCTCAATGTCAATTGGAACTTCACTGCTCCGGTACGTCCAGGCGACACGATCACCGGGCGGGTTGAGGTCACCGACGTTCGCAGTGACAAGCCCATCACGACACTGCGCACCACGGTGACCCGCGACGACGGCACTGTTGCGCTCGAGGGCACCGCGGTCTGCTACACGATGTCTCTCCGCTAGCCGTCACGGGCCGGTCGGTTCCGCTCGGCAGTGTCAGGCTCTTGTCGTTGCTCGCCAGTCAAGAGGTCCACCTTGGCCTCAAGGCGCCGAACGATCTCCTGCAAGTCCTCGGCCTGCTCGTTCTCGGCTGCGACGGTCTCGATGAGCCAGGATGCCAAGGTCGCGGACACGGTACCTAGCAATGCCACGCCGCCCACCATCAGGCCGAACGCCACGAAGCGGCCCAGCCCAGTCACCGGATAGTGATCCCCGTAACCGACGGTGGTCATGGTCGTGATCGCCCACCACACCGCGTCGCCGAAGCTCTTGATGTTGGAGTTTGGGTTCGATCGCTCGGCGTCAAGGACCGCGAGCGAGGCGCAGAAAGCCAGTAGCGTCGCTCCCCCGGCGACATAGATCGCCACCCGCCCCCGCAACCTGGTCTGGGCTCGGCGGTTGATCACCAGAAGCACCGGAATCAGTCGGAGCAGCTGCAGCGGCCGGAGTAGCGGGAGGAGGACCACCAAGGCGTCGTACCAATGTCTCAACACATAGCGCAGCCGCTCATCGGCAAGAAACACCCGGATCACGTAATCAATGACGAAGATCGCCCACGTGATGAAGGTCAGCCAGAGACACACCTCGAGCAGGCCGGGCGGCAAATCCGGCTTCAGGATGGGAATGGCGTACGCGGTCAAGAAAATGATGCCCGCGATGATCAACGGCCAGTCGGTGGCTCGTTCCCAGCGCCGAGCGCGTGCCGCCCGTTCAGCGGCTTCTGCTGTCATGTGAGCATCCTGACGCGACAAAGTCGGCGAGGTAGTGACGCGGCTCATGATGTTGCCTTGATTATCGCGCCCGGGCGACCCCAAGACGCCCGATACTTGGTGGCTATCGTCGGTGGCTCCGCTGGAGTCACCTCAGCAATTCAGCCGCAACACAGGAAGGAACATGGTGAGCTACCAGCCCTACTACTCAGCTCCGGCTCAACCGTCACCACCCGCACTCGACATGCCGCACTACGGAATTGGCTTCATCGATGCCATCAAGCGAGGTTTCAAGAAGTACGCCAGATTTTCAGGGCGGGCCAGCCGCAGCGAGTACTGGTGGTGGGCGCTGTTCACCTTCATCGTCTCCGTTGTGCTCCTCGTACCGGCCTATGTACTCGGTATCACAACCTCATCGGATGGCGGCCGCACTCCTGGCGCCGCAGCTATACCGCTGATCATTCTGATGATCATCTTCTCCCTGGCAATCATCGTGCCGAACCTCGCACTGACCGTTCGCCGGCTCCACGACGCTGGATACAGTGGATGGCTGGTGCTCCTCGGGCTGGTGCCCTACCTGGGAGGGTTGATCCTGTTGATCTTCGCGGTATTGCCGAGCTCGCCCACTGGAGTCAAGTACGACCCTGTGCCAGTCGCTCCACGGTACGACAACCCCTATCAGCCGCAGAACTCCTCCCCTCCGGAAAGCTCCTACCCTGCACAGAACGATTACCCACCACAAGGGCACTAGCTGACGTCACGAGTGCCGGTGGCCGGGAGAGCAGCCTCCGGTGGCCGCTACGGTGCGCAGTCGTACAGATCGGAGACGCCCGACGTGGCATCGCCGACGACTGTGCAGGTGTTCTTCACCCACGCTGTGAGGTTCGCGTTTCCCTCTCCGCCGGGGCCGCCGCCGCGCCCGCCGAGCAGCACGTAGCGCAGCTGGCCGTGGGAGACGAGGGTAGCGAGCTGACTATTCGTCGGAAATGGAACCTGGCCGGAGAACCCGCCCATCGGTAGAACGCTGGCCCCGGCGAGAATGTATTGGCCCGCTTGGCTGGAACCCTGCACGGCGAGTAGGTACGTGCTACCAGGCTGGTGCGCGCGGAGCCACGCGACGAGTTGCTGAGCCTGCGCGTTCGCTTGCGCGCCCCCGCCGAATCCCCCGGGCGGCTGTCCACCGAACCTGGCGTAGCCGTTGCCCGGCACTTGGCCGCCGCCTGGGCGCTGGCCGTCGTTGGTGGGCCGCCCGCCGGGTCCACCGGCCCCGGGAGACGTCATCGGGCCCGCGGCTGGGGCGATCGCCGAGCCACCATATCGGCTGTCGATCGTGGACACCGTCCACGCGGTAGGGGCTATCAGGACGGCCAGCACAGCGGTCAACAACCCGGCCAGCGCGAGGCGCGCCGGCAGGCTTCGGGGCCCGCGAGTCTTTCGGAGTATCAGGGGAACCGCAACCAACAACGTCAGGGCAAGGGCGCCGAGCGCTACGAGCAACGGAGTCATCCAGGGCAAGAAGGTGGGGAATCGACGCGACAGCTGGATATCCCATGCAACCGTGGCGGCCACCGCGAGCGGAAGGAACCATCGTTGCCAGCCGCCGCGCCGGTAGAGGCGCCACAACACCACGAGACCGCCACCGGCGAGTGCGGCGATCGCCGGTGCCACGGCGATCACGTAGAACGTGTGCGCGACGCGACCGGTGGAGAATGCGACCGCGTGGACGACAAACCACAACGCCCACATCAGGAATCCAGCGCGGACCAGGTCAGTACGCGGCGCACGGCCGCGATACCACACGCCGATGATGAGACCTATCAGCGCCAATGGGTACAACCACCCGACCTGCGGCGCGACCGAGTCGCCGATCATGAACGACACCGCGCCATGGGCGCCAGGGCCGCCGAAGCCAACCGTGGTGTCGCTATCCACGCCGTACCGGCTGAGCAGGTTGTACTCGAACACCATGGCGAGTGGTGAGTTGTCCTGCGAGCCGTCCACATAGGGCCGTGCCGACGCGGGCGTCAGCAGAACCATGACGATCCACCACATCGACACAACCACGGTGACGACACCGGCGAGCGCGAGATGGCCGAGGCGACGGCGCAGCCGTCCAGGCGCGGCTATCAGGTACACCAGGGCAAGCGCCGGTAGGACCCCCCACGCCTGCACCATCTTGGTCTGGAACGCAAGCCCGACCCAGACGCCGCACAGCAGCAGCCAGCCCAATCGACCCCCGGCAACCGCTCTCTGACAGGCGGCGGCCGCGAGGATCAGGAGCAGGGTGAGCAGTGTGTCGGAGATTTCAGCATGGGCCAGGGCCGCCACGATCGGCGTGGTCGCGAACGCCGCGGCAGCGAAAAGGCCCGCACCCCAGCCGAGCCAGCGTCGCACGACCCCGTACAGCACCAGGACGGCGAGAACAGTTTCGACCACCTGAGGCAGCAGGATCGACCACGTCGAGAAGCCGAAGACCCGCGCGGACAGCGCCTCAACCATGAAGGCGCCGGGGAGCTTGTCGAGCGTGATCGATGCTGCCGGGTCGTACCCGGCGTACCAGAACGCTCGCCAACTCTCCGACATGCTCTTCACGGCTGGCGCGTAGTAGGAGTGAACCAGCCCGTCCCTGATACCCGCGGCATAGACGGCACCCGCCAAGACCGCAACGGCCAGGAGCACCGGTCGAGCCCAGACGGGCTGGTCGACGGGTGACCGGTAGGGCATGCGGCGTTTTGGGGGCTGGATCGGTGGAGCCGTCGTTCCCGCCATGGGATCTGCCGTCACCGTCACGTTGTCAGCCTCAAATCGGCAACCCGGAACCGGCTGTGTGACTGATAGCAATGAGCTGTGAAGCCCGCGATGTCCCGTTACTTGGGCGAACCTCGCCACAGCCGCCTAGCGGAAGTCCCGGGACCGGTGCCGGGAGGGCAGAATTCCTCTGGCCTCGGGATAGACCGAGCTCAACGGCTGTAGCCGTTCGGCGACCAGATTGGTCACACCGTCGCTGTACTCCACCCGGCCGCGAATGATCATGCCTGAGGCGTTGCGGCCGACTCTGCCAAAGCGCCTCCACAACTCAGTTGAACAGACCACGTTGAGCATCCCGGTCTCGTCTTCAAGATTGAGGAAGGTGACCCCGCCGGCGGTGGAGGGACGCTGCCGGTGGGTCACCAGCCCTGCTACCCGTACTCGACGTTCCGCGTACGCCGCCCCGAGCCGGCCGATCGGCACCACGTCATGATCATCGAGCACCGGGCGTAGGTGCTGCACAGGATGATCATCCGGAGAAATCCGCGTGGCCCAGAGATCGGCCAGGGTCAGCTCGACCTCGCTCATCCCTGGCAGGGCAGGCGGGATGGCATCGATTGCCGAGCCTGGCAGGGTTTGGTCGTTGTCGGCATATCCGGCGTTCCAGAGCGCCTGACGACGAGATAGTCCGAAGCAGTCGAATGCTCCAGCAGTAGCCAGCGCTTCGGCCTGCGGCACAGTGAGCCCAGTCCGACGTACGACGTCGTTGATGTCAATGAACTGCGCCTTCCGGCGCTCGAGGACAATCCGTTCCGCCAACTCGCGGCCAATGCCCTGCACCTCGGTGAGCCCCAACCTGACCGCGAAATTGCCGTCGCGGCGATGCTCGCGGGTTCGATCAGGAGCCGACCGTACGAAGGGACCAACCTCGAGTTGCACCCGCTGCACGCAGCTGTCAGGACCTGTCGGGCCGTCCTGCCCACGCATCGATCAGCTCGAGGTCAGCATCGACGTCGGACTGCATGATGTCGGGACGCAGTATTGCTACCCCGTGACGACGCGCATCAGCCACCAGCGATTGGGGAGAGTAGAAACCCATCGGCTGTGCCCTGAGCAATCCGGCCAGGAACGCTCCTGGATAGTGCAGCTTGAGCCAGGAGGAGGCGTAGACCAGTAAGGCGAAGCTGATCGCGTGGCTCTCGGCGAACCCGAAGTTGGCAAAGGCCTGGATGCGGCTGTAGATGTCGTCGGCCAGTGGACCGGTAATCCCATTGGACGCCATTCCGGCGTAGAGCTTGTCCTTGAGCCGCTCGATCTTCTCCACACCGCGCTTGGACCCCATGGCCCGACGCAGCAGATCGGCGTCATCACCCGTGCAGCCGCCGACCGCCATCGCGATCTGCATCAGCTGCTCTTGGAACAGCGGCACTCCTTTGGTCCGCTCCAGCACAGGCTCAAGGGCTGGATGGAGATAGGTCACCTCTTCGCGACCGGTCGCCCGTCGAATGTAGGGATGGACGGCACCACCCTGGATCGGTCCCGGACGAATCAGCGCTACCTCGACTACCAGGTCGTAGAACCGTCGCGGCAGCAGTCGTGGCAGGGTACCGACTTGGGCCCGGCTCTCGACTTGAAAGACCCCGATCGAGTCAGCACGGCACAACATGTCGTAGACGCCGGCTTCTTCTTTGGGCATGGTGTCGAGCGTCCAGCGTTCACCCACCCTGGTAGCTACCAGGTCGAAGGTGTATTGCATGGCGGCCAAGATGCCTAGGCCGAGGAAGTCGAACTTCACCAATCCCATCCAGGCGCAGCTGTCCTTGTCCCACTGCAGCACTGTCCGGTTGTCCATCCGACCACGCTCGATCGGGCAGACTTCCCCCACCGGACGCTCGGTCAACACCATGCCGCCGGAGTGAATGCCCAGGTGCCGTGGCGCCTTCAGCAGCTGCTCTGCCAGATCGACAACCTGATCAGGAATCTGATGATCCAGTACCCCTGTCGCCGCTGTGCCTCCATGATCATCTTCGGTCTCGCTGACCGGCAGCGTCCCCCACGAGTCGATCTGCTTGGACCAGGCGTCTTGCTGACCCAGTGGAATACCCGAGCGCCTTCGCCATGTCGCGTACAGCGGACCTGGGCCGATAGCTGATGACGTTGGCCACCTGAGCGGCGTTGCGGCGCCCGTAGCGGCGGTACACCTCCTGGATCACTTCTTCACGCCGGTCAGAGTCGAAGTCGACGTCAATGTCAGGCTCTTCGTCGCGGGTCGTCGACAAGAAGCGCTCGAAGGGCAGCTTGAACGTGATCGGGTCGACCGCGGTAATGCCGAGCACGTAGCAGACGACTGAATTGGCTGCTGATCCCCTCCCCTGGCAGAGAATCCCCTTTTCACGCGCGAACTCGACCATGTCGTGAACGATCAAGAAGTAACCAGGAAAGTCCTTTTCCTCGATCACCGCGAGCTCCTTGCGCAGCCGCTCCTCCGCAATGTCGCGCATGTGCGCATATCGCTCGTCCGCACCTCGCCGGGTCAGTTCCCGTAACCAGCTGATCGGTGTGTGATCATCTGGGACCGGCAGCTTGGGAAGCCGTGGCTTGGCCAGTTTCAAATTGAAGGTGCACTGATCGGCTATCTCGATGGACTGTGCCACCACGCCGGGATAGCGCGTAAAGATCTCCGCCATCTCCGCTCCAGAGCGCAGATAAGCGCCGGATCCGGACAGCCAGCCGTCCATATCGGCCAGACTCCTGCGGGCGCGTACGGCGGCCACGCGCGGCACCGAGACGACCGCCGTCAGGAGTGGCGAAGTGCACATTGTTGGTAGCCACCACCGGCATCTTGTGATCATGGGCCAAAGCGAGGAGAGCGTCATTGAGATCGGAGTCGGTTGGCAACCCATGATCGATGAGCTCAACGACAACATGATCATGGCCGAACAGTGCCGCCAGCCGGTCCAGCTCCGCTGCCGCTGCGGTTCGGCCAGAGGTGATCAACGCCTGCCGGACGGCTCCTTTGCGACAGCCAGTCAAGATCATCCAATTGTCGCCGGACTGTGCAGCCAGCTCCTCGATCACATAGCGGGGCCGGCCTTTTTCATCACCTCGCAGCTGAGCTTCGGTGATGGCTCCGGCGAGCCGGTGATATCCCTCGACGCCTCTGGCGAGCACCAGAAGATGCTGACCCTCGGGGTCGGCTACGCCGTTCTGTGGCGTGGTCAATCCAAGCGACAGCTCGGCGCCGTAGATCGTGCGTAGGTCATACGCGAGCGCCGCCTCAGCGAAGCGTGAAGCCGCGTAGAAGCCGTCATGGTCGGTGATCGCCAACGCGTCTAGTCCCAGCCGAACGCTCTCCTCGATCAGTTCCTCGGGATCGCTCACCCCGTCCAGGAAGCTGAAGTTGCTGTGACAGTGCAACTCCGCGTACGGCACTACGGGTCCGGTTGGACGTTTGACGCGCTGCTCGTCCGGCTGGTACGCGGGCCGTTTGTGCGAGTATCCGGGGGCATTGTCGCCGTCTGGATTGTCCTCGGAGTTGTCCGGCATAGGCCTGCCAGACATCCGACGCTCCAGCTCCCGCCACGAGATCGGCGGATTGTTCCAGCCCACCCTTTTATTGGCCCTTCTGCTCGCGCATCGCGCTGTATTTGATGGCTCGCTTCGCTCGCATCGATGTTCGCTGGGTTGCCGCCGTCTTCGTCGGAGCTGACGAAACGGAAAAGCGTTGTTCCGTCATCTCCTCCTGCAGATCGGCGGCGCGAACATCGGGAACCCGCCTACTTCGTCGTCGCTCGCAGACGGAAAAGCATGTCCGCTCGCTCCTCCTCAGCACGTCGGCGCGCGATACCGACGCTCGCAGAATGCGGCTGGCGGCTGAAAACTCAGTCATAACGAGCTTCTGTCCACCACTGATCGTTCTCGATGATCAACAACCAGGCGCTGCCGTTGACGTCGGCGACTTGGAACCTCGCAATTTGTCGTGCCTGGTCCGGTTCCCACCACAGTTCGTCAATGGGCCAAGGGCCTGCCCAAGCATCGATCGGCATCAGTTCCGATTCCTCGCCGATGCTGACAAAGGCGGGGGCAGCGGTTATCAGTCCGCGATCGGTGACTCTTACCGGCTTGTGGTCTTCGCTCAGCACGACCGATGGCAGCGGCGTAGCAAAGACTCTCGACGGCGCCGGCGGTGGAATGCTGCCAGGCCAGGGCAGCTGAGGATTGCGCTCAGAGGGTCGTCGTTCACCCCAGGGGCTGAGCAGCTGGCGGTCTCGTGGGCTGCGGCCCCCTTGAAGCGAGGGAGCCAGGACCTCCTCGGGGCCGAGCATGCCCTGGAGTCGGGCGATGCCTCGCTCCACATGCTCGTTGAGCGCGCTGCCCCACAAACCCTCGCCATGATCAGCCAGCGATTCAACAGACTCAGGAAGCAGCCGCAACTCACAGACCGGCTCTGGAGCTGGATCACCTTGTAGCTGCCAGTAGATCCGGTCGATCAGGTCGCTGGCCGCGAACCAACGCGAGTGTGCCCAGACCCGAGATCCAGTCCAGCCGCCATCGGTCACAACCTCGATACGAACTTCGGTACAGACCAGGCCATGATGGGCAAGTTCGGCGACCAGCCGTTCCGCGGTCCGCCGAGTGCTGAACACGATCGGTTCAACTGTCTCTAGTGCTGGCACGAACGACACGTGTTGGTCCAAATCCAGAGGCGGCCGGCGGGAAACGACCGGGTGATTGTCCAATCCACACGCTCGTCGGTGAAGTAAGGCGCCTTCCTGACCGAAGCGGGTGAGGACATCGCGAGGGGCCAACGCGGCAAAGTCCCCAAGACTGCGGATGCCCAGGCGGCGCAGCAGCGTGACGAGTTCGGCGTTCTCCAAGACGCCTATCGACAAGCCTGCGAGAAAAATCGCAGAGCCACCATGCGGAATGATCCAGCAGTCCTGAGGTGCGGCGCGACGCGCTGCATGCTCGGCGGCGAAGATGCCATCAGCGATCCCCATTCTGAAATCCCAGACCCCGGCACCGACCAGATGCTCAGCCACCACGGCCGCTGCCTCTGGTTCGCCACCGTAGAAGCGGCTCGGCACTCGGAGCGCGCACAGCCCGGGTCTTACCGGTGCCACGCCTGACGAGATCTCTTCGATCGCTGCCAGCACATTCTCGAAAGTCCGGATCTCGCTCGCTTCATTGCGATCGAGAACGATCAACTCCGGACAGCGTGCGGACGCGTCGCGGCGTCGCATCCCGCGCCTGACGCCCTCGACTCTGGCCGTCGCTGAGCAGGCGAACACTTCACCGCGTTCGAAGACGGCGAGAGGCAGCTCAGAACTCAAACCCTGGTGAGCTCCAGCCGCGACCACAGGCCAGTCAGGACACCACACAGCCAGTTGTCTCTCCTCTCGCGCATCGCGCTGGAGCCCACCGTCGTTTTTCCGCACAGAGCCAGGTATCGACGTTGCATCAAGCGATTCGGCCGATTCTTGTGGCCTTGTGTGGAGAAACGCTTCTGAGGAGGGCTCCACGATGGTCATGTCTCATCCCGCCTGAGCCTCGGCAAGGGGCAACATTTCGTGATCACGCTCGGCTATGCATTGGTCGACGTCCGGTAGCCACAGCGGTATGTGCCGCACCGGCCCACCACTTTGGCGAACCGAGACAACGACGCGCCGAGCAGTCAGTCGGCCGTAACCGCGGCCCAGCCCGATCCAGGAGGATTCGGCAATGGTCAGAGTCGCATCGCACCGTGGCCACTCCCCAAAGCACACCAGAGCCGCATCTTTGATTCGCAACCGTGACTTGAGCCGCTCAGCTTGCTGAGCACTGACCGGCACAGGGGGCTTCACGACCACAACAGCGGCTACATCCAGAAGACCGGCCGTAACGCTCAGCCAGAGCTCACCAGGACGCGGCACCACCACGGTCCGATCGAGATCGATTCCGAACTGCGCCGCCGCCTCTAGGCCGAGATCAGATACTCCAACAAAGGCGACCCACTCACCCGCCTGCGACGGCCCTGCAGCGAGCGCAGTCGCCAGGCTCGGACTATCTACCCCGTACGCCTCACCCGTCTTGAGCTGAATGACTCCCGACAGGCCTGGTAACGACTCCAAGGTGCGCGAAACCGCAACCCCCTGCATCCACTGGACACGCTGCTGCAGGTCCTGGATACGGCTTCGCGTGGTGTGCGGCGACACGTTCTTATAATCGAACATGCATTCGAGCATAGTCAAGACGACTGACACACTCCGCTGCGCTATCCATCCCTCGGCGAAACGGCTGCCCGTCACTCCGCGCTAAGCGAGCGCAGCGAGCGAAGCAATCAAATAGTGCAGTTGCTTGACCGGACCCGCCATAATCCCAATGACGGCGTCATTAGCTTGTGTGCACTCTTGGGCGCAACCTATGCAGGCGGAAGGAGGTGTGAGATGTCAGCGGTGATCGTTCTCAATACCGACAACACGGCCCTGCATACGGTTTCGGTGCAGCACGCGATTCGGATGCTGGTCCGGGAAGTCGCGATCGTCGAGGAAGCCCGAGACGGACATCGCATCGGTCCCTATCCGTGGCCTCTGGTCTTGCGCTTGATCCGTTACGTGAAGACCACCTTCCTCTACGCTCGTACCCCGGCCTGGTCCAAGCGCGGGGTGCTGCGTCGTGATCATCATCGCTGCGCCTACTGTCAGGGTCCAGCAGACACCGTTGATCATCTGCTACCTCAGTCCCGCGGCGGAACGAACAGCTGGAGGAACACCGTCGCTGCCTGCACTCGCTGCAACAACCGCAAGGCCAATCGCACCCCCACCGAGGCCGGGATGTCTCTCGCCTGGAAGCCCAGCGTGCCGAGCTGGCGTGAGGCCTACCATCGTCGAAGCTGATGCCCGTCTGGGATCCTGTCACTTATCTGGAGTTCGCCGACGAGCGCTCCCGGCCCTTCCTCGATCTGCTGAGCAGGGTCAAGGCCGCTTATCCCAGGCTCGTCGTCGACTTGGGCTGCGGACCCGGCCAGACTCACCGCCTCCCTGGCTGATCGTTGGCCCGACGCACAGATTCTCGGGCTCGATTCCTCACCAGAGATGATCAAGCAAGCGGCAGAGTTTGCGAGCCGACGGGTGTCTTTCCAGGTCCAGGATCTGCGTGACTGGAGGCCCGAAGCACCGGTGGACGTGATCATCAGCAACGCCACACTGCAGTGGGTTCCGGGGCACCGCGGTCTAATGCCGGCCCTGGTCAAGGTGCTCAGCCAAGACGGATGGCTGGCATTCCAGGTGCCGGGGAACTTCCGGGAGCCCAGTCACCAGCTCCTTCGTCAGTTGGCCGCCGACCCGCGATACGCCCCCATGCTGACCGACGTCGCCTGGCCTTCTTCAGCCGATGCGGGGTCGTACTTGGCTGATCTTGCTGGGTTGGGGTGCTCGGTCGATGCTTGGGAGACCACCTACCTGCACGTACTGACTGGGCCGAATCCGGTATTTCGCTGGATCTCTGGGACCGGGGCGCGACCTGTCCTGCAGGCGCTGCCTGATGATCTTCGAGCGCAATTCATCGCCGAATACCAGGAGCTTCTCAACGCGGCTTACCCCGCCCGCGAGCACGGCACAGTGCTGCCGTTCCGCCGCATTTTCGTGGTAGCGAGCCATTGAACACAGCCCAGCGCGGACACGACCAGAGGCCGCGCTAGACGGCAACCTGCTGTTGATCACTGACCCACATGCCGATGAGCCCGCGGAAGTGGGCCATGAACCATTCCCGCTCGTGCTCCGGATAGGTCTGGATGATCGTCTCAGTCAGCATCCTGTCGAAGTCGGCCGATGTCACCCACTCCAGCACCATGTCATCGATGTCCGACAGCGACGTGGCGCAGAAGTCCAGATAGCGCTCCTTCTCGAAGTGCTGGTCAGCCAGCTGCTGGTAGCGCATCAGCTTGGCCTGGTAGGTCAGCTCTGGATCATCGGCCACCGCGAACCAGGGCTCGGTGTCGACATGCAGCTTTGCGCGGCGCCGGGTTGCCGCACAGAACGCCGTCCATTTGATCAAGGACGCCATAGCCCACGGGAAGTAGTAATGCAGCGACGTCACGGCCACGTCCGGACAGGCATTGGCGTAATCGATCGGAATCACCGTGTCGCCCTGCACCAACATCTCGCAGGAGTTGAACTCCCAGCGGAAGAATGCATTCACCGTCTGAGTGATGGCGGTGGCTTCCTGACCCACCTTGGCGGACAGAAAGCCATGATCAACGACATAACGCTGGTGCATGGGCTGGTCTGGTTGAAAATGCATCACCATGGTTTCGGGCCCAATCGTCAGAGCACGGGCGAAGACGTCATAGGGCTCGACGGCCTTCTGCAGATGCATCAACATCTCGCCGGAGTTGTCGTACGCAGCCATCAATTCCGCTTGATTCCTGACCCGAGACACTCCTCGCCAGCCCCCGCCGTCGAACGGCTTCATGAAGAGCGGATAGCCCATCTCATCGGCGATGGCCACGAGATCGAAAGCATCGTTGTAGTTGCGCGACGTGTACGCCCACCGCACGTTGTCGATCGGATTCTTGTGGGGCACCAGCACCGTGTCCGGCACGTTCATGCCGAGTCGGATCAGCGCGCAGTACGCGGAGTGTTTTTCCATCGACTGAAAAGTGAACGGGGAGTTCAGTAGATAGACGTCATCCATGAGCGCCACCTTTTTCAGCCACTCCCGCGGGTGGTAGTACCAGTACGCCAGCCGGTCGATGACAACTTCGTGGCGGGCCGGGTCACGCAGGTTGAAGGGATGGATGTGAACTCTCTCGGTGTCCAGGACATGATCAGCGCCGGCGTAGGAGAAGACACCGAGACGGCCGGCGATCGCCTCGAACGCTTGCTGGCCAGTCCTTCTCGGCACCGAGCAGTAACCCGATCAAATGGTGGTTTAGGTGACACGTTCGACCTCCTCGGGTCTAGCAGAAGCGTGGTAGGTGATGTGCCAGCTGGCGCTGCCACCATTCCCAGTCATGACTGACGTCGTAGCCCCACAGATCCAGTTCGCAGCGAATTCCCTTCTCCTGCAGCAGACGGGCCATTTCGACCGTGGAGGGTAGGGCGCCAGTGGGATGGGTTTCCCAGGCTCCCTGACCGACCACGAGCAAGATGGACAATCGGCCGCGTAGCCAGTCCAGATGATCACCATTCAGATTGGGCACGTAATCGGTTGGATTGGCGAAGTACGTCGCATCGCCGCGGTCGCCCCAGGAGCCCCAGGTGCTCACGTCGTAATTGCCGGACAGACCAATGGCCAGTGGCGCTAGATCGGCCCGCTGCATGGAGAAGTGCACCGCGTGATAGGCGCCGAGGCTGCAACCCAAGGTGATCAGCTCCGCAGCTGGCGAGGTGTCTGCGTGGATATGCGGAACCACGTGGTGAGTCAGCCAGCGGGTATAGACCTCATGCCGTACTGCTCGCTCCTCGGTCGGTATGCCCCGGTCCGCCCAGGTATCCGCGTCGAGGGAGTCGACACAGTAGAGCTTGATGCGGCCGTCGTTGATCAAGTAACCGATGGCATCCAGCATGCCGTTGTTCTCGAAATCCCAGGCGCGGCCGGCCTCGCTCGGGAAGACCACCACCGGGCGGCCGTAATGGCCATATTGGACGATGGTCATGCCCCGGTCGATGCCGCTGCCCAGCGGTAACTCGAACTGATGCCGGTTCACCTGACCATCCCCTTGTCACCTGATACTGGCCTCGTCTGATACCGCGCGCAAGGTTGCCGGTAGCTGCAGCCCGTTGCGCTTCAGTTCCACTTCGGCCAGCTTGTTGATCACCTCCCGATCACCGGATCGCCACGCTTGCACGGGGTCATCGCTGATTTCGGCCAGCACATAGAGCGGTTGAGCAGCCATCGCCCGGAGGGCGAACAGATCCAAGTCGGCCAACGAATCCAAGAACGCCTGGGAGGCGCGAGCCTGCCGATAGAAGCGGATGCGACGCGGCAGCCAAAATGCCACAACGGTTGCCACCGGAATAAGAAAGACCAGCCAACCGACGATCAGTGCCAAGCGTTCGATACTGACCACTTGATCGTTGGCCGAGTCGATCAAGTTTCCGAGGGTCCCTGCGGCCGCGTCCAAGGGACGCCGCATCTGTTCACCGGCGACTGGCACCTTGGCAGCTTCGGCCGCAGCCTCTCGAAAGTTTTCGGCCAACCGCATGGCGGTCTTCGCCGTCTCTCTGGCGGGCGTCGCCAACACCTCGATCATCCGATGGACGAAGAGTGCGACGATGGCCCAGCCGATCGTCCAGGCCACAACGAACCCATCTCCGACCAACTGGCCGATCATCTTCGCCGGACGCTTAGCGTAGATGCCCATGGCCGCGACACTACTCATGCTCTGCGCAGGTGGCAGGATGGCCCGATGTCACGCGGTCTGAACCTCCGACCGGCGCCAGCTCATTCGGCTCGATCTGGATGTCTGCTGCTGATCCTTGCCGCTTGCGTTGGCGGGATGCGGGATTTCACTTCCCAAGCCGAATCCGGACTCCAACGGAGATACTCCTGACCGGGCAGCTGCTGCACTGGCCTCCGGCCTGAGCGCGAAGGATCTGTCGCCGTTGCCTTTCGTAGGCTCCACGGGCACAGCAGTCAATGACATGTTCAAGCCATTGGTGAGCGGGATGGGACCCCTGAAGCCGAGTGTGACCGTGGCGTCGGTCTCCCGCGACCGATCCTCAGCCACTGCCAGTCTGTCGTTCACCTGGACGTTCCCGGGGATTCCGGAACCTTGGGCGTATCCGACCGAGGCCAAGCTGACCAAAGAGTCGGGACAGTGGAAGACCAACTGGCAGCCGAACATCGTGCAACCGCGGCTGGATGGCACGAACCGACTGACGCAGCGGCGTCTGTATCCCGAGCGCGGCGAGCTGCTCGGCGAAGACGGCGACGCCATTGTGGAGGACCGGCCGGTGTTCCGGATTGGCATCGACAAGTCGAAGCTGAGCGGCGACGATGCCAAAGCGTCCGCCATTCGGCTCGCAAAGGTAGTCAAGATCAACGCCAAAACGTACGCGGCGAACGTCGCCGCAGCCAGTAACGATGCCTTCGTACCGGCGATAGTCCTCCGAATGGACGCGCCGGATCTACCACTCGGCTCAAGGATCCGGGCGATCCCGGGTGCGGTCTCCATCCGAACCAGCCAGATGCTGGCGCCGACCCGCGATTTTGCCCGACCGATCATCGGGACCGTCGGTGAGGCAACCAAGGAGGACGTCGAGAAGTCCGGCGGCGCCATCGTGGCCGGAGACCAGGTCGGGCTGACCGGATTGCAGAAACGCTATGACGCCCAGATGCGTGGCACGCCCGGCGTACGCGTACGAATGGTCGCGGCCAAGCCGAGCGGTGCCTCAGCGAGCCCATCCCCCACTCCCTCGCCGGCCGCCGAAACCGAACCCGTCGTGCTCTTCGAGGTGAAGCCGGTGCCAGGCAAGCCGTTGACGACCACGCTCAATGTCGGGCTGCAGAAGCTCGCGGAAAAGACGCTAGCGTCGACAAAGCCGGCCAGCGCCTTGGTGGCTATCCGTCCGTCGACCGGCGCCATTGTTGCGGCCGCAAACGGTGAAGGCAACCGCGGCCAGTCGCTGGCGACGGTGGGCCGGGCGCCACCGGGGTCAACCTTCAAGGTGGTCTCCACACTGGCGCTGCTCAGAGCGGGGTTGACTCCAGACTCCAAGATCAGCTGCCCGCGAACGGTCACGGTGAACGGGCGAAAGTTCACCAACTACAGCGATTATCCGGCTAACCACCGAGGCACCATCACGTTTCGGACCGCGCTCGCCCAGTCCTGCAATACCGCATTCATCGGGCAGCGACGCAAGCTCGACGGGTCCGCCCTGGGGAACGCCGCAGGCTCCTTGGGCGTGGGCATCGACTACGACGTCGGCTTTCCGTCCTTCTTTGGCTCGGTGCCAGATGATTCGACAGCCACCGGCCGCGCCGCGGCGATGATCGGCCAGGGCAAGGTCGAAGCCTCGCCGATGGCCATGGCTGCTGTCGTGGCGTCGGTTGCGGCAGGCGAGACGGTGATACCGCACCTGGTCGATGGGACCCAAGCCACCTCGAAGGGGAAGCCTTTGACTCGGCAGGAGGCTCGCCAGCTGCGCAGCATGATGCGGGGGGTCGTGACCGACGGTAGTGGGCGGGTGCTCGGCAATCTTTCGGGACCTCCGGTGTTGGCCAAGACGGGCACCGCTGAGTACGGCAGCTCGAAGCCGCTCAAGACCCATGCCTGGATGATCGCCGCGCAAGGAGATCTCGCTGTCGCCGTCTTCGTCAACGACGGCAAGTCTGGCTCGTCCACGGCTGGCCCGCTGCTGCGAACATTCCTGGAGAAAGCCCGATGACCGCTGGGTGCAAGGATCGATCACGATCGTGACCCTCTGAGCGCGACGAGCCAACCACGTTCGTCGCCTTCCACGAGCCCCGCAGACTCGAGCGCGGTCAGCGCAGCCAAGCAACTTGGCACGCTCACGTCCGCAGCCAGGGCGATATCTCCCGCCGGTGCGCGGCGGCGAGCTGGGATGGCCTCGAACACCGCGAGCTGAGTCTCAGTCAGCGCATCCGTTGCCCGGGTGCCACCCTGGGCAAGCGGTAGCATCGCCTGACCCATGTCGGAGATGAGCTCCAACACTTCCGCGGCTGAGGTGACCAATACCGCCTGTCCGCTTCGGATCATCAGGTGCGTAGCGGTTGACGCTCGGGAGTAGACCGAGCCCGGGACCGCCATCAGCGGACGTCCGCAACCAAGCGCCCAACTAGCGGTATTGCGGGCACCCGAGCGAAGCGCCGCCTCCACCACGATCGTGCCCTGCGACATGGCCGCTATCAGCCGGTTGCGCGCCAGGAACCTCACTCGGGTGGGATGTGCCCCAGGCGGCAGTTCGGAGACCAGCAGCTGGTCCTTGGCCAGCGTCTCAAACAATGCGGAGTGGCCCGGTGGATAGGCCACGTCGACACCATTGGCGAGGACACAGACTGTTGGGCCGCCAGCGGCGAGTGCTCCGCGATGTGCGGCCACGTCGATACCAAAGGCGCCGCCAGAAAGCACGGTCACTCCCCGCTCGACCAGATCTGCCGCAAGATCGGCCGCAATCCCGTTGCCGTACGCCGTCGCTGCTCGTGAGCCGACGATCGCTACAGAACGCTCCATGAGATGGGCCAGGTGCGCCGGACCGCGCAGCCAGAGCCCCAACGGTTCACCACCGCGTCGTTGGATGGATTCGGCATGCCGAAGATCATCCAGCCCGCTCGGCCACTCGTCATCGCCGGGCACGACGAAACGCATGGCTGACGCCTTGGCCAGCCGCTCAACGGCATCAATCCGTGCTGCCGCGGCCCGCTGCGCAGCCGGCTCACCGAGGACACCCTCAATGATCCTGGCCCAGGCGGTCTCGGCACCGATGCTTTGGACAAGTTCCGTGACAGCGGGATCGCCGCCCTCCATGGCGCACGTGAGCAGCATCCGGGCTCTCCGATCCGAGTTGATCATGGCTCAGACCGCCTGACGTCTCACAGCGCCTGGCTGCTCACCACGCCGCATGGCCAAGGCGATGTCGAGCTCGTCCCGGCCCGGCACGTCGTGGCCGGCGAGATCGGCGATCGTCCATGCGAGCCGCAGTACCTTGTCGACCCCGCGCGCGCTCAACCGGCCACGGTCCACGGCCTCATCCACGGACTGCAGGCCCTCGGGCAGTGGCAGGTGGCGGCGCAGGTAAGTGCCGGAGACCTCGCTGTTGGTCTGCCAGCCACTACCAGCCAAGCGGCGACGCTGCCGGTCGCGCGCCTGGAGAACCCGCTCGGCCACCACCGCCGAGGACTCGGTTTGCTGCAGCGTGGCCTTCAGATAGGCCTTGCGTAACGGCAGAAACGCTTGATTGATGTCAATCCGATCGCGTATCGGGCCGGAGATTTTCTCTGCGTACCGGCGCACCACGGTTGGGGCGCACTGGCAATGGCCACCCGGCGTCGCCGCCTGCCCGCACGGACAGGGATTGGCGGCGAGGATGAGCTGGAAACGCGCGGGATAGCGGGCGTGTACTTCGCTGCGTCCGAGGGTGATCATGCCGGACTCCAGCGGCGTACGAAGCGCCTCGATGACAGCTGGATGGAATTCAGGCGCCTCGTCGAGAAAGAGGACACCCTTGTGGGCACACGAAATCGCTCCCGGCCTTGCTATCCGCTGACCGCCACCGACAATGCTGGCCACCGATGCGGAGTGATGTGGGTCGCTGTAGGGCGGTCGGGTGATGAGCTCATCCGCGAGATTGAAGCCTGCAAGCGAGTGCACCGCCGAGACCTCCAAAGCGTCGTGGACATCAAGATCAGGAAGCAGGCCCGGGACACGTTCGGCCAGCATGGTCTTGCCGACGCCCGGCGGGCCGTGGAACAGCAGGTGGTGCCTGCCGGCTGCGGCGACCTCGCAGGCCCATTTAGCCTCGACCTGACCGACGACGTCTGCTAGGTCGAGACGACGCTTGGCGTGCTTGCCGGCCTGCTCGCCTATGACGTCGATTGGCTCGACCAACGGCATCGGCCTGTCCTGCAGGAATGCGACCAGCTGAGTGATCGAGGCAATACCGAACACGTCGATTCCGGTGACGAGCTTCGCCTCTCCGGCCTGGCGCAGAGGCACGACTATGCGCGTGAAACCTGCCTGCTGGGCCGCAAGAGTGGCGGGCAGGACGCCGCGTACCGGCCGGAGCCGACCGTCCAGCCCCAGCTCACCTAGCAAGGCCGTTCGACGCAGCTGCGCGGTACGGAAGATCCCTTGTGCAGCGAGTATGGCGGCGACTATCGCGAGATCGTAGTGACTGCCGGCCTTAGGCAGGGTCGCCGGGCTGAGGTTGATGGTCAGTAGGGAGATCGGCCACTCTTGTCCGGAGTTGCTGACCGCCGCCTTGCACCGATCACGGGCTTGATAGAGCGCCGAATCCGGCAATCCGACCAGGACGGTACGCGGTAGCCCTGCGCCAATGTCGGCTTCAACCTCGACGATCCGGCCCTCGAGACCTACCAAAGCCACTGACCAGGCGCACGCCGATGCCACTCAACCCACCGCCCGAACGTGCTTTAGCGATGGCTCCTGACCGGGCGTCAAGACCACGCCAATAGCGTCTAACCGGATGGCCGAGGCCTTCATACGATGCTCGCGCATCCACACTGCCGCCAGCTGTCGCAGCGTCCGCATCTTCGCGTACGTGATCGCTTCGAGAGGGTGACCGAAGCCCAGTCCGCTGCGGCATTTCACCTCGCAGAAGACCAGTGTCAATCGGTCGACGCCAGACTCCGCAGCAACAATGTCGATCTCACCCAGCCGGCAGCGCCAGTTCCGCTCCAGGATCTGCATGCCCTGCCGCTGCAATTCGGCGCACGCCAAGTCCTCGCCACGTATCCCGATCTGCTTCTTCGATTCCGTCGCCGGCATCGCCCACCTCCGTACGGAAGCATGCGTACGCAGACTCGAATCGTGCGGGCCCGTCGAAATCTGTGGAAATCGCGAATGAGGGCGCTGTGGAAAATCGGTAGATGACTGATGGAAAGCTGCCTAAATCAGGCTCTTCGGACTTCTGGGGGCGAACTGCGGTTGACGTGGCTCTAGGTGTGTCCTTTCTCCCGACATGTGCTGCCCGCGATCAGGGCAGCGACGTCACGCCGGATCGCGGGCAGGGTCGGGTAGAAGGTGTCACCCGGGCAGGCTGTGGCGGCGTAGTCGCGGTGGCCGGCGATGTTCGGGCTGGTGATCGTCGCACCGCTGACCGGGTTGACGAATGCCTCGGTGGCCTCCGGGTCGATGCCGTTACGGCTCGCTTCCCAGGCCAGCAGCCGGGTGAGCGCATCGCGCGCGGCTGGGGTCGCGTCGTGGGTCGTGAGCGTGCCGAGCAGCGCCACGCCGACGGTTCCGGAGTTCCATCCCGAGGCGTGTGCAGCCGTGACCCCCCGACCGGTTGCGTCGTCGCCGGTGGGGTTCGCGCCGGCGTAGTCGCGGGAGTAGCGGCCCTCATAGATTGTCCCGAATTTGTCGATCAGGAAGTTGTAGCCGATGTCGCCCCAGTCCTGGGTAACCGAGTGGTAGTAGTAGATCGACCTGATCTGGGCCTCGGCCCCGGCTCGGTCGGTGTAGTTGTCGCTGGTGGCCGTGTGATGGACGATGAGCTTCTTGGTCGGGTAGAACTGCGGCGCCCAGGTCATGTATGCCGGGTCTGCCCCCCAACCTCCGCGCGAGACGATCGATGGCTCGGCCGTGGCAGCGCTTTCTGCGGCCGGTGTGGGGGACGGCGTGGGTTCCTTGGCGGTGGTGGTCACTCCGTCGGAGAGTCCGAGGACCGTCAGTCGCGCCAGCGGTCGGTCGGTACTCACTCGCACCGCAACAGCTCCAGGCGCCGACAGCAGAGCGCCGTATGTCGTTCCGTTCTTGCGCTGCTCACCCATCTCGTCGCGCCCCGCGGATTGGGGCGTCCCGAAGTGCACACCATCAGAGGAGAAGGCAAGCGTGACACGCGCATCTGCGTTGCCCTGCCAGTACGTCGCTACACTCGTCGCCGGCCGGGCAAGGGCGACGGTGGCGGCGGCAGTGACTGAACGCACCACCCGCTCGGACCGCGTGGCCACGCGGCGGGAGGGCGAGACACCCACGCACTCAAGGTGAGCTTGGGCGAAAACGCCAGATCAGGTCGGCTTGGGCACCTCGAGGTCGCTGTGGGCGATCTCCTCAATTGAGACGTCGCGGAACGTCAGCACCTTGGCGCTCTTCACAAAGCGCGCGGGACGGTACATGTCCCACACCCAGGCATCCCCCATCGACACCTCGTAGTAGACGTCGCCGCCCTCGGTGCGCACCTTGAGATCGACAGCATTGCAGAGATAGAAACGTCGTTCGGTCTCCACTGCGTAGGTGAAGATGCCGACGACGTCCTTGTACTCGCGATAGAGCTGAAGCTCCAGCTCACTTTCGTACTGTTCGAGATCCTCGGCACTCATAGCGAATCGACTCTAGCCGTTCGGGAAACATCGACTCTAGCCGTTCGGGAAACGTTGATGAAGCGCATCCGATGGGTAGCAGATGGCCCGTATGCATCCAGCTTCTCCTGGTGCAGCGGCGTGCAGTAGCCCTTGTGCTCGGCGAACTCATACTCCGGATATTGCTGGTCGAGCTCGCACATGATTCGATCCCGTGTCACCTTGGCAATGATCGATGCCGCAGCAACGCAGGCGACGACCTGATCACCCTTCCAGACGGCGAGTCCTGGGGTGCCGAGCCCGTCCACGCTGAATCCGTCGGTCAGTACATAGGTGGGAGGCACCTCGAGACGGCACAAGGCCATCCGTAGCGCCATGACATTAGCGACATGCATTCCGAGCGCGTCACACTCTCCCGGCTCGATGCACACTACGGACCAGGCAATGGCCTTCTCGGTAATCGCGGCGTACAAGCGCTCCCGCTGCAAGGCGGTAAGCAGCTTTGAGTCCTTCAGTCCGGCGATCTGCTGCGACTTCGCATCGCTGAGGATGGTCGCTGCCGCGACGAGAGGGCCTGCACAGGCTCCACGGCCTGCCTCGTCAGCACCCGCAACCGGGTAGAGATCCATCCGCTGCAATGCGCGTTCATAGCCGTAGATGCCGCTGTTGCGCTTGACCAGCACGGGCGTCGCGGCCCTGCCCGCAGACATCAGCAGGTCACCCCCGCAGGCTTGATCACGGCACGCGCGGGCGCCGGCTCGGGTGGGTCAGGGACGTTGTCGAAGGTGGCCGGCCGCCGCAGCCGTCCAGCTCGGTCGAAGGGCGCCGCAATCGCGAACGCCGGCCCTACCACCAAAGACATCGGGACGAAGGCCACCTGCCCTCTTCCCTGGCTCGTCGACAGGTCCGAAAGGTGGCACCGGGAGTCAGCGCTCAGATCGCGGTGGTCACCCATGACGAATATGCGGTCCTTGGGTACCACGACTTCGAATTTGACATCGGACGGATTGACTTGGTCGTCGTCGGGATCGGTGTACAGATAGCTGGTCTCGTTGAGGGGATAGCCGTTGACGGTGATGCGGCCCTTGGCCGTGCAGCAGACGACCTTGTCGCCCGGCATTCCGATGACTCGCTTGATCAGATGTCCAGGAGTGCTCTTGGTGGGCAGGCCGATGAATTCCAGCGCTTTGTCCCACGGTCCCGGATCGGCGGGATCCTCCTCGAGCCAACCGCCTGGGTCGGAGAAGACGACCACGTCACCCCGATGAAACTTGGTGAGCTTTTCGACGACCACCCGATCACCTACCAACAGCGTGTTCTCCATCGACTGGGAAGGGATGATGAACATCTGCCCGACGAAGGCACGGAGCAGCGAGGAAACCACGACCGCGCCAATGACCACGATAATCAGTTCCCGCACGAACCCCCAGGTACGTCGTCCCATGGTCTTCGGCTGGTTCCTTTTCCGGTTGGCGGTGTCGTGGACCAGCGTCGGCGCGGGAGGACTCTTGTGAGTGGTCAACAGCTGGCCTCAGGTCCGGCGGTAATCGTTGCTGCGTCTGGTGCCGGTTGTGAGCCGGTCGGGACGCTGTCAAACGTATCCGGGATCGCCAAGCGGTGCTGACGGTCGAGTGGCCAAACGACGGCAATCCCGCGGCCTACCACCAGATCTTGTGACACGAATGCATTCTCACCCGTGGCGCCTCCGGGTTGCACGTCATTGAGGTGACACCGCGAGTCGCGACTGTGGTCCCGGTTGTCGCCCATCACAAAGAAATGGCCACGGGGAACGACGACGTCGAATCTGATGGCCGACGGTTGCACGTGCGCACCGCCCGGCCCGGCGGTGAGATAGGAGGTCTCCTCCAGCGGCTCGCCGTTGACGATGAGCCGGCCCACAGCGTCGCAGCAGGCCACGCGGTCTCCTCCGACGCCGATCACACGCTTGATCAAGTGCTCGGTGCCTGTGTCGGGAAGCACGCCGATGAATTGAAAGGCCTGGCCGATTGGGCCTCGCTGGCGCGCGGTAGCACCGGTGAGCCAGCCGCCGGGATCTTTGAAGACGATCACTTCTCCCCGCTTGGCCGCGGTGAGCTTTTCGACGACGACCCGGTCGTCGACCTGCAGCGTGCTCTGCATGGAGATCGAGGGGATCAAGAACATCTGTCCGACGAAACCACGCAGCAACGAGGCAACAATCACGGCGCCCACGACGACAGCCGCCAGTTCTTTGACGAAGGCCAGCGCATGCTGGCGAAAAGTCAACGGCGGTGGATCCGAAGCATCGGCATGGAACTGATCGGACGCTGGCTGAGATGCCGGCTGTACAGCGCGCCGTGGCGCCGCATCCAACCGCCGGCGAGCCATGTCAGGTTAGGAGAGATCAGCCTGCGTCGCGCTTTTCCTTGATCTTGGCTGCCTTGCCCCGCAGGCCGCGCAGATAGTAGAGCTTTGCGCGGCGTACGTCGCCGCGGCGTTCGACTTCGATCTTGTCAATGATCGGGCTGTGCAGCGGGAACGTACGCTCCACGCCGACGCCAAAACTCACCTTGCGTACGGTGAATGTTTCGCGAATGCCATCCCCAGCTCGGGAGATGACGACACCAGTGAAGACCTGGATTCTCGAGCGGGTGCCCTCGACGACCTTGACGTGGACCTTGACGGTATCGCCCGGACGGAAGGCGGGAAGATCGGTGCGCATCGACGACTGGTCGAGCTCGTGAATGACCTTGCTCATTGTCAATTTCCTCGCCGGTGCCACAGGTCACCACGGTCGTACATCGGAGTTGAGACGGCTTCCTGCATGAGCGTCCCCCTGTGGCAGGTGTCGTCGCAGGACAGCAACGGTCAAGTCTGCCACACCGACGCGAGCGAGACGAAATCGTCAAATGGCACCCGAAAGACGCGCAGAATGTGCCCATGACCTCGCAGCCGAGCCGCGCCCGCTTCCTGGTACGCGCGACCGCCCGGATGTCCAGGCTTGGCGTAGCAGTCGTTGCACTGGCCAGTTGCTTGCTTTTGGCACAATGCTCATTCGGTCCTACGCCAGCACCCGGCCCGGCGCCGAGTGCCAGCACTTCCGCACCGCCGGCGCGTACGCTCAGCAATGCGAACCTGATCAAGGCCGCCGATCTTCCGCCACCCATCGGAGGCGGCAAGATGATCAGCTATGACCGCAACGCCCGGTCCCTGGACGAGCTGTCGATCTGTCAGACACAGCCGCTGAATGCACTGGGCGCATCGGCGATCAAGAGCCGCAGTTTCCAGTCTCGCTATCCCTCCGGTGATCGACCCTTCCCTCGATCGTCGCTGGATGACGAGCCGGACAGCTATACGGTTGCATTGCAATTTTCCGACTCGGTCGCTGCAGCGCGAGCGAAATCTGCTATCGAAGGATGGGTGAGCAACTGCATCGCCGGCGGTGAGCAACCCAACGGCGTGCATGCGCTGCGTCAAAATGTCGAATGGACTGGGGTCTTGGCTGATCCTGCCCAGGCACAGGTCACCGAAATCGCCTATCAACGAAACGGTTCGTCGAGCAGCAACGCGTATTTCGAGAGCATGGGGTTGACGACGCTGCAGGATCGGATGATGATCACCGTCCATGTGTTTTACACCGACGAGTCTCCCTACTCGTTGGACCTCGGGGAGGAAGAGGCCGGCTTCGCCCATCCTCAGCTGGGCCTGATTGACGCGGCGGTCAAACGGTTGTCGCACTAGTGTCGTGCATTCGAAGTCCCTTGACAGTAGGGCGCCGCCTGGGCGGCGCATACCTCAAGCGACTTCGGATGCTCGGCACTAGTGTGAGTGCACCTCGTTAGGATCGCGGAGATGAGCATCAAGAAGGTCAGGGCGGCATATCAGGAGTCGAGCCTGCGTGCGTCATAAGGACGAGGAGTTCAGGTGGTAAGTGAAGGCGCCGCTGTGGCGCATGACGTGCTGCTCGTCGGCGGCGGTGCGGCCGGTCTGCGGGCGGCGATCGCTATTGCCGAGACCAATCCCCATCTCAGCGTGGCGGTGGTTTCGAAGGTCTACCCCATGCGGAGCCACACAGTCTCTGCCGAGGGCGGCGCAGCCGGCGCGATCGCTGCAGACGACACGCTGGACGAGCACGCCTACGACACCGTCTCCGGCAGCGACTGGCTCGGTGACCAGGATGCGATCGAGGCGTTTGTGCAGGAGGCTCCTCGCGAGCTCCTCCAGCTTGAGCACTGGGGGTGCCCGTGGAGTCGTGAACACAACGGGCGGATTGCCGTACGCGCTTTTGGCGGCATGAAGAACATGCGCACCTGGTTCGCCGCAGACAAGACCGGCTTCCATATGCTGCACACCCTGTTCCAGACGTCGCTGAAATACGCAGACCTCACCCGCTACGACGAATGGTTCGTCACCAAACTGCTGGTCGACGACGGACGCGTACACGGAGTTGTCGCGATCGAGCTGATGACTGGCCGGGTCGAGGTGATCAACGCGAAATCCGTCGTCTTGTGCAATGGCGGTTCGGGCAAGGTCTTTCCGTACACCACCAACGCCAATATCTGCACCGGCGACGGGATGGCGCTGGCCTACCGGGCGGGGGCGCCACTCAAGGACATGGAGTTCGTCCAGTACCACCCCACAGGGCTACCGTTCACGGGCATCCTGATCACCGAGGCGACGCGCGCCGAAGGCGGCTGGCTGCTCAACAAGGACGGCTACCGCTATCTCCAGGACTACGACCTGGGCAAGCCGGAGCCCACGCCGGTGCTGAGAAGCATGGAGCTTGGACCGCGGGACCGCCTGTCGCAGGCCTTCGTGCATGAAGTCGAGAAAGGCCGGACGATCGAGTCACCGTACGGGCCGATCGTTCATCTCGACTTGCGACATCTCGGCGAGAAGCTGATCGAGACCAAGCTTCCGATGGTCCGAGAGCTGTGTCTGAAGTACGAGCGGATTGATCCCGTGACCGAGCTCATCCCGGTACGTCCGGTCGTCCACTACATGATGGGCGGCGTACACACCGACATCGATGGTGCGACTCCGATCGAGGGCCTTTTCGCCGCAGGAGAGACCGCGTGCGTCACCATCAACGGGGCGAATCGACTGGGCTCCAACTCGCTGCCGGAGTGCCTAGTCTTCGGCGCTCGCGCCGGGATGGCCGCCGCCGAATACGCCGCACGTGCCAAACCGGCATCTCCAGCCGTGATGCGACAAGCCGAGGACGAGGTACGGCGGCTCGATCTGATGCGATCGGCCGACGGAGGCACCGAGCGGATTGCCGACATTCGCGAAGAAATGCAGTCGACGATGGAAGACAGCGCCGGGATCTTCCGATCCGGCGACTCGCTGACCAAAGGCGTCGATCGACTGGCCGAGTTGCAGCAACGACTTCAGCACGTCCAGCTTGGCGACGACACCCGGGTGTTCAACACCGAGCTGGTCGCGGCATTGGAGCTGGCGAACATGCTGGACATTGCCGAAACCACCCTGCTGTCCGCTCTGCAACGCGAAGAGTCGCGCGGTGCTCACCAGCGGACCGATTTCACCGCGCGCGACGATAAACGCTTCCTCAATCACGCGCTGGCGTACCGCGACGCAGACGGTTTACCCAGAATCGAACGTTTGCCGGTGACGATCACACGATGGGCACCCGGCGAACGGGTGTACGGAAGGTAGCCCCCAGATGGCCGACAGCATCCAGATGCATGTGACGCGATACGACCCCGACCAGGACTCCGCGCCCACCATCGTCGAGTACGAGGTGCCACTACGGAAGGACTGGGCGATCCTCGACGGGCTGAACTACGTCAAGGACCACGTCGACGGCAGCCTGTCGTATCGGTGGTCGTGCCGGATGGGCATCTGCGGTAGCTGCGGGATGAACGTCGACGGTGAGCCGAAGCTGACCTGTGCCGCCTTCCTCACCGACTACGCGCCTGGGCCCGTCCGAATCGAGCCACTGACCAACTTTCCCGTGGTTCGCGACTTGGTCGTCGACATCGAGGACTTCATGGAGAAGCTGCCGCGCGTCAAGCCGTGGATCATCCGCGACGACGACCAGTCCGTGATCGACGGCGAGTACATCCAGACCCCAGAAGAGCTGGACGAGTACAGACAGTTCAGCAACTGCATCAACTGCATGCTGTGCTACGCGGCCTGCCCTATCTACGGCATTGACGAAACCTTCATCGGCCCGGCGGCCATTGCCCTCGCCGAGCGCTACGACCTGGACTCTCGCGACCGAGGACAGCGAGAACGGCTCGACGTGCTCATCGAGAAGGAAGGCGTCTGGGGCTGCACATTCGTCGGAGAGTGCACCCGGGTATGCCCCAAGCATGTCGATCCGGCGGGTGCCATCCAGCGCTACAAGCTCAAGGCCGCCAAAGAAAACGTCATGGCGTTCCTGCTGCCCCGGGGTGCGCGATGAGTGCGCCTACCACGTACCGGCAGCCCGTCTCCAGGCTGTGGTGGGCGAAGAAGCGGACCTACTTCGTGTTTGTGCTGCGGGAGCTGAGCAGCGTCTTCGTCGCATGGTCCGCGGTCTTTCTGATGGTGATGCTCGTCGCCGTCGGACGTGGCGAAGCCGCGTATCAGAACTTCCTGAACTGGGCAGCCTCACCTGTCGTCGTGATTGTGAATGTCGTAGCACTCGCCTTCCTGGTGCTGCATACGGTGACCTGGTTCGCGCTCACTCCTCAGGCCGTGGAGGTGCGGATCGGTGGCCGGCGAGTGCCGAGGGTGAAGATGGTTAACGTCGCTGGCCGCAGCGTGCCTGCGGCGACCGTAGTACGCGTCGGCGGTCGGCGGGTGCCCTCAGGGATGGTGATTGCCTCGCAGTACGCGGGACTACTTGTGGTGTCGGCGTTCATCATCTGGCTGGTGCTCAGATGACGAAGCGACGTCTCGAGCCGCTGCTCTGGCTGGCGTTCAGCGGGGGCGGCGTGGTCTCGGCGGTGTTCCTGCCCGTGCTGGTGGTCCTCTTTGGGCTCGCGATCCCCTTGGGATGGGTCCGCCCCGACTACGGTCATCTGCACGCGGTGTTCAGTTATTGGCTCACCCGGCTGGTCGTGCTGGGTTTGCTTGTGCTGATGCTGTTCCACTGGGCGCACCGGTTTCGGTACACGTTGCATGACGGACTGCAGCTCAAGAGGTTGGAGGCTCCGTTCGCTGTGCTGTGCTACGGCGGTGCGGTAGTCGGCTCGATTGCCGCACTGCTGATCGTCGTCATGCTTTAGTGCCCTGGAAGGGAACTAGAGGCCGGTTCGGTCGGGTTCTTCCTCTTCCAGCTCATCCCGTCGAGGAGCCGCCTTAGGCCAATGGGAGCCGCCATGGCTCAAAGCTCTGATCAGATCCCGGTTGAGCCGAGCGATGGACTCCAGCGGAATCTGCTTCGGGCAGACAGCAGTACATTCGCCGATATTGGTGCAGCCGCCGAAACCTTCCATATCGTGCTGTGCCACCATGCCGACGACCCGGGAATAGCGTTCAGGCTGGCCCTGAGTCAGCAGACCTAGATGGGCGACCTTCGCCGCAGTGAACAACATGGCTGAACCGTTCGGGCAGGCCGCGACGCAAGCACCGCATCCTATGCAGGTGGCGGCGTCGAACGCCCGGTCGGCATCTCTCTTGCCCACTGGGGTCGCGTGCGCATCCGGAGCAGTGCCCGTCGGGGCGGAGATGTATCCGCCGGCCTGGATGATGCGATCGAATGCGCCGCGGTCCACCACCAGGTCCTTGATCACGGGAAACGGCTCGGCTCGCCACGGTTCGACGTCAATCACGTCGCCGTCTTTGAAGGAGCGCATATGCAGCTGGCATGTCGTGGTTTGCCCCGGCCCGTGGGCGACTCCATTGATGACCAGACCGCACATGCCGCAGATGCCTTCGCGGCAGTCACTATCGAAGGCGATGGGATCGTCACCCTTGAGAGTCAGGCGCTCGTTCAAGACGTCGAGCATTTCCAGGAAAGACATGTGCTCGGACACATCGTCGATGTGATAGACAGCCATCTTCCCTTTGGCGCGAGAGTCCGCTTGTCGCCAGACCCGTAACGTCACTTTCACCTTTTTTGCTCCCGCCGGCTCACACGCTTTGCTCTCTGACGCTCGCCGACTAACGCCCTCATCATTTGTAACTTCTTTGTTTCATCTCGACGTAGTCATAGACCAGAGGCTCCTTGTGCAAGATCGGCCGATGGTTCTCGCCGGCGAATTCCCAAGCCGACACGTACGCGAAATTGTCGTCGTCTCGCAACGCCTCGCCATCCGGGGTTTGGCTTTCGACCCGGAAGTGGCCGCCACACGATTCGCGCCTGACCAGCGCATCGATGCACATCAGCTCGCCGAGCTCGAAGAAGTCTGCGACGCGGCCGGCGCGTTCCAGCGCCTGGTTGAGCTCCTCGTTCGCGCCCAGCACCTTGACGTCGGACCAAAACTCGTCCTTCAGCTCCCGAATCCGCGTAAGCGCCTTACGCAGTCCCTCCTCGCTGCGCTCCATGCCGCAGTAGTCCCACATCAACCGACCCAACTCCCGATGAAAGGAATCCACCGTCCGCGAGCCATTCACCGAAAGCAGCTTGTCAATCCTGCCGCGGACCGCCGTAACTGCCTCAGTGACGGTCGGATGTGACGCGTCGACCTTCGGAAACGGCCCGTCGGCGAGGTAGTCGTTGATGGTGTTTGGAAGTACGAAATAGCCGTCGGCCAGGCCCTGCATCAAGGCGCTGGCGCCGAGTCGGTTCGCCCCATGGTCGGAGAAGTTGGCCTCGCCGGTGACGTAGAGACCCGGAATGCTGGATTCAAGGTCGTAGTCGACCCAGAGCCCACCCATTGTGTAGTGGACGGCCGGATAGATCCGCATCGGCACTTCGTACGGGTCTTCCCCGGTGATCTGGGCGTACATCTGGAAGAGGTTGCCGTACTTGGTTTCGACCGTTTGCCGCCCGAGCCGCGCTATCGCGTCGGCGAAATCGAGATAGACACCGAGGCCGCCCGGCCCGACGCCGCGACCCTCGTCACAAACGTTCTTGGCGGCCCGGGAGGCGATGTCACGAGGGACCAGATTGCCGAAGGAGGGATAGATCCGCTCGAGGTAGTAGTCGCGATCTTGCTCGGGAATCTCTCGAGGATCCCGCTTGTCCTCACCACTCTTGGGCACCCAGATCCTGCCGTCGTTGCGCAGCGACTCGCTCATCAACGTCAGCTTGGACTGATAGTCGCCGCTTACCGGAATGCAGGTCGGGTGAATCTGGGTGAAGCAGGGATTCGCGAAGTACGCGCCCTTGCGATACGCGCGCCAGGTGGCTGTGACGTTGCATCCCATGGCATTGGTGGACAGAAAGAACACGTTGCCGTAGCCGCCGGTCGCGAGTACCACAGCGTCGGCGATGTAGGTCTCGATGTCCCCCGTCACCATGTCGCGAATAATCACACCGCGGGCCCGGCCGTCAACCACGATCAGCTCGAGCATCTCGTGACGGGTATGCATGGTGACGGTGCCGGCAGCGACCTGCCGCTCCAATGCCTGGTATGCGCCGAGCAGCAGCTGCTGGCCCGTTTGGCCGCGAGCGTAGAACGTGCGCGACACCTGTACGCCGCCGAATGAGCGGTTGTCCAGCAGGCCGCCGTACTCACGCGCGAAGGGAACTCCTTGGGCGACGCATTGGTCGATGATCTGCAGACTTACCTCAGCTAGTCGATAGACGTTGGACTCCCGCGCCCGGAAGTCGCCGCCCTTAACGGTGTCGTAGAACAGGCGATACACGGAATCGCCGTCGTTGCGATAGTTCTTCGCCGCATTGATCCCGCCCTGCGCAGCGATCGAGTGTGCACGCCGCGGTGAGTCCTGGTAGCAGAAGCAGCTGACGTTGTAGCCCGCCTCGCCGAGTGTCGCTGCCGCAGAGGATCCGGCCAGTCCACTGCCAACGATGATCACGCTGAGTTTGCGACGGTTGGCTGGATTGACCAGCCTGGCCTGGAAGCGTCGATCTTCCCAGCGCCGCTCGATGGGAACCTTAGGCGCCTTGGTGTCAGCGATCTTAGACCCGTCAATGTAGAACGAGTCGGCATCAATCGAGTCGAAAAGCTCCGAGTTGGTCACCGGCACCTCTGGAAGCTCGGATCGTGATCACCCATCAGCTCACGAATCCGAACAGAATAGCGAAGGGTGGCAGCAGGAAACCGATCGTGAGCAACCCGGCCACCGCGTACGCGAGTGCATTGAGGCGTCGTCGCGCCAGGCTGGAGGTATTGGCGCCGAGCGTGGTCAGCGCGCTCCAGGTACCGTGCCTGACATGGAGGCCTACAGCGATCACCGCGATGGTGTAGGCAAACACCACGGACCAGATCTGGAAGCCGTTCACGACTCGGCCATAGGGCTCTGGCGCTGGGCCACCGGGATGAATGATGTTCCACGTCAGGTGCAGCAGGTGGTAGATCACGAAGAGCACGATCACGATCCCACCCCAACGCAGGGTGAAGGATGCGTAGCTGCGTTGTACGCCGGTACGTGCCTTGTTGCTGTAATACCGCCGGACCCCGCCGCGAGCATGCCGCGCCCGTGACCACAGCCGGAAGGCCGAGTACATGTGCGCGACCACGCTGATGATCAAGACAGCGCGGATGATCCAGAGCGCACCGCTGTAGGGGAGGATCGGCTGACCGAGCGTACGCAGATGGTGGGCGTAATCGTTGAAGGCCACACGGCCCTCGAAGACCTTGAGGTTGCCGTACATGTGAGCCAGCAGAAAGCCGATCAAAATAAGGCCCGTGACTGCCATCAGAGCCTTAAGCGCAACAGTTGATCTCGTCGCCTGCTGAGCAGGCGTCAAAGAAACTGTTGCCACGCAGCCACATTAGAACTCTGCGCAGCAGAAGGGCGACCTAAGGCCACTGCGATCACTGGTGTTTTTGAACACAACACTTTCTAAGTTTGTTGCTCGCGCATCGCGCGCTGTGAATCCGACGTCGTCGTCGCTCTTCGCGAACGAAAAGCGTGTTCACTCATCACTCCTCCGCTCCTCGGGCGCGCGATTTGCCGACGCTCGCAACATTCGCCAACTCGCGCTACCCAGGCTTGTTGCTCGCGCATCGCGCGCGGAGGAAAGGCGCCTCCGCTCGCTTCTCCTCCGTGCGTCGGCGCGCGATTTCTCGACGCTCGCAGCCTTCCACGTCACCTGGTTACGGAGACGGCGCGCGATCCTGGCTGGCATAAGACGGCTAGCGTGCTGCCATGGTTGGTTCGATGGTGAGCCTGTTCCCGGAATCGAGCGGGTGGATCCAGATCTCAGGGGTGGCGAGCGAGAGATGCTGACGCAGTATCTGGACTATCACCGAGCCACCCTCCGGATGAAATGCGCGGGACTCAGCGAGGAGCAACTCAAACGGCGAGCCGTTGCACCGTCGGGGTTGTCCCTCCTCGGGCTGGTCCGCCACTTAACCGAGGTTGAGCGCAACTGGTTCACCCGAATGCTTGACGGGCAGCCGTATGCGCCGCAGTACTGGAGCGAAGACGACCCAGACGGCGATTTCGACAATCTCGATTCAACGTCGGTGACCGAGGTTTGGGCCAGCTACGACGCCGCGGTTGCCGAATCTCGTCGCATTACGGCGAGCTTCGCCGACGTCGCCGATCTTGCCCGAGGCACGACGGGTCGGCCGCGGAACGTGCGCTGGGTCTTGGTGCACCTCATCGAGGAATACGCCCGCCACAATGGTCACGCCGACCTGCTCCGTGAGGCGATCGATGGCGTAACAGGCGAGTAGCAGGTCGCTCAGCCCGATTCTCGATCACGGAAAGAAGTGAGTCTTGGGCCGGAGCAGCAGCTCACCGTCCAGGAAGGTGTCGACCCGCTCGTTGTAGAACGCGATCAGCCCACTGATCGGCAGTAGCTGTCGGGTCGGGAAGGCGTACATCCACGCCAGATCCTGGTGTTCGGTCACCGATCCCGTCGTCGGATCGGGGATCCGTGCCGACCAGTAGCCGCCCGTCGTTCCCTTGTACGGGCACTCGGTGACGGTCTCGGTGGGGACGAGGTGATCGAAGCTGACATCGGTCGGATTGATGTAGTAACGGGTGGGCAGCCCGGTCTCGAACACCATCACCGGCGACCGAGAATCGGCAAGGACTACGCCGTCGAGCTCGATCCGAACCGGCCGGGTCGAACGCAGCGCGTCCACCCTGGTGTACGGGTTGCGCGGGTGGACATAGACCTGCTCGTCCTCTTCGAACCAGGCGTCAAGGGCGCTCCACTCGAATCGCACGGTATCCGCGAGCCCCGGGTGCGCGTCGGCGCCATAGATCCTGGCTGCGGCCGGACGATGAATGCCATTGACTTGGAGTGCGTGTCGTCGCGCTGTGCCTCGGCTCAGCTTCTGCGGGTGCTGCTCGTCGATCAGCACCGCTTGATCAACATCGGCGAGCGGGATGTAGTACTGGGGGTACTTTTCCCACTCCCAGACGTAAAGCGCTGACACCGTGTCAAAGACTGTCCGTCCAGCGACGGTGGCGCGTATCCGGCGTGGCACTGGCTCGATGTGGTTGATGGGCGCGATCGACTGTGGGTAGTCGCGGGTTGCTGGCTGATCGGACATGTTTCCTCCGTACGGCGGTTTCCCAATCTCAGTCGCCGCGAAACCGCGATTCGTTACATACCCACGACAGGGCTAGAGCTCGGCGACCAGGAAGCCCGCACGGGTCGGCGTCGCCGACATCCCGGCGAGGGCGGCGGGCAGCTCGTCCAGGCCGATGCGTCCGCCGATGCTCATTCCCGGATCGAGGTCGCCCGCAGCGATGCGGGCGAGCATGGCCGGATACTCGTGGGCGGCCATACCGTGACTGCCGCGGATCTCGAGCTCCTCGGTGATGGCCCGCCCGAGGTTCAACCGCGGGAAAGCAGCAGCGCCGGCCAACAGGCCGACCTGGATGTGCCGGCCGCGCTTGCGCAGCGAGGCGTATGCGGCCTCGGCGGACTCGGCAGACCCGTACGCGTCCACGGCTACGTGCGCTCCATCGACGAGGGCTCGAGCTTCCGCGATCGTGGATGCGGTTCGCGCACCCAGCTGTTCGGCCGCCGCCCGTGCCGCCGGGAACGGATCCACGCCGACGACCCGAGCGCCGAGCGAAATGCCGATCTGGATTGCCGCGAGCCCCAGCCCCCCACAGCCGCTGACCAGCAGGGTCTCGTCGGCAGCCAGTCGGCCCTGGACGACCACCGCGCGGTACGCAGTGGCGAAGCGGCAGCCCAGGGACGCGGCCGCCGCGAACCCCAGCGCGTCCGGGAGCCGGACCAGGTTTGTCTGGGCGTGCGTGACCACGACCCGTTCGGCGAACGAGCCCCACCGGCTGAACCCCGGCTGTTCCTGCCGGTCGCAGATCTGGTGGTCACCTGCCCGACACTGTGCACACGTTCCGCACGCGTAGACGAACGGGCTCGTCACGCGATCGCCGACCGACCATCCGTCGACATCGACGCCGACCTGGTCGATGACGCCCGCGAACTCATGACCTGGCACGTGCGGCAGCGGGACCGGTTCGTGTCCCATCCAAGCGTGCCAGTCACTGCGGCAGAGACCGGTGGCCCGGACGGCGACGACGACGCCGTCGCTCGGACAGGGCGGCTCCGGAAGCTCGGCGATCTGCGGCAGCTCGCGGATCCGCCGATAGACGACAGCTCTCATGACGGCAACCAGCGGTCGGCCGCTTGCTGGGCCCGCTCGGACCACCACGCCAGCTCGTGCCGCGTCTCCGACTGCTTTCTCCCAGCCCATCGTCGCCGCCATCGCCAGAAGGCATAGGTCGAGCTGCCGGTCCCACCAGACTTCGGTGACGACGCCGGCGTCTTCCAGCGCCTGACGGTAGCGCGCAATGGTGTCGGCCTTGCTCTCGGGTATGCGTGCCCGGTTCAGAGCCAGATACCACGCCAGCTCCCAAGCGGGAGGTGCTTCTCCGGGATACGCCCAGTCCAGCACCACGGTCTCACCGCTCGGCCGACTGCCCAGATTGCCCATCTTCCAGTCTCCGGCGATGAAGGTCTGCGGAGTCTCGGCGAGCAGCTCGGTAACTGTGCTGGGATCCCGATGCACATCGCTCACCAGTTCGAACAGGGCGGCATCGCGCTCGGCGAGCAATGCCCAGCCCCGTTCGGCGACGCGCAACGTGGGCGACACGTCATCCCGGGCAAGTTCATCGGCAATCGTCGCCGGTGCGAAGAACAACGGACGGCGGGCTAGCGGGTACAGGCCAAGATCGTCGCGCCAGTCCAGGTTCGCGGCATGCATGATCGCGAGGTGCCGGATGAACACGCCATGCTGGGCACTCGCAATGAGGTCATCACCTGGTGGTACCAGGTCTGCGGAACGATCATGCATCAGCATCGCCAGCCGCGGCAGGCGATCAGAGGTATCGAGCGCCATGCCGATCATCGCATGATCAATAACCGCGGGCGCGCTGTGGTACAGACCCGCCCGCCATACCTGGAACTCCCACTGCGTGTTGCCGGTCACCCGCATGATCCAGTCGTCCTGGGCAGATACCAGCTTGAGGAAACATCGGCGACCGTCGATGATCAACTTTTCGAATGACGCTCCGGACTTGGCATCGCTGGAGTGCACGGGCACCCGCTCGGTCGCACCCCGGAGCAGGGCCTGCAGCGACGGCGCCGTCCAGGGCAGATCCCGGTTCATCTCAGGCCGACCCCTCCCCCAGATCCGAGCGTGGCAGCAGATCTGGTCGTCGTTGTTGGGTGCGCGCGAATGCTTGTTCGCGACGCCACGCAACGATCTTCTCGTGGTGACCGCTCAGCAAAACCTCGGGTACGCCCAGTCCGCGCCAGGTGGGGGGCTTGGTATAGACCGGACCCTCGAGCAGCCCCGCGTTCTCGATGCCGTGCGACTCCTCGACCAACGATTCGGGATTGCCGATCACTCCCGGCAGCAGCCGAACCACGGCTTCGATGACAACCATGGCCGCGACCTCACCGCCACTGAGCACGTAGTCGCCGATGCTCACTTCATCCACCCGCATCCGCCGCGCCGCATCCTCGACAACCCGAGCGTCGATTCCCTCGTATCGACCACAGGCAAAGATCAGCTGTCGCTCCCCCGCAAGTTCGTGCGCGAGAGCCTGGTCGAACGTCCGACCGGACGGTGACATGACCAGCAATCGGGGATCGTCCTGACCGGCGGCCAGCGCATCCAGCGCCAGGCCCCACGGCTCCGGACGCATCACCATGCCGGCGCCTCCACCGTACGGTGAGTCGTCCACGGTTCGGTGTCGGTCTGAGGTCCAATTGCGAAGATCATGGACGCGAAGGTCCACGATCCCGTTCTCGATGGCTCTGCCGGTCAGCGACAGGTGCAGGGGCTGAAAGTACTCGACGAAGATCGAGACGATGTCAATCTTCATCGACATCCTGGAGATCATCGAGCAAGCCGGGAACGTCAGCGACGGTCAGACAGCCTGCCTCAAGATCAATGTGAGGTACCAGTGCTGTGACGAAGGGGATTAGCCGCGGGCCGCTGGCCGTCTCGACCTCCAGCACCTCCTGGCTCGGCAGGTGCAGCACCGAGTCAACAGTGCCAACGACGACGCCGTCCGGCCTACGGACCTGCAGCCCGACCAGCTGCCGGTCGTAGAACTCCTCCGGTTCGAGTGGCCGCTCCTCGGGCTCGACGGCGGCGATCAGCAGCGTCCCACGTACCGCCTCGGCAGTCTCTCGGTTGACCACCTCAGCGAATCTGACCAGCAATCGACCGGAATGATCACGAACCGACTGCACCGTGAAAGGTCGAATGCCGCTTTCGTCATGGAGCACCTGACCGGGTGCGAAACGCCGGTCCGGCTCGTCGGTACGGAGTTCGACCGCGACCTCACCGCGTACACCGTGCGGCCGCCCAATGACGCCGACGATGGTTTGAGTGCTCAACTGCTCACTCGCGCACTGAGCTCAGCGGCGACGGCCACCGGCACCGCGGCGAGCGACCTTGTCAACATCGATGAAATCGATGCGGACTTCCTGGCTCCCCGCCAATGCACCGATCACCGTGCGCAAAGCGGTCGCGGTGCGCCCGGAACGACCGATGACCTTGCCGACGTCCTCTGGATTGACTCGCACCTCGAGCATCCGCCCGCGACGCAATTCCTTGTCCTTGACGGCGACATCGTCAGGGTGCGAGACGATCCCGCGGATCAGATGTTCGAGTGCGTCGGCGAGCATCTAGGACTCGCTGGACTCTGCCTTGGCGACGCCGGCGTCGGCGGCCTGCTGGGCCTCCTCCGGCGTGCCTTCCACCGAACTCTCTTCGGTCTTGCTCCGTGCCGGCTTGGCTGTGGACTTTTTCGCAGTCCCGCCAGCGGCCGCCCTGGGTTCCTGGCCCGCGTCCGCGAGTGCGGCATTGAACGCATCGGTCTTGTTGGGCTTCTCCGGTTGCGGCAATACACCCGACGGCGACGCGTCACCTGAGTATTTCTGCCAGTCACCTGTGCGCTTCAGCAGCGCGATGACAGCCTCGGTTGGTTGGGCGCCGACCGAAAGCCAGTACTGGGCACGCTCGGAGTCGACCTCGATGACCGACGGGTCGTTCTTCGGGTGGTATTTGCCGATCTCCTCGATGGCGCGACCATCTCGCTTGGTGCGTGAGTCAGCAACGACAATGCGGTAGTGCGGCGACCGGATCTTGCCGAATCGCTTCAAACGTATCTTGACAGCCACGTGTGTGGTTACTCCTGTAATGACGTTGCGGCCGGTTCGTAGGCCGGCCACATTTGGGGTGATCCCATCCCACGCGGTGGGGTGCGCACGCGATGATTTCAATGGATCCGAGTCGTACGGGGTGAGAGGGCACCGAACGACAACGAATGCGGCTTGCATTCTGCCAGATTCTTCCAACAAGAGGCGAACTGGCCGTCTTGCACCCCACCGGAACCGCTCACCTCCTGTCGGAAACGCACGTGCACGTGCGTTCCCGTCGCTATACACGCGGTGTGCAACGTGTGCATCGCGACAGGAACGCGTGCTTAGCAACTCTCTGGCTCAGCTGGTGATGTCTTTACGAAGGAAGTGCCACACGGCGAACCACACCGCGATGATCGCGTATCCGATTGACCAGAGTGCGCCGGTGATCATGTCCGAATAATCGATCGTGGGCGCGAGGGCGTCGGCCCAGGCGTACGCGTAGTGGCCCGGCAAACCCTCCCGAATGCTGCCCAACGCCGTAATCGAGTCGAGGATCGCACACAAGATCATCAACAACACCGCGCCGCCGACCGCGGCGAGGGGTGCGTCGGTGAGAACTCCCAGCATGAAGGCGAAAGCGCCGACCACCGACAGCTCGAGCAGCAGATAGCCGACGATGATCAGCAGCCGCAACGCGAACTCGGGCCAGCCAATCTGGCTTCCGGTGGGACCGACGTATGGACCCCAGCCGTACGCGATGCCGCCGACGACGAGCGTCCAGGCGGGAAGGAAGACCAGAGCGACCACTGAGGAAAGGGCTGCCACGACCAGTTTCTGCCGCAAGAGCCGCGCGCGGCGTACCGGAGCAGCCAACAGGTACCGCAGGCTGGCCCAGCTCGCCTCGGAGGGAACCGTGTCGCCGGCGAACAACGCGACGATGACGATAAGTAGAAAGCTGGTCGAGGCGAAAAGGGTGAAGATCACCAGGTTCGCACCGCTCTCCTGGGCGAGATCGACGAAACCACGTTCGCCCGAGTCGCTGCCGTCATTGCCGAGCCAGAACGCGAGAAGCAGTACCAGCGGCAAGACGATGAGCACGATGAAGATGCCGATGGTGCGCCGCCGGCGTAGTTGGCGTCCGATCTCAGCCCGAAGCGGCAGCGCTGTCCCGGCGACTGTCGGACTGCTCTGCTGCTGCTGGGATTTCGTCGTCGCGCTCATGGTGCTGCCGGGTCCCTGTCCGCCGGCTCATCGCCGGTCTGGCCGACCAGACTCATGAAGACTTCTTCGAGCTGGCGATGCCCATCCACCGACTCGACCCCGTAGCCGGCGGCCACCAGCTCCGCCACGATCTCTTGACGTGGCAGGTCCCCGCTCACCCGCAGCTGTTTGCCTTCAGGTTCTGCATGCAGACCGCGGGCTCGCAGGGTTCGGCCAGCAGCACGGACATCGGAGCCATTGCTCAGCCCGATCAGCGTCACCGTGTCGCTGGCTGTGAGTTCCTCGACAGCGCCGGTGAGAACGACCTTGCCCTGGTCCATGACGACGACGTGGCTGCAGGTGTGTTCGACCTCCGACAGCAGATGGGACGAGACGACGACGGTACGCCCGCTCGCGGTGTAGTCGGCCAGCACAGCGCGCATCGCCTTGATCTGAGGTGGGTCGAGACCATTGGTGGGCTCATCCAGCACCAGCAGCGGCGGTAATCCGAGCATCGCCTGGGCGATGCCCAGCCGCTGGCGCATCCCGTGGCTGTAGCTGCGCACCTTGCGGTTGATAGCCGTACCGAGCCCCGCGATCTTCAAGGCCTCGTCGAGATGAGCCTCCTCCAATGGTCGGCCAGTTGCGTGCCAATACGCCATCAGGTTCGACATGCCGCTCAGATGCGGTAGGAAGCCGGGTCCTTCGATGAACGCGCCTACCGAGCTGAGCACATCGGCGCCGGCGTGCACCGGCTTGCCATGGATGTAGATCGAGCCCGAGTCCGGCCGAATCAGGCCGACCAGCATGCGAATCACTGTCGTCTTGCCAGCACCGTTCGGACCGAGCAGCCCCACCACTTGACCGGGCTCAGCCCCGAAGGACACACCGTCGACCGCCCGGAACCCGTCGCTGTAGGTCTTGGCCAGGTCGTTGACGACCAGCGGGATGCCGGCGAGCTCCGCGACATCGTGAATCTCCCTACCACGACGCCACAGCCACAGCACAGCGATGAGAGAGGCAAGAACGAGTGCCGCAACGACAATGATCAACGGGAGGGGCACGTTCAGTGTGTTGGCATTCAGTGCGGTCGCCGCCACCACCGGGATTGTGACGGCCGGTTCGCCCGCTAGTTTGACGTCATAGTCGGCCGGCCGAACTGGGTTGGCGTACGCCTGATCTGTGGTGGCGACTACCAGCTGCAGGCGATGACCAACCGGAACCTGGTGGGTTATCGCGGGCAGCGCAACCGTCACCCGCACTGGTCTGTCTGGATCCAGCCCGGTCACTCTAACGGGGGCGACCTGCAGTTGTGGAAGCACTGCCGAGCTTGGCGCCACGCTCGTTCGGCCGTCCTCGGTGCGTTCGATATCGGGCCCGAGATCCCACAGCGACGCAAACAAGGTGGCCGTCGAGGTGCTTCCGGTCACCTCGAGGTCGATCCGACTACTTCCGATCAAGGTCAATGGCGACGTCAGCGGCTCGGTGCTGAAGCGCGCCGATTGATCGGGAAGGACGCCGAGCGCATAGCCGGCCACACTGGAGGCGCGCCCGAAGGCGCCGCCGGTACCAGGAAGGTTGGTGAGTGCCGCCGGCGACCCACCCGGCGGGGCCACAATGCCTTGCTGACCGCCGCTGAGTGCCACCCGCTGAGTGGCGAGCTGGGATCCGCGACCCGGATAGGTCTGCGCGATGAGGGTCTGCGGGTCGCGGGTGCCACGATCCTGTCCAAGGAGCGATGTCTCAGGCATCAGCGTCGAAAACGAGGGGTCGGGAGCGCTACCGTCCCGCTTGAGATATCGGCCGAACCATTCCTCAAGATCATCTATCAGCGGGTCAACGGAGATTTCGCCGTCATGGCCGCCGGCCACCCACCTCATCGTGGCTGGCGTCGTGGCCGGCAGCGCGCGAAAGTTCGCGTCGGCCTGGTCGAGGGGAAACAGTGTGTCGTCCTCGCCCTGGATGATCAGCGTCGGCGCCCGGATCGCCGGCACGATCCTTTCCAGGCCTGACTCGTCCAGCAATGCGCTGAGCTTGGCATCCGCCTGGCCGGTCTCGGCTGCCTCGAGATAACCCCGGCACAAGGGTGGGTCGAACCGACCGCAGAGCTGAGCGCGACTCTGCGGCTGCTGATCAGTCGGGTCCGGCCGTACAGCGGCGTCAGAGAACAACAAGGACGCCCAACGCTGTTTGAACACCCCTTCTCGGCTGGCGGGAGCGACGTCGGCGGGCGAGACGGCTGTGCCGACCACCTGATACTGCGGGAAAAGCGCTTGTCGCAGACTGTGCCACGTGAAGGCGGGCACGATCGCATCCACTCGCGGATCGAGTCCGGCGGCAAGGAGGGAGAGCGCTCCGCCGTACGACGCCCCGGCGAAGCCGATCACCGGATCGTCGCCGTTCTTGGCAACTTCGGGACGGCTGGCGGCGAGATCTACCAACTTGCGGGCATCGGCTCCTTCGTAGGAAGGATTGTCCAGGTGAATCAGGCCGCCGGAGTTCCCGAAGCCTCGGGCAGTGTAAATGATCACCGTGTAGCCGGCCAGCGCGAGCGTACGGGCGGTCGACTCGCTGTCATGTTTGGTACCACCGAACCCGTGCGCCAGCACGATGGCAGGGCGCGGTGTGGCTGGATCAGTGGTGAGGATCGTGGCGTCGAGCGCAACCGGCTTGCCATCCGGCTCCGGCGTACCCAACACCATAAGCGGCTTTTCGATCACCTTGTCCTGGGCGTACGCCGGGATCGGGAACGCACACAGCAGTGCGACCAGAAGCAGCATCGCTGCTGGTCGGCCGCCGCAATGCATGCGCCTATCTTGCTCGCCCGGGCAATCCGTCTTTGAGCTGCTCGCGAAATCGCGCGGTGATCCGCCGTCGTCGTCGCTCGCAGACGGTAAAGCGTGTCCGCTCGCTCCGCCTCCGTGCGGCGGCGCGCGATTTACCGACGCTCGCAGCTGCGACCACTCCCGTTCCAACCCGGCACGCGCGATCACAACGGCGGGAGCGCGTTATTGCGCACGCAGCCGCGAATGAGTCGCTTTGCGGCTGTTTCAGCTGCGTTTGTGGCTTCGTGCAGAGAAACGGCGGTCCGGGCTCGTGGGCCAGCGCTTACGACTCGCCGAGGAGATATGTTCCGACTCGATAAATCCGTTGCACTCTTGCGCCGGCTGTTCGCAAGCCGATAGGAAGATCAAGTCCCTGTGCGCGAGACGCGCCCCATCGTCTCGATACGTGCGCCGAGCGCGCACCCCTTCCCTCTCGAGCTCCGCGTTGCGTGCACGCAACTCAATGGAGAGGCTAATTGTGCATCGCACTCCCCGGGGGAGCCTCGTTGCCTGCGTTACTGCAGCTTGTTCCCTGTTACTCATCACGGCACCGCTCACAGTGCCGGCCCAGGCGGCGACCGGCCCGGTTGTCGATCCCGCAATCGCACGATCACCCGAATTGTCCGAGACGAGTCGCCTTTCGGATCGTCGATTCGTGGTGACTGGCGACCGAGCCTGGGCTCTTGGCGCGGCTGATGGGAGCTATCCCGCTGCCGGGTTCCACACTCGCGGCGAAATGGGTGGCTTCTGGCTACCCAACCTCAAGCTGCTTGACGGCATGTGGTTCAACATCAACGGCGACTGGATCAAAGGAGCCACCAAGACAACGTCTGGCTGGGGGTACGTGCGAGCCGACCTGCCCACCACGAACGGCGTATCAGCCAGCCGCACCGATTTCGTGCCACGCGGTGTCTCAGGCGCGGTGGTTGGCCTGACGCTGCGCTCCGACAGCAATCGGACGATTACGCTGCGCGCAGACGCACATTCAGAGCTGATTTCGTCTTATCCATGGGGCGAGACCAAGCCCAGCCAAACGCTGGTAAATCTCGCGGACTCGGTGTCGGTTCGCGGCAAGCATTTGCTGTTCCGCGACAAGGGCACACCGAGTTCACCAAACTTCTCTTCCCACGATTGGGCTGCAGCGTTCGGCAGCGACCTTTCGCCGTACGCGACCAAGACAGGCAAGGACTTCCGCGGCCCGCAGGATCCGGCGGTGATCTGCCCAGCCTCGGGGCCAAGCGCACCGCCGCAGCCGAAACGCTGTGACGACACCGAGTACGGCAAGGGTGCGGGCGGCCAGCTCGCCTACAAGATCAAGCTCAAAGCCGGCGCGGTGAGGACCGTATGGTTCGGCGTCGGTGGATCGACGGCTGGTCCGGCCCAAGCCCGCGCCGAGCTCCGCAAGGCGCTCGGCGACCCCGAAGCCGCGATCCGGGCCGTCGTGGGATACCGCGAGCGGGTGAACACCTTGAGTAATGTCTCGCTACCCGACAACCCGCTGCTCACCAGCAGCGTGGCCTGGTCCAAGCAGATGCTGGCCGCTTCGGAGCAGCGCGTCGAGGATCTGCAGCTTCGGGCCGTCAACGCCGGTCAGGCCTATCCACCGCCGGCCGGAACGCTGAAGTCCATGCGCTGGCTCGGCGCCGGTTGGCCCGACTACACCTGGCTGTTCGGCACCGATGGTGAGTACACGGCGTTCGCGTCGGTTGCCGCTGGGCAGTTCGGACCCATCAAGGATCATTTGCGGGCGTTGCGCGACGTGTCGGAGATCGTCAACAAGGGCAGCGGCAAGATCGTGCACGAGGTGACACCAGATGGCGCGGTGTTCTTCGGGGCCAACGCCGATGCCGGTAACACCGACGAGTCGTCGAAGTACCCCTCCGCGGTCGCACTGATCTGGCGCTGGACCGGTGACAAGAGGTTCCTCAAAGATCTCTACCCGGCGAGCGTCAAGGCCATGAAGTACGTCGCAACCCTGGACGAGGATGGCGACGGTTGGCCTGAGGGATTGGGCAATGTGGAGCGCGCCGGGATGGGCGAGGAGAAGCTGGACAACGCCGTCTACACCATCCGTGGCTACGCCGATCTTGCCGATCTGGCTAAGGCTGTCGGGGACGCTCAGACGAAGCGCTGGGCCACCAAGAAGGCCAAGGCACTGCTCGACAAGTTCGAGGACGACTGGTGGTACGCCGCCGATGGCGCCAACTCGTATGCGGACTCGCTGGACGATCCGGGTAACAAGAAGGTGTTCCAACGGCACTGGATTGGACTCACCCCGACCGATGCCGTGCTGCCTAAGCTGCCGGGCCGCCCATCGGCGCCGCTAGCTTCGGACGAACACGCGAATACCACGCTTGACCAACACGAGCGGCCCTGCTTCACCAACGAGCTGGGGCTGTACCACACCGGCACCGGTCCGACATCGGCTACCGGTGGCAACCCCGGTCCGAGTTGTGACTCCGTGATCTCCGAGGTGCCGAGTGAGCGGAACATCTTCACGCTCAACAGCGCCATCGCGGCAGTGAGCGAAGGCAACTACGGTCGGCTCGGCGACAAGCAGCAGGGCGTCTACGTCAATGGCAATGCCAAGAGCCAGCTCGACCCGAAGCTGTGGGAGATGCCCGGCGCCATGCCGGAGATCGTCCCCGGTGGTGACTTCGGGGCCAACATCGACCGGCTGTTCACGGAGCGATCGATGGTGATGCAGGCCTGGGGCGCGTACGGCGTGCTCTGGCCGGTTATTCACCAGTGGCTCGGGGTCTCCCCCGAACTCGGCCGCGACCGGGTCGCGGTAGTGCCGCAACTCCCCGCCGGGCAGTCCAAAGCGTCCGCGAACAGAGTCAAGTTGGGCGCACTCGCGATCGATGTGGCCGCCGAGCATCAGGGCTCGACGTTCACGACCAAGGTCACCCGGCATGGCTCGATCGACGTACGGATCGGTGCTGTGCTTCCGGATGGGGCAAAGGTTGCGTCGGCGACACTGAACGGGTCGCCGGCGAAGCTCAAGCTGGTGAAGACCACGCGGGGGCTCGAAGCCGTCACCAAGGCCAAGCCCGGGCAGCGTACGTCGACACTCGTGATCACCGTCGCTCCCTAATCTGGATGGATTAACCGACCTCAGGGTCATTTGACGAGGGCGCCGCGCAGAATCACGAAGCGCGGCGCCCTCAACACGTTCAGATCGAGACGCGGATCCGCGTCGAAGACCACGAGATCGGCCGGCGCTCCGTCTGTGAACGTCGACGGGTGGCCGAGCCATTCCCGCGCCCGCCAGGAGCCGGCGCCCAAGGCGTACTCGGCCGAACTGAACTGCGCCAGCGCCGCAATTTCGTCGCCGACCAGGCCATGGGGAAGAAACCCGCCCGCGTCAGTACCGGCGTAGATCGGGACACCGGCATCGAGAGCTTTCGCGAACCGCTCGAGGCGGCTCGCGTAGAGCGCACGGATATGGCTGGCGTACACGGGGTACTTCTCCTCACCGGCCTGCGCGTACGCCTCGAAGCTGTCGAGCTGGATCATGGTCGGAACGAGCGCGACCTGGCGTTCAGCCATCAGTGAAATCGTCGTGTCGTCCACCCCTGTGCCGTGCTCGATGCCGTCGATGCCCGCGGCAACAAGCTCGGCGACAGCTTGCTCGCCGAAGACGTGTGCGGTTACTCGACAGCCAAGCTCATGTGCGCGGGCGATGGCGGCTTTCGCTAGATCGGCCGGCCACAGCGGTGCAAGATCACCAACGTCTCGATCGATCCAGTCCCCCACGATCTTCACCCAGCCGTCCCCACGGACAGCCTGCCGTTCCACCTCGGTGATCAACTCGTCGGGCTCGACCTCTGCCCCATAGTTGCGTAGATAGCGCTTGGGCCGCGCGATATGCCGTCCGGCCCGGATGATCTTCGGAAGATCGTCACGGCTATCCATCCATCGGGTGTCGGCCGGGCTGCCCGCATCCCGTAGCAGCAACGCCCCGGCGTCTCGATCGGTGATCGCCTGCTGTTCTGCCCGCTCATCGGAGACGGCACCTTGCCTCTCCAGCCCGACGTGACAGTGCGCATCAACAAGGCCGGGCATGATCCACGCCCCCGTGGCAATGGTCTGGGCGCCGGATACCGGCTCGGTACGGATCACACCGTCGGCCACCCAGAGATCCCGATACTCCCCCTCGGGCAACACCACGCCAGCGAGGTGGAGGCGATCATGCCCGTTGACCGGCTCAGGGCGCATTGGCTATTTGCCGAAGCGGCTGCGCAGCTCGGGTGGCAGCTCGAAATCAGCCATCGCCTTCTCGAGCGCGGCCTGATCGAATTCCTCCGCCCCGAAAGCGCCGGCAGGTTCGGCCGATGGAGCTGGCTGCTGGGGTGCATTGCGCTTGGCCGGATTGCCAGAGACCCCGCGGCCACCCTTCTTCTTGGACCGCGGCGGCTGCCGACGTCCGCCCGGAAGACCGGCCAGCCCTGGCATGCCGGGCATGGCGCCAGTCGCCAGCGAGCTCATCATCTTGCGTGCGTCGAAAAATCGGTTGATCAAGGTGTTGACTTCCGACACCTCAACACCTGACCCCTTGGCGATGCGGGAGCGCCGTGAACCGTCGATGATCTTCGGGTTGTCACGTTCAGCCGGTGTCATCGAGTGGATGATTGCCTCGATCCGGTCGACCTCACGCTCGTCGATACCTGCGATTCGATCCTTGAGCTCTCCCATCCCGGGCAGCATGCCGAAGACCTTTGACAGCGGACCCATCTTGCGGACCATCTGCATCTGCTGGAGGAAGTCCGCCAGCCCGAAGTCAGCGCCGCCGCCCGCCAGCTTTGCAGCTGCCTTCGCCGACTGTTCGGCGTCGAAGGTTTTCTCGGCCTGCTCGATCAGCGTCAGCATGTCGCCCATGCCGAGGATCCGGCTGGCCATCCGGTCTGGATGGAAGACGTCGAAGTCCTTGAGCGCCTCACCGTTGGAGGCGAACATGATCGGCTTCCCCGTCACGCGCGCGATCGAGAGAGCGGCACCGCCGCGGGCGTCACCATCGAGTTTGGTAAGCGCAACGCCGTCGAAGCCCACTCCTTCGGCGAAGGCGTTAGCAGTGTTGACCGCGTCCTGGCCGATCATCGCATCGACGACGAAGAGCACCTCGTCCGGATGCACGGCGTCGCGGATGTCGACTGCTTGCTGCATCATCTCGGCGTCGATGCCGAGCCGGCCAGCGGTGTCGATGATCACGACGTCATAGAGGCGACGCTCAGCTTCGGCGACCGAGGCGCGAGCCACCGCCACGGGATCGCCACTCGGTTGATCGATGTCGCTCCGCGACGAGGCATTCCCGGGCTCAGGCGCAAAAACGTGAACGCCGGCTCGTTGGCCGACCACCTGCAGCTGGTTCACTGCATTCGGCCGCTGCAGGTCGGCTGCCACCAGCAGCGGCGAGTGGCCCTGCTCCTTCAGCCACAACCCGAGTTTGGCGGCCAGTGTTGTCTTGCCCGAGCCCTGCAGACCGGCGAGCATGATCATGGTTGGGGGTCGTTTGGCGTAGCGCAGCACCCTGGTCTCGCCGCCGAGGATGGCGACCAATTCGTCATTGACGATCTTGATCACTTGCTGGGCCGGGTTGAGGGCGCCGGAGAGCTGGGTGGCGCGAGCCTGCTCCTTGATCGCGGCAATAAAGTCCTTGACCACCGAGAGGTTGACGTCGGCCTCGAGCAGCGCAATCCGAATCTCGCGAGCCGTCGCGTCGATATCAGCCTCAGACAGTCGGCCCTTGCCGCGCAGGTTCTTGAAGGTCGCCGCGAGGCGGTCTTGCAGGGTGTCGAACACGAGCGTCCTTACGTCGGAGTTCTGGACTGACTCAGCCTACTAACCTGCCATGGTGTCTCGGGTGCTGAAAGCACCCAGGTGCGCTGCCTACGCTGGGCTGGTGCCCGCGGAGTTTCAGCTGCTCCAGGTGCCGTACGAGCACCCGGACGTGACGGCGCTGACCTCTGCAGCGCAAGAGTTCTACATCACGATCTACGGTGGGCCGGACGCGACCCCGTTCACCTCGGCTGATTTCAGTCCTCCCACTGGTGTGTTTCTGGTCGGCTATCTTGACGATCAGGCCATTGCAATGGGTGGCTGGCGATTTCGACCGCCTGGCGTGCCACGCGTGGCGCAGCGGCCGGCCGAGATCAAGCGCATGTTCGTGCGCGAAGAGGTACGAGGCCAGGGCTTCGCTCGGATGGTGTTGGCTGCCCTGGAAGCGAGTGCCGCAGCTGCCGGCGCCGACTGGATGCTGCTCGAAACTGGCCAACCGCAGGTCGCTGCCGTCGCCCTCTACCGCTCCAGCGGCTATGTCGATGTCGAACCCTTCGGCCACTATGCCGACTCCCCGCTAGCACTAAGCCTGGGCCACCCACTGCGCTCACCGCAGCCGCCTTCCGGATGGTCAGAGCAGACCGCCACCGCCCGCAACCGCACTTAGCCCGAGAAGCTCTCCAAATTCTCGACTGGCTGCCCGGTGACACTGGCAATGAGGTCGAAGTCTTTGTCTACATGAAGCACTGTTGCGCCCGTAAGTTCGGCGCTGGCGGCGATCAAGAGATCCGGCACCGAGGGCGCTCGGTGCAGCCCTCGCTCGGCGAGCAAAGCCTGCACGCTCATCGCGCGTGCTTCGGCGGCTGGCGTCAAATATTCGATCGGCAGGAGAGCGAGTGGCGGCCTATGAAGCTCGTCCTGTAGGTCAGCTCCCGATCGTGCGCAGTATCCAATTTCCAACAACGTCAGGGTCGTCACGTGGATGAGACCACGCTCAATCCGCTGGTACCACTCGTCGCGGGCGGAGCTGGTTGAAAGCCTGATCAGGGCCGACTTGTCAATAAGCCAGACGCTCGCCATCACTCCCAGGCTCGCCTCATGAGCTCCTCATCTGCAAGATCGCCGAATCGCTCGGCAAATCGTTCGAAATCAGCTTGGGTCACAGATCCCGTTCCGCGACGGGCGTCTTGCTCGAGCCGCCGACGTAGGTACTCGTTGCGCGACAACCCCAGCGCTGCCGCGCGGGCGTCCAGCCGAGCGACGTCTTCTGGTTCGAGGTCACGGATGAGTACATCGGTCACAAATCTGCTCCTGATATCTGGTGATAGCAAGAGTAACAACCAGCCCGGACAGCAACTAGTCCCCGAGGTCCTCGTCCGAGTTGGGAAGGTCGTCGACAGCTATCCGGTCTAGCAACGCCGCCAGATCCCGAGGCGACGTCACTGCATTCGCCGACCGGAGCTCCTCTGCTGACCACCAGCGCATCTCCTGGACGCCCTCGACCGCGAGCGAGCTCACGTGAAGAGGGTCCACGTCGAACGGCTCGGTACGACAGAGCCCCCACAGTTCCCGCTGAGTCATCCACTTCCCCAGCCAGAACGTGTGGCAGCGCCGCCCGATCCATGGGCCAACTGTGAGGTCGTCGCGAGCCAGCTCCTCCCGCAACTCGCGGCGGATGGCAGCCAGATGGTCCTCGCCCGACTCCAAGCCACCGCCGGGTGGGAACCACCAGCTCGACCCGATGGAGGTGTCGGCGTAACGCACCAACAACGTGCGGCCCCCGGTGTCCACCACCAGACAGCGGACGGCTTCCCGGATCGGCTCGACGGTGACATCAGCCGCGACTTCAGCTATCAGGCTGCCTGCCCGCCAGTCAGGCAAGCGTGCGACCTCGCCCGAGGGCAGCACCAGCGCCGCCAGTCCAGGAAAGTCCTCGTCCTCAGTCGACCCGGCCTGGGTCGCCATGGCCACGGGAACGGTTAACCGCCGAGCGTGTCGGACAGCGTGGCCGAGCCCTTGCGAGACCCACCAGGCGTGTCCTCGGTGCCAGCTCGCTGCGTCGCTGCGTCGCGTGTACAAGCCGGGTGCCGAGCAGTAGAACACCACCTCGGCGCCGCCAGCGACAGCCTCCGTCCATGGAAAATCGACCCCGCCTTCAGCGCATATCGTGACGCCGAACCGTGCCGAGCCGAGCTGGAAGACTCCAGCGCCCTCGCCGATGCTATATCCCTGCTCGTTGTCGCCGAGGTGCCGTTTGCGATAGACGCCGCCGAGTCGGCCTGAGTGGCCGTACACCTGGGAGATGTGGAATGCCCCATCGAGATGTTCGGCAATGCCGAACACCGCTGCCACCCCGGTCCGCCAGGTCGCCTGGATCATTGCCTGGACTGGTTCCGCGTCGATGGCCACCGCTCGTTCTGGGTGACGGCTGGGGTTGACCGAGCCAGTGAGCGAGAACTCGGGGAACACCGCGATGTCGCAGCCCTGGACACGAGCCTGGTCAAGCATGGCCACGTGCCGCGCCAGATTCAGGTCGATGTCCCCTGAAGCAGCGTTGTGGGCAACTAGCAGGATGCGCATCGTTGCGTTGCGCTTAGTCGACCTGAAAGGACCGCTTCGCGAGCCCCATCTGGAAGTCGTCGATCACCACCGTTGGTGGCGCCGCCGGATCGGTGGCGGCCCCGAACGTGACGAATATCGGCGTGTAATGCTCGACGGTCGGGTGTGCGTATGGCATCCCGGGTGCGTGCCGGAAGTCGGTCAAGACATCGAGTCTGCCTGCTGCCAACGCCTCGGCTGCCCAAGCATCAAACTCGAGTGACCACCCGGGGATCACATTGCGCTCCCAGCTGTCCCGGCCAAGGAACGGCAGGCCGTGTGTCATGTAGCCGGAGCCAATGATCAACACCCCCTGCTCTCGCAGTGGACGCAGTTGCTGTCCGATCCGAATCAGCCGGTCCGGATCGTGCGTTGGCATGCTGAGCTGCAACACCGGCACGTCTGCGTACGGGTACATCACCTTCAGCGGCACCCAAGCACCATGATCAAGACCGCGGCTCGGATGTTCGTGGACCGGCTCGAGGTCAGACATCAGCGATGCGACCTGTGTGGCGAGCGCCGATGCATCCGGTGTCGCGTAGGTCATCTCGAAGTAACGCCGGCCGAATCCACTGAAGTCGTAAACCAGTCGAGTTCCGACCGCCGGTGAGGAGAGCGCGAGCGGCGCGGCCTCCCAGTGTGCGCTGACGATCAAGATTGCCGTCGGCTTCGGAAGTGATCGCGACCAGTTGAAGAGCTGGTCCATCCAATGCGCGTCATTGAAGACCGGCGGAGCACCGTGGCTGAGGTAAAGGGCAGGCATACTGCCGTTCTCCGGTCGCCACCTCTGGTGTTCCCGGCTGGCCGGTGCGGCGGTTTCCATGAACGCATCGAACGCGGCGCCCTCGACGGGTGGATGCAGGATGCTGGTCATGCTGCCTGCTCCAGCAGCGCGTCCACGAAGACCTCGGCATCGAATGGAGCAAGATCATCAGCACCCTCACCGAGACCGACCAGCTTGACCGGTACACCCAGCTCACGTTGCACCTGAACGACGATGCCACCCTTGGCCGAGCCGTCCAGCTTGGTCAGCACAATGCCGGTCACGTCCACCACCTCGGCAAAGATCCGGGCCTGCGTGAGGCCGTTCTGTCCGGTGGTCGCGTCGAGCACCAGCAGCACTTCGCCGACCGGAGCCTGACGCTCGATCACTCTCTTGACCTTGCCGAGCTCATCCATCAATCCGACCTTGGTGTGTAGCCGGCCCGCGGTGTCGATCAACACCACATCGACCTCCAGCTCGATACCGGCTTTGACGGCCTCGAAGGCGACGCTTGCGGGATCGGCCCCCTCCGCCCCTCGTACGGTCGGCACTCCGACCCGGCTACCCCAGGTCTCGAGCTGGTCCGCGGCAGCTGCTCGGAAGGTGTCCGCGGCACCGAGGAGCACGTCCTTGTCCTCGGCGACCAAGACACGGGCGAGCTTGCCGACGGTGGTCGTCTTCCCAGTCCCGTTCACACCGACCACCATGACCACGGCAGGCTGATCGGTCCGGTCGGCATTGATGCTGCGGTCCATCGTGGGGTCGACGAGCTTGATCAGTTCGGCGCGCAGGATGGCACGCGCCTCTCCCGGCGCGGAAACCCCTTCCACCCGAAGCTTGTTGCGCAGTGAGTCCACCAGCTCGGTGGTTGGAGCGACACCAAGATCGGACGTGATCAGGGTCGCCTCGAACTCTTCCCAGGTATCTTCGTCGATCCGGTCGCGCGTGATCAGCAGCAGCAGGCCGCGACTGAGCGCGCTATTGGAACCGGCCAGCCGACGGCGCAGGCGTACCAGCCGACTCTCTGGAGCTTCAGGCCGGTCCAGAGCCGGCGCCTCCGGAACAAGCTCGACCTCTTCACGTTCGACCTCCGGCGGCGCGGCGGCGATATCAACTTGCGTTGCGGACGGCTCGTCACCCGCGTCTTTGGCGGGCGCCTCCCAGCCTCGTGGTGGGGCCTCGACAGCTGGCGGCTGCTCACCGGTGCGCAGCGCACGGCGTCGGCTAACCGCGAGGAAACCGACGAGACCGAAAACCAGCAGCAGAATGACGCCAACGATCAACCAAAGAGTCGTCGCATCCACCGGCTCATCCTAGGCGAGTAGGGCCGGTGCACCCGCTCAGCGACTGCGGGTGGACTCGATCATCTTGACCAGGCGAGCCGGAGGCTCCGCATCGCCGTTGAGATGCTGCGCGGCGCGGGCCATTCGATGGGCCAGCTTCGGTGCGCGCTGCTTGCCGCGTCCCTCGATTCCCAGCAGAACGAGGCCCACAGTGGCGGCGACAACGACCAATATCACAATCATGGCAACGACGATGGAGGTCACGACTTTCCTTTCAGACAGTCGATGGTGATCCGTACGGGGAAGGAACTGTCTTACAGGTGGTGCAACGTGCTCCATCTAGCGGTGAAACAGCGGTGCCGGTGTAACAGCTCTGGGGGTAAGTCTGCCAACCGAAGATCACGATGCCCGCATCGAAAAGCCAATTTCAACCTCTCGATTTCATCACGCTTATCAAGTGTGAAGGCTTCAGGCGACCGACTCGATCTCACGCAGTCGCGAAGAGATCACGGTTGAGACGCCGTCGCCGCGCATGCTGATTCCGTACAGCGCGTCGGCGATCTCCATCGTCCGCTTCTGGTGGGTGATCACCAGCAGCTGACTCGTGGTCCGCAACTCTTCGTAGATCTCCAGCAGCCGACCGAGATTGGTGTCGTCGAGGGCGGCCTCGACCTCGTCGAGGATGTAGAACGGGCTGGGCCGCGCGATGAAGAGCGAAATCAGGAAACTGACCGCCACCAGGGCACGTTCGCCACCGGACAACAGCGAGAGCCGTTTGATCTTCTTGCCTGGCGGCCGTGCCTCCACGTCGACTCCGGTTGTCAGCCAGTTGCCCGGCTCGGTCAAAATCAACCGGCCTTCGCCGCCCGGGAAGAGTCGTGCGAATACGCGCTCGAATGCTGCCGCCACGTCGGCGTAGGCCTCGGTGAAGACTTGCTCGACCCTGTTATCGACCTCGGCAATGATGTCAAGGAGATCCTTGCGGGTCTTCCGCAGGTCCTCTAACTGTTCGGAGAGGAACCGATGTCGCTCCTCGAGTGCGTCGAACTCCTCCAATGCCAGCGGGTTGACCCGACCCAGCAGGTTCAGTTCCCGCTCCGCGATACGCAGCCGCTTCTGCTGTAGCTCTCGTACGTAGGGCACCGGCGGAGGTTGATCATTCGCCTCCTCTTCCGCTTCATCGCCCCCGGCCCTCAGCACTGGCACCGGCAGGTCCGGCCCGTACTCCGCGAGCAGGACCGAGGACTCCAACCCCAATTCAGCCATCGCGCGCTCCTCGAGCGCCTCCACTCTCATCTGCTGTTCGGCTCTGGCCAACTCATCCCGATGGGCTGCGTCCACCAGAGACTCGAAGTCGCGAGTCAATGAGCGTACGGACGCGCGTGCCGCGCCCAAGGCGGCGTCAGCATCGCTTCGTGAAGCCTCCGCTTCAGCTCGCTCGCCTGCTGCCAGGGTCAGGGAGCGTTCGAGATGCTGAGCCAGGATCGCTGCACCGGCATGGACAGCGGCCGCGGTCCGCGCCTCTCGCAACATTCGCTCCCGGCGGGCGATCTCCTTGATGCGCGCCTGGCGTTCATGTTCAGCCGCACGGCGCAGCGCATCGGCTCGGCCAGCGTGGGCACGAACCTGTTCCTCGAGGGTGCGCAGCGCGAGCCGTGCATCCATTTCGGCGGCGCGGGCCAGTCTGGCCTGCTCGGCCAGCCGGTCACGTTCGGCCGGATTCGGCTCGGTGTCGTCGACGGTCTCGGCGGCCATTTCCAGCCGGTGTTCCAGGTCCGCGAGGCCAGCAACATCCCGGTCGTGGGCTTCTTCGGCCTGCGTCATCGCGTTCCGGAGACGATTGGCCTCTGCGTACGCGGAGCGGGCAGTCGAGCTGAGCTGGCCAAGTTCTTCGGCAAGCGCTGCCATAGCCGCGTCAGATTCATGCAGTCGAGCAAGCGTGACCTCGACCGAGGCCCTTGCCTGACGATGCTGGTCATCCAGCTGGCTCTGGGCGAAACGGAGCCGATCACATGCATGACTGGCCTCGGTCCAGCGCCGCCCGGCGTCGTCAACGGCAGACTGCAGCTCGATGAGTGTGGGGGTTGCCGATGATCCGCCAGCCGCGAAGTGGGCACTGAGCACATCTCCGTGCGGGGTGACGGCGACGACATCGGACAGGCCGGCAACCAGCCTCTGGGCGGCAGCCAGATCCTCAACGAGCGCTACCTTGCGTAGGATCCGCTGCACTGAGGCAGCAAGCGTGTCTGGTACGTCGACCACCTCGATGGCGTAACGAGCCGAGGCCGGCAGCGCGGGCCATTCGGACACTCGCTCGGCCTCGACCAGATCGCCGATCAGCAATCCGGCACGTCCCAGGTCCTCGGCCTTCAGATGGTCGAACGCGTCAACGGCCGCTGGTACGCCAGTCACGGCTACCGCATCCGCCGCAGCGCCGAAAGCGGCCGCAACAGCGGTCTCGTACGGGGACTGAACCTTGAGCAACGCCGCAACCGATCCCAGCAAGCCGTCGAGTCGATCCGTTGCCGCGAGTAGCGCTGAGGAGCCATCTTTTCCGTCAAGTCCGACACGCAGCGCCTCGACGCGCGCCGCGAGGGCTGCCCGCTCCTGACTGGCGACCTGCTCTTGATGCCGCAGCTCCGCCTGCTGCCGCTCGATTCCGTCCAATGTCTGCACAGCCGCCTCGTGCTCGGCATCGAGACCATGCTCACCTGCGTCCAGACCAGCGACCTTGGTCTCCAGCGCGGTAAACGCTCGCGACGCTTGGTCGGCTCTTTCGGCGGCCTCCTGCTGTGCCGCGGTCAGTCGACTGATTTCGGCCGCCGCCGCCTCACCCCGGCTACGCAACGAATTGACTTGGCCGGTAAGCCTTGCCAGCCCTTCCCGGCGGTCGGCCGCTGCACGGATCAGTCCGGCGAGCCGATCTTCCTCACCTCGGTGAGCGTCCTCGCAGGTGGCTCGATGGGTGGTTGCCTCTTCCAGTGCCTCGGCTCGTTGGCCCAGCCGGTTCGACAGCTCATGCTCCTGTGCTGCGACCCGTCCAGCCTCGCGCTCCAGCTCGTCCGGATCCCGGACAAACAGCAGCTCGCCCGGATCGTCCTCGACCTGCCGCATCCGTTCTCGTGCGATCGAGAGCGTGCTGGCGACCCGCTCTTTGAGCGCCGCAAGTGAATACCAGGTCTCTTGCGCGGCCGCCAATCTCGGTACGCCTTCGCGTACGGCCGCTTCGGCGGCCACCTCCGCTGTCCGCGCAGCTTCGAGCGCCCGCTCAAGGCCTTCGCGGCGTACCTGCATCGCCTGTTCGTCGGCGAGCTCCGACTGCAGTGCCTGGGTTGCCTGAAGCAGATCATCAGCCAGCAGCCGCGCCTTCGCGTCACGCACCTCGGCCTGAATGACAACGGCCCTGCGCGCCACTTCCGCTTGCCGGCCCAGCGGCTTGAGCTGCCGTCGGATTTCGTTGATCAGGTCCGCCAGCCGATTGAGGTTTGCTTCGCACGCCTCGAGCTTGCGGACGGCTTTCTCCTTGCGTTTGCGATGCTTCAGTACGCCGGCGGCTTCTTCGATGAAGCCACGACGACTTTCCGGCGTCGCCTGCAAGATCGAATCGAGCTGTCCCTGGCCAACGACGACGTGCATCTCTCGCCCGATGCCGGAGTCACTGAGCAGCTCGTGGATATCCAGCAGTCGCGCCACATTGCCGTTGATGGCGTACTCGGATCCGCCGTTGCGGAACATGGTCCGAGAAATCGCCACCTCGGAATAGTCGATGGGCAGCGCACCATCAGAGTTGTCAATCGTGAGCACGACCTCGGCGCGACCGAGCGGGGCGCGACCGGAGGTGCCGGCGAAGATGACGTCCTCCATCTTGCCGCCGCGTAGCGTCTTGGCCCCCTGCTCACCCATCACCCAGCTGAGCGCGTCCACCACGTTGGACTTGCCCGACCCGTTGGGACCGACGACGCAGGTGATACCCGGCTCGAAGTTGAGGGTGGTGGCCGATGCGAAGGACTTGAAGCCACGCAAGGTCAGGCTCTTGAGGTACAACGTCCCACCTCTCGACGGTGTGAGCTCAGGTGACGATCCGACTGCGAAGGCGACCTCACTGTAACCGACGGCGACCGTGAGTCCGGGTACGTCGCAGGGCGGGTTCTATTCTGATCGCTCCGCTCGCCAAGCTCGCTGTGTCTATTGGCTCGCTCCGCTCGCAGCGATGTTCGCTCGGGAGCCGCCGTCTTCGTCGCATCCGACGAAACCACTGTGACGGAGATCAGCTCCTGTCTGACGGGTTTCGTCGGCTCCTCCTGCAGATCGGCGGCGCGACCATCGCGGGCGCGGATCGCGCTTGTTCGCGATCCGTGTTGACGCCAGGCGGCCTTAGACGCCAGCGGTCGGATGCTCGCTTTCGACGGTTTCCGGCACGGTCTCAGCGACCTGATTCTTGCCGCGTACGGCGGAGAAGGTCCAGAACTTGTTCAGCAGGAACGACAGCGGGGTGACGATCGCGATCGTGATCAGTTGCGCCCAGTAGAAGCGAGTTCTGAAGCCGGTTGAGTTGTCGAAGAAGGTCGGCGACAACGAGAAGACCGAGTTCGGATGCATCAACAAAGTGAGGATGCCCAGACCAACGATCTGGCCCAGGATGCCGACAGTCAGGAAGGGAAAATATTCCCGAAACCAGCCGGAGTGCTTCGCACTGCGGAAGGTCCACAGCCGGTTGAGCTGGAAGTTCCAGAGATTGGCGACCAGAAACGCGATCGTTGAGTAGGCGTGGTACCAGCGGACGTTGAACTCACTGAGCGGCAAGTCGAAGAAGATGCCATTCTCGTCTGGACCGAGCTTCTTGCACATGATCGCGACGAACAGGTTGACGACAACGCCGGACGCGCCAACAATGCCGAACCGGAAGAGCTGGATCCAGTTGCGGCCATGGCGTACGAGTACGTAGTGCCTGAGGCGTTCCATCACGTTGAGCTAATACCCCTTTTATTGAGAGCCGCTCGCGCAATCGCGCTATCCAGCTGCTCGCGCAATCGCGGCCCTCGCCTTGAACCCGCGTGGAGCTCGTTGACAGTGTGGACAACGATAGGACGAACGGTTCATGAACGGTTCTCGCCGGATCGATGTTCCGCAACGCAGACACGGAAGCCCTTCGCGGCCGTACACGGCGAGCGATCGGTCGAAGTAGCCGCTGGATCCGTTGACGTTGACGTAGAGGGCATCGAACGAGGTGCCACCGTTGTCCAGCGCCTTTCTCATCACGGCCGCGGCCGCGTCGATGACGCCGCCGGCTTGAGTACGAGACATCGTCCTGGTCGGGCGGGCGTAGTGCACCCGAGCCGCCCAGAGCGCTTCGTCGGCGTAGATGTTGCCGATTCCGGACACCAGCTGCTGATCCAGCAGCGACCGTTTGATCGCACTGTTGCGGCGGCGTAACCGGGTCACGACGGCTGCGAGATCAAACTCCGGATCGAAGGGATCCCGGCCGATGTGGGCGATCTCGGGCGGCAGCTCGGCGCCCCCCGGCGAAACCGACAGCCCACCGAACATCCGCTGATCGACAAACCGGAGGTCCGGCTCGCCGTCCGCGAAGGCGAAAATGATTCGGGTGTTGGGCGCGAGCGACGCTTCGGCATCGGCCAGCCGAAACTGGCCGCTCATGCCCAGATGAGCCAAGATCGCGTCGCCGTCGGTGAAGGGCAACCACAGATATTTTCCGCGCCGGCGCGGCTCAGCGAAGGTGCGGCCGGTGACCTGCAGCTCGAAATCTGCCGGTCCGGTCAGGTGGCGGCGTACCGGCCGCGGGTGCAGCACCCGTACGCCGGTGATCTGGCGCCCCGAAATACTGCTGGCCAGACCACGGCGTACGACCTCAACCTCTGGAAGTTCGGGCACCGATCGCGCTAGCGGGACGCGAGCGGTCCGGAGCCACGGCTGCCTTTGAGCGCAGCGAAGGCAATAGCTGCCGCGTTCTGCTCGGCCTCTTTCTTGTTCCGGCCGGCACCTGGTCCGTAGCTGTGGTCATCAATGTTGACCATGGCCTGGAAGGTCTTGGCATGGTCAGGACCTGACTCCACCACGTCATAGACGGGTACGCCGAGGCCACTCACGGAGGCGATCTCCTGGAGGCTGGTTTTCCAGTCCAGTCCCGCTCCACGGGTTGCGACCTCGGCCATCAGGGGGTCGAACAGATGGTGTACGAAAGCCCGTGCGGCGTCGATGCCGTGCTGCAAGAAGACCGCACCGATCACCGCCTCCATCGTGTCGGCGAGGATCGAGGACTTGTCGCGTCCACCAGTGCTCTCCTCGCCGCGACCCAAATGGATGACCGCACCCAGATCGAGCTCGCGGGCGATGTCAGCCAGCGCCCGGGAGTTGACAACAGCCGCGCGCAACTTGGCGAGCTGGCCCTCGGAGAGATCCGGATAGGTCACGAAAAGGTGCTCGGTGACTACCAGCCCGAGGACCGAGTCACCGAGGAATTCCAGACGCTCGTTAGTGGGGAGGCCACCTTGCTCGTACGCGTAAGACCGGTGAGTCAAGGCGCGGTCGAGCAGCTCAGGATCAACACTCATCCCGAGCTCAGTTAAGAGGTCTCCCGCAGGTAGGCGAATGGCCGTCGCCTCTGACCGGATCAGGACGAGAGAACCTGTCGACGGGCTGCGCGGGGACCGTACTGCCCGCACGAGGGGCACGCCACATGGGGCAGGTGCTTCTCGCGACAAGCGGGGTTCGCGCACGTCACCAGCGCGGGTACGGACGCCTTCCACTGGGAACGGCGGTGCCGCGTATTGCTGCGCGACATTCGCCTCTTGGGAACGGCCACGACTTCACTCCTGGTTCCTCCGGGCGCTTTTGCCCGGAAATTTCGTTGCCCGTGGGGCTGGTTGTAAAACATCGTAAGATTTGCCGCCGTCACCCTCAAGACCGCGGAGCGCTTCCCATCGAGGGTCGAGACCGGTTTCGTGGCGATGGTCAGGATTCTCGTTCAGGTTTGCGCCACACTCGAGGCACAGCCCTAGACAGTTATCCCGACACAAGGGTTGGAATGGCAAATCGAGCACTACTTCGTCGCGCAGCAGTGGCTCGAGGTCGATAAGGTCGCCCTGCAGCCGGCTGGCGAGGTCATCATCGGGTTCGACGCCCGGATAGACGAACAACTCCTGGATATCGACCTCAAGCTGACCAGAGACTTCACCAAGGCACCGCACGCATTCCCCACGGACCTCGACCGTAGCTGTGCCGCTGACCAGCACTCCCTCGACGACCGATTCCAGCCGAAGATCGAGCTCGACCGGCGATCCCGGGGGTACGCCGATCACCGCGATTCCCAAGTCCGCAGGTGCATCGACGGTCGCTCGAACCACCCTCATTGCGCCCGCGCGACGGCCCAATTCGTGGGTGTCGAGGACCAAACCTGAGCGGGGGTCCACCGGGCGATGCGGCGAACTCATCGCAATCCTTCCAAGCCGAACGGCCCCGCTTCTCGTCGCGACCGACGCCCAACCTTACCGGTGAGTAGGCACTTGAGCCAAACAGCTTGAGCCACCCACCGGCTACTCCGGGAACGCGCGCCTGTCGAGCTTCATCGTGTCCCCTGCGTCCAAGCCGCTGCGCTCCGACAACCGGGCGCGAGCCGTTCGCACCTGACTCACCGTCTTGTGAAGAACCGACTCGAAGCTCGCCATCCGTGCGTCGATGAATTCATCGGTCTCCCGCCGGAGAGCGGCAGCCTCGACATCGGCTTCAGATCGCATCTGCGCGGCGAGTTGCTCGGCAACCCGGACCACTTCGCTGTGCTGCGCAAGATTTGCGGCATGATCCCGAGCCTCGGCCATGATCCGTCCGGCCTCTGCTTCGCCCTCCGCGATTTTGAACGCCGCCATGTCGACGACCTGTTGCGCATCAGCGATCTCATCCGGCAGATTCGCGATCACATCGTCGATCGCGGCCAAGACCTCGCCTCGGTTGATGACACATGATGCCGACATCGGCATCGCCCGCGCGTTGAGAATGAGCTCGCGCAGATACGCCAACTTATCCTCGGTCGTTCCCCGCCCAATCATGGACGTTCCTACCCCCGAAGCAACCACCCTCGTTCCCCTTTCCGACTGTGTCACCCTCGTCCCCTTTTCGAGTGTGCACTGATCCCTAGTGTTACGCAGATGCCCCCGGTCTCACACATCGCCGGCTACTCGCGCACTCCGAGACGCGACCCGAGCCATGGTTCGGGTCGCAATTTTGGCTGGCAGGAAGGCCGTGACGTCGCCACCCAGTGTTGCGACCTCCCGGACCAGCGAGGAGGACACGAATGCCCACTGCGGCGCGGTTGGCAAGAAGAGGGTGTCGACGCCGGTCAGTTGCCGGTTCATCTGAGCCATCTGGAGCTCGTAACCAAAATCCGAACCACGTAGCCCCTTGCTGATGACCTGGATGTCGTTGGCTGCGCAAAAGTCGACAAGCAAGCCGCGAAAGAGGGTCACCTCGACGTTGCTCCAGCGGGCACACTCCTCGGCAAGCATCTCGACCCGCTCATCGGGACTGAACAGAGCGTTCTTGGCAATGTTGGTGCCGACCGCGACCACCACCTGGTCGACGACACGCGCGGTCCGCTCGATGACATCGAGGTGTCCATGGGTCACCGGATCGAAAGAACCCGGACACACGGCTCGGGTCATTTGATCACTCCGTTCGCCAAGGCTCGGGTGCGAGCGACCCGAAATACAAGGTGGTCTCACCGTAGGCGCGAGTCCAGCGCTCCGCAGCCACTTCCGGCCACATCAGGTCCGGCGTACGGCGCGAGCGTTCGACCACGATCAAAGAGTCCGGGCCGACCCAGCGATTCGCCACAAGTTCGGAGAGTTGAGCGCTGACCGTCAGACGTTTCCAGCTCGTACGGCGGATCGGCGAAGACAATATCGAAGTCCCGAGCCGGCGGCCGTCGAAGCAGCTGCTCGACCGATGAGATGACGACGTCGACGACCAACCCGAGGGCTTTGGCGTTGTCCTTGGCGAGTTGGGCCGTACGCGGGTCCCGCTCCACCAGCAGCACCGGGTTGGCACCACGGCTCGCGGCCTCCAGCCCGACGGCGCCCGACCCGGCGTACAGGTCGCAGAAGGCCAATCCGACCAACGAGTGCTCAGCTGGCGCCGCCGCGGTGCCGGCCCACGCGGCGATGGCGGAGAACAGCGCCTCGCGGACCCGATCGGTGGTGGGCCGGGTACGGTCGCCGGGCGGCATCGAAATTCGCCGACCGCCGCGCGACCCAGCGATGATCCGACTCACGTTCGCTCGAGCCAATCCCCTGCCGCATCCATCTCTACGTCGAGCACAATGTCGGCGAGTGCAGGATTGCTCAGCTCAGGGTCCTGGGCCAGGCACTGCTCGGCCAGGGTGCGAGCTTGGGCGATCAGATCCGCATCCTTCAACACGCTGAGCAGCTTGAGGCTTGATCTGGTGCCCGACTGGCTGGCGCCGAGCACATCACCCTCGCGACGCTGTTCCAGATCGACCTCCGCAAGAGCAAAACCGTCTCGGGTAGCGGCGACAGCGTTGAGCCGGCTCCCGCGCTGCGCTCTCCTCGCTCGCCGTTGTCAGCAGAAGGCAGACCCCGGGGTGGGCTCCTCTACCGATCCGGCCGCGCAGCTGATGCAGCTGGGAGATACCGAACCGGTCGGCATCGTGGATCACCATGACGGAGGCGTTGGGGACGTCGACGCCCACCTCGATCACCGTGGTCGATACCAGCACATCGACCTCGCCGGCCGCGAACCGGCTCATCACCGCATCCTTCTCCTCGCTCGAGCGCTGGCCGTGCACCATCTCGACGCGCAGGTCCGCCAGCGGCCCGGCGCTCAACTCTGCGTAGAGATCTTCGACGGCGACTGCCGGCGTGGTTTCACTGTCGGTATCCAGGTTCTCGGTCTCGCTGCCGGACGGGCCAGCGGACGAGATCCGGGCGCACACCACGTACGCCTGGCGGCCGCGGCCAACCTCTTCCACAACGCGCTGCCAGCCGCGCTGCACCCACGCCGGGTGGTGGACCGTGTCGACAACGACGGTGCTGACGTCCGCCCGACCAGCCGGAATTTCGCGCAGCGTCGACGTTTCCAAGTCACCGAAGACGGTCATGGCCACCGAACGTGGAATCGGCGTTGCTGTCATGACCAGGACGTGCGGCAGTGGATCGGCTTTGGCGCTCAGCGCCGCGCGCTGCTCGACCCCGAACCGATGCTGCTCGTCGACGACGACCAGGCCGAGGTCGGCAAACTGAACATCCGCGCTGAGCAAGGCGTGGGTACCGATCACTATCCCGGCTGTCCCAGACGCAGCGTGCAGCGTAGCCTCACGGCGCCGCGACGCCGATGTGGACCCGGTGATCAGCACGACCCCGGTGGCATGCTCCGGTGCGTCAAGCGTGCCACCACCGGCGAGGTCGCCGAGCATCCGGGTGATCGTCTGGTAGTGCTGAGCGGCCAGCACCTCGGTCGGCGCCAGTAGCGCCGCCTGACCCCCGGCGTCGACCACAGCCAGCATCGCGCGCAGCGCGACCAGCGTCTTGCCCGACCCCACCTCGCCCTGGAGCAGTCGCTGCATCGGCCGGGTACGGCCAAGCTCGGCCATGATCTCCTCGCTCACCGCGATCTGACCTTTGGTGAGCACGAACGGCAACCGATCGTCGAACTCCTCGAGCAGGCCACCGGAGCGTGCTCGTCGAGGCACCGCTCGGTGCGAGGCCGCATCGGCCCGTCGGTACGCCATGGTCAGCTGCAGCGCAAACGCCTCGTCGAAGCGCATACGGTGCCGACCCTGCGCGATCACCGTCTTCTCCGTCGGCTGATGCACCGCTCGAAAGGCTGCCTCGAGTTCGACTACACCGGCTGCGTCGCGCACCCACGACGGCAGCGGGTCCTCGATGCCTTCGAGAGAAGCCAGCGCCAGGGACGCGCAATCCGCAATGGTCCAGGTGCGCAACTTTCCGGCGGTCGGATAGATACCAACGAGAGGAACGCCCGAGGCCGAGGCCAGCGACGCATTGTGCTTGGCACCGCCGATCACTGTGCCGTGCTCGTCGACGATGACGAAATCGGGATGGGCGAGCTGGAGCCGACCGTTGAAGCTGGTCACCTTGCCCGCAAAGATCCCCCTGGCTCCCGGCACCAGCTGCTTTTGCCAATAGCTGATCAATCGGGGCTGACCGAAGAACGTGCAGGTCAGCCGACCGCCATGGTCGGTGATCGTCGCTTCGAGTCGTGGCTTGCTGGCCAGTCGATAGTTGGGGCGGTCAGGGAGGTTGAAGGTGCGGGCGTCGACGACTTCGGCCATCACGGCGACTTCCTCACCTTCTCGCAGCGCCGAGAGATCGCTCAGCTCCGTGCCTGAGAAGTAGCGACGAGGCACATGCCGCATCAGATCGGCAACGCTGAGAATCTTCAGCGGCTCGAACTGCTTTGCGGTCTTCGATCCGACGATGTTCTCCAGACGATTGGCCAGTCGGCGGAACGTGTCGGTGCGCCACGGTGAGCCGACGAGTCGCAGCGTGGTCATTCCAGCCCGAGCAACAGCGGATAGCGCGACTGGCCGCCCTCTAACATCTCGACATCGACCATGGGGAATCGTTGACGCACTCTGGCCCTGATCTCAGTCGGCAGATCATGGCCAGCGCCAGCCCCCCGAACCAAGGTCAGCAGCTCACCCCCCGCGTTGAGCAGCCGCTGCACGAGCTGCCAAGCGACCTCTGCCAGCGACGTTCCGATGAGGACCACGTCGCCGTCGAGGATGCCGAGCACGGCGCCGGGCTCGCAGCGCCCAGCCGATGTCATGGCGGCGCTCTGAGCCACGGAGATCGCCGCATGTCGGGCATGTCCGGCAGCACTACTCATCGCCACCACTGCCGACTCGAAATCAGCCGACGGCTCGTGGACGGCCATGGCCGCCAGGCCCTGAACCTGGGCACGTGTCGGAATGATGCCCACTCGACGTCCGGAGCGACGCAGCTCAGTGGCGACCTCGTTCGCCCGTTTCAGGTTTTGGCTGCCGTTCGGCAAGATCACCAGATCGCCACAATTTTGCTGAGCAGCCGCTGCGAGTTGCTCGATCGTGACGTCGCCGTCGGTCGCCAGCACCGGCACGCCCCCCATAGAGCTCACAGCCTCCGCAAGTCCCGGGCCGGCCACGACGGCCAGGAGACTTCGCCGCCCAACAGCAGGCTGGCCAGCGGCAGGATGTGATGGCACGGCGGTAATCCGGACCTGACTGAGCTCCCCAAGCGGCAGGGCAGCTTCGACCGCCGCACCCGCTTCGGCGAGATGGACATGCACCTGCGCAACGGCCTGATCGCCCACGATGACGACGCTATGGCCAAGCTCTGACAGATGATCGCGCAGCGCGTCTAGCTCTGACGTCGGAGCTCCTCGCAGCGCGTACATCACCTCGTACTCGCCGGTCATTCGCCACGTCTCGGCCTGCTGACTGGCCGCCCGCGGCGATGCCTGCGTCAGTGGTTGGGCCGCCGCTCCGCCGAGTATCTCGGCCAGCACGTCCAGTAGCAGCACGTACGCCTGCCCGCCAGCATCAACCACTCCGGCCGAGGCCAGCACCTCGAGCTGGTCCGGCGTACGAGCAAGGCTCTCGCGCGCGCCCTCTCGTGCGGCTTGCACCACGGCCAGTGCATCGCCAGGCTGGCGGCCGGCTACCTGTTCGGCTGCCGAGGCGGCATCATCGGCGACGCTCAGAATCGTGCCGGCAACCGGCCGGGCAACGGCACGCCGTGCAGCGACAGCCGCTAACCGCAGCAACGTAGCGGCCAATGTCCCGGGCGGCATCGACCGCAAACCTGGCAAATCGTGCTCGAACGCTCGACACAGGCTGACGAACATCTCCGCCACAATGGCTCCGGAGTTGCCGTGCGCACACAAAACCGCAGCCTGGACGGCAGCGTCCAGGCTCGTTTGCTCCAGTTCAGGCACGGCGTCCGCGATGCCGGTCAGCGTGAGCTTGAGGTTTGATCCCGTGTCAGCGTCCGGCACCGGAAAGACGTTGATCGCGTTCAACGCGTCGGCTGAGTCGCTGATGACACTGGTTGCTCGGCGCAGCCAGCCATCGTAGGCATCCCACAGCATGGGTGCCTGCTCGCCGAGCTGGGCTGACACGGCACCCACCATATTCGCCACCAGCAGAATTGGCCCGCGCTAGGGCTTGTCAGGTACTCTTTTCCGGTTGCCCACCTTGGGCAGGTCAGCATGTGTCGACGTAATGTGGGAGCGAACTCCAGTGGCTGCGGTATGTGAGGTATGCGGCAAGAGGCCCGGATTCGGCCACAACGTGCCCTGGTCCAAGAAGAAGACCAACCGGCGGTGGAATCCCAATATCCAGCGCATCCGCGTCGTCGAGTCGGGTACGCCCAAGCGGCTAAACGTCTGCACCTCGTGCCTCAAGGCGGGCAAAGTCACCCGCTGAGGCAAGCCTCACGCTTGAATCACTACCGGGATGATCATGGGCCGTCGGCGGCGGGTGTCACTCACCCACTTGCCGAGCTGTCGTCTGATCACCTGCTGGAGCCGATGAGAGTCGTCCACTCCCTCTCGCAGCGCCTCCTCCAAGGCCGACACGATCAGCGGACGCACCTCCTCGAAAGCGCCGTCGTCTTCGACGAAGCCGCGGGCGTGAATGTCCGGCCCGCTGACGATCCTGGAGGCGTGCGTGTTGACCACGACGATCACTGAGATGAAGCCCTCCTCTCCAAGGATCCGACGATCGGTCAAGGACAGCTCGGAGATGTCACCGATCGTGCTGCCGTCAACGAAGATGTAGCCGGCATCCACCTTGCCGACGGTCCTAGCCCTGCCGCCCTCAAGATCGACCACCATGCCATCCTCGGCGATGATCGTCCTTTCGGCCGGGACACCTGTGGCGATCGCCAGGTCGCCATTGGCCCTGAGGTGGCGGATCTCGCCGTGTACCGGCATGACGTTGCGCGGCCGGATGATGTTGTAGCAGAAGAGCAGCTCGCCCGCACTTGCATGCCCCGAAACATGGACCAGCGCGTTACCCCGGTGCACGACGTGGGCACCGAGTCGGGTCAAGCCGTTGATCACCCGATACACCGCGCTCTCGTTACCTGGGATCAGGGAGCTGGCAAGGACAACGGTGTCGCCAGTCGTGAGTTCGATCACGGGATGGTCCCGATTCGCCATCCGGGACAGCGCGGACAGCGGCTCGCCTTGCGATCCCGTCGAGATGATCACGACATCGGATGGTCGGAAGTTGTCGATCTCGCGCTGGTCGATCAGGGTATTGCGAGGGACTTTGAGATAGCCGAGATCCCGAGCCACGGTCATGTTGCGCACCATCGAGCGCCCGACGTAGACGACCTTGCGGCGATGGGCGACGGCTGCGTCCAAGACCTGCTGAACGCGGTGTACATGAGAGGCGAAGCAGGCCACGATGACCCGCTGTCGGCTGCCGGCGAGCACTCGCTCGAGGGCGGGACCGATGTCTCGCTCTGGTGTCGTGAAGCCGGGCACCTCGGCATTGGTCGAGTCGATCATGAGCAGGTCGACGCCTTCTTCCCCGAGGCGGGCGAAGGCGCGCAGGTCAGTGATTCGGCCGTCCAGCGGCAGCTGATCCATTTTGAAGTCACCGGTGTGCACGATCAGACCAGCGGAGGTACGGACTGCGACGGCCAGGGCATCGGGAATGGAATGGTTCACCGCAACGAACTCGCACTCGAACTTGCCGAGGCTGATCTTGTCGCCATCCTTGACGGTGCGTTGCGGGACATTGCGCAGCTGGTGCTCGCGGAGCTTCTCAGCCAGCAACGCCAGCGTCAGCTTCGACCCGATGATCGGGATATCTCGGCGCTGCCGCAGCAGATACGGCACCGCGCCGATATGGTCCTCATGACCATGGGTGAGCACCAAGCCGATCACATCGCCCAGACGTTCGCTGATGGCATCGAAGCCCGGCAAGATCAAATCGACGCCTGGATGATCATCCTCAGGGAACAGCACGCCACAATCGATGAGCAGCAGCTGGCCGTCGAACTCGATCGCCGCCATGTTGCGGCCAACATCGCCAAGACCGCCTAGCGCGACGACGCGCATCGTGTTCGGCGCCAGCAAGGGCGGGATCTGCAAGCTAGTGGCAACCACGGGACGAAAGGCTACCGCCCGAAGCGAGCTTGGCGAGCGGAGCAATCAAGCCTTGTACGATCGCGCCCGTGGGTGCAGCTTCTGGTGAACCGATTGCCGCGTCCGTACGTCTCGCCTGGCCCGATGAGTCACCGAGCATCGCTGAGCTCCAGCGACGCTCATGGGCCGTGCAATGGCCCGCCGAGCTAGCGGAGGTGATGCTCGCGTCGGTGTCACTGGCCGACATGATCGACGCTTGGCGTATCGCGATTGAGCGACCGCCCGAAGCGGCGTTCCGGGTACTCATTGCAACCGATGGGGAGCGAGTCGTCGGGTTCGCCACCACGATGCCGAGCCAAGATGACGACGCTGACCGAGGTAGGGACGGCGCGATCGATGCGTTCGTCGTCGATCCCGTGGCCCAACATCAAGGCCACGGCTCGCGGCTGCTCAACGCCTGCGCCGACACCTTGCGCGCAGATGGATTTGTCGGGGCTTCCTGCTGGGTGAATGCCGATGACGAGACCTTCCGCCTGTTCCTGATCGCGGCCGGCTGGGCACTGGATGGGGCTACCCGGGAGATCGGCCCCGAGGATGAATCCGTACGCCTCAAGGAGCTCAGGCTGCATACCAGCCTTCAGCCGGGCAGTGAGATTGAAGATCGCTAGGCGGCAACGGTCAGGTTGTCGCCCACCAGGTCGACATGCACGCCGTCTTCTGCGGCAGCAATTCGGCTCGCGGTCAGACCGAGCGGGATACCTTTCAGCGGAATCGGCCGGAGCAGCGCAGCGAGCAAGGCTTGGGCTGTGAAGTCAGGCAGGTTGACGCCGGCAACTGAAATCCTGGCATCGCTCAGCGTGATGGTTTGCTCTTTGGCGTTCAGCCGCGGCGTACCGGTGATCACGGCTTCCACTTCCCGGCCGAAGACATTGGTTTTGGCAACCAACTCGACCCGCCCTTCGCTGCCGTAGGTCAGCGGCGCACCGGCGAGCGCGGAAAGTTTCGCGTAGTCCAGCAGGGAGGTGCCCTCAGCGTGGCTGATCGTCATCGTCTTGAACCAGTCCTTGGTGGCGACATCGCTCATCACCAGATCGGCGTGTGCCAAGGTCAGCTGGGCATTGTTGGCAACGCCGAGCTGGTCGGCGACGACGTGCATCGTGCCAATCGAGCCGGCGGCGAGCTGGGTCAGGAAGGGAAAGCCCTTCATGTCGACCTGCGGTAGCGCCGGCGTTCCCAGTGCCGGCTGCAGCGTCTCCGCGGCTTGCTGCTCCGCGCGGCGGTCCGCGTAACGATCACCGGCATAAAGGCCGACGCAGAGCAAGGCAAAGATCAAGACGATGATCGCTACGACGACGAACGGCGCGGCCCGACCAAGGCGAGCCCATAGTCGATTCACGTCATCCGATCCCCAGGATGGGTTCGATCCCCACAGTGAGGCCAGGCCTGGTGCTGATCGCCCGAACTGCCGCGAGCACGCCTGGCATGAACGACACGCGGTCGAGAGAATCGTGCCGGATGGTCAATGTCTCCCCCTCGGCGCCGAACAGGACCTCCTGATGGGCGACCAGACCGCGCAGTCGTACGCCGTGGACCCTAATTCCATCCACCTGCGCCCCCCGAGCTCCCGGCAGCTCCTGTTTGGTCGCGTCGGGAGGTGGAGCGAGCGCAGCTGCCGTACGCGCGGCAGCGATCCTGCGCGCGGTGCTCGCGGCAGTTCCAGACGGAGCATCGGCCTTGCCGGGGTGATGCAGCTCGATAATTTCTGCACTCTCGTAGAAAGCGGCTGCCTGCTCCGCAAAACGCATCATGAGCACCGCACCTATGGAAAAGTTGGGCGCGATCAGCACGCCGACACCATCATGCTCCGCGAGCCTGTCACGCAACAGATCGAAATGCTCCTCAGTAAAGCCCGTGGTACCCACAACGGCGTGAATGCCGTGGTCGATGCACCAGAGGAGGTTGTCCATCACCGCGTCAGGATGGGTGAAATCGACGATGACCTCGGCGGTCTCGGCGGGTGCGCGATCATCGCCGAGATCGATGGCCGCAACCAGATCCAAGTCCGGAGCGGACTCGACAGTCCGGCACACTTCGTCGCCCATCCGACCACGGGATCCGAAGACCCCGACCCTAATCATTCACCGACCGCCCTTCCGACTACCACCGAGATAGCAGCGATTCGACTCCTCGAGACGCCACCTTGGCTCCGGCGATCGCGAGCGTCGGAGGATGCTCGAACAGCATTTCCGCCTCGACGCGTACCTGATCAGCGCTCACCTGATCGAAGCTGCGCAGCAGCTCGGTCAGGGTGCGTTCGTCGCCCAGCACAGCATTGATGCCAAGGCGACTCATCCGGCTGCCGGGCCCGTCGAAGGAGAGAGCGGTCTGGCCGCGCATCTGACCCTTCGCTCGGGCTAGCTCTTCGGAGGTAACCCCTTGCGCAGCGACCTCGGCGAGGATGGCACGCACCAGCTTCACGATCGCGGCCAACTTGCCGGGCGCGCACTGCCATTCCACACTCCACAAGCCGGCGTCGGAATATGCCGTTTCGCCGGCATCGATGCTGTAGCTCAGCCCGCGCCGCTCGCGTACTTCGACGAACAGCCGGGAAGCCATGCCGCCGCCGACAATCAACGACAGCAGGCCGAGCGCATAGCGACGCGAGTCGAAGATGCCAGGACTGGGGAACGCCAGTACGGCGCTGCATTGCTCCAGCGGCAGTTTGCGCATGATCAGCCCACCTTGCTCGTTGATCATGGTGGGTGATGGATCAGGTGGCATAGCAGGCACCACGGGCTGAGCGTCCAGGACCCCCAGTCGCTGCACCAGTCGATCATGCTCAACTTTGCCGGCCGCTGCTACGACCAGGGAGCTCGGGCGGTAATACCTGCTCCAGTGCTGCACAATGCTAGGCCGGCTCAGCGTCGCAACCGAGCTCGGTGATCCGATCACCGCGCGGCCGAGTCCGGACGTACCGAAGATCGCTGCCGCAACGGCTTCGGCGGCCTGCTCGGTCGGGTCATCGGCATGCATGGAGATCTCGTCCAAGATCACCGCTCGTTCGGCGTCAACGTCCTCGCCCGTGATCATCGAGTTGCTGATCATGTCGGTGAGGACGTCAAGGGCCAGCTCGGCGTCGCTGTGCAACACACGGGCGTAGAAGCAGGTGTGCTCTTTGGCGGTGTACGCGTTGAGCTCGCCGCCCACCGACTCGATCGCGGCCGAAATCTGCTCCGCTGAGCGAGTCGCGGTGCCCTTGAAGAGCAGGTGTTCGAGGAAGTGCGAAGCGCCGTGCAGTTGTGGCGTCTCGTGACGCGAACCGACGGAGGCGAAGACGCCGAGGGCATAGGTGTTGGTGGAGCGGATGTCCTCCGTGACGATCTGGAGGCCGTTCGGAAGCACCGTACGGCGGACGGCGCCATCCAGTTGGAGGCGCCGTCGGCCGGGACGGCTACGCGGAGCGTGCGGCATCGGTAGTGTCGACGTGTTGCCGACGGCTTACGCCGACACCGTCTCCTCGACGACCGGAATCAGCGACAGCTTGCCGCGATCATCGATCTCATTGATCTCGACCTGGATCTTCTGGCCGACGCTCAGCACATCCTCGACGCTCTCGACTCGCTGACCCCCAGAAAGCGGGCGCATCTTGGAGATATGCAGCAGACCGTCTTTCCCGGGTAGCAGCGATATGAAGGCGCCGAATGCAGTGATCTTGACCACGGTGCCGAGATAGCGTTCGCCCTTCTCGGGCATCGTCGGGTTGGCAATGCCGTTGATCATGCCGCGGGCCGCCTCCGCCTTGTCGGCTCGATCGGCGCCAATGTAAATCGTGCCGTCGTCCTCGATCGAGATCTCGGCGCCAGTATCGTCCTGGATCTGGTTGATCACCTTGCCCTTAGGGCCGATGACCTCGCCGATCTTGTCGACGGGGATCTTCACGGTGATGATCCGTGGCGCGTAGACGCTCATCTCGTCGGGACCGTCGATGGCCTCCTGCATCACATCGAGCAGCGTGTTGCGGGCGCCCTTGGCCTGGTTCAGCGCTTCCGCCAGCACCGAGGCGGGAACGCCGTCCAGCTTGGTGTCCAGCTGCAGTGCAGTGATGTAATCACGGGTGCCAGCGACCTTGAAGTCCATGTCGCCGTAGGCGTCCTCGGCACCGAGGATGTCGGTCAGTGCGGTGTATTGCACCTGACCGTCGACGGTGTCAGAGACCAGCCCCATCGCAATGCCGGCAACTGGGGCCCGCAGCGGTACGCCGGCGTTGAGCAGTGCCATCGTCGAGGCGCACACGGAACCCATTGATGTCGAGCCGTTCGAGCCGAGGGCCTCAGAGACCTGGCGGATCGCGTACGGGAACTCCTCGCGGGTGGGTAGCACCGGAACCAGCGCCCGTTCGGCCAGCGCACCGTGACCGACCTCGCGCCGCTTGGGTGACCCCACCCGTCCGGTCTCACCGGTGGAGTACGGCGGGAAGTTGTAGTTGTGCATGTAGCGCTTGGTGGTCTCTGGTGCGAGGGTGTCGAGCTTTTGCTCCATGCCCAGCATGTTCAGAGTCGAGACGCCCAGGATCTGTGTCTCACCGCGCTGGAAAAGTGCCGAGCCATGGACCCGCGGCACCACGCCGACCTCGCAGGAAAGCGTGCGGATATCGGTGACTCCACGGCCGTCGATGCGGATCTTGTCGGTCAGAATCCGCTGCCGAACCAGCTTCTTGGTCAGCGCTCGATACGCGCCGGTGATCTCTTTTTCGCGTCCCTCGAATCGCGAAGCTAGGCGCTCCACGACCGTGTTCTTGAGCGTTTCGGTGGCATGCTCGCGGGCTTGCTTGTCAGCAATCGACATGACGTCGCCGAGTTCCCCGGTCGCCGTCTCCGCAACAGCTTCGTATACGTCGTCGGCGTAGTCGAGAAAGATCGGGAAGTCGGCAACGGGCTTTTCGAACTTGGCCGCCAGCTCAGTCTGGGCCGCACACAATGCGCGGATGAACGGCTTTGCGGCCTCCAGACCGGCCGCCACAACCTCCTCGGTGGGCGCGGTCTTGCCGCTCCTCACCAGATCCCAGGTACGCGTCGTCGACTCGGCCTCGACCATGGCAATGGCCACATCGCCGGATGCCGTGACACGGCCGGCCACGACCATCTCGAACGCGGCATTCTCAAGCTGATCGACGTCCGGGAAGCCGATCCAGCGATCACCGATCAGCGCGACGCGTACGCCGCCGACTGGACCGGTAAACGGCAGGCCGGCGAGCTGGGTGGACAGGGACGCCGCATTGATGGCGACCACGTCGTAGGTCTTGTTCGGGTTCAGCGCCATAACGGTGACGATGACCTGGACCTCATTGCGCAGGCCCTTGACGAAGCACGGACGTAGCGGACGATCAATAAGTCGGCAGGTGAGAATCGCGCCCTCGGAAGGGCGTCCCTCACGGCGGAAGAACGAGCCGGGGATGCGGCCCACGGCGTACATGCGTTCCTCGACGTCCACGGTGAGCGGGAAGAAGTCGATGGCCTCCCGCGGCTTGCTCTGGGCGGTTGTGGCCGAGAGCACCATGGTGTCGTCGTCAAGATAGACGGTTGCCGATCCCCCGGCCTGCTGCGCCAGCAGGCCCGACTCGAAGCGGACGATGTGTCGGCCGAAATTGCCGTTGTCGATAACGGCCTCGGTGGATTGAAGATCTGGTCCCTCCACGGGATTCCTTTCTGTGGCGATGGCTTGTTGCCAACGCCTGAGTGTGGATCGCATTCGCACACCGGATGAGGCTCGCCGTGGCGCGGTGAACATGTCCCGCGGCGATCCCCCGAGCTGGTGGAGGCCGGTCTTCGATCGAGGTCCGCGGGCCAGAGCGCAATGCTCCTCCCGAAAACCACTACCGAGGACCGAGTCTCTCCTCGTCGAGTGTCTGCGTTCGATGCGATCTCAAACGTGATGATCGTTATTCAGTTGTGCAGCACTGCCAGCGTCGTCCGCGAGCAGTGCTTAACCTTGCGGCGGTCAGCGACGCAGCCCGAGGCGTTCGATAAGCGAGCGGTAGCGCTCGATATCGGTCTTGGCGACGTAGTTGAGCAGCCGGCGCCGTTGGCCGACGAGCAACATCAAGCCACGACGGCTGTGGTGGTCATGCTTGTGCTCTTTGAGATGCTCGGTGAGGTGCGCGATCCGCTTGGTGAGGATGGCGACCTGAACCTCGGGGGAACCTGTGTCGCCGTCGCCTGTTGCGTATTCGTCGATGATTTTCTTCTTGGTTGCAGCGTCCATCGACACTGATCTCCTCTCGGTTTCCCGTTGCGCGGCGCTCCCGAATACCCCTTGGGGCCTTCACACGGTGTGAGTGGGAGCTCTTGGATGTCCGCGGCCGGTCAAACGGCGCGCCTAATCTACCAGCGCTGCACCTTTGCGGCGAATTCCGTAACTTCTCGGGTGGTGGCCGAAGGCCTGGTCAGGCCGCGTGCAGGAGGTGCCGCGCTTCCTCGACATCGGCATGCATCTGCTTGATCAATGCTTCCCGACCGGCATACTTCACCTGACCGCGTAATCGCGCATAGAAGTCGATAGCGATTTCCACGTCGTAGAGCTCGAGGTCATCACGGTCCAGCACGTAAGCCTCTACTCGCCGCTCTACGCCGTCGAACGTCGGGTTGGTGCCGACAGAAATGGCAGCGGGCCAGCGCGGTGATTCGCTGTCGAGCCTGGTGACCCAGCCGGCGTAGACCCCATCGGCCGGCACGGCCAGGCCTGGCGGGACCTGCACATTGGCCGTCGGGAAGCCCAGCTCGTGACCTCGACGATCCCCGCGTACGACGACCCCGGAAAATCGGAAGACGTTGTCGCTCAGTTCTCGGACCCGACCGAAGTCGCCCTCGGCGACGGCATGACGGATCAGCGTCGAGGAGCTCGGCTGGGTGCCATCGGTCAATAGCGGCACCCCCTGTACCTTGAACTCTCCCGCTCCGAGCTCGGCCAGGGTTGAGAGATCACCTGCGGCTCGGAATCCGAATCGGAAGTTCTCCCCCACCACGACCCGCGCCGGGTGCAGCGGCCGGATGACGGCGTCGACAAACTGCGCTGGGCTCCAACTCGCGACCTCAGCGGTGAAATGGACCACGACGACGTCGTCGACACCTGCATTGCGGAGCAGCTCCTTGCGCCGCTCCAAGGTGGTGAGCAGCAGCGGCACCTGATCGGGCCGGACCACCGACATCGGGTGCGGCCAGAAGGTCACGGCGACCAGCGGGGCACCGGGCTCGGCAGCCTTGGCAATCCGGAGCAACTCCGCGTGTCCCCGATGCACTCCGTCAAAGTTGCCGATGACGACGACCGGATCTGTCTTCACGGCGGACAGTTAACCACTGAACACGGCCTGCAGCAATCGCGCCGGCGCCCGCGCGAACGAGCGAGTTATGTGAAGCTATCCGAGCACACACACATCTTTTCTCGGGGGACACGTGAGGCGTTTTATTAGAGCTGCGGTCGGCGGACTTGCTGGCTGCGCGTTAATTTTCGGAGCGAGCCAGGCAGCGAACGGCGATTCGGCGGACATCACGAATCCCTTCAGACGATGCCGACTTCGCACGGCGATGTGCACCCTCGGCCGTCTGATCAGGCGACGGGAACGCTTCGAGTCATCCAGCCAAGGCGACGCTGCAACGGTGACTCAAGACCGACGTCAACGAGCACTTTACGCGTCCGCAGGTCAGAGAAATCGACGCCTCATCTTGACACCGGACCGGACGTTCGGCGCTCACCTCCACGATCGGCTCGTGGTGAAAGCGACATCGCAGGACCGCGGCCGGAGGGCATACCAGCACCGTTCCACAGCACGCGGGCGCCAGGATCAAACCCCGAGAACGAAGTCTGGTTCAACCTGACTGCCCAATGGACGACGGCAATGCGGTCGACGCAAACGGTGCGTGACCTTCAAGTCGATCCAGGAGTCGTCAACGAACGATGTCAATCGTGATCCACAGTTGATCCCGACCGACCCAGCTCACTGGCTACAGCCGGGCGACAGGCAAGCGTGCCTTCCGCTCGATTTTGGCCTGACATGGGGACTCCCAGAGCCGTGATCGGCCGAGCTCACTCAGACAAACACCGCCTCAGCAACGGCATCTGGTCCTTCCTGGCGGTAAAGCGCCAGGAAGTGACCGGTCTGGTCGAGTAGTGCCGTCGTGCCGTCTGGCAAGATCACACCAGCCAACCGCCGACCGTCTCGGATCCGGCCTGCCTGGGTCTCGTTGACGGTCAACGTTGGAAAGCACTCGCGAACGACGCGATCCAGCGGCATGATCCTGAGCCCCCGCTCCGCCTCCTCCAACGTCTGCGCCTCGTCCAGTGTGAACGCCCCTACCCGGGTCCTCCGCAGTGTGGTCAGATGACCGCCGACCCCGAGGGCAGCTCCGAGATCCCTGGCCAGCGCGCGAACGTAGGTCCCAGACGAGCACTCGACGACCACCTCAAGGTCGACACACAGCGAGCCCATCCGCCTGATGCTCTCGTAAACCCACGAGGTCGAATCGACCTATGGTCACTGGCCGAGCCGAAAGCTCCACGGCCTGACCAGCCCGGACTCGCCGGTATGAGCGAACGCCGTCGATCTTGATCGCCGACACTGCAGCCGGCACCTGGAAGATGTCGCCATGCAGCTCGGCCATGGCCGCCTCGATCTTGGCTTCTGCCAGGCCAGCCGCGCCAACGGCCGTGACCACCTCGCCTTCGGCGTCATCGGTGATCGTGGCAATGCCGAGCCGGATCGTGGCCTCGTAAGCCTTGTTCGACAATGCGAGATACCCCAAGAGCCGTGTCGCCTTCTCGACCCCAATGATCAACAGACCGGTAGCCATCGGGTCCAATGTGCCCGCGTGACCCACCTTCCGGGTGCCGGCCAACCGGCGAACGCGGCCGACCACCTGATGCGAGGTCCAACCACCGGGCTTATCGAGTAGGGCGAGACCTGACGTGGGTTGCGACGGCTTCGCCTCAGGACTCCTCGTCATCGCGCTGCGCGAGCTCCTCGACAACCTCGTCGTGCTTGTACGGATCGGCATCCCCCGCGTACGCCGCACCAGCGGCCTGCTCGGCAACGCGAGCGTCGGTCGAGCGCGCCTGGGCCAGCAGATCGTCGATCTGCCTGGCATTTTCGGGTACGGCGTCGGCCACAAAGGTCAGTGTCGGAGTGAACCGCAAGCCCAGCTGCTTGCCAACCTGAGCACGGATCACACCAGTCGCAGAACGCAATGCGGCCGTCGAACTGGCTTGCTCTTCGTCAGAGCCGAGCACGGTATAGAACACCGTGGCATCCCTGGTGTCACCGGTGAGCCGGACATCGGTGATCGTGACGAAGCCGAGGCGTGGATCCTTGATCCGCCGCTCCAGCATCTCCGCCACGATCACCTTGATCTGGTCGGCCAGCCTGACCACACGTGGCGAGGCCATGTCCTCCTCCTTACGAGCGCGGCTTCTCCCGCATCTCGTACGTCTCGATGATGTCGCTGATCCTGATGTCGGAGTAGTTGGCGAGCGTCATGCCGCACTCAAACCCTTCGCGCACTTCGGTGACATCATCTTTCTCGCGCCGGAGCGAGGCGATGGTGCTCTCGGTGATGACCACACCTTCGCGTAGCAGTCGCGCCTTGGCATTGCGCCGGATGGAACCGCTGAGGACCATACAGCCGGCGATGATGCCAGCCTTGGACGAGCGGAAGATCTCCCTGATCTCCGCCTGGCCAAGAGTGACCTCCTCGTAGATCGGCTTCAGCATGCCCTTCAGTGCTGCCTCGATCTCGTCGATCGCGGCGTAGATCACTGAGTAGTAGCGGATGTCTACGCCCTCGCGATCGGCGAGCTCCGAAGCCTTGCCCTGCGGCCGGACGTTGAAGCCGACGATGACGGCGTCGGAGGCAGCAGCCAGCGAGACGTTGGTCTCGGTGATAGCGCCAACACCACGATCGATGACCCGCAGACTGACCTCGTCGCCGACGTCGATCTTGGACAGCGCATCCTCCAGAGCCTCCACCGAGCCGGCGCCGTCGCCCTTGAGGATGAGCCGCAGTTCTTGCGTCTCGCCCTTCTCGAGCTGCTCGAACAGCTGGTCGAGGGTCTTCCGCCGGGTACTCGCTGCCTGAGCCGCCATGCGCAGCCGCGCTGCCCGGCGTTCGGCGATCTGACGTGCCATCCGGTCGTCGTCGACTACCAGGAAGCTGTCTCCAGCACCCGGCACAGCCGTCAGACCGAGCACCTGCACGGGGAACGATGGCGGTGCCTCAGTGACATTGTCGCCATGATCATCGAGCAAGGCGCGTACCCGACCGTGCGCGGGACCGGCGACAATCGAGTCGCCGACATTGAGCGTGCCGCGTTGCACGAGAACGGTGGCTACCGGTCCCCGACCCTTGTCCAGGTGTGCCTCAATGGCCACGCCCTGAGCATCCATCTCGGGATTGGCTCGCAGGTCGAGCGCAGCGTCTGCCGTCAGGATGATTGCTTCCAGCAGCGAATCCAGGCCCTGGCCGGTGACCGCGGAGACGTCGACGAACATGGTGTCGCCGCCATACTCCTCAGGCACCAGGCCGTACTCGGTCAGCTGGCCACGAACCTTCGTCGGATCGGCACCCACTTTGTCGACCTTGTTCACTGCCACGACCACCGGCACTTCGGCTGCCAAGGCATGGTTCAGCGCCTCGATGGTTTGTGGCATCACACCGTCATCGGCCGCAACCACCAGGACGGCGATATCGGTCGACTTCGCCCCACGGGCGCGCATCGCGGTGAACGCTTCGTGACCCGGGGTGTCGATGAAGGTGATCTTGCGCTCCTCGTCGTCCACCTCGGTGGACACCTGGTACGCACCAATCGCCTGTGTGATGCCACCCGCCTCGCGGGCCACCACGTTGGTCTTGCGAATCGCATCGAGCAACTTGGTCTTGCCATGGTCAACGTGACCCATCACGGTGACGACTGGCGGGCGGGCCGCAAGATCCTCCTCACCACCGGTGTTCTCCCCGAACTCGATGTCGAAGCTCTCCAGCAGCTCACGATCCTCGTCCTCGGGCGAGACAACCTCAATGTCGTAGTTGAGCTCGGTACCCAGCACTTGGAGGGTGTCACCGCTCACTGATTGGGTGGCAGTCACCATCTCACCGAGATGGAACAGCACCTGGACCAGCGACGCCGCATCCGCGCCGATCTTCTCGGCCAGATCGGTCAACGATGCGCCTCGGGCGAGCCGGACTTTCTGCCCGTCGCCTTGCTTGACGCGTACGCCACCAATCGATGGCGCCTCCATCTGGTCGAACTCTTGACGCCGCTGCTTCTTCGACTTACGGCCACGTCGGGTCGGGCCACCGGCACGACCGAAGGCACCCTGGGTGCCACCACGACCGCCCCGGCCGCCGCGGCCACTTGGTGGTGGACCGCCCGGGCCGCCGCCAGGCCCGCCACGACCAGGTGCTCCGGCGCCGGCGCGACGACCGCCGGGCGGGGCGCCGCGACCACGTGCACCTGGGCCGGCGGGTCCGCCGCCCAGCTGACCTGAGCTCTGCTTGGGCATCATCGCGGGGTTAGGTCGCGGCATACCCGGGACGCCCGGGCGACCGCCCGGCTGCGGAGCGCGGCCTGCGGGCGGGCGCGGACCACCAGGTCCAGTGCCGTCTGGAACGGGACGCGGCGGACGCGACCGACCCATTCCTTGTGAGGGCGCGAAGGGGTTGTTTCCGGGCCGCGGGGTGCCGGGGCGCCGTCCGCCCGGAGCGCCAGGAAGTCCGCCGGTGGAACCGGGACGTGGCCGCGGAGCGCTAGTCGGTTGCTCGCCGCTCCGAGCGGCTGGCGCAGCCTGTCCGGGAGCTCGGGGCACGCCGGGACGCGGAACTGCCGTTGGCTGGGGCCCCGTTGGCTGGGATCCCGTTGACTGGGGTCCCGTTGACTGGGGTCCCGTTGACTGGGGCGGGGTCGGCGCAACTTGTGGCGCCGCTGGGGCAGATACCGCTGGCGCTGCCGGCGTGGCAGGCTCCGCTGGTGCTGGGGGCGCTGGCGCGGTGGGTGCAGAGGGCACGGCCGCCGTCGGCACCTCCACAGGCACGTCGGCCGGAGCCGAGGCGGATGTTGCCTGATCCCCGTCAGCTTTCTTGGCCGCCGCTTTCTTTGCTGGCGCCTTCTTGACGGGGGGTGGCTCGCTAGCGAGCTTCTCCTTGAGCCGCCTTTCGACCGGCGCCTCCACGGTGGATGAGGCGGATCGTACGAACTCACCCATGTCCTTCAGCATGCTGAGGACGATCTTGCTTTCGACTCCGAGCTCTTTTGCAAGCTCGTAGACACGGACCTTTGCCACTGCTCTCCTTGTTGGCGGTCCGGGTCTAGATTCCGGACCAGTTAGTTGTTGATCATGCTCACTGAGCGGTTCTCATCGAGCGGTCATGAGCGGGTGCCCACTTTCTGGTTCGGCTCTCGCGTAGGCGAGTGCTTGCTCGTCTCATCCATTCCAACCCGGAACGGATGCACTGGAGACTCTATGCCCAGCCGCGCAAATGTGTCTAAGTGAGCACGCCAAGGAACTGCCGGATTGTGACAGCAGCTTGCTGTCCGTCGATCTCCGACCGTAGAGCCCTCCCCAGGCTACGTCGCTTGAGCGCCTGCTCAAGGCACTCGGGCCGCGGATGAAGATAGCTGCCTCGGCCCGGCTCGCGCTGGCGTACGTCGACTGCGACCCCTCCGTCGCGGGGCACGATGCGAATAAGTCGTACCTTCTCTTCTCGGCTCCTGCACCCGATGCAGGTGCGGACCGGAACGGGCATCGCATCAGCCTAACGCCGCACGGCTCATTGGGTTATTCCGAGCCGTTCGATCTCCTTCTCAAGCGACGTTTGCTGTCTCAAGATGGCTGGCGAGTGTTTAGAGACCGCTGGGAACACTCGTTAGCCGTCTTAAGACGGCTGGCGTCAGCGGATTGGAAAGTGCAATCGCCACTCTGGCTTGAAGCTCCGGCGGATCCCGACAGCTCCGCATTCCAGCAGGGCATCTCGTACGCGTTCCAGTGTTCGCAGCGGCTCACGGTAGATGCCCTCAGAGGTGACTATCACCAGCCGCCAGCGCATCAAGTCGAGTTCCTCGCGTCGGAAGATGTCGGTGAGCCATTGCTGAGTGTCCTCGGCATGCTGGCGGCCGTCGTACTCAATGATCAACCGAAGATGCTCGTACGCCAGGTCGTAGCGCCTGCGCCAGCCGCCATCCCGCCCACGAATAATCACATTGACACGTGGCTCCGGAAGGCCAGCCAGCACGAGGAGCAGGCGAAGCCGGGTCTCCTGCGGAGAGTCCACATCTTCCCGTGCCAGAGATGCGGCTCTGCGCGCCACGCGGCATCCCCCGCCCTTCCATTGCGCGGCCTCCTCAATGAGTCGCTCAGGTGAGGTATTGCCGGCCTTGATCATGCCGTCGGCTACCACGACGAGGTCGACAAGTCCCACGCCGGCTGCTGCGAGATCCAAGAAAGTCTGCTCAGGGGTCGAGATGGCCAGGCCCTTGCGCAACGTGGTCTGCGCTCGATCTTTCCGATAGTGCGATCGCACTCCTTGGCGAACGAGACGTCCATTGGCTGACGGCAAGGTGACGTGAGTGACAGCATCTGCTGGCGGAAAGGCGCCCCACATCTCGGCCGCCGTGTGATGGCTGACGTACGAACCGGGCGGCACCAGCCTGATGATTGCCTTCGCCCTCAGCAAGGGAGTGATGCGCACGTCTCGCGAGACGTAGGTGTCCCAGAAGACCTTGTGAAATCTCTTGCTGAGCAGCATTTCTGGAGTCAGGCCGGCCTCGCGAGCCTCGGCTCGGCTGAACGGCTGACGCGGATCGAATGCACCTTGAGTGTCGTGCCGGTACGAACATGCGCACGATCCTGAGTGCTCTAGAACCTGCAGCCTCAGCTATCCACACAGTTCGTGGCAGCCTCTTCGGCCGAGTGCAAAGCGACGCGAGCCGTCTCAAGATGGCTAACGAGTGCTCCCATGCGTCCTGAGACACTCGTTTGCCGTCTCAAGACGGCTAACGCGGGATTCTGTTAGAAGGAAGGAATCACTCAGGCGCGGTATCGGAGCGGATGTCGATACGCCAGCCCGTCAGCCGTGCTGCTAGTCGCGCATTCTGGCCCTCGCGACCGATGGCGAGAGACAGCTGATAGTCCGGTACCACGACACGCGCGGCTCGCAGGCTCTCATCAACCACAGTCACCGAGGTCACCTTTGCCGGCGATAAGGCCTGGGCAACGAACGTGGCCGGATCGGGGGAATAGTCGATGATGTCGATCTTCTCCTCGTTCAGCTCATGCATGACGGCCCGCACCCGCTGTCCCATGGGCCCGATGCAGGCACCTTTGGCACTGACGTCGGGATTGTTGCTCACGACCGCGATCTTGCTGCGGTGACCGGCTTCCCGGGCCACAGCTTTGATCTCGACAGTCCCATCGGCGATCTCGGGCACTTCGAGCTTGAACATCTTCTCGACCAATCCCGGGTGGGTACGCGAGACGACGATCTGGGGGCCGCGAAGTTCCTTACGAACCGACACCACGTAGACCCGGATTCGAGTCCCGTGCGTGTAGCGCTCACCCGGCACCTGCTCGCTCAGCGGCATGATCGCCTCGATCTTGCCGAGGTCGACCAGCACCGTCCGGCTGTCGCTGCCCTGCTGCACGACTCCGGAAACGATGTCACCTTCGACACCGGAGAAGTGACCGTATTTTTGTTCGTCCTCGGCGTCTCGCAGCCGCTGCATGATCACCTGGCGGGCCGTCGATGCCGCCACCCGTCCAAACCCCAGCGGCGTGTTGTCGTACTCGCCGATCTGCTGACCGTCCGCGTCGTACTCCGGCGCCATGACGGTGACATGACCGGTCTTGCGGTTGAGGTCGACACGAGCGCCGTGCACCGCGCCCTCGGTCTTCTCGTACGCGGTGAGCAGGGCGTCCTCGATCGCGCTGGCCAAGACCTCGAAAGGCAGATCCTTCTCCCGCTCCATCAGTCGCAGCACGGAGATGTCGATATCCATCTCACCCCTCCTCATCTTCGCTGCGCGTCGCTTTGGGCTGGTTGAGCTCCACCTGAATCAGCGCACGGTCGACGTCAGCGAAACGAACGTCCTGAGGCGTTCCGTTGACGTCCAGCCGAACGCTTTCCTCCGTGCTGGAAACGATCCGGCCGGTAATTGTGTCCCCTTCACCCAGTCGCACGGTGACCAGCCGGCCGGCGTTCCTGCGCCAGTGCCGAGGTCGCTCGAGCGGACGGCTCACTCCGCGCGATGTCACTTCGAACGTGTACGCCGCATTGCCCGTCACGCTCTGCGCTGTCCAGCGCCGCCGACGCTGCCTTGCTTGCCTCGGCTATCTCATCGAGCAGCGGTCCGGTACCGTCCGGGCCATCACCATCGACCACGACGCGGAGCAGCCGGCGCTTGCCGGCCGGAATGATTTCCACGGCTTCCAGCTCGAGGCCAAACTGGGCAAGGATCGGGGTCAGCACACCAGCAATCTGGCTCTCTTTCATCGCGCTGTCCTTCGATCCGATTAGGTCCTTCGGTTGTGGCGCCCTGAGGAAGGAAACATTCTCTTAGCGCGTGTGCGGCAGCATACCGCTCGGGTGAGGTACCGTCGGCGGGTGGCTGAGTCCGAGGTGGACATACCGGTTTTCCAACCAGCCCAACTGACCCGCCGGGTGATCATCGGCTTCGGACTTGCTGCCCCCACGCTGGCAGTGCCATGGCTGGCAGGATGCAGCTCCAGCGGGCCGGCGGTGGACGCGCCGATCAGCACAGCGACCGCCGTCGAATCCCCCGGCCAGTACGACGGCAAGTCCCAGCCCAACTGCTGTCGAGTCGCATCCGTCTGCTGGTGCTGCGGCGCCTGAGCAGGCGCTGGCCGCGCTAGCCGTTGCCATCCTGGGCGGCCCACGACGTCAGCAACTCTCCAAGGATCGCCGCACTCTTCTCGCCTTTGTCGGCAACACTCATACGGCACATGCCCGTGCCATCGCCAATCCGCTTCCCAGTCAGGCGCCGGTCAAGCTGGGCGGGCAATCGCTCAGTAGTTCGTTGGCCTTGCTTGCCCGACGGGAGGGCGCAGCCGCCGGGCGTTACCGCAGCGTCGCCCTGAAGAGCACGGGCCAGGACGCACTGCTATGGGGTTCGTTGTCAGTAGCCTCTGGCAGCTTCGCCGCTGCGATCGCCCTGGCCAATCCCCCCGGCGTCCGCCCGGTCGCCGCTCCAAAGCCGGTCGAGGTGCTGTCCGAGGTGGCTGCGGTCCAGGAAATGGTGCGCCAACTGCACGCGATGGTGTACGGATATCAGCTGGCGATCGGGAAATTGCAAGCTGCTGAGCAAGACGCGTCCTCGGGCCGAGCGCGAGCTGCTATCGCGACCCGCGTTTTCCGGGATCGACTGATCGCCTGGCTACGGAAACGCTCTGCTGAGGTTCCGGCGGCCGAGCCGGCGTACGTGCCGTCGGTCGTTCCGCGCAACGCGACCACGGCCGGCAAGTTGATCATGCGAATGCACACTGCGCTGCAACCGTTCTGCGGCCTCTGGATGGCCGCCGCTGAAGGCCAGGCCGAACGTATCCAAGCTCTCGGCGCGTTGGGCTCGGAGGTCAAGATCGCCCGTTCGTGGGGAGCCCCGCTCGGCGCCTGGCCGGGCTGGAGCAGTTGATCATCGCAGCAGCTGGACCACCACGTCGTAGGCCAGCTTGATGATCAAGCCGCTCAGCACGATCAAGAAGACCTTGCGGACGAAGGAATTGCCACGGCTGATGGCGGTCCGGGCTCCGAGGTAACCGCCGATCAGATTGGCTGCGCCCATGGTCAGCCCGAGGGCCCACAACACCGAGCCGTTCACGGCGAAGACCACGATTGCGGACAGGTTGGTCACCAAGTTGGCGATCTTCGCTGTGGCGCTTGCTTCCAGAAATCCGTAGCCGAGCACGGCGACAAGCAAGATCACGAAAAAGGAACCGGTACCAGGCCCGAGAAACCCGTCGTACGCGCCGACGCCGAGGCCGATCGCAGCCGTCCAGCCATAGTGCCGGTGCCCTGCGTGCTTTCGTATCGAGACCAGGCCGAGCTGGGGCCGACGCCAGATGTAAAGGCCCACGCCAATGAGCGCCGCCAGCACGATTGGGGTGAAGGCCTCCTTGGGCAGTAGTTTCGCCAAGGAGGCACCAACGGCAGATCCAATGGCCGAGGCGATGACCAGGGGCAAGACGGTCAACCAGTCGAGCGGGATTCGCAGGGCGTAGGTCAGCGAACTCGTAGCGGTGCCGCAGAACGAGGAGATCTTGTTCGTACCCAAGATGACCGCCGGTGCTGTGTCACTCGGCAGGCCGATCAGCAATGCCGGCAGCTGAATCAGGCCGCCACCGCCCACCACCGCATCAACCCAACCCGCAACAAAGGCGGCGACGATCAGCGCCGCCAGGGTCAGCACGGAGAGGTTGAGCGCACCAAGAGCTTCAGCTGTCATGCACGGCCGCGAGGATTTCGGGAATTGCATCCTCGACGGCCACCTCGACCTGCTCCCCGCTCTGCCGGTCGCGCACTTCAACAACGCCCCGGCTGAGGCCCCGACCGATCACGACGATGGTGGGCATGCCCAGGATCTCGGAGTCGGCAAACTTGACGCCGGGGCTGACGATGCGATCATCCAGCAGCACCGAGACGCCCGCCTCGTCGAGTTGCAGGGAAAGATCGGCCGCAGTCGTCGTCACGACGTCGTCCTTGCCGGCTGCCAGGACATGCACATCGAACGGTGCCAACTCCCGCGGCCAGCGAAGTCCCTTTTCGTCGCAGGTTCCTTCGACCACCGCTGCAACGGCCCGGGAGATGCCTACTCCGTAGGACCCCATGGTCACGGTGACGAGCTTGCCGTTTTGATCAAGCACCTTGAGTCCGAGAGCGTCGGAGTATTTGCGACCAAGCTGGAAGATGTGTCCCATCTCGATGCCGCGAGCCAGCGTGAGCGGTCCAGACCCGTCCGGCGCAGGGTCACCCTCACGAATCTCCGCCGCCTCGATAATGCCGTCAGGGGTGAAGTCGCGCCCGCAAACCAGATCGAAGACGTGCCGGCCCGGTTCGTTCGCGCCAGTTACCCAGCGGGTGCCTGCCACGATCCGCGGATCGACCAAGTATCTGATCTTGGTCTCGGATTCTTCACCCAGCACGGCGTGCGGCCGCGCGCCAGAGTCGGCGAATCGTACGGGCCCGATGTAGCCCTTCACGAGATGGTGGTGCGCGGCAAAATCCTCCTCGCTGAACGGCTCCGGCACCGCCGGCTCGAGCTGCGCGGCGAGGCGTTTCATGTCCACCTCCCGATCACCCGGCACGCCAATGATCAGCGGATGACGAGTGCCGTCGACCTCGGTGATCATCACGACGACGTTCTTCAACGTGTCGCTGGCTTGCCAGGGCCGGTCGCTGCGCGCGAAGTGGGCGTTGGCCACGTTGACGAGAGTCTCAATCGTCGGGGTATCGAGGAGTGTCCTCGACGTGCGCAGCAGGAGCGTCGTCGTAGGCCAGCGGCTCCGGCGGTGTGATCCGCACTGCTTCCACGTTGGCGGCATAACCGCCGGGCGAGCGCACAAAGGCGTCCTCGCCGTTCTCAGCGATGGCGAGAAATTCCTCGCTCGCAGAGCCGCCCATGGCTCCTGACATGGCGTGCACAATCACGTACTCGAAGCCGAGTCGGTTGAAGATCTTGATGTACGCGTCGCGATGGGCCTCGTACGACTTGGCGAGACTTTCATCGTCGATGTCGAAGGAGTAGGAGTCCTTCATCACGAACTCGCGGCCGCGCAGCAGCCCGGCTCTCGGGCGTGCTTCGTCGCGGTACTTCGTTTGGATTTGGTAGAGCGACAACGGAAGGTCCTTGTAAGAGGAGTACAGGTCCTTCACCAAAAGGGTGAACATCTCCTCATGTGTCGGACCGAGCAGATAGTCCGCACCCTTGCGGTCCTTGAGGCGGAATAGGCTGTCGCCGTATTCGCTCCAGCGCCCAGATGCGTCATAGGGCTCCTTCGGGAGCAGCGCGGGAAAATGCACCTCCTGAGCCCCGATCGCATCCATCTCTTCGCGGACGATTTGCTCCACTTTGCGTAGCACGCGGTAGCCCAGCGGCAGCCAGGTGTAGATGCCGGGTGCCGCCCGGCGGATATATCCGGCACGCACCAGCCAGCGATGGCTGGGCACCTCTGCATCGGCCGGATCCTCGCGCAGCGTGCGAACAAAAAGCTCCGACATTCGGGTGATCACCCGAGCACTGTATTGTCTCGGCTCCTGCACCGCGCTTGAAGGCTGTTTACTTCGTCGTCACTCGCAGACGAAAAGCGCGTCCGCTCCCTCCTCCTCAGCACGACAGCGCGCGCGATGCACGAGCACTGTATTGCAAACAATGCGACGGCTATCCCCGCTTTAATCCTGGAGGGTGCTTGCGCGTCACGGTTGCGGTGGTACGCCGTTGGGCGTCAAGCAGCCGGCCGCGAAATGATCCTGTGGCGGTCTTCAACTTCGCAGATACGTGATACAGCCGGGCCGGTCGGCCAGGCCGGTAGAAGGTGACGAGGGTGGGAATGTATTCCGCTTTGCTGACCGTGAATCGGCCATTCCCCACGCGGGTGAAGGTGAACCGCCCGGTCGCTCCTTCATAGGTGCGGTTGGCCTCTTGCTGCGCCACGGTGTTGCCAACGCCGTAGAGCACCCACTTCTTGTTCACGATGGTCCACGGCTGCACGACATGTGGGTGATGCATATAGACAAGATCAACATCCGGAGACGCCGTGAGTGCGCGGGCGAGGGCGACTTGCTGCGCGTTCTCATGAGTGGAGTATTCGGTTCCGATGTGGACGGCCGCGAGGACGATGTCTGCTCCTGCTGCCCGCGCGCGACGTGCTTGACTCAGGAGCTCCTTGGTGCTGAGCCGGTGTACGGCCCATGGCTTACCCTTCGGCATGGGCAATCCATTCAAACTGAATGTCGCAGCGACGATGCCGATCTTGACACCCTGCCGCGTCGTGAAAATCGTTGACCGCTGCGATTCCGCGTTGCTACGTGCCGTTCCGGCATGAGCGATCTTGACCCGATCAAGATCATCGAGAGTCCGCCGTACGCCGCCGAAGCCTTGATCGACAGCGTGGTTGGACGCAGTTGTGCAGACGTCGTAGCCGGTCGCCTTGATGGCTTTCACGACCTGCGGCGGAGCTGAGAAGAGCGGATAGTTTCGGTACGGCCCGCCTGCTGGAGCCAGCGGCACCTCCTCGTGACAGATCGCCAGGTCGGCCGATGCGACGACCGGCTTCATACCTGCCAAGAGAGGCGCGAAATCGTAACCACCGCGCCCGCGACGCCGCGCATCCTCCTTGGCGGAGTACCACAAGGTGTTGTGCCACAGCAGATCTCCATTCATCACCACCGTGACGCTGGTCCGTTGGGGTTTGGCTGCCGGCTGTTTGGTGGGCTGACCAGATGAGGGGCCGGCCGCTGGCGTGCTCGATGTTGCAGCCGGGATGGGAGTCGGAGCCGTCGGCGTACGCTCGCCCGCCGGCTGGGCATCTGCGCAGCCGGACAAGATCATCAACAGACCGATCCAGGTTGCTGCCAGCCGGGCAGGTATCGCCATCAAAAGTGGACCGTAGCGAACTCGCCGACCTCGGTGAACCCCACTCTCGCGTACGTCGCCCGCGCAGGTTGGTTGTAGTCGTTGACGTACAGCGACACGGTCGGAACGACCGTACGCGCCAACTGGACGACGGCCGCCATGGCTGGCGCAGCCAGGCCCTGCCCTCGCAGCTCAGGCTCCAACCAGACGCCCTGGACCTGGCACACCGAGCCCGACACCGAGCCAAGATCGGCCTTGAAGAGCACGCGATTGCCGTCGAAGATGCCAAAGGCACGACCCGAGGCGATCAGTTGCCGGACGTAGAAGCGGTAGCCCGCCGGATTGCCCTGAACGGGTGAGACGCCGATTTCCTCGGTGTACATCTTCACCGCCGCCTCGGTGTAGGCGTCCCACTGATCAAGAGTCACCCGCCGCACCCGCCGGTCGACGGGAATGGCCGGCGGTGAGCTGATCGACATCACTGGCTGATGCGGCCGTACGTCGCGGACATCGCTCCATGCGCCACCCCAACGCTCGGAAAGCTTGCTCCATAGCTCAAGCGCGGTGTGCGACGGGCCGATGATCGATGCACACATCCGGTTTGGACCAGCGAACTCCGTCCATGCCTCGAGCGCCAGCTCGTCGGCGTTGACAGGTACCAGGTTGGACCCCGCGTGGCACAGGGCACGGAGCAGGCCGCCGCGCTCGTATCCCCAGACGGGACAGCCAAGACTTGCGTGCTCGAGTCCCGCCGCTCGTACCCGAGAGGCGACAAAGACGTTTTCAATCGGCTTGGCCGACAGCAGCCGGATGGCGGCAGGGAGGTCGCTTCGATTCAGCACCCGCACTGAGCCCTCGCGAGCCCATCGCGACGTAATCGTGCTGGCGACCTTGCGCATGCTCAGTGCACGCTGACCACAGGCACGCCGTCTCCGGCGGACATCGATTCACCCATCTCCTCCGCAAGCCGCATCGCCTCTTCGATGAGAGTCTCGACGATGTCGGCCTCCTTGACCGTCTTGATCACCTCACCGCGTACGAAGATCTGGCCCTTGCCATTGCCGGAGGCAACTCCAAGATCAGCTTCGCGTGCCTCCCCAGGCCCGTTGACGACACAGCCCATCACGGCAACGCGAAGCGGGACCTCCAGCCCCTCCAAGCCAGCAGTTACCTCATCGGCCAGCTTGTAAACATCGACCTGGGCGCGGCCGCAGGACGGACAGGAAACAATTTCCAGGTGCCGAGGCCGCAGGTTCAGCGACTCCAAGATCTTGATGCCGACTTTGACCTCTTCGACAGGAGGTGCGGACAAGGACACCCGGATGGTGTCACCAATTCCCTTGGAGAGCAGCGCGCCGAAAGCGACGGCAGATTTGATCGTGCCCTGGAAGGCCGGACCCGCTTCGGTCACTCCGAGATGCAGCGGGTAGTCGCAGGCCTCGGCCAGCAGCTCGTAAGCGCGCACCATCACAACGGGGTCATGGTGCTTCACGGAGATCTTGAAGTCCCGAAATCCGTGCTCCTCGAAGAGGCTGGCTTCCCAGAGAGCGGACTCGACCAGCGCCTCAGGAGTGGCTTTGCCGTACTTGGCAAGGAGCCGCTTGTCGAGCGACCCAGCATTGACTCCGATCCGGATCGAGCACCCTGCCGCAGCAGCGGCGTGGGCGATTTCCTTCACTTGATCATCGAAAGCGCGGATGTTGCCTGGATTGACACGAACGGCGGCACATCCAGCGTCGATCGCCGCGAAGACGTACCTGGGCTGGAAGTGAATGTCGGCGATCACCGGGATCTGGGACTTCTTGGCGATGATCGGCAATGCTTCGGCGTCGTCCTGACTGGGCACGGCGACGCGGACGATGTCGCAACCCGTCGCCGTCAGCTCAGCGATCTGCTGCAGTGTGGCGTTGATGTCTGCGGTGAGCGTCGTGGTCATGGACTGGACGCTGATCGGCGCATCACCGCCGACGGCGACCTTGCCGACCTTGATCTGCCGGCTCTTGCGACGCGGTGTCAGGGTGGGTGGAGGAAGGGTTGGCAGACCCAGGTCGATGCTCATGAGGCCTTTCTGTGCGGTGCGTGGCGAGGCCGTCCCCATTTCAGGCTCGCCGGCAATCCAGCCTAACGTGACTTCCGGCCGCGAGGAGTGGACGACTGCCTCCATTGCCAGTTCTGTAGGAGGCCCGCCAAGGATACGTTTCGCGACATTGATCATCGGGTGGTCTGGAACACACTGACCCTCGACCTTCCCGCCCTTGCAGAAGAGCTGCGCGGCACGGCGGTTGAGCCATAGATTCCCTCGGACCGGTCAATGCTGGCCTTCGTGGGTCGTCGATGCCGGCCAGCATGTCTGACATACCAGAACAGCATCAGGCCTGTGGCACAGAGGTGGAAGCCATGCAATGCCCAGACCGGTCCCAACGGCAGGCTGAACACATAGACCGCGTAGGTCAGGTTGCCGATATTGGCGAGCAGGATGTTGCCCAAGCTGTATGAGGCGAGGTCCTTGGTGCGTCGCGCCTTCACCAGCATGGGCAGGGTGCTGGCGATGAAGATCGCAGTGGATACCGATCCAGCTAGCACCGGAAGACTCGTGCTCACGCCGCACCTCCCCTCCTGCTGGCCTATCCGCCCGTAATTCACTATACTTAGAGTAAAATCACTAAGTCAACGACTTAATCAAAGCTCCAACGGCAGGCGCTTAGATGGTGTTCATGGCGGACAAGACCCGCACGTACTCCTCGACACTGCGGGCTGATCAAGCCCGGCAGACCAGGAGGCGGATCGTTGATGCTGCTGCGGAGCTTTTTGCTGAATACGGGTACGCCCGTACCACCATCGATGCCGTCGCCACGGCCGCTGGGGTGAGTCGGAAGACGGTCTTTGACTCCGTTGGCGGCAAGGCTCAGCTGATGAAGTTGGCGTATGACTTCGCGATCGTGGGCGACGACGAGCCGGTACCCCTGGTAGATCGGCCGGAGATCAGAGCGATGCTCGCAGAGACCGATCATGCCAAACGGCTCGCAATGTACGCGTCTCTCGTGGTGGGGATCGACCGTCGGCTTTCGTCGGCCTGGCGTGCCTTTGAGGGCGCAGCCACCAGCGACCCGGAGGCGGCGAAACTCTACGTCGCGATGGTCGAGCAGCGCCGACAAGCTATGCAAGAAGCTGCACAGATGTTCGCCGACGCTGGGGCGCTACGACCTGACCTCGATATTGAGGTTGCGGCAGACCTGATGTGGTTCTACAACGATCCGTCGCTGTACGACAAACTGGTCCGGCAACGTGGCTGGTCCGTCGATCGCTTCCAGGCCTGGCTGACTGAGGCTCTTCAGGTTCAGCTGCTGGGGAAGGCTCCCTCCGTGCGTGCGGCCGAATAGCATCTCCTGGTGCGCGCCGTCGTATTGTCCCAACCCGGACCTGCAGAGAACCTCGTCGTTCAAGATTGGCCGTTGCCACCCGAACGGGAAGGCTGGGTGCGCATCCGCGTCGAGGCGTTTGGGCTCAACCGTTCGGAGCTGATGACGCGGCTCGGCCTGTCCGGAGCCGCGGTGACCTTTCCCAGGGTCCTCGGTATCGAGTGTGCGGGCGCGGTCGACGCGGCCCCTGCCGGCAGTGGCCTGACATCAGGCCAGCAAGTCGTGGCGATGATGGGCGATATGGGCCGGACCTACGACGGTAGCTACGCCGAATACACGTCGGTTCCGCTGACCCAAGTCATACCCATGAGCACTGAGCTGCCGTGGGAGGTCGTCGGCGCTCTACCGGAGATGATTCAGACAGCGAACGGTTCGCTGACCATCGGACTTGACCTGCAGCCCGGCGAGACCCTCCTCATCCGCGGTGGCACCTCATCGGTTGGACTTGCCGCGGCTGCACTCGCCAAGCAGTTAGGTGCCACCGTCTTGGCGACTACTCGGCGACCGGACCGCCTTGACATGCTGAAACAGCGAGGGATCGATCTGCCGATCATCGACACTGGCGAGATCGCCGGGGAGGTGCGCAAGCAATTCCCGGATGGCGTCGACGCCGCGCTCGAACTCGTGGGCACCCCAAGTCTGCCGGACACCCTCCGATGCGTACGCGTCCATGGCACCGTCTGCTTCACAGGTCTGCTCTCCAACCAGTGGACGGTCAAAGACTTCTACCCGATCGACTACATCCCGGCGGGCGTGCGCCTCACCGCGTACGAAGGAAGGGCCTCAGACCTTCCCCGTGAGGCCTTGCAGCGGGTCCTCGAGGCAGTCGCCGATGGCAGTCTGCCGATCACTGTGCACCACGTCTACGACGGACTCGAGGAGGTTCGCCAAGCCCACAGGGACATGGAAAGCAACGTGGCAACTGGCAAGCTGGTCGTCCGAGTTCGGCACTGACCTCGCCCTACGCCTGGCTGCAGCCAGTAGCGTCCGATGGGCCAATCAAACATCCAGGTAGTCAACAAATCGCCAGCGATGTGCATCCGGCTGCGATTGGTCGCGGCATCGCCGAACAAATCGGTCTCGCCTGCCACATATCCGCAACTCTCGCGGCCCGCCGGCTCAACACCGCCCGGGCCTGGTGGTTCGAGCTGCCCGACACCTACCACCTTTGTTTCCGGGGAGCTGAGTGAACGGGTCGCCGAGGTCGTCGTGTCGAAACCCGACACGTCGATCCGGAGACCCGCCGCCGGGTCGACGCCCAGCTCACTGGAGCCGGCATCACCACGATGGGGTTCAAGGCGGCGGCAGCGTGTGCTCACAAGCACGCCCATGAGGCGATCGGCGGGGCTACCTGGCACGCGGCCGCACCGAACGGAAACATCGCCGAGTCGGTGTCCGGCCAGCACCCGACACCATGGCGATCCATCCGCGCCGGCGTGCGCGTCTAAATACAGCTGACCCCGGCCATCGTGCTCGACCGGGGTCTGCTGTTGGTGGTTACTCGGTGACAATCACTAGCTGGGGTCGCCAACCTTGCCGTCGATAAGGACTAGGCCGCTCTTGTACTCGCCACCTGTATATCCGCTCGGACCGCTGATGAACTCCTTGCAACAGCCCCAGCCGTAAGCATTCTTGTCCTTCGCGACGGCCTTGCTTGCGAACTCCGCTGGCACCGAGACGGACACGTCCGCGACCGGAACGAGGTCGGGCAGGCAGCGTCGCTGGCGCTCGCGGTCGACTACGCCTGAGGGCGAGGTTGCTGCTTCTCGGCCAAGTAGAAGTCCCGACCAACGACCGTGGCCCGCTTCGTCGCTTCCTTGAACGTGTCCGTGCGGAACCACTGCATCGCACGGTCGAGGTTCTCGACGTGGATGTGGAACAGCGCCGAATTTGAGTTATCGATGTCTCGGTAGACGGGCCCATCTGTCATGCCGTATGAGTGACGGTCCTCGACGTGGTCGTAGTGGGTCTTCAGCCATGCGTCGTAGTCCTCGGCTTCGACGCGAATCATGATGTCGGTCATGTGTTGCTCCTTTTGTCTCTCGGCCACGACGGTCGTTGCCGAAACTTTTGGGTTGTAGCGGGTCAAGGTGCCAGCGCACCGTCGCGCTCGGACCAGATCGGGAAATGTTGAATCGGATTTGCAGTGCTCCGAGCCGCCCCCTCGGCGGGCTCAGGTGCGACATCTGTCGCCCGAGGCGGGGGAGCGCTGCCGGGGTCCGGCGGCACCTTGGGTGCGCCTTGGTTCCCGCTGGGTGCGCCTCGGCGCGTCTCTCGACAGTGTCGGTGGCGCTAGCGGTACCTCGCCGCCAAGCCGCAGCCGAGGCGGCCCCCGCCAAGGCGGGGCCACCCTGACCAGACGGCTCAGAGGCCAGCCTTGTTCACGCCGTACACGGCCTGCTTGTGGGTGAAGCCCGATCCGGCCTCCGACTCCAGCTGATGGATCAGACCGGAGCGGGAGAAGTGGCTGTAGTCCAGGTACTGCTGAGCGGCCTTAGCCGCCTGCTCGTTCCAGTTCACCGTGATGTGATCGACCGCGAAGGTGGCGTCGGCCTTGGAGAAGCCGGAGCCCGCGTCGGATGACAGCTGGTGGATCAGGCCCTTGCGACTAAACGCCATGTAGTCGAGGTAGTCCTCGGCTGCGCCGATGGCCTGCTCCTGACTATTGGTCAGAGTCGGCTTAGCTGGTGCTGGTGCTGGCTTCGGCTTGGGCGCCGGAGCCTGTGCTGCCTCCGGAGCCTCCGCGACCGGCTCCTTGGCCTTGGGCTCAGACTTCTCCTCGACCGGCGCACTCGCGGCGGGCGTGGCGGCGACCGGCTTGGCGTCATCGCCAATCGCCCGCGACATGCCGCCGATCACGAAGACGGCGGCCAGCGCGATCGCCCACCACCTCTTGTAGATCGGCTTCTTGGCCTTGGCCGCCGGAGGCGTCTCGACCGGCGGCCTGACCTGGGTGTTCGTGTCCATGTGTGTTGCTCCTTCTCTCGGTACTGCTGGGTCGGTGAGCCGGGCGGCTCGGGCACGCCCTTCAGCCCGGGTCGGCTCTGGCGAGGGGTCAGAGCACGTCCGTTTTGCAGACCGGGAGTGGTCCAGCGCGCACACTTGCTGGTTATTGCTGTGTATGCTATCAGCACTCTATAGAGTCTCCAAATCGTTACTATGCCAGCTCTATTATCAATGTCTGCTAAAGTTGCCCGCATGCCGCGCCCCTATGGAGACCCAGTGGAGATCGTCACGGCACCGATCCCCGCGCAATCCCCGTTCATCCCCACGGACGCCAAGATCGTGGTGGGGGCAGTCGCTCCGGCCTCCCCTGATCCGATCCCGATCGTGCTGCTACCGGGTTTCGAGTACCGGATGCGCGAGTGGCGACACCCGAACACCCACGAGATCCACTGGCGGCTCGAGCGCAGAAAGTCCGCCCTGCACGGGGAAGACGACGAGTAACCTCCCCAAGCGCCGGGCAGCCTGCAGGTGGTCGTCGGTAGCGACCCGGCCCGCCGGCATTTCGACGGCGGACTCGCCCAACTCATCAAACTTCGAGACCAAATCTGTCGCAGCCCCTACTGCGATGCGCCAATCCGACACATCGACCACAGCACCCGCCACGCTGAGGGAGGACCAACTAGCTACACCAATGGCCGCGGTACGTGCGCAAGGTGCAACTACGCCCGCGAGATGCCCGGCTGGCACATCAACGTCATCAACTATGGCCTCCACGATGGACCACACAAGATCATCATCACGACACCAACCGGCCACCACTACCTCAGCCGCGCACCCGACCCGCCATGACGACCCGGTGTCAAAAGAGGCGAATCGGATCGATCAGATCAGCCAAGATCAACACGACACCCGAGATCAGGATCAGGCCGCCGACGACGTACGCCACCGGCAGCAGCCTCGCGGTGTCTACGGGCCCAGGGTCGGGACGTCCGAAGAGCCGAGCAATCGCCCGCCTGACAGCTTCGTAGAACGCCGCTGCCACGTGCCCACCGTCCAATGGCAGCAAGCGGTACGAAGTTGAAGAGGGCGACGAACAGGTTGACTGCGCCGAGCACGGTGAACAGACTCGCCACCTTCGCGGCTGGGTCAATCTGGTTTGTCGAGGCGATCTCCCCTGCCGCTCGACTCGCGCCCACGATCGACATCGGGCCGTAGACATCTCTCGGCTTCCCGGTCACGAGGTTGTAACCGGTGTAGAAGACCTTCACGGGGAAATAAGCAAGTGCCACAACAGTCTGCTTGGTCATCTGCCACATATCGCCGATGACGGCAACCGGCCCGCCGCGCTCCCGGACGATCTCGGGTTCAACACCAAAGAACCCGGCGGCGATGCGCCTCGATGGGTCGTACCTATCCGGTACGCCAGTGATGACCGTATTGACGGGCTTCAGGTCGATGCGCTGACCGGCCCGCTCGACGCTCAGCAGCGCCGGGTGGTCCAAATTCGATCGAATCAGACGAGAGACGTCGTCCCAGGAAGAGACCGGGGTTCCGTTGAACGCGACGATCTTGTCGCCAGGCTGGATACCCGACTGCGCAGCCGGCGTCGGCGGTTTCCCAGTGCAACTCTGATCGGCGGCGTTCGCGACGACAATGCATTCCTGGACCTTGCTGATCGTCAACTGGGAGCGATAGACGCCATAGCTGACCGACACGCCTAGCAAGATCAAGAATGCCAGCAGGATGTTCATCGTCGGGCCGCTGGCCATGATGATCAACTTCTGCCAGAACGGCTTCTCGTAGAAGAGTCGCCCCTGGTCCTCGGGACGGATCGCCGACCACTCCGCCGCTCTGGCATTGTCGGCCAGCGCGCGAAACGGCCCCGTGCTGTAGGTGCGAACCTGGCCGGGTCGGTCCTTTGAGGGCGGAAACATGCCGACAAGCCGGACGTAGCCGCCCACTGGAACCGCCTTGACGCCGTACTCGGTCTCACCTCGACGCCGCGACCACAGCTTGCGACCGAAGCCGATGAAGTATTCGGTCGTCTTGACGTCGAACAGCTTGCCCGGAACGAGGTGACCTATCTCGTGCAAGGCAATTGAGGCCATCACCAGTCCGAAGAAGACGACGGCACCGGCAATGTAGATCACGAGGTCCATCTAGCGCGCGTGCTCCGTTGCTTCGGTGAGGTCGGTGGCCCGGGCTCGTGCCCAGGCATCGGCCGCCAGCACCACCTCAAGCGTGAGCTGATCGCTCGCGACCAGCATCGAGCCTACGTCGGGATCCGAACCGGTGTGCTCGGCGAGTACCAGGGCGACGACGTCGATGATCCGGTTGAATCCGATTCGGCCATCGTGGAAGGCGTCTACGCAGACCTCGTTCGCCGCGTTGTACGCAGCAGGAGCCGTTCCTCCCAGCCGCCCCGCCAAGCGGGCGAGTTCAACAGCGGGGAATGCCAGATTGTCGAGCGGCTCAAAGGTCCAGCTCGCTGCCGTACGCCAATCGCACGGCCGCGCGACGCCAGGCAGCCGATCAGGCCAGCTCAGACCCAGCGCAATCGGAAGCTTCATGTCTGGTGGCGAACACTGCGCGAGCGTCGAGCCATCGACGAACTGCACCATGGAGTGCACGATCGACTGCGGATGCACCACCACATCAATTCGTTCCAGGTCCACGCCGTACAGCAGGTGCGCCTCGAGCAGTTCCAAACCCTTGTTCACCAGCGTTGCGGAGTTGGTCGTGATCACCCGGCCCATGTTCCAGGTCGGGTGTGCCAGGGCCTGATCCGGAGTGACATTGCTCATCTGTTCGCGGCTGAGTCCCCGGAAGGGTCCGCCGCTTGCGGTGAGAATAAGCCGATCGACCTCCGCCGCGGAGCCACCGCGAAGGCATTGCGCCAGCGCCGAGTGTTCGGAGTCGACGGCAACAATCTGACCTGGACGTGCTGCTTGGGTAACCAGCGCGCCGCCGACCACCAGAGACTCTTTGTTGGCCAGGGCAAGGATCCGCCCAGCTCGCAGTGCGACCAGCGTTGCCGCAAGCCCGGTGGAGCCCGTGATCCCGTTGAGGACGACGTCGCACGGCATCGCCGCCAGCTCGGCGGGCGCATCCGGGCCCGCCAGGATGCGCGGCAGCGTGAACTTTCCCTCCGCCCAGCCACGTCGGCTTGCCTCGGCGTAAAGAGCCAACTGCAGGTCCTGCACGGTTGTCGCCCGGCTGACCGCAACGGTCCGCGCACCGCTGTCCAGCGCCTGCTGCGCCAGCAGCGCAATCTGCTGGCCCCCAGCAGCCAGGCCTACCACCTGGAACTGATCACGATGCTCGGCGACGACCTCCAAGGCCTGGGTACCGATCGAGCCGGTACTGCCCAAGATCACCACGTCACGCACGGGGCAAGTGTGACAGGTTGAGCCGCTATGCCTTATGCGCGCCGTGCTTTGGGTTGCCGCAACGCGGCGGTGGCTTCCGCAGCGTGGCCGGTCATGGCTGACAGGAAGCCGGCCAGGCTGGTGCGGCCGGCTGCGGACAGTCGCGCCGCTTCACGCTGCGTCGCTTGGTGGTATCGGTCCAGCTCGGGGACCTTTGGCAGCTCGGCCCCCGGGGCAAGCGCGACGAGGGTCGTACGCCGGTCCGTGGGGTGTGGTTGCCGACGCACCAACCCGGCCTGCTCCAGCCGGTCGACCAGAAAGGTGACCGCGCCGGAGGACAGCAGCAGCCGTTCGGCCAGGTCTCTCTGGGACAGCTGTCCGGCAAGCTCGAGATGCTCCAGAGCGTCGAGGTCGGCCAGGGCGACACCTAGCCGCCGTGCCATGGCTGTACGCAGCCGGTCGCGCTCCAGACCAAAACGGTGCAGTGCAGTCACGACCTCGGTGGATGACGAAGTTATCACAGTCACAATACTACCTTGTGACTAAACAGTTTGGCCACTAAGCTACTTATCCACACGGGTATTTGTGAGAGGTGGCTGAAGAGATGTCGTTGCCTGGGATCAGCGCAGGGGCGGTTGCTACCAAGAACCGCCTATCATCGTCCGGACCGTCCCGAGTCCGAGCTCTTGGTCCGCTTCTTGGTTGGTCGGGTGTCGCCGTGTGCGCCTTCTACGGCGCGTTCGGCGTGTACACCGCGATCCTCGAAATACTTTCCCTCGCCGGTGTGGCTGACGTCCCGGGCGGCCGGGCCGCACCACCGCTATTCGTTCTCCATGCGTTGACTGGCAGCATCGCTCTCATCGCCGCGGCCGTCCAGCTGAGGGTCGCGTCCCAGCTGCTCAGCCGCAGGCCACGAGTTCACCGGGCGATCGGTCGGACATATGTCCTCCTCACCTGGCTTACGAGCGCATGTGGCTTGGTGATCGCCGCGTTCTTCGACGTCGGCTGGGCTGGCAAGGTCGTCTTTGCGGCCTGGGCCATCTCTTGGTCCGCCGCAACCGCAATCGCACTCCAGCGGGTCCGCGCTCACCGTTTCAGCGAGCACCGCGAGTGGATGCTTCGCAGCTTCGCCCTGGCGCTAGTGTTCATGACCTTCGACATCTCGCGGTCGGCCTTCGCAGGTCTGGGGCTCCCCCGCACAGCTGTCTACCCGCTCGGACTCCTGCTCAGCGCGGCCGCTAGCTTGACCGTGGTCGAGCTGTGGATCCACCGATCCAGGGGAATGGCTGTCACCAGATGAAGGCCTAACAGCTAGCGATCGCGGCTCGGGCCGCCGCGTCCCAAGCGACCATCGGGATCTTGCAGCGAGATCAGCTTGGCGCCCCAGCCCTCGGTCGCGACCCTGGCTTGCTCAGCGCAAACCGTCGATTCAGTGCTGTCGGGTAGGTCTCGGTGCACCCGCCAGCGGATCGATGGGTCGCCCTCAAGCAACCACGCGACCTATTCACTCTCTTAGCCAACCATCGAGACCATGATCTCTCCAGCCTTGCGCTCGCAATTGTGACGCCTGGCAGAATGCCCACACCATGAGAAGCCGAGGGGCCGCGCTGTGACTCGACGCCTGATCGAGATCGAGAGTTTGACCGATTTCGACGCCCACATTGGCAAAACCCGCCGCCTGAACGGGTGGTTCGTCCAGTCTGTCGATCTCACCGAACGAACCGACGCGCTGCGAAGGGTTGATCCTCGCGGCGCCGTCTTCCTCGGTTGCCAGTTCGCCCCGACGGTAGAACACGACCTCCGCAGATCCGGTGCGCTGCTGTTCCCGCGCCTGCCCGACCTGCCGTTCGACCCGTACCGAGCGCGTCTGTACGACGCTGCCGAGCTGTACGGCGCCGGCGAATACGCCGCAAGCCTCGATGCGGCGATCTATGCCTGGTCCCACGCCCACCCGGCGGCGTCACTCACCGCCGAGCTAGGCGCGACTCTTCATGATCACGCGATTGCTGATGCGCTCGAGGATGCGACAACAAACCTGGACCGACGCAAGATCGTCGGGATCATGGGCGGTCACGCCGTGCCACGCGGCGAGGAGACCTATCGCGCTGCGGCCGAGCTGGGAGAAAACCTGACCCTGTCAGGCCGCACCGTACTCACTGGCGGCGGTCCCGGGGCAATGGAGGCAGCAAATCTCGGTGCCTATCTGAGCCCATGGCCGGGCTCGCTCGACGATGCCCTGATGATCATGACACCGGCGCCGACGGACCGGCCGAGTATCGATGCATGGGCGCACACCGCTTTCGAAGTACGGGCCCGATGGCCGGTCGCCTCGGCAGGCCGCAGTCTCAGCATCCCGACCTGGTTCTACGGCCACGAACCCACCAATGTCTTTGCCACGGAGATCGCCAAGTACTTTTCCAATGCACTGCGAGAGGACACGCTGCTCCATCACTGCGGCGGCGGAGTCGTCTACCTTCCGGGTCAGGCCGGCACGGTGCAGGAGATCTTCCAAGCCGTGACCGAGAATTTCTACGCTGCCGACGCCAGCCTGGTTGTTCCGTTGATCTTGGTCGGTCGGGAGTACTGGACCGACGTCTATCCCGCTTGGCCACTTTTGCAGCGGCTCAGTGCCGGGCGAGTGATGGGTGAGTTGATCTACTGCGTTGACGGTGTGAAAGAGGCCGCCGATCTGCTGACAGCCGGCACGTAATGCGGCCAGGTCACGGGACCAGCGACACCTCGTCGGGAGTCGCGAGGGTGAGCACGGCCTCCTCGATGTTTTCGTGCTCTTCCAGCTCTCGCTCCACTTGCCGCAACCGGACAGCCAGACTGTGCTCGACGTCGTCACCCGCCATGTCGACCGAAGCAACCAGATACAACCGACCCGGACCGACAAACTCAAGATGCAAATAGGTGATCCGATCGATGTCGGGACGTTCCAGAAGCTGGCGGAGAACCTGTTGGCGAACCTCGGGGCGCACCTCCTCACCGACCAGGAAGCGTCGGTTGCGGTCGATCAAGAAGACTGCGACGACCGCCAACAGCAGGCCAACCAGAATGGAGCCGATGGCGTCGGGCGTCGCTGATCCGGTGACTTGGTGGAGCGCAATTCCGATGACGGCAATGGTGATGCCGATCAGGGCCGCCGCGTCTTCGGCGACGACAGCGCGCAGCGTGGGATTTGACGTGTTGAAGATGAAGTTCATCACGCCGCGATCGAGCTGAGCTGCCATCCGCCGGGCTTGAAAAGTTGCCTGAGCGAAAGAGATCCCTTCGAGCACGAAGGCGATGCCGAGGACCACGTACGCGACGAGAAAGTTCGAGGCCTCTTCTGGTGCGATCAGCTGCTGGACACCATGCCAGATGGACACCACTGCGCCCGCAGTAAAGAGGCCGAAGGCAGCAAACATCGACCAGACGTACGCCTCGCGGCCGAACCCCATCGGATGCTCGCTGTCTCGCCCACGGTCGGATCGCCGGTCGGCGATCAGCAAGAAGATCTCGTTGCCGGCATCTGCCCACGAGTGCGCGGCCTCCGCCAGCATGGACGCCGATGACGTGATGACCGCCGCTACGGATTTGGCGATGGCGATCAGCACGTTGACGAGGAATGCGACCAGCACCGTCAGCAGGCTCTGATTCACCTGCTTCGGCGGCTGCTCTTTCTTTGCCGACACCACATCACCGGCCACAGCTCGACCATATCCAGCGCCCGCATGCCGACTCAGATTGCTAGCTGGCTGCCAGGTTCCACCCAGGTGATTGCTAGGTACGGGCTCCACACTATTTCCGCAACGCCTGTGATCCGACGACAAGGAGTACCGAGCAACGTGGCAGTCTCGATAAGAACTGCAGTCGCAATAGGCTCAGGACTGCTAGTGCTTGGCGCCGGCATGGGAGTAGCAAGTGCCGCGTACGCTGACACACCAGTTGTGCCTAACCCGACGACCGCGCCCACTATTGCCCCCGCGCCGGACAATCCAGCTGCGCCCGCGCCTGGCAATCCGGCACCGCAAAATGGAGCCCCAGCATGGCCGATGAGCCCTGAGCAGGAGGAGGTCCTGGTCAAGACCTTGTCCAGCATGCTCGGCGCCGACGAGGCCGAGGTCAGGGCGGCTCTCGACCAGGTCCACGCGGATTATGCGGAAAAAGGGCCGGCCGCCTTGGACCCTTGGCTGGATAAGGCGGTCCAGGCAGGCATTTTGACCCAAGATGAAGCCGATGCTCTGCGCAGAATGGTTGAACAGGGCGGGATTGACCTCGGTCCCCGGTGAGTCCCTGGTCTAACGGCCGCCACTCATGATCTTGGCAAGATCTGCGGTGCGCCGGTTCGTGAAGATGTCCTCCAACATCACCAGCGCACCATCAGATCCGGTGAGCGGGACTCGCCAGTTGGGATATTCATCGATTGTGCCCGGCTGATTCTGTAGCTGCCGTTCGCCGACCGCGTCAGCCAGCGAGAGGTTGAGCAGTCGCGATGGGGTCCAGGTCAGATAGCGGTGTAGGGCTTCGATGGTCTCCTCCACACCGGCCTCGGGCCGCAACGCATCCCGATTGCGCAGGTTGTCCAGCCAGGCTTGGCGATCGGCCTGATCGGCTTGCAGCTCCTCGTCCAAGGAGCGGGTCAAGACGCCGAGTTGATCACGCAGCCGCACGTGATCACCTGTCAGAAAGCCGGCCGTAGGCGGCAGGTCGTGGGTGGTGACTGAGGCCAGGCAGTATTCCCGCCACTTCTCCGGCGCAAGGGGCTTTCCGTCACCATCCCAATCGAACTCGAACCACAAGATCGATGTGCCGAGAATCCCTCGCTCCCGCAGGTAGTCACGAGCCCATGGCTCGACAGTCCCGAGATCCTCGCCGACCACAACAGCCCCAGCGCGATGGGCCTCCAAAGCCAGAATGCCGATCATCGCCTCGTGGTCGTAGCGAACATACGTCCCCTGCGTGGGAGGTGCGCCCTGCGGAATCCACCACAGCCGGAACAGCCCGATGACATGATCAACACGCAGGCCGCCGGCGTGCCTCAAGATCGTTGAGACCATGTCGCGGATGGGCGCGTACGCCGTAGCGGCGAGTTGATCAGGCCGCCACGGTGGCTGATTCCAGTCCTGCCCCTGCTGATTGAACGCATCAGGCGGGACACCGACCGTGACACCTGCGGCATAGCTGTCCTGCAAGCTCCACGCGTCCGCGCCACGTGAATTCACGCCTACGGCCAGGTCGTGCATCACCCCGAGTGCCATGCCCGCGCGTTGGGCCGCCTGCTGCACGCCGGCCAGCTGCTCGTCCATCAGCCACTGCAACCAGCAGTGGAAGTCGATCTTGGCCGACTGTGCCACTGCGAAGGCGGCGACAGCAGGGGATTCAGGGTCTTGGAGTTCGGCCGGCCAATCGGAGAAGTTCGGGCCATACTCCTCCGACAGCGCAGCCCAGCTCGCGAATCTCTCCAAGCCGCTGGCCTCACGACGCCGATACGCAGCGAACGAGGCTTCTCGGCCAGGCGTACGCGGCACCGAAAAGATGATCTCGAGTGCGTCGCGCTTGGCCTGCCAGGAGCGATCACGATCAATCTGAGCTGAGTCGGCGATCGCGACAAGTAGCTTGGCTCTGATCACCTCGATCGCCTCCCGCCGCTCGGCGTCGGCCACGGCGTACTCCGGAATGCGTTCTGGTCGCAGATAGAGCGGATTGGCGAAGCGACGACTGCTGGGCAGGTATGGCGAGGGCTCCATCGGCGCTACCGGCTCGGCAGCATGGAGCGGGTTGACGAGGATGAAATCCGCCTCGTGTTCGGCGGCCGACCACACCGCGAGGTCCTCAAGATCAGTCAGGTCGCCGACGCCCCAGGACTGCTGTGAGCGGACGCTGTAAAGCTGAGTGGCGAAACCCCAGCCGCGACGCTGCCCCATCCGTTCCGGAGAGCCCACCCACTGCGGGGTGATGATCACTGGCATCGATGCTTGTCGCGATCCGCTCGTGGCCTTCAGAGTGTGGTAACCGAGCGGCAGATCCGCAGGGATTTCGAAGGACGCCTCACCGACCCAGCCGTCATCAATGCGTTGCGGAGGTGTCCAGTTCTCCAGCTGAGGCAGCTGATCCCTCGTCCCGCCGGTCTCGAGTTCGATCCAGACGGTGACCGGGTCGCCGTGCGGCACGTGTGCCCAGACCGAAGCGGTGCGACCTTCTCGGATCACCATGCAGGGTGGCAACATCTGCGTCCACGGTCGGCGGTGATGATTCGCCAACGCAGCAGCTGCCGCTTCCGGCGTGCTGGCGTCAATGTCGAGTGCGGCGAGGACCGCGACAATGGTGTCAGGACTGACCAAAATGTGCCGGCCCTGCCAATCCCAGTACTCGGTGGCGATGCCGAAGGCCTCTGCGAGGTCGCCGAGAGTTGGGTCGAGTTCGGGGCGGTCGAGTTCTGGCACGGCGCCAATCTTGGCAGTCTTCGCAGCTATTCGACCTCGTGGGCGGCGAGCTGCCCGCATGCGCCGTCGATCTCGCGACCACGCGTGTCCCGGACGGTGACCGGCACCCCCCTGACCTGCAGCCGCCGAACGAACTCCTCCTCATCGCTACGTCGGGATGCGGTCCATACCGAGCCAGGCGTGGGATTCATCGGGATCAGATTGACGTGTACCCAACCCCAATTGCCGCGGCGCCGCAATACCTTGGCGAGCTGCTCGGCGCGGAAAGCCTGATCGTTGATATCGCGAATCAGGATGTATTCGATGGAAACCCGGCGCCTGGTCGTCTTCGCGTACTGCCACGCCGCGTCGATCACTTCCTCGACATTCCAACGCGTATTGATCGGCACCAGCTCATCGCGCAGCTCGTCATCAGGTGCGTGGAGCGACAGCGCCAGAGTGAGCGGAATCCCCTCGGTTGCAAGTTGCTGCATTCGCGGCACCAACCCGACTGTCGAGACCGTGATGCCGCGTGCGCCAAGTCCCAGACCATCGGGCGTCGGAGTGGTCAACTGGCGAACGGCGCCGATGACCGCGTTGTAGTTGGCCAACGGCTCACCCATGCCCATGAAGACGATATTGCGGACCCGCCCGCTACCGCCGGGAACCCGGCTGCGACGCAACTTCCGCTCACCGTCCATGACCTGCTCGATGATTTCGGCGGTACTCATGTTGCGTTGCAATCCGGCCTGTCCGGTGGCGCAGAACGGGCAGGCCATCCCGCATCCGGCCTGGCTGGAGACGCACATGGTGACTCGATCGCGGTAGCGCATCAAGACGCTCTCGACGAGTGCACCGTCGTGCATCCGCCACAGAGTTTTGACGGTGGTATCGCCGTCACAGCTGAGTTCCCGGATCGGCGTGAGCAGTCTCGGCATGAACTTTTCGGCGAATGTCTCGCGCGCTCCCCTGGGCAAGTCTGTCCACTCCGCAGGATCGTCGCGCAGGCCCTCGAAGTAGTGCGCAGAGAGCTGCCTGGCCCGGTAGGCAGGATGGCCAAGTGCTTCGACGTACTCGCGGCGCTCCGCCGGGCTCAGATCGGCCCAGTGGCGGGGCGGCCGTCCCCGACGAGGATGCTCCTCAACGACGAGCTCCAGTGAACGGTTCATCCGCCGGGCACCAGGACATTACTCATCCGAGCCCTCAAGCGCTACGTGAGAGGAGGGCAGACCCAGATCGACCAGTAGCACCCGCACAGCCCATTAAGGGCTCTACGAACTTGAGCGGGGCGCCTGACTGATTTGGGCTCGTGGCCTCGACATGCTGTTGGTCTTCCACAACGTCCAGCAGCGAGGCCACGAGTATGTCGAAGGCTACGTCAGTGCTGTTCGGGATCGAGGACGAGTTCGACGTGGTCGGCGTCGAGCGGCTCGATCCCGGTCAGGTCCAGATCATCATCGAGATGCGATTGGCAGAAGCGCCGTGTCCGGCGTGTGGGGTGTTCACGTCGCGGGTGAAGGACCGGCCGGTGCGCCGGGTCAGGGATCTGCCCGCATCGGGGCAGCAGACCAAGCTGTGGTGGCGGAAGCGTCGATTGCTGTGCGTTGAGGCGTTGTGCCCGCGGCGGTCGTTCACTCAGGAAAGTGTGGCGATCCGGCCCCGCGGCCGGGTGACCGAGCGGCTGCGGGCCAAGGTCGCCGAGGCGATCGCAGCCGGGAACCGGGCCGTGTCGGAGGTCGCCGGCGAGTACGGGGTGTCGTGGCCGACGGCGCACAGGGCGCTCATTGCGGCCGCCGCTGGGTGGCTGCCCGAGCCGACACCCACGAGGCGGTTGGGGATCGATGAGACGCGGTTCCGGTCGGTCCGCTGGATCCTCGACGGCCTCACCTGGAAGCGCTCGGATCCGTGGCTGACCTCGTTCGTCGACTGTTCCCGCGACGGTCCCGGGAGCCTGCTCGGACTGTCACCGGGCCGTACCGGCGGCTGCGTGCGCGAGTGGCTCGCCGAGCAGACAGCAGCGTTCCGCGACACCGTCGAGCTGGTGGTGATCGACCCGTCAGCGCCGTACGCCGCCGGCATCCGGGCCGCGCTGCCGAAGGCGCGGATCGCGGTCGACAAGTGGCATCTGGTGGCCCTCGCCAACACGATGATCACCGAGGTGCGGCAGCGTGTCACTCGCGATCTCCTCGGCCGCCGCGGCACCGTCGCCGACGCGGTCTGGGTGAACCGACGACTCCTGCTCACCGGCGCCGAGCACCTGTCCACCAAGCAATGGAAACGGCTCCAGGTCATGCTGGACAGCTGCGACCCGACCAAACAGATCGGCGCCGCCTGGGGCGTCAAGGAACGCCTCCGCCTACTGCTGGGCGAGCGTGAGCCGTCGAAGATCAGGTGGCGACTGGCCGACTTCTACGACGCCGCGATCGACGCCGCAATGCCGGAGACCACCCGACTCGCACAGACCATCCAGACTTGGTGGCCAGCCATCCTCATCGCGCTCACCGAAGGCGTGACCAACGCCCGCACCGAAGGGTTCAACCGGATCATCAAACAGACCAAGAGAGTCGGCTGCGGATATCGCAACCTCGCCAACTACCAGCGCCGTATCCTCAGCCACATCGCGGTCACCCGACCGCAGAGATCAGCAGCATGAAAGGGAACACCCCGCTAAAGATCGAAGAACCCCATTAGAGTAAGCGGCCCGGTCAAGTGCTTCACCACTGACCGGGCCTGGAGATCACCAACCCTGACAGGAACGGACCTCCATGAGACATTCACTATCTGTATATGGTTCTGCGGATCACACGTCTTATCGCCCGAGTCCGTCCGTAACGCCCGCCCGCCGGCACGACCAGTGATCACCTGACGCTCGGACTCAAGCGCGGAGGTTCCAGTCGTATGCCATCCGAGGAACGAGAGAACCTACGGGGTCACAAGCGTCTGAAGCTGCTCCAAGACCTGGCAGCCGGGGAGCTGTCATATGCCGAACTGGCTGCCAAATATGGGAAAACGGAGCAGACGATCATGGACTTCGCGAGCAGCCACAAATACGAGATCGCAGAGCTTTTCGATAGCATCCCGAGCGAGTTTGAGGGCTTGTGGCTGACCGAGAAGCGTTCCCGGATGGCCGAGTACCAGCAGAAATACGAAGACCTGGAGTCGTTGATGGAGAAGTTCCAGGCCGAGTTCGACGCTGACATCGAGCCTCAAGGAGAGGGCCGGATCACTGTCGAGCATTACCTGATCCTGGCGCGTGAGCAGCTCAAGATCCTGGCCCGTACCGCCGATGAACTGGGGCACGTGCCGCTCCGACCGCCGCTGATTATCGAGGACCGCACGAACCCGATGCAGAGCCGAGTCGAGCACGTAATCGAAGGGGTCGACCTGGACAAAGCATTCAGGCTCACTCCCGACTGGATACGTGAGCATCCGCAGCAAATCATGGACCAACTCGTCCACTATGTGCCCGCCGAACTGCTGGCATCACTTGGAATCACTCTCGACTGGATCTCTGAGCACCCCCGGGCAGCGCTGCAATATCTCAGGACTTACCAACCTCCCAACACCGTTGCGGGCTAGGTAGTCGCACTCAGGATTGACACTTCGTGCGGACGCCTCAAGCGCCCTTCCCCGTACTACTGGTCGCGTCTAATGCGTCGATCCAGGCTGCGTTGAAGCCGGTGAAGCTCTTCGAGAGCATCTGCGAGCGAGGTTGATCGATGGTCGGGAATGATGAGGTCTTACGTTTGCAGCGGGCCCGAACGATGCTTGGGGTGATTCGCCAACCCCGGTCTGCGATGAGGAGGCCGAGAATGCCTGAACGAGAGGAACCCAAGGTAGTCCTGCGCGGGCCTGCCGAGGGAGACAGCATCATCCTGCCAGTGGGTCGCCAACGCGCGTATGTCACGCGCAAAGCCTCCCGAACCGAGACCGGCGGTCATTGGGCGATCGGGGAGGCGTGGCAGGACCCTGGCTTCGACAACCCACCGCACACCCATGATGAAGCAGAAGCCTTCTACGTCCTTGAAGGTACCTACACCTTCTACACCGGCGCCGCTCCGGCAGAGGGAGTTGGACCAGGCACATTCGTCTTCATTCCGCCCGGCGCCGTCCACGGGTTCCGAACCGGTCCCGAAGGGGGGCGACTACTTTGCATCTGGCCGTCAACCGTCGAAACCGCGTTCTTCGGTGGATATCCGCGAAGCCCGGCCGACCAGTAGTCAGGCGGCCTGTGCTGACGCTCAGGCGACTGGTCTGTGCAGATCTCCACGGAATCGACAAAGGACCGTGGGGTTGGTTGACCGAACCGTCGTCCCTCGAGCAAACACGACGCCGCTGACTCTTATCGAGATTCAGCGGCCGCTGCAGAGCTCCGAGTGCGGGGAGGCGGTCTGACCAAATGAATTAGGTCGCGCTGCCGGTCGTCGTCGCATCCATGTCCGGGTGCTGGGAGTTCGGCGAGTGCGCTGATGACGGACCCTGCGGCGTCCCCAATTTGGCATCAGCGAACGATGCATCACGAACTGCTTTCTGATGGTGACGCTGCCTTCCTCCAACGAACGACGACCCGGGTCACCGCAGTCGCGATCGGCGTCACTTGGGCGAAGATAGCGATGGTCAAAGCCACGAGGACGCACACAAAGCAAAATCAATGCCGGTAGGTAAAACCTCATGGTTGAGGAGGAGGATTAGGACAATGGCGAGGGGTGCCGACCACTACTCCGGTGAGGCGCAACCGGCGCTTCCTATGATCAATTTCCCGATGGCTAACGACCGCCATGACGGTGAGGATGGTGACGACGATCATGCCTGCAACGGCCGCGATCAGAGGAATTATCACAAGGGCACCATATGGAGTAGTTCTGACATTTTTGACCGGCTGAATCCGACCAAATCGCTCAGCCGAGGCCATGCCTATTCCTGCCCATCCGAGCCTGCTGGTGCGCCCGGCACTCACTGCAGACGCAGCCGGCCACATAACCAGCGTTGGTCCCGTGCTCGAGGTCGTCGCGTCGGGTAGCTGTCAGGGCCACCTCGAGTGCCGCCGACCACTCCTCGTCGGTCTTGGTGAGTCCCCACACCTGGTTAGGCGTCAGGCCAAGATCACGGAGTGACTCCCGATTGGACCCGTTTATTTTTCGAGAGATTATGTCAGGCGCGGCTTCCTCACTAGCAAGCCATACCCGCAGGGGGCCGTGGCGTCGTTCTACGTTCACATAAGTTTCTCGGGAAAGAAACGCACGTGGACCTCCGCTTACCGGACGGCAAGTTCTTACTTGAAGTGCCCATCGATTACGTCAGGACCCTCGATTGACGCGGCGACCAGCCGCTGGATCTGCGAATTCGTGCGTGAAGTGCCCGTCGATTTTTCCTGGCTTAGTTTCCCCGCCTGGTGAGGTCATGACAGTGAGCCACTTGCCGGACGAAGATCAACAGCCCGGACCCACCGCTGACGGCGGTCTGCGCCGCGGACCCTGCCCCACCAGAGTTGAGAGTCCTTCACCCACCAATCGAGCCTGCCCAGCCATGGACCAAGTGGCTATGTCCACCTAGATTGGCGAGTCAATTGCACGGCTGTCTGCTCCGGCGATCAGCTCCAGGTCATCGTCACTGAACTTTAGGGACTGGCTAAAGCCTCACTGCTGGTCGGCGGGGCGGGAGGTTCGTCTCGTCCGGAACTCGCCGGATTCGGCGAGGCCGCGCGCCACGTCCCGCAGCTTCACGTTCAGATTCTGCGAGGAGCGTCGCAAGAGGTCGAAAGCGTCCTCCGGGGTGATCTCAAGCCGCTCCATCAAGATTCCTTTGGCCTGGCCGATGACATCGCGGGACAGCAAGGCCTGCTGCAGATCACGACCAAGGCTCTGAAGGGTGCTGCGTTCATCGACCGCCCGAGCCGCCATCGAGGCGTGCGCGGCCAAGATGAGTCCAATCTCCTGCGCAGTGTCGTTGAACGCAGATGGAATGACGCCGTAGGAGTTCAGGGATCCGCCGCCTGAGTCGGCGGTACCGCTGATCGCCGCTGCCAAGCGGTAGGAAAGGGCCGACTGAACGCCGGACTCGGTCGGCCGCGATGCCAGGGTCGGCCAGCGCTCATCCGGAAACGACTGCGCGTACACCATTGGGGCATCGACGGCATCCAGGCAGGGACCCTCGTGTGACTGATACTGGGCTTGATCCACCGCCGTCGCGGCCGTATCGGTGGACGCGGCGGTTCGGTACCCGCTCCGCTCACAGAGCGTGACGCTCGCCATCCGGCAGCCGGCGATGGTCGATACTGCGGCCTCGGCGATCCGCAAGAGGACGTCATCGAAGCTGTCGGCGTTGTAAAGCTGCTCGGCAATGTCGGCGAACACCATCGCGAGGCGCGTGGGTGGAGCGTCGGCTTGCCGCCGCTTCGTCGATTCATCCCGATCGGCAGCTGCTATCGTCCGTTCCGCCCGAGCCTCGTCTCGGTTCTGTCGCGCCTGCGACCGTCCGGCACGGGCCTCGGTCCGCTGTGCAGACGCTCCAGACTCTTCAGCGGGAACGCCAAGCTCCGCGGCGCGGGCCTCCATGTGCCGTTCCCACTTGTCGAGCTCCGCCTCCCGGTCGTCGGCGGTCCGGTCCCTGGTGTCGGCCACCTCGTCCCGCTGATCAGCGACCTCATCTCGCCGGTCAGCAACGAAATCGCGCTTGTCAGCGGCCCACGCACGCTCCTCGTCGCCTGACCCAGTGGACATCAGACCACCTTTCACTGCACGGCAAGCCTGCCGTTACAGTACTCCCTCCTGGCCGCCGCCGACCCGCCTTGACTGACCGACTGGGGGCCTGACCTCCAACCAAGTGTGGGTACTCATCAAGACCGACGTTAAATGGTCAGAGCAGCCAGAAAGATCGGGAACCTTTTGCGCGGGGGTGCGTCATTTGAGCAGCTCGACGGGCATTCCGTTTTGAGCCCGCCGAGCCTGAGGCGTGACTTGGGGTACCGCCAGGCCACGTCGTAACTGCTGTTTACCCCGGTTTGCCGGCTGTACTCATGTCTTGCTGTGAGCCGCTCGCGGGACGAAGATCAACAGCTCTGATCCACCGCTGCTTGCCATCCTTGCCGCGTACCCGTCCGGTGCTCGCGGACGGTGCGATCAATCAGGCCGGCCACCGTATTCGTTTGCAATTTGGGCCCATTGGGTAATCCATCTATCGTGACCGTCTTCTGGCCGTCACTACGTCACGGTCGTGCAGCCAGCACAGTTCAGGAAAGTCGCGAACGGGATCGCGTCGCTGTTCGCGATGGCCAGCAGCCGATTAAATCAGATCCGGGCGCAGGGCTGAAGAACGACTGGGTTACTGCACTGTTGGTGGCCCTGCAGCTCGTCATGCTGGTGCTCTTGGTCACTGGACAGATCCGATAACCAGCACCAGCGCCCGTCTCGGCATTGTGATTCATGTCTGTGCGACAGGGTCATGGCGACGGCCTTGCGGGACGTAGATCACCAGCCCTGATCCACCGTTGACGGCCGTCTGCACCCCGTACCCGGCCAAACACTCCCCGTAATTGAGCCGGACACCCCTGTGTTCGAGATGACTACTAGGCCGAGCCCGCCCTGTAGTCGGTCAGAGTGTATTTCTCCCGATAAGCGCCGCAGCGCGTGCAGAGCTGGTACCTCTCGCCCTCGTCGTTGTGGTACGTCTGCCAAACGTGCAGGTGAAGCAGACACCTAAGCGGCTTCATCTCCGCAGTATCGCGCACACCGGCATAGGGGCTACCGCAGCGACGCAGAAGCAGAGCGGGCGTCTACGAGTCAGAGGCGGCCCTGGGGGTCCCACAAGTTATCGCTGTGAGCCGCTCGCGGGGCGAAGATCATCGGCTCTGATCCACCGTTGACGGCCGTCCGCACCGCGTACCCGACCTAGCCATTCCTGCCGTTCTTTCACCCAGTCGTCAAGCCGACCCCCGGCGACCATGTGGCCGTATCCACCTGGATTGGAGGATCTACCTCTCGGCGATCTGCTTCGCTGTATTCGCTCGGATCGAGATCCCGCATATGTCATTAGAACATGTAGGCGATTCTGGTTGAAGAGAGCCACGCCAGAAGTGAGCACGGGCTGGCCCGGAGCAAAGGCTGCCGACAGGGCGGAGCCAGCTACAACGCCCTCAGGATGTCGTGATGGCAGTGTTTCAAGAGCACGATCCTTGGGCCCTCCCAGATAAAGGCAAGGCGACCCCCTCCGGCTACAACATCCGCGAAATCGGCCGCTTCACCTCCGATGGCCAGGAGCGCCGCTACGAACTTTTATGCGATCAAGCACCCATCCCTGCCGAATTACCTGGCGTTGGCAGGCGGGTCGACATTCGGCGTCTGCGGACCGCCTCAAGGTCGGCCATATAGCCGACACGCCAGAAAGTTGTCTGGTCAGCCGGCGTGACTTCGTGTCCTTGCCTGCCAGCCAAGTCTTTTTTTGCGAGAGGATTGCGTGGCTGTGTCGGGCAACGGTCTTGAGGTCGTTGCGTGCCCGGCTTTGAAGACTGCACCGTACAGGACTTGGGGGAGTTTTATGCGCAAAATCAGATTGGCTGTACTGGCCGCGGGCCTCGGCCTGCTGCTTGCGGGATTGCTGGCACCGCCGTCGGGTGCGGCGGCAAAGCCAAAAAGCGTGACGATCAATCTGACCGCAGTTGTTGATGATGTCGTCAATCCGAACGGCGTGCCACTCGGAAACATCGAGCCAGGCGCCACCATTACTGGCAGCTACACCTACAACCCGGAAACGAAAGATACAGACCCATCCCGTGAGTTTGGTGTCTACTCGCACGACCAACCGCCGTACGGCATTCAACTCAACATGGGAAGTTTCTCGCTTGAGACCAATCCAGGAGATGGCCAGTTCGCGATTGCGATCGGCAATCCCTCCAATTCGGACAACCCGGACAGTTACTCGGTGACCACCTTCAGGCCCGTCGGCACGGGCGACGGGCCGGCGGAGGTCCAATACATCACTTGGCGACTCAATGATTCAACGGGAACCGCCTTGTCGAACGACCATCTCCAGAAGAAGGCCCCCGTGCTGTCATCGTGGCAGTTCAATCAGCTCGACATCGAAGGACCGGAAGGCGCTTTTTTTCTCATCAGTGCCAACGTCACCCAGGCGGTGACGGTCTAGAGCCCGCGGTCGCGAACCCTCCCCCGCGGAGGCAGGGCGATTGGGGGGAAGGTGCCCGACGCAGCGGATAGCCACAGATGACCACCGTGCGTCGGACCTCGGAGTGGAAGATCAAGTAGCACCTGTCTCTGTGACAAGGGTCGCCCAAGACAGTCTTAGTTGAGACAGGGCACGCTCAGCCGCAATGTCGCGAAGATGGTGGAACGGCCACGTCAGACCAAGCACGAGATGAGGACCTGGACAGCCAGCGAGGCCTCGGCGTTCCTCGAGGCGGTGACCGATCACCGGATGAGTGCGGCTTGGCAGCTCTCCCTGTATGGGCTCCGTCGCGGTGAGGTCCTCGGGTTGTGTTGGAGCGACATTGACCTGGCGGACCAGTCGTTGACCATCGGCCGTGCCCGCGTCGAGGCCGGTGGCGTCGTTGTCGAAGGCCCGCCCAAGACGGAGAGGGGCAAGCGGAAGCTACCGCTGGACGATGCGCTAGTGGCCTCCCTACGGGCCCTTAGGACTCAGCAGGCACGTGAGCGGTTAGCGGCCGGTGAGGCGTACACGACCGCTTGTGGCGACTGTGGCGGGGAGCATCTGGTCGTGGACGAGATCGGCCGGCCGCTCCGCCCGGAGCTGTACTCCGACACCTTCCAGAGGTTGGCCAAGGCAGCGGGTTTGCCTGCGATCCGGTTGCATGACGCACGGCACACCTCCGTCACGTTGATGATTCTGAGCAACGTGCCGGTCCCGGTAGTCAGCAAGTGGCACGGACATGCATCGGCTGCTTTCACCATGAACAACTACGCCCACAGCCAAGACGACGCGTTGGCAGCGGCCGGGGCTTGTTGGGCTCAGTGATCCGTAAATCTCAGGGCGGCGTGAAACTTTCGTGAATGGGGGGCGTGAATGGGGCTATTCGAGCCACGTAACGGGGCTCTGACCAGGTGTTATCCGCTGGGCACCAGGACATACATCGTCAACCAGGCGACTGGCGCAGCCACGAGCAGCGAATCGAGCCGATCCATGACTCCGCCGTGCCCGGGCAGGAAGGAGCTCATGTCCTTGATTCCGAGATCCCTCTTGATCATGGATTCGATCAAGTCGCCACAGCTGCCGACCGCCACCAGGAAGACGCTGAGAATGATGCCGACCCAAAACGGAACGTGAAGAACAAAGATGGCCATGCAGACGCCGGCCACCGTGGCGAACACCAGCGACCCGGCGACCCCTTCCCACGACTTCTTCGGACTGATCTTCGGCGCCATCGGATGCTTCCCGAAGAGCACTCCGGCGACATATCCGCCCGTGTCGCTCATCACGACGATCAACATGAAAGTCACGACGCGGAGAGTGCCCCGACCCTCGGCAAGCATCAAGGCAGCAAACGAGCCGAGCAGCGGAACATAGGCGATGATCAGCAAGCTTGCGGCGATATCGCGGACATATCCCGCAACGCCCTTCGGCATTCGCCAAATCAGGCTCGCTAGCACGGTCAGCGCCAAGGATGCCAACAGCACGCTCGTGGTGGAGAAGATCACCGGCTCCTGGCGGCCCGCGAAGTAGGAGCCGACGGAGATCGCGACGCTGCCGATCACGATCGGCACGATTGCCGACGTCATGCCCTGTTTCTTCAGCGCCTCGTGCAATTCGACCGAGGCCAGTACCAGTGCCACCGCTACCAGCGCGACAAAAGCCGGCGGCAGATAGATCAAGCTGAGCACGACGTACGCGCCGAGGCCAACCCCGATGCCTATTGCCGCCGGCAGATTTCGCCCGGCACGGCCGTGCGTTTGCGCCGGTACGGCCGGTGGCTCAGTCAACATTAGACCTCGAGCAATTCAGCTTCCTTGTGCTTGAGGACATCGTCGATCTCGTCGACGTGCTTTCGGGTGGCGGCGTCGAGCTGCTTCTCCGCCCGTACCACCTCGTCCTCACCGACTTCCTTGTCCTTGACCATACGGTCCAGGGCTTCCTTGGCCGTACGACGGGCGCCGCGGATGGAGATCCGGGCGTCCTCGGCCTTGTGCTTGGCCAGCTTGATGTACTCCTTGCGTCGCTCCTCGGTCAGCTCAGGAAGGGTGACGCGAATAGTGGTGCCGTCGTTGGACGGATTGACCCCGATATCAGAGTTGCGGATCGACTTCTCGATGTTGGCCATCGCCGACTTGTCGTACGGGGTGATCAGCACGATCCGAGCGTCTTGCACATGAAAGGTGGCGAGCTGTTGCAGCGGCGTCGGCGAGCCGTAGTAGTCGGCCATCAGCTTGGCGAAGATCGCAGGGTGCGCTCGACCGGTACGAATAGCCGCAAATTCCTCCTTGGTGTACTCGACCGCATTCGCCATCTTGATCTCGGCGTCGCGCATAATGTCGGCGATCAAAGCGTTGCCTCCTTAGGCGTGGACGATCGTTCCGATCTTCTCACCCGACACCACGCGGACGATGGTGCCGTCAGTGTCGAGGCTGAAAAAGATCATGGGGAGCTTGTAGTCACGAGCCATGCTGATCGCTGTCGCGTCGGCGACCTTGAGATTCCGCGCCAAATAGTCGTCATAGGTCAGCTCGTCGAACTTGATGGCATCGGGGTGCTTGCGCGGATCAGCCGAATACACCCCGTCGACACCCTGCTTGCCCATCAATAGCACCTCTGCGCTGATCTCCAGGGCTCGCTGAGCGGCGACCGTGTCGGTAGAAAAGTACGGCATGCCAGAACCGGCGCCGAAGATGACGACCCGACCCTTCTCGAGATGCCGCTCGGCGCGACGCGGGATGTACGGCTCGGCCACCTGCCCCATGGTGATGGCGGTTTGGACGCGCGTCTGGACGCCGACTTTCTCCAGAAAATCCTGCAGGGCTAGGCAGTTCATGACGGTGCCGAGCATGCCCATGTAGTCGGCCCGATCTCGCTCCATCCCATGCTGCTGCAGCTCGGCGCCGCGAAAGAAATTGCCGCCGCCAACAACGACAGCCACCTGGACGCCCATCTGCACCACGATGGCGATTTGCTTGGCAAGCCCGGCGACGACATCAGGGTCGACGCCGACCTTGCCACCACCAAAGACCTCACCCGAGAGCTTCAGCATCACGCGCTTGTACGGACCATTCACCCGTCGGGTTCCCCTCTGTGCTATTAGAGCTGCTCGCGCAATGCCGACGCTCGCAACTCTGTGTTATTGGAGCTGGTTGCGCAAATTGCCGACGCTCGCAACTCGGCGTGGTTAGGAGCTGTTGCTACGTCCCGGCCGCCTCGAAGCGTACGAACCGCAGCACCTTGATACCGGCCTTGTCGAGCTGCTTGCCAACGGGCATCTTGTTGTCGGTCACCGAGGGCTGATCCAGCAACGCGACGTCTTTGAAGTACGCATTCAGCCGACCTTCGACGATCTTCGTAAGTGCCTGCTCAGGCTTGCCCTCCTCCTTCGCGGTCGCCTCGGCGATGCGCCGTTCGTTCTCGACCAGGTCGCGTGGCACCTCGTCACGGCTGACGTATTGCGGGCGCATCGCGGCGATCTGCATGGCGACGCCGCGAGCGGCGGATGCGTCCGATCCCTCGTACTCCACCAGTACTCCGACCTGCGGAGGAAGATCGGAGGCGCGACGGTGCAGATAGACCGCTGTTTGGCCGCCAAAATAGGCCGCGGCGCTCACCTCGAGCTTCTCCCCGATCTTGATGGCCAGTTCCTCGACGGCCTCGCCGACAGTCTGGCCCGAAGAGAGGGTTGCTGCGTTGGCGGCAGCAACGGTGTCGGCCTTGCTCGCGGCCACGGCTTTCACGGCGTCGTCGGCCAGCTCCTGGAAAGCCTGATTCTTGGCGACAAAGTCGGTCTCGGCGCCGAGCTGGAGCAGAGCGCCATCGGTGGAGGCCACCAGGCCGTTGGAGGCGGAACGTTCTGCCCCCCGCTTGGCCGCTTTGGCCTGGCCGCTCACCCGAAGGATCTCAACAGCCTTGTCAAAGTCGCCATCGGCTTCGGTCAGCGCCTTCTTGCAGTCCATCATGCCTGCGCCGGTCGCGTCGCGAAGCGTCTTCACATCAGCAGCGGAAATCGTTGCCATGAGTTTCGGTTGTCCTCTTATCTGTTCTGATTATCTGTTCTGAGTTTGGTGTCGTCAGCTGTGCGTCGAACCGGTAGCCGGGTCGTAGACGTTCTCCGGGTCTGGATTGTCTGACTGGCTCTCCAGATCGGTTTCCTTGTCTGCTGCCTCCTCGGCCTCGACCGCAGCTTCTTCGGGCTGCTCCTCGCCGGGCACCGGGGCTGCATCAGCCGCGGGCACATCATGAGGCGTGGCAGGTGCCGGTTCTTGGGAGGCGACAAGCAGCTCCCGCTCCCAGTCCGGCATGGGCTCGAGCTCGGCCTCGGTGCCGGTCTGCGCGCCCGATCGCGCCATCAGGCCATCGGCAACGGCATCGGCGATCACTCGAGTGAGCAAGGAGACGGAACGAATCGCGTCATCGTTACCGGGGATAGCGAAATCGACCTCATCGGGATCGCAATTGGTATCGAGGATGCCGATCACCGGGATCCGCAGCTTGCGCGCCTCGTCAACCGCCAGGTGTTCCTTCTTGGTATCGACGATCCAGACCGCCTGAGGAGTCCTGGTCATGTCTCGGATGCCACCCAGGGTTCGCTCCAGCTTCTCTTTCTCCCGACGCAGCCCCAGCAGCTCCTTCTTGGTCAGCCCAGACGCGGCGATGTCGTCGAAGTCCAGACCTTCTAGCTCCTTGAGCCGCTGGATGCGCTTGATCACGGTGTGAAAGTTGGTCAGCATGCCACCTAGCCAGCGCTGGTTCACATACGGCATGCCGACTCGGGTTGCCTGCTCGGCAATGGTTTCTTGGGCCTGCTTCTTGGTGCCGACGAAGAGCACCTGGCCGCCACGGGCCACGGTGTCCTTGACGAAGGCGTACGCGCGATCGATGTAGGTCAGTGACTGCTGGAGATCGATGATGTAGATGCCGTTGCGTTCGGTGAAGATGAACCGCTTCATCTTCGGATTCCAACGGCGAGTCTGGTGTCCGAAGTGGACGCCGCTCTCGAGGAGCTGTCGTGTAGTGACGACGGCCATGGCCGCGTTCCTTCCTTGCCGGCAGCTGCGCGCCGGCGTTCAGTTGTTTCAGCACCGAACCGTTCGGCGCTGCCTGATGCTCGCGCGACACGTACTCGACGATGTTCTTCTCGGTCAAAGTCGAGACCGAAGGTGTCGCCCGGCCCGGAGGCCGGTAGCCAAGCATGCGAAGTCAGACCTGATGGCAGGCCTGCACAGGTGAGTCTATCCACAAACGCCAGGGGCCTTCGTCGCCTCATCCACAGATTCCCCGAAGGGCCGCACGATTCGACGCGATATCCGAAGACTGCCAACATGCGGGCGCTCCATAGATATCTGCGACTGGCCCTCTTCGCCGTGGTCTGCATGTTGCTGCTGACGATTCCGGCTCCTGCGGTAGCGGCTGTCCGGCTGCCCACACCCGCCGGCTGGCCGCTGAGTGGGTCCCCGGTTATGCAGCGCGGGTTCGATCCTCCGACGGTGGCGTGGGGGTCAGGTCATCGAGGGATTGATCTCGTCGCCAAGCCTGGCGATGCTGTTCTTGCCGCAGCGGATGGCACAGTGGCGTTCGTCGGATCGATTGCCGGCAAGCCGGTCGTCAGCCTTGACCATGGTTCGGTCCGCACCACGTACGAGCCTGTGATCAGCACATTGCACGTCGGCGCGCGCGTCGCGTTAGGGCAAGTGATCGGCCAGGTCGGCAGTGGTGGGCACTGTCGGGGTTGCCTGCATTGGGGACTGCGCGAGGGCAAGAAGTATCTCAACCCGTTGCTTCTCCTCGGCAATGGGAGCGGTCAGCTGCGTCTGGTTGCCGAAGCTCAACGCGCGATCGCAGAACGCGCCGCTAAGGCCCGAGCGGCGGCAGCAGCGTCGACGCCGGCCGGGCTGAGCAGCGCCGCGGTCGGACCGCCAGGCAGCCACGGGTTTCTCCGACCGGTCCCTGGCGCGGTGACGTCGGCGTTCGGCATGCGGCTCCATCCGGTGCTGAAGGTCTGGAAACTGCACGACGGCACGGACTTCGGTGCCGCCTGCGGCACTGCAATACGTGCGCCATATGCCGGAGTTGTGACGCGGGCCTACTACAGCCCCGCGTACGGAAATCGACTGTTCGTCAGCCACGGCCGCGTTGCTGGGGTCCAGGTCGAGACAGCCTTCAATCACGCCGCGCGATATCTGGTCCGGCCCGGACAGCGGGTCACTCGAGGCCAGGTGATCGGTGCGGTGGGGAGTACGGGCCTCTCGACCGGCTGTCATCTGCACCTGATGCTGTGGCTCAATGGGCGACTCAGCAACCCCATGAGCTGGTTATGACCGAGCTGCGAGCGTCGGGAAATCGCGCACCGCCGTGCTGAGGAGAAGGGAGCGGAGGCGTAGTTTCCTCTGCGAGCGACGACGAAGTAGGCGGATTCCAGGCGCGATTGCGCGAGCAGCTCCAAGAAGGCGTCAGGCCCGGGGATGAGCTTGCTCGAACGCCGCACGTAACCGCTCATTCGTCACGTGGGTATAGATCTGCGTGGTGGCCAGCGACGCATGCCCGAGCATCTCCTGGACGCTGCGGAGGTCTGCGCCACCCTCGAGCAGGTGAGTGGCCATCGCATGACGAAGTCCGTGCGGACCAAGGTCGGGCGCCCCCTCGGTCACCCGAAGCGAGCGGTGGACGACGCGGCGCACGACCCGAGGGTCGATACGTTTGCCGCGCTCGCCGAGGAACATCGCTTGGCCGGACTCGCCGGTGATCAGTTGTGGCCGCGCCTCCGCGAGCCAAGCCTCGACCGCACGCACGGCCGGTACACCCACGGGAACGGTTCGTTCCTTGCTGCCCTTGCCGAGCACCCGGATCACGCTGCGCTGCCGATCAAGATCATCAACATTGAGACCGCATAGCTCCGAGACCCGGATTCCGGTGGAGTACAGCAGTTCCAGAAGCCCAACATCGCGCGCAGCCACCGGTCCCCCGGTTTCACGGGCTGTCGCGATCGCTTCATCGAGCATGCGGGCGGCCATTGCTTGCTCAAGGGTCGGCGGCAGGACACGGATGGACTTCGGTGATCGCAGGTTTGCCGCTGGATCCGTAGTTGCGCGTCCCGTTTCGTGAGCCCAGGCGAAGAACACGCGCGCCGCTGCAGCCCGCCGCTGCAAGGTGCTGCGAGCGTGGCCGAGTGTGTGCTGCTTGGCGAGCCAGCTCCGCAGTGCCCTCAGGTCGACTTTCGCCAACGATTCGACGCCCAGCCGATCAAGATGGCAGAACAGATTGACCAGGTCGGTGCGGTAGGCGCGTACGGTGTGCTCAGCCAGGTTCCGCTGTGCTCGGAGATGGCGAATGTAGTCCGCCAAGATCACCTCGAACGGCGGCGGCACGTCGCGCTCGGCCACGTCAACACTCTGAGTCACCGGAGCACGCATTCCAAGCGCGCCACGCGGTACCCTCACCGGCGTGCCACCTCAGACCAGCACCATCGCCGAGCTACGGACCGGCGGCGCTGTGCTGCCGATCGTCCGCTGGGGTAACCCGATCTTGCACCGTCATACGCGGCCTGTGACTGCGTTTGATGACGAGCTACGCGAGCTATTGCGCAACATGTTCGCGACCATGTATGCAGCGGAGGGTGTTGGTCTGGCAGCGACCCAGGTAGGCGTCGATCTGGCGGTTTTCGTCTACGACTGCCCCGATGATGACCAGGTACGACATGTCGGCGTGATGTGTAACGCCGAAGTCAGTCTGCCGGAAGGCAAAGATCGGAAGCTGCACGCCTCCGATGAGGGCTGTCTGTCCTTGCCAGGCGCCTATATTGAGCTGGCTCGGCCAGATCATGCCATCTGCCGCGGCCAGGACCAGAACGGTGCGGACGTTGAGGTGGTGGGTACGGGGCTGCTCGCCCGGTGCTTGCAGCACGAGACTGACCATCTCAACGGCATCGTGTTCGGCGACCGGCTTGCCGGACGAGCTCGCAAGAAGCTCTATGCGTTGCACGAGGACGCGGCCGACCTCTATCCGGAGGATTGGCCGGTCACGCGACGGGCTGACAACGCGTAGCAGGCAATCGCTGCCGCGGCGGCCACGTTGAGTGAGTCGATGCCGGCGAACATCGGGATACGTGTGCGCACTGCCGCGCCATCCGACCAGTGATTCGAGAGCCCGGCGCCCTCGGTGCCCAGCAGCACGGCAAGCTTGGCTTGCGGCCGAATGCTGGCAGCCAGCTCGTCGAGCTCGACCGCATCCGGCGCCAAGGCCAACGCGACCGTGAAAAAGCCGGCCGCAGCCAGCATCTCGGGTGCTCCGCGCCAGTCCTTCAGTCGCGCCCAGGGCAATGAGAACACCGCACCCATGCTCACCTTGATCGATCGGCGGTAGAGCGGATCGGCCGCCCGCGGCGAGAGCAATGCGCCATCCCAGCCCAGACCGGCAGCGTTCCTCAGGATCGCCCCGACATTGGCGTGGTCAACGATGTCTTCCAAGACAACGAGGCGCCGCATCGCAACAAGGTCCTCGACGGTATGTCGTTGTTCGCGGTGCAGCGAGGCCAAGGCTCCGCGATGCACGTGAAAGCCGGTTATCTGTTCAGCAAGATCTTCCGTCACGACGAAGACCGGCACGGCAGGCCATCGCTGCACGACATCACCCAGACCTTCAAGCCAGCGCTCGGCAAGCAGGAACGACCTCGGCTGGTAACCGGCCTCAATGGCGCGGCGGATGACCTTCTCGCCCTCAGCGATGAACAGGCCTCGCTCGGACTCGAGGTGTCGACGCAGGGAGGTCTCCCGGAGCCGGACATAGTCGGAAAGTCGGGCATCCTCGGAGTCGGCGATGGTGAGCCTCACTATGATCCTCCACTGATGAACATCGTCGGCACGTTGGATTGGCAACCGGCTCGTGACCATCCCGAGCTCCTGGCACGACCCGTCACGGACGCGATAGCGGAGCTTCGCCTGGAGTGCTTCGTCGCTCGCATCGATCCCAGCAATGCGGACACAGCCCAATTCTGTGCTGCGTACGATGTGCCGCTGACCGTCTCGGCGAACTGCGTTGTAGTGGCCGGCCGGCGCGCCGAGACGTCGGTCATGGCAGCGTGCCTGGTCCGGGCCACCGACCGAGCAGATGTCAATCGAGTCATCCGCAAGCGACTCGATGTTCGCAAGATCTCCTTTGCCGGGATGGACGACGCCGTGCGCGAAACCGGCATGGAGTACGGCGGTATCACTCCTATCGGACTGCCGCCCACCTGGCCCATCCTGGTCGACGAAACGGTCGCCGGCCTGGACATGATCGTCATCGGTAGCGGTATCCGCGGCAGCAAGATCGCGCTACCTGGGCCAGCGGCGGCCAGTCTGCCGAACGCCGAGATCCTCGCACTGGCGCTCAGCCCAACAAACTGACGATCGCAGCAATGCCGACGACCGACAATGATCACCCGATAGATCGTCGGCGGGATCTTCCGGCCCACCTTGCCACCAACCTGGGCGCCAAGAACCGATCCCACCGCGATCGCAATCGCCGCGGGCCAGTTCACCTCACTGACGATCACGAACACCACCGCCGCGATGCTGTTGACGATCGTCGCCAGCACGTTCTTGATCGCATTGATGTACGGCAGGGAGCCCACCAATCCAATGCCCAAGATCGCGATCAATAACACGCCCTGAGCGGCTCCGAAGTAGCCGCCGTAGACGCCGGTCAACGCGACCGCCAGCCACAACAAGATCGACCCAGGTATCTGCCCAGCCTCCGTACCGAGCCGGGCACGCCGATGGGCCAGTTTCTTGGCAATGAAGGGCTGCACAATGACAAGCACGCAGCCCAACCCGATCAAGGCCGGGACGATAGCGTCAAACGCGGCCGAGGGCAGCCACAGCAGCAGTAGAGCGCCGGCAATTCCGCCCAGGAGTGAGGCTGCCCCCAACCACAGCAGGCGCCGGTGATCGCCGTTGAGCTCGCGCCTGGTGGCCCAGGCGCCGGAAAGTGATCCCGGCGCCAGGCCGACCGTGTTGGAGACGTTGGCGATCACTGGCGGCACGCCGAGCGCGAGCAGGGTAGGAAACGTGATCAGCGTCCCCGAGCCGACGACGGTGTTGATCAGGCCCGCGAGCCCCCCGGCGCCGAAGAGCGCCAGGAGGTCGAGCCAGCTCACTGCGTCAGGTTCGGCTGGCTCTCCTGGTCAGACTGGCCGTTCGGGACCGCGGGAGCCGGAGGCGGTTCGGGAGTGATAAAACCCGTCGGGAGCTCCGGTCGTACCGTGCGCTCCAGCTCCTGGGCCTCCTGAATTGCCTTCTCGACGGTCCGCCGCGCGGCCTCTTCCTCTGCCGCGTTCTGCCGTTCCACCTCTTTTTGCACATCGATCTTGGCCGGTGCGGTGAACTCGCCCTCAGCGCTGCGGGGGATGGCGCTTGAGGCGGCGTTGCCGACCACGCTGCCGAGACCCTTGAGCGCATCGTTCAGCTCGCTCGGCACGACCCAGACCTTGTTGGCGTCACCGCGTGCGATCGCCGGCAGCATCTGCATGTACTGGTAGGCGAGCAGCGCCTGGTCCGGCTGGCCGGCGTGAATGGCGCTGAAGACCGTGGTGATCGCCTGCGCCTCGCCTTCCGCGCGGAGCATCTTGGCCTGCCGATCGGCCTGGGCTCGCAGTACTGCAGCCTCGCGATCGCCCTGTGCCCGCAGGATCGCGGATTCCTTCTCGCCGCCGGCGGACAGGATTTGTGACTGCCGTTGCCCCTCGGCGAGCAGGACCATGGCCCGCTTGTCCCGCTCGGCCCGAGCACTCTTCTCCATCGCATCCCGGATCGTGGCCGGAGGCTCGATCGCACGGAGCTCGACGCGATTGACCTTGATGCCCCACTTGCCGGTTGCCTCGTCAAGCACTACCCGCAGCTTCTGATTGATCTCCTCACGACTGGTCAGAGCCTGCTCGAGATCAAGCCCACCGATGATGTTGCGCAGCGTGGTCATCGTCAGCTGCTCGATCGCCTTGATGTAGTTCTGGGCCTCGTACGCGGCGCGTACGGGATCGATGATCTGGAAGTAGATGACCGAGTCGATGTTGACCATCAGGTTGTCCTCGGTGATCACTCCTTGCGGCGGGAATGGTACGACGTTCTCCCGCATGTCCATGTTGTAGCGGACTTTGTCAAACAGCGGCACAACCAGATGGGGCCCCGGCTCCAATGTGCGCCTGAACTTGCCGAGCCGCTCGACCACACCAACTCGTTGTTGGCGGATCACGCGGACCGCGTTGCCTATGAAGAAGATCACCGCCAGCGCGATGGCCAAGACGACGATCAACGACGCAAGATCCACGATCTTCCTTCTCTCATTAGGGCAGTTGCCCGTGCTTCGGGTAGACGACAGCAATGACTCCGTCGATCTCGTATACCTCGATCTCGGTGCCTTGCTCGATCACCACGTCTGAGGAGTAGGGACGTGCCGTCCAGCTCTGACCGTCGACTTTGATCTCGCCGCCCGACTTGTCGATCTGGGAGGTGGCCACGCCGCTGCTGCCGACCATCTTCGCTGTTGAGGACCGGTAGCCGGGCATGCTGCGCACCTTCGCGAGCAGCGTCGGCCTGAGCAGCAGCAGCATCATGACGCTGATACCAGAGGCGACCAAGATCTGCAGCCACCACAGTGACGGCGCAATCACGGCGATGCCCGCGCCGCGCAAGCGCTCCCACGGCAAGCATGATCAAGACCAGATCGAGCGACATGATCTCGGCGATGCCGAGCAGGAAGGCGAGGCTCAGCCAGATCGCCCAGGAGTTGTCACCCAGCCAGTCCGTCAAGTTCACCTCCATCACGGTCTCCAGACGCGGTTATTTATCTCACTCCATGGTGCCAGTCGGCTAAAGTGCGCGAGCGGTCCACCGACCGTCGGCCTCGACCAGGCTCAACTCGATCTCGAAGGTCTTCGTCAGGTTGTCGGCAGTCAGGGTGTCGCGCAGCGGACCAGCAGCAACGATCTCTCCGGCCTTGAGCAGCATCGCGTGGGTGATGCCCTTGGGAATCTCCTCAACGTGATGGGTCACGAGCACCGAGGCAGGCGCGTACTGATCTTGGGCGAGCTCGCCGAGGGTCGTAACCAGAGATTCCCGGCCTGCCAGATCCAAGCCGGCGGCCGGCTCGTCGAGTAGCAGCAGCTCGGGATCGGTCATCAGCGCCCGCGCGATCTGCACCCGTTTGCGTTCCCCTTCGCTGAGCGTGCCGAACGTGCGATTCGCCAGACGATCGATGCGCAGCTGGGCGAGTAGCTCTGAAGCTCGCTCGTGGTCGAGCTCGTCGTACTCCTCGCGCCACCGGCCGACCACCGCGTAGGAGGCCGAGACCACGACATCGTGAACCCGCTCCCCTCGCGGGATGCGCTCGGCCAGCGCAGCAGAGGTCAACCCGATGCGCGGTCGGAGCTCAAAGACGTCCACGGTGCCGAGCACCTCGCCGAGCAACCCCGCCACACCGCTCGACGGATGTATCTGGGCCGAGATCACCTGCAGCAACGTGGTCTTGCCCGCCCCGTTAGGCCCGATGACCACCCAACGGTCGGACTCATCGACCTCCCAATCAATGTTGTTGATCAAGGTGGAGCCGTTGCGGACGATGCTCACGCCAGCGAGTTCCACAACAGCCGCCATGACGTTCAACCTACAGTTCTGCGCTCGCGGTTTTGCGTACCGAGCGAAGCGAGCCCGGATCGCGCGCCGCTGTCCTGGACGAGCGAGTGAGCGGCATGCTTTCGTCTGCGAGCGAGCGAGGAAGGCAGCGGCTGCCCAGCGCGATCCGCGCCCGCGATGTTCGCGCCGCCGATCTGCAGGAGAGGCCGACGAAACGTTGTCGACAGGAGAGGCTATTCGCCGACGGCATCGTTTCGTCGGATCCGACGAAGACGGCGGCTCCCAGCGAACATCGCAGCGAGCGAAGCGAGCCATTAGACACAGCGAGCTTGGCGAGAGAGGCAATCAACGCGAGCGAGCCATGGCGAGAGAGGCAGTTAAAATCTGTGCGATGGAGTCGTTGCCCTCGGTCCGCATGACCGCGAACCTGAACTCGATGATCAGGGGGCAGCAGTCGATTGAGCAAGCTGAACGGGCGATTGTGGGCGATGACGTCGCCCATCACGTGATCGATCCAGAGGCAGCCTGTGGGCTTGGATCCGCTGCAAGCCTCGACCCTTGACGAGGCCTTGGAGGCGTTACTCGCCGCGGAACGTGACGGATGGTTCCTCGCTCTGCCGGTGCCCGGATCCCTCGCCCCCCTTCGAGGGCCCGCACCGTTCAACGTTGCCGCCGTGGAACAGGGCCAGGCCGTGGTGGCCAGCAGTGCAGGTCTCGGTCTCGTACCGATCCGGGTCGGGCAGGCGGTGCAGTGGCGGATCTTTCCGGCGGAGCTGCCACTTCCGCCGAGCAGCCCGTATGACGCGGAGCGGGCGTTGAACGAGGTCGTCATCGACGCGGCCGCGACCTTGTCGCGACTCGATGTCGGGTCGGGCATACGACCGGCACTGCCAGATCCGGCTGTACTCGCGCCCGGCTACAGCCCTCACCAACGAGCCACCGCCGAGCGGGCTTCTCGGCTCCTCGCGGCATGTGATGCGGCCCTGCTGCACGACGGAGCGAGCATCTCCTCCTTCGAGGCTGATCGCCGAGCGCAGGAACTTCGCCGGGTACGCGCCAAGGCGGGCGAGGCACTCGGTTCGGCGGTTAGCTGGCTGCGCTGACCAACCCCGCAATCAGATAGCGGATCGAGCAAGACAAACAGCGTCCATTACGCTGCCCCGCATGTCCCTGCTCCCGGCCTTGACTGGCTCGTTCTCCACACCCGCGGCCGGAAATCCGACCGTCGCAATCATGGAGGCGGCGTACCACCATCACGACATCGATGCCCGGTACCTGAACTGTGACGTCGCCGCCGAGCACCTCGCGGATGCCGTTCGAGGCGCGACGGCGATGGGGTGGATCGGGTTCAACTGCTCGCTGCCGCACAAGGTGGCCGTCATCGAACTGATGGACGAGCTTGCCGATTCGGCCCGGCTCATCGGTGCGGTGAATTGCGCCATCCAAAGCAACGGCCGATGGATCGGGGCAAACACCGACGGTCAGGGCTTCCTGGCCTCGTTGCGCTCCGTTGCCGAACCGGCGGGCCAGCGAGCACTCATCCTGGGGGCTGGAGGCGCTGCGCGAGCGATCGCTGTCGAGCTCGCGCTCGCCGGCGCGTCCGAGATCTGGGTAGCAAACCGCAACGTCAGCAAGGCATCGGAGATTGCGAAGCTGGTGAGCTCCGCGACGTCCAGCGCTTGCTCTGCCATCGAGTGGCCAGCAGACCTCGCAGTCCCCGGGTCGGCCACCCTCGTCGTCAACGCGACCTCGTTGGGACTGCCCGGTTCCGGAGAGGTGCGGCTGGATTTCGACGCTATTCCGGCCGGATTAGTGGTGTGCGACGTCATTCCCAATCCGCCCGACACACCCTTTCCTGCAGCGGGCGCGGCAGGCTGGTGCAACGACCGTCGACGGCCGCGGCATGCTGCTCAATCAGGCTGCTATCAACATCAAGTTCTGGACAGGTGTCGATCCAGATCGTGAGGTGATGGGAAGGGCGCTCGACCAGGCCATCGCCAATTGGGCGCACCCGTAGCACCTGACTGGATCCGTATCCTGTGGTCATGCAGGCACCCACTCCGCCACTGGGCACGTTGTTTGCAATCGGCGGCGCTGAAGCCAAGCTTCGGCGCCGGATCGTGTTAGGTGCCTTTGTGGCGGCGGCAGGCGGCCCGGATGCCCGGATTGCTGTCGTTTCGTCAGCCTCCTCGCTCGGTACTGAGGTTGTCAGCGTCTACCGGGAGGTCTTTACCTCCCTCGGCGCCCGGGAAGTCGTTTCGCTTCGTCCCGAAAGCCGCGCGCAGGCCGGAGATTCTGATCTTGTCGAGCCGCTCGGCAAGGTCAGCGGCATCTTCATGACGGGCGGTAACCAGCTCAAGCTCAGTTCCTTGATCACCGGTACGTCCTTCGGGGATGCGATTCTCGAGGCTTATCAGCGTGGCGTGGCCGTTGGCGGCACCTCAGCCGGTGCCAGCATCCTGGCCGAGCACATGATCGCGTTCGGTGCTGGCGGCGCCACGCCGAAGCAGCGGATGAGCCAGTTGTCCGCCGGCCTCGGCCTGATTCAGGGCGTCGTGATCGACCAACACTTCGAGCAGCGCAACCGCTATGGACGGCTGCTTTCCCTGGTTGCCCAGTCTCCCTCGCTCCTCGGTCTGGGAATCGATGAAGACACCGCGGCCGTGATCCACGACGGTAGCCGGCTGGAGGTCGTCGGCCGGGGCGCCGTGACCGTGGTCGACGGACAGCACGTCGTCTCCAACGCCTTCGCGGCCAAGCGCACGGCTCCCCTGCTGATCTCAGGCGCAGTGATTCACGTGTTGCCGGCCGGGAGTCAGTTCGACCTGTCAAGCCGGAGCCTCATTGCCCACCAGACGCCCGTGCTCGACCCTGAGGTGGTAGAGGCCCGAGCAGCTGAAGCCGACTTACGCGAGGTCGCTCGAGACATCGCGGCGGAGGGCGTATCGCCAACCAATTACACACGTCGACTGCGCCGCAACCGGCGCCACTGAGACCATCAAGATCAGGAGTTGAATCTGATCAAGAGTTGATGGCTTCGGTGACGGCTTCGTCCTCACGCACCTGCGGCAACGGATGACCGGTCTCCAGCAGCGTCTTCATACTGTTCAGAATCCAGACCCAGCCGTCTTTGACGTTCTCCCAGGTCAGGGGGCTGTGTTCGAGATTGCCGTGCACGAGCCTGACCCGCGTGAGTCCCTCGCCGGCGTTCTCGACCGTCCACTCCACCCTGCTCGGTGGTTCTTGCGCCAACTCTGGGTCGTAAAGGGTGTGCCAGGTCTGTACGAAGCGACCAGGACTCCGGTCAGTGGGCGCTTGCATTTCCTCGATCATGCCGTCGACGGCTGCCCGGCCATTGGCGCCAACCGTACGATACGGCCTGCCCCGTTGTGGCGGCTCGACGAACTCGGTGGTATGGAAATAGCGCCTGGTCCACTCGGACTCGGTGATCGCCGACCAGACCTGCTCCGGAGTCGCGGCGATGTAGATCTGGTAGACGTGCGCTGTAAGGCTCATGCCGGTTCTGCCCTTCGGGATGTTCGGGTTTCGTAGTCGAGTGCTACCTGCTCATCCAGCGCCACCAGGGCGGCTGTAAATCGAGCCGCGTACTTGCTGATCCACCGGTTGGCGACTTGCTCGATGGGCACCGGATTGAGGTAGTGCCGCTTGGTGCGTCCAGACCGCCTGGTGACCACGAGATTGGCCTCGGCGAGTACGGAGAGGTGCTTCATCACTCCGAAGCGGGTCATCCCAGGAAGCTCGTCACACAACTCGTTGAGCATCTGCCCGTCACGACTGAACAAGCTGTCCAGAAGCGCCCGCCTGCTCGGGTCGGCGAGCGCTCGGAAGACTTCACCACCCTGCTCCATACACTCACAATATGTGACCATTTAGTCACATGTCAAAGGATCTAGAGACTCGGCGAAAATGCTAGGCATGAATTCGTATCTCGATCGGCTCTTTCAGGTGTGGACGAGCCCCGATGGCCTGGACGAGATGGAAGTTCGGCTCGCCGAGTTCTATACCGATCCCGTCCGGGTCAATGGCTCAGACCTCTCGCTGTCCGATCTGGCAACGGAGGGCGCGGGCCCTTCATGCAGCCTTCTCTGAGCTGCGTTCCGAGGTACTGCAGGTCGTGGCAGACACCGACAGCGTTGCCGTCGCGTTTGTGATGCACGGCAGGCACACCGGGCCGTACGAGACGGCGTTCGGAACCCTCCAGTCGACCGGATCGGACGTGCAGATTCGGACCATTGACGTGCTCACGATCAACGGAGGCAAGATCTCGACCGTTTGGGTGAACGCCGATGATCTTGGCACGCTGCAACAGCTGGGCTGGCGCGGAGTGTAGGCACCGGATGACTGCCCCGACTCATCAGTGGCAGGATCACAGCAAACCGATCCTGTGAGGAGCGTTCGTGAGCCAAAGCGTTGCCCCATCCCCACATCCGGATCTCAAGATCATCTCTAGCAGGGTCTTCCGTGGTCCGAACATCTGGCACTACGAACCGGCCATCCAGCTCGTCGTCGACCTCGGCGTGCTAGAAGACTTCCCCACCAACAAGCTGCCCGGCTTCGCTGACGCACTGGTGGAGCGACTGCCGGGCCTGATGAACCACAGCTGCAGCCGCGGCCGACGCGGCGGTTTCGTGGAGCGGCTACACGAGGGCACCTGGGTCGGACATGTTGCAGAGCACGTCGCATTGCAGCTGCAGCAGGCGGTGGGCCACGACATGCGGCGCGGCAAGACCCGGCAAGTGAAGGGCGAGCGTGGCCGCTACAACGTGATCTACGCCTACTACGACGAGTCGGTCGGGCTCGCCGCTGGTGAACTGGCTGTCCGGCTGATCAACCACCTGATCATCCCCGATCCTGAGTTCGACTTCGACGAGGAGCTGGAGCGGTTCATCGTCCGCGGCGAAAGAACCGCTTTCGGGCCGTCCACCCAGGCCATTGTCGAGGAAGCAGTCAGCCGCGACATTCCCTACCTGCGGCTGAATAGCGCGTCGCTCGTCCAACTCGGCCAAGGAGTTCACCAAAAGCGGATTCGGGCCACCATGACGTCTCAAACACCGTCGGTCGCGGTGGACATCGCCAGCAACAAGGAGCTCACTCTTTCGTTACTGTCGGCGGCCGGGCTGCCAGTACCGCGATCGCAGTCGGTGCGTACGGTCGACGATGCAGTCCGGCTGGCCAATCGGATCAGCTACCCCGTCGTCATGAAGCCACTGGACGGCAACCACGGTCGTGGCGTCATGCTTGACCTGCGCAGCGACGCCGACGTACGCCGGAATTTCGATATCGCCAAGTCCGAGTCACGCAGCGGATTGATCATCGTCGAGACCTACGTCACCGGGCGTGACTACCGCTGCCTGGTCATCGGCGGCAAGATCGCCGCCATCGCCGAACGAGTCCCTGCTCATGTCATCGGCGATGGCGTGCTGACGATCAACGAGCTCGTCGTGCAAACGAACGCCGATCCGCGCCGCGGCGTCGGCCACGAGAAGGTGTTGACCAGGATCAAGATCGATCAGACCGCAATCGACCTAGTGGCAGCTCAAGGCTTCACCATGGACGACGTACCGCCCGACGGCACGATGATCAAGCTCACGCTCACTGGCAACATGTCCACCGGTGGGATTTCCATCGATCGCACCTTCGAGGCTCATCCGGAAAACATCGAGATTGCCGAGGAGGCCGCGCAGGTCGTCGGGCTGGACATTGCGGGCATCGACTTCATCGCGCCCGACATCACTCAGCCGGTACGCGAGACCGGTGGCGGTATCTGTGAGGTCAATGCCGCGCCCGGTTTCCGGATGCACACTCACCCGACGGTCGGCGATCCGCAGTACGTGGCGAAGCCGGTGATCGACATGCTGTTCCCGCCGGGTACGCCGAGCCGGATCCCGATCGTCGCCGTCACAGGGACGAATGGCAAGACCACGACATCGCGGATGATCGCGCACATCTTCAAGGGCATCGGGAGGAAGGTCGGCATGACGTCGACCGACGGTGTCGTCATCGATGAGCGGTTGGTCATCCGCTCGGACGCCTCAGGGCCGCGGTCGGCGAAGATGGTGCTGCAGAATCCACGCGTCGACTTCGCAGTCTTCGAAGTCGCACGGGGTGGCATCCTGCGGGAGGGTCTGGGCTATGAGCGCAACGATGTCGGCGTCGTGTTGAACGTGCAGGCCGATCATCTGGGATTGCGCGGCGTCGACACGCTCGAGCAGCTCGCCGACGTCAAGGCTGTCATCGTGGAGGCTGTGCCGCGCAGCGGCTTCGCGGTGCTCAATGCCGATGATCCACTGGTTCGTGCGATGCGTCGGCGCTGCTCGGGCCGGATCGTCTGGTTCAGCATGGCCGAGCCTGGCAGCGACATCAGAGATTCCGTAGATGATCACTGTCGCCGTGGTGGTCGCGCTGTTGTGCTGGAGCACAGCGATCTTGGTGACATGATCATGGTCAAGGAAGGTCGGCGCTCTATGCAGCTGGCCTGGACCCACCTACTGCCCTCGACCTTCGGCGGCCGCGCCACCATGAACGTCCAGAACGCCATGGCGGCCGCTGCGGCGGCGTTTGCAGCAGGTGCCTCGTTGCACGACATCCGGCAGGGCCTGCGGACCTTCTCGACCAACTACTACCTCGCTCCCGGCCGGCTGAACGAGGTCAGCGTTGAAGGCCGTACGGTGATCATCGACTACTGCCACAACGTTCCCGGGATGGTCATGCTCGGTGATTTCGTGGACAAGACCGGCGATGTGCTGGAGAGCACTAATGATCTGGGACGCGTGTCCCGCATCGGCGTGATCGCCACCGCGGGAGATCGCCGAGATGATGACATGCGCGCGCTTGGGCACGAGGCAGCTCGGCATTTCGACGTGCTGATCGTGCGGGAGGATGCGAATCTCCGCGGCCGCGCTGCTGGCGAGGTTGCCGAGCTCGTCGTACATGGAGCGCGTCAAGCTCGGGCGGAGGGGGCTCGCTGCAAACAGATCGAGATCGTCCTCGAAGAACTCGCCAGCGTCAGGCACGCGATCTCGCGGTCCAATCCTGGCGATCTGGTAGTGATCTGCGTCGAGCAGCACGCGGCCGTAATGGCCGCGCTGGAGTCCTACGGTCATCACGCGCAGCCGGGGGCACGACCTGACGATGATCGGGAATTCAGCAATGCCGTGCCCGACCCCGACTTCGCGCTGGAGGCAACTCAGCACGAGCCTGAGGCGGGTGCTATGCAGGAGCTCCCTTAGTCTGCGAAGACGTGTCGACCCGACGTGATGTATAGGCTCCGCCCTCTTCCAGACCCCAGCTGATGATCTTGTACGGGCGGATCCTGATCACTTCACGACTGTAATAAGGCAAAGGCGGTTCGAGATCGCTCAGGGGCTCGGCCAGTCCCCGGATCTCGATCCCACGGGCGATCCAAGGGCTTACCGAGGCAAGATCATCGATCACGAGCGCAACCCGCGGGTAGCCAGCGACATTCGCGAACTTCTTGGTCCGCCCCATCCGCTGTCCCCAGATATCGAACGTGTTGAGCTCGTTGTTGAGAAAGAACCCGACTGGCGAGTTCTGCACGGTTCCATCCGGTGCCACGGTTGCCAGCCGCGCAAGCAGTTGACTTTTCAGATAGGACGCTTCTGCAGGTGTAAACACATTTCCTCCTGGCTGGAGCTCCAGCATGCAACCTCAACTTCGCTAGAAGTCAAGGCCGCTCACCGGCCCGCTGGACCTTGGCGCGCAGCGCAGCTGCATCATCAGGTGTTGCCTGGTGATCAAGCAGCCAACGGTCCAGTTCCTCACGATCTTGATGCGTCATGATCGCGACGACGTCATCGTTACGTGCTTGATCAACCAAAGACACCAGACCACCAAGCTCACTCTCGTGCGCCCGTCGGATCGACATGCCGGCGTGTCCGGCGCCTTCGGTGATCAGCTCGTTGATCTCGGCCATGCTCCGGCCCCGCAAGTAGTCACCCTTCTGGACGATCTCGACGACATCGGCACCCAGTGCGGCGATCTCGCCGAGTCGTACGAACACATCATTTCCCCGATCACCAGCGGTACCGACGCCCAGCAACAGCCGCCCGTGCGGAGGACGGATGCCGCTCATGATCTCCAGCAGCGCCTCCAGGCCAGCCTCGTTGTGGGCCAGGTCGAGCACGACGCTGATCGCTCCGCTCGGGACCGGGAGAGTCCAGATGTTCATCCGGCCAGGGTTGTTCTCGTTCGGATCGAACGATCGCAGGCCGTCGGCCACCTGCTCGACCGAAAAGCCCAGCGCCAACGTTGCCGAGGTAACCGCCAGAACGTTCTCCACGTTGACGCGGCTCAGGCCGGCCAAGGTCATCGGGACATCGATGACTTCGACGACCTGCAGTGGGTCGGCACCCGGCGCGAGGACGCACACCCAACCGCCGAGCAGCGTGGTCATCTGGCCGCCTCCGGAAAGCACTGTACGGCCGCCCGGCGAGTCGGGATCGCGCGTAAAGACCCAGATTTGAGCTTTGGTGCCGAGCCGCATAGCCAGTGTCCGAGGGTCGTCGGCGTTCAGCACGCACCAGCCGCCAGGTTTGGTGATCTTGGTGATGACCGCCTTGACCTCGGCAAGCTGATCAAGCGTGTCAATGCCCCCAAGTCCCAAGTGATCGGCACTGATGTTGGTGACCACCGACACATCGTTGTACGCGACGCCGACGCCGCGACGCAGGATCCCGCCGCGCGCCGTTTCGGTCACAGCCAGCTCAACCCCCGGATGGCGCAGCACGCGACCAGCGCCACTCGGACCGGAGAAGTCACCCGCCTCCACGAGCCGCCCGTCGATATAGACACCATCGGTGCTTGACCAACCGACCAGCCTGCCGGCCTGTCGCGCGATATGACCGATCATCCTCGCCGTGGTCGTCTTGCCGTTCGTGCCCGTGATCGCAACGACGGGAATCTGCGGCCTGATCAGCTGCGGAGCCGAACCGAGCGGGGCAGCGGCCAGCGCAGCGCCTTCAACAATGATCGTCTCGGCGACCGCCCGCGGGCCTGCAGTAACCCTGTCGAGCACTCGCGCGAGCCCGTACGCCAATCCCTCAGCCCGGCCGGCGTTGCGCCACGGATACGCCACGACGAGCTCGTTCACGGCCTGTCCGGTCCTGGTACGTACCGCCAGCCTCGTCGCGCCTCCCGCGCTAGCGAGCCGCCGAACGATCTGGGTCACGAGTCGTATCGCAAAACGCTGCCGGAAGACCGATCCGGCGGCTCCAGGGCGGGTATTCCCCAGTCCCAGCTCGACCCCAAGATCACGAGCCACGGCCACCTCCAGGCCAAGCAGTTCGTTGAGATCCAGCGTGACCTTCGCCGCGGGCCGCGGAAAGTACAGGTTAGGCCCATCAAGCAGGCGCAATTCGACCAGCGAGCGGGCGTCGGCGGCGCTGGCCATCAGGCCTGTCAAGCGCCCGTCGAGTGCAGGCCGCCGTCCACGTGAATCATCTCTCCGGTGGTCCGAGGGAAGAAGTCACTGAGCAACGCCACGACTGCCTTCGCAGTGGGGGTGATGTCCTTGGAATCCCATCCGAGCGGTGCTCGCTGACCCCATATCTCGTTGAAGGAGTCGGCGCCGCTGATCGCTTTCTTGGCCAGGGTTTCCAGCGGGCCCGCGGCAACCAGATTGACCCGAATCCCTTCCGGTCCGAGATAGCGCGCCAGGTAACGACAGGTGCTTTCCAGTGCCGCTTTGGCGACGCCCATCCAGTCATAGACCGGCCACGACACGGTCGCGTCGAATGTCAGCCCGACCACCGACGCGGGATTGGCGAGCAGGGGCTTGCAGGCCATCGACAACGAGGCCAACGAATAGGCGGACACCTGCAGAGCGGTGCCAACATCTGACCACGGCGTGCCGAGGAATTTCCCGCCCAGTGCGGTCTCGGGATTGGCGAAGGCCAGCGAGTGCACCAGCCCATCAAGATGATTCACGTGCTCGCCAAGCTGTGTGGCGAGCCCACGGAGGTGATCGTCATTGGTGACGTCAACTTCCAGCAGCGGCGGCACAGGATCAAGTTTCTTGATCACTCGGGCGGTCAGGCTCATGGCCCTGCCGAAGTTGGAGACCACAACGGTAGCCCCCTCCGCCTGAGCAATCTTGGCAACATGGAAACCGATGGAGGTGTCCAGGGTGACGCCGGCAACAAGGATGCTCTTGCCCTCGAGAATGCCCACGAGCGTTCCTTCCTCCTAATGCCCCATGCCAAGGCCGCCGTCGACCGGGATCAACGCGCCTGTGATGTAGCCGGCTGCATCGCTGCTGAGGAACTCAACCGCCCCGGCTACGTCGTTCGCCGAACCAAGTCGGCCCAACGGAATCTGGTCTGCGTATTTCTTCACCAGGTCCTCACCGAGCTCGGCCGTCATGTCGGTCTCGATGAATCCAGGCGCCACGACATTTGCTGTCACACCGCGCGATCCGAGCTCGCGCGCCAGCGAGCGGGCCATCCCCACGAGGCCGGCCTTGGACGCCGCATAGTTGACCTGTCCGGCCGAGCCAAGATGTCCGACGACCGAGGAGATGAAGACGATGCGCCCGAAGCGCGCCCGGATCATCGGCCGGGCGGCCCGCCGCGCTACCCGGAACGCCCCTGTCAAGTTGGTCGCGATCACCTGATCCCAGTCCTCGTCGGACATCCTGAGCAACAAGGTGTCGCGGGTAATCCCGGCGTTCGCGACTACCACTTCGATGTTGCCAAGATTCGATTCCACCTGAGCAAAGGCCGCTTCCACCTGAGGAGGATCGGTGACATCGCACTGCACGCCCAGCACATTGCTCGGGACCTCTCCGCTGCGGTAGGTGGCTGCAACCCGATGGCCAGTTTGAGCGAACTTAGATGCGATGCAATATCCAATTCCCTTGCTGCCGCCGGTCACCAGAACGACTCTCGATGGATTCACGGGGTCACGCTACCGACTACTCCAGCTCGTCTGCGAGCAGGCGTAGGCTGACGTGGTGACCGATCGCGAGATGGCGCACACCCCGACCATGGCGGACACGGGTCACCGTGGCTCAGGCACCCTGATCACTGACGCGCGGATGAGCACCAGCGAGGAAATGTCGTCTCGGATTCGCCGATACACGATCACGATGGCCTTTCGCGCCGCCTGCTTCATCAGCATGGTCTTCGTGGAAGGCGTGTTTCGTTGGGTGTTGTTCGCTTGCGCGGTGGTGTTGCCGTTCATCGCGGTGATCGCAGCGAACCAGGTCGACCAGCATTTCCGCGAAGGCAAGAAGAGAGCCCCGAACGCGATGATGAGTGGCGGGCCCGAGCTCACCGCCGGTCAGGATGAGGGGCAAAGCGGCGAGGTGATCGACGAGGAGGACGACGGGCCACAGCGACGGAATGAACGCGTCGCCTAGCGGTATCGACCCACTGCCGGCAGAGCCTGATGCTCTGACATGTGCGGCCCGAGGCTGCCGGAAGCGCGCCTCGTACGACCTGCAGTGGAACAACCCGAAGATCCACACCGCGGACCGGCGGAAGCACTGGCTCGCCTGCGATGATCATCGCGAGTCGCTGTCGCAGTTCCTCTCCGCCCGCGGATTCCTGAAAGACGTACTCGCCCTCTAGTGCCCTGGAAGGGAACTAGCCGCCGATCGCCGACATGGGCCGGTCGGGTTGCAGGAAGCTCGGGTCGTTGATGCCATGGCCAGGCTGCTTTCCCCGTACGGCCGCCACCCACAGCGCGGCGAGTTCGGCGTCGCTCGCGCCGTTGCGTAGCGGCGTACGGAGATCGGATTCCGTACGGGCGAATAAGCAGTTCCTGATCTGGCCGTCGGCGGTAAGCCGGACTCTGTCACACGCGCCGCAGAACGGTTTCGAGACTGCCGCGATAATGCCGACCGAGTAGCCGGTGTCGACCACCCTGAACAGCTCTGCAGGTGCGCTGCCACGAGTCAGCGCATCCTCTGGATCTTCGATCAGCCGGACATGCTGGCTGAGGCGTTGCGTGATCTCGGCTGCAGTGATCATGTCGGCGCGTTGCCAACCGTGCTGTGGATCCAGCGGCATCTGCTCGATGAACCGGAGCTGGACCCGCTCGGCCATAGCCCAGCGCAGCAGGTCGAAAGCTTCATGATCATTGATACCGCGCATCAGCACTGTGTTGATCTTGATGGGGTGAAGGCCGGCCTGCCGCGCAGCGGCTATTCCGGCGAGCACGTCGGGCAGTCGCCGCCGCCGGCTGAGCCGGATGAACGTATCCGGATCAAGGGTGTCCAGCGAGATGTTGATCCTGCGCAGCCCTGCCGTGGCCAGCTTCTCTGCGCGCGCGGCCAGTCCGATCGCGTTCGTCGTCAGCGCGATCTCCGGCGCCGGGGTGAGGGCTGCAATATCAGCAACCAGCAGCTCGAGGTTCTTGCGCAACAGCGGTTCCCCGCCGGTGAGCCGCACGGTCGTAATGCCCAAGCGCTCGACGCCAATGGTGATCAAACGCACAATCTCGTCATCGGTCAGCACCTCGGCGCCCGGTAGCCAGTCCAATCCCTCGGCAGGCATGCAATAGGCGCAGCGAAGATTGCACCGGTCCGTAAGTGACACCCGCAGATCCGTGGCTATCCGACCATGGCCATCCGCAAGTGCCTGTTGACCACGCGGTACTGGTTCCGCGGGCGCGGAATCGGCATTGCGCAGCCGCGGGAAAGGGATCAGCGTCGTCATTCCTGGAGTCTAATTTGGCCGTCCGCCGACCAATGGATCCGCTCGGCATGGGTGTACACATTCATAGACTCGCCGCGGATGAAGCCAACCAGCGTCAGCCCAGCCTCCTCAGCCAGTTCGACGGCCAACGAGCTGGGCGCTGAGACGGCAGCGAGCACCGGAATACCAGCCAGCACAGCTTTTTGGGTGAGTTCAAAAGATGCCCGTCCTGATACTGTCAAGATCATTTGGCGGAGCGGCAGCAGCTGCTCCCGGATGGCCCAGCCAATGACCTTGTCCACGGCATTGTGTCGACCGACATCCTCCCGAACGCAGATCATCTCCGAGTCGAGCCCAAGCAACCCCGCAGCATGCAGTCCACCAGTCTGGTCGAACGCCCGCTGCTGCTGTCGTAGTCGCGCCGGTGCCGAGAGAATCAGCGCAGCCGGTACATCTGGCCCGGCGCTCATCGGGTACGGCGATTCGCGCAGAACCTCCTCGATCGTGGTGGTGCCGCAGATCCCGCACGCGCTCGTCGTGAGGACATTGCGCCGTGCCGCCGGTGCTGGCGGGTGGGCAGACGGGGCCAGAGTGACGTCCAGCACGTTGTACGTGTTGACACCATCAGGGCCGGATCCGGCGCAATAGCGTGCGAGCGGGATGTCTGACCGCTCGGCGATGACGCTCTCGCTGTAGAGCAGTCCGTGGGCCAGATCGATGTCGTTGCCGGGCGTACGCATTGTGACCAGATACGACTCACCGTTGAGGCGGATCTCCAGCGGCTCCTCCACAGCAAGGGTGTCGTTGCGACGAATCGACTGATCCGGTCCAGGTCCCAGCCGCAGCACGGCGTGGCGACGGGTTACTCGTCCCATAGCATCATCCTCGTATGGAACTCAAGCAGTGGCTGACCAACCTAGCTGCCGAGCTGGACATCAGCGACATCCCGCTGGACGACGATGCCGTGCATACGCTGCTGGACCTCGCTCGGGACTCGGCGCATGAAGTGGAGCGGGTCGCTGCGCCGCTGACCACATTCCTGGTCGGCATCGCGGTGGGCCGCGGTGCCACGCTTGAACGTACGGCCGCCACCGCTACAGCACTCCTGCTGAATACCGACGCCTCCGGCTAGCCTGGCTGCGTGCGCCGCTTGTGGCTCCGCTGGGCATTGCTGATCATCTTCGTCGCTGTGCTCGGCATCGTCTTCGTCAACCTGGGTGAGTGGCAGCTGGACCGACTGGCTCAGCGCCGCGAACGCAACGCGACGACGATCGTCAACGAGCAAAAGCCGATTCGGCCGTACGAGGAGATCTTCACCCGCACGATCGCCGACGCTGATCAGTGGCAGCGGGTCGAGGCGCGCGGCACCTTCGACCCAGATCATCAGTTCGTGGTGCGTTACCGCAGCAATGGCGATGCCGAGGGCTACGAGATCGTGACTCCGCTGCATACCGCAACCGGAACCGTGCTGGTAGATCGCGGGTTCATTCCCCGCATACGCGGCGCTCAGATCCCGTCAATAGCCCCGGAGCCACCAGCCGGCGAAGTGACGGTGGTTGGACACGTCCGCCGCAACGAGAGGGGTCGACGGGCCGCGACTACCCCTGTCAACGATCAGCTGCGTCTGATCAACTCCGATGCCATCGCGGCTACGCTGCCGTATCCAGTTTCTTCCGGGTACATCGGTTTGCTGACAGTGCAGCCTGAGCAGCAGGGCGGCTTCCAGCCCATCCAGCTGCCGGAGCTCTCCGAGGGCCCACACTTCTGGTACGCGGTGCAATGGTTTATGTTCACCGCCCTCGGTGTAGCAGGCATTGTCGTCTTCATCAGGGGTGATCTGCGGGCCCGTCGCGAAGAGCGCGAGGAGGCATCCCAAGCTCAAGCCCAACAGGACGGTGTGAGAATCTGATCATGGACCTTGGCCTGGCTGACCGCGCATTCGTCGTCACCGCCGCGAGCGGCGGACTGGGCCGGGCGACAGCAGAGCAGCTCATTTCCGAAGGCGCGCGCGTGGTGTTGGTAGCGCGGCGAGCCGATGTGCTCGCCGAGGCGGTGAGTCGGATGGGGCCCGACCGGGCAGTCGCGCTGGCTGCTGATCTGACTGATCCCAGCACCGCCGAGTCGGCCTGTGCGCTGGCGCTGGATGCCTTTGGCCGGCTGGACGGGGCGCTGATCAGCGTTGGTGGCCCGCCAGCCGGTTCAGTGCTCGACACGACCGAGGAGCAGTGGCGCGCCGCCTTCGACTCGGTCTTTCTGGCCGCGCTGCGCGTCAGCCGAGCCGTGGTACGGCATGGCACGGCGCCTGACCTGTGCATCGCCTGGGTGTTGTCGACCTCGGTGAAGACGCCCATGCCGGGACTGGCGACGTCTAACGGGTTCCGGCCTGGTCTGGGCATGTTGGTCAAGCAACTTGCGGACGAACTGGGCCCCCGAGGGACACGAGTGGTCGGCCTCATGCCCGGTGCCATCGACACTGAGCGCGTTCAGTACCTCAACTCGCTCAAGGATGATCCGGCAGCGGCGCGGGCGAGCACAGAGGCCTTTATCCCGTTACGGCGATACGGCACGCCCGAAGAGTTCGGTCGAGTGGCAGCCTTCGTGCTCTCGCCCGCCGCGTCCTACCTGACTGGCTCGGTGATCCCGGTCGAGGGCGGGGCCCAGCGCGGACTCTGATCGAACTGAGTCCGGTAGAGCTCGGCATACAGCCCACCTTGGGCCAAGAGCTCATCGTGCCGGCCGCGCTGCACAATCCGGCCCTGATCGACGACGATGATCAAGTCGGCGTTCCGGACCGTGGACAGCCGGTGGGCGATCACTACACTGGTGCGCCCCTGCATCGCCATATCGAGCGCCTGCTGGACCGCAACTTCGGACTCTGAGTCGAGATGCGCGGTGGCCTCGTCGAGCACCACGATAGGCGGTGCCTTGAGCAGCAGCCGGGCGATGGCTAGCCGCTGCCGCTCACCACCGGACAGCCGATAGCCACGCTCGCCGACTACCGTGTCGAGCCCGTCAGGCAGGCTCTCCACGAGTGTCTTGAGTTGCGCGGCCGCCAGCGCCTCCCACAGCTCAGCCTCGGTAGCATCGGGCCGGGCGTAGCGGAGATTCGCGCGAATCGTGTCGTGGAACATGTGGGCATCCTGCGTCACATAGCCCACCGCAGCACGCAGCGAATCCTGCGTCAGCTTCTTGACGTCGGTGCCAGCAACCGAGACCGTGCCGGAGGTGGCGTCGTAGAGCCGAGCGATCAAGTGCGTCATGGTCGTCTTGCCGCCGCCGGATCGGCCGACGAGTGCCACCGTCTGGCCGGCAGCAACAGTGAACGACACATCGTGCAGAACCTCACCACTCGGTCGTTGATCGAGCGAGGCAATCGACTCCAAGCTCGCCAGTGAAACCTGATCAGCGGTCGGGTAGCTGAACGAGACATGCTCAAAGCTGACCGAAGCCGGGCCCTCGACGGCCTCCGCATCCTCGGCATCGCGGATCATGGGCACCAGGTCGAGCACCTCGAAGACGCGGTCGAAGCTGACCAGGGCGTTCATGACATCGATACGGAGATTGGTGAGCTGGGTGAGCGGACCGTACAGCTGGGTGAGCAGCCCGGCCAAGGCCGTCAGGGTGCCGATGGTGAGCACGCCGTCGATGGCCAACGACCCACCCACGCCGTACACCAGGGCGGTGGCCAACGCCGCGACCAGCCCTAGCGAGGTGATGAAGAAGCGGCCGTTCATGGCGATCTTGACCGAGACATCGCGGACGGCTCCAGCGCGCTCTGCGAAACGATCATGCTCTTCAACGACCCGGCCGAAGAGCTTGACCAGCAAGGCTCCGCTGACACTGAACCGCTCGGTCATAGTCGCCGACATGTCACCGTTGAGCTGCATCTGACGACGCGTCAGGTCGGCAAGTTTGCGGCCGACGATCTTGGCGGGAATGAGGAAGATCGGCAACAGGATCAACGCAGCGAGGGTGAGCTGCCAGCTCAGCACGATCATGGCTGCCAGCACCAGTATCAGACCGATCAGGTTGGACAGCACCGTGGAGAGGGTGGAGGTGAAAGCTTGCTGTGCGCCGATCACGTCTGAGTTGAGCCGTGACACCAGCTTCCCGGTTTGGGTTCTGGTGAAGAACGCGACGGGCATCTCGACCACATGGTCGAAGACCTGGGTACGGAGGTCGAAGATCAAACCCTCACCGATCGTCGCAGAAAACCACCGCTGCACAACGTTCAGCACCGCCTGCAGCAGGGCCAACGCTGCAACCGTCACGCTCAGAATGATCACGACGCGGCGGTCGCCCTGCAGAATGCCGTTGTCGATGATCTGCCTGAAGAGCAGCGGCGGCGCAACGCTGAGCGCGGACATCAGGATGACCAGGACCACGAAAACGCTGATCAACACGCGATAAGGCCTTGCGAAGCGCAGCACGCGCCAGACCACGCCAGGGCTCAGCTGATGCTCGGCGACGTCAGGATCCTGCGACATGCGCCGCCACAGCATGTACATCGACATGGCTTTCCTCCGGGGCTGGGAACGCTCGGCGCCCCCAGGCTATTCCGGGCCTCCGACAGACAAGGCCGCTAGGAAGGTCATCAGCCCGCCGAGCATGGGCGCAGCGCAAAGGCCCGACCGCAACGTCGCGGCCGGGCCTTGGGGGAAAGTTGCGGTCAGCGTTTCCTGGCAGGAGCCTTCTTGGCGGTGGTCTTCTTTGCGGGGGCCTTCTTGGCCGCCGATTTCTTGGCTGGAGCCTTGGCCGCCTTGGCGGTGGTCTTCTTTGCGGGGGCCTTCTTGGCCGCCGACTTCTTGGCGGGAGCCTTAGTCGCCTTGGCGGTGGTCTTCTTTGCGGGGGCCTTCTTGGCCGCCGACTTCTTTGCTGGAGCCTTAGCCACCTTGGCAGGAGCCTTCTTCGCAGGTGTCTTCTTGGCAGCTGCTGTCGTCTTCTTTGCCGCGCCGCTCGACGCTGTCTTCTTCACGCCTCGGGTAGCACCGCCGCGGCCGCGCAACTCAACTCCGGCTTCCTTCAAAACGCCGTGCACGAACCCGAAGGAACGACCGGCATCGTCCGCGATCTTGCGGATGCTCTCGCCCGCGGCGTACCGCTTGGCGTACTGGGAAGCAAGCGTTGTCCGCTGCGCCCCGGTGATGCGTGAACCTTTAGCCAATGCCTTGGCCACTGCGCCTCCCTGTGTCTTGATGTCATCGCGTTAGGCGACGACTTAGCCGGACTATTGTCTGCCACACCAATGTTTGCCAGACCAGTGATCGACAATCCAAGATCAACGATCACCCATTTCTAGCACGTTTCGACTAGGTTTGGGCAGTTTCTCACTGATCAAATTATCTTCAGAATTGATCACGCCAAAGGAACGTCCAGATGATCTCTGGCTTGCCGGGGCTGATCAATGAGCAGTGCGGTGCGAATGATCAGCGCCGGCGTGATCAGGCCAAAGCGACGAGATCTGTGTACTCAGGACTCCAGAGATCTTCCACGCCATCCGGCAGCAGGAGGACACGATCGGGATCGAGCGCGCGCACCGCACCCTCATCGTGAGTGACCAACACGATGGCGCCCGGGTAGCGCTTGATCGCTGAGAGCACCTCGGCGCGCGAGGCAGGATCAAGATTGTTTGTCGGCTCGTCCAGCAGCAACACATTCGCGCTCGAGGAGACCAACATCGCCAACGCCAGCCGTGTTTTCTCGCCGCCCGATAGCACGCTTGCTGGTTTGTCGACGTCGTCGCCGCTGAACAGGAACGATCCCAGCACCTTCCGTACGTCGGTGTCGGCAAGCTCGGGCGCAGCCGTCTTCATGTTTGCCAGCACCGACCGGCCGATGTCCAAGGTCTCGTGCTCTTGGGCGTAGTAGCCGAGGCGAAGGCCGTGACCCGCGACGACGTGACCAGTGTCCGGATCGTCCACGCCGGCCAGGATGCGTAGCAGTGTGGTCTTTCCGGCACCGTTGAGGCCAAGCACCACGACGTGGCTGCCTTTGTCGACGGCGAGATCAACATCGGTGAATACCTCAAGTGATCCATAGCTCTTGCTGAGATCTGACGCGGTCAAGGGAGTCTTTCCGCAGGGCGCCGGATCCGGGAACTTGATCTTGGCTACTCGGTCCCGGGCGCGCTCGCCATCCGTCTCGGCCAACAACCGCTCGGCTCGGCGGACCATGTTGTGCGCAGCCATGGCCTTGGTCGCCTTGGCCCGCATCTTGTCCGCCTGGCTGAACAGCTGATCAGCCTTGCGCTGCGCATTCAGCCTCTCCCGCCTTCTGCGCTTCTCGTCGGTTTCCCGCTGCTGCAAATACAACTTCCAGCCCATCGCGTAGATGTCGAGCTCGGCGCGGTTCGCATCGAGGTGGAACACCTTGTTGACGCATCGCTCCAGCAGCCCGGCGTCGTGGCTGATCACGAGCAATCCGCCGGAATGGGCAACGAGGAAATCGCGCAGCCAGACGATCGAATCGGCGTCGAGGTGGTTCGTCGGCTCGTCGAGCAGCATGGTGCGGGCTCCAGAGAACAAGATCCTGGCCAGCTCGACGCGGCGCCGTTGACCGCCCGACAATGTCCCGATGGGTTGATGAAGCACGCGCTCTGGCAATCCGAGGTTGCTGGCGATTCGTGCCGCCTCCGACTCCGCTGCGTAGCCGCCCGCCGCTGCCAGCTCTGCCTCAGCCCGCCCGTACGCGGCCATCGCCTTGTCCCGCACTGCGGCTGAGTCATCGCCCATCGCCAGCTCAGCGCGACGTAGTCGGTCAACCACCGAGTCAAGGCCCCGCGCCGACAGGATGCGGTTCTTGGCCAGTACATCAAGATCACCCGTACGCGGATCCTGCGGCAGATAACCAACAGTGCCCGTTCTGGTGATCGTTCCACTAGCCGGCTGCGCCTCGCCGGACAGGATCTTGGTCAGTGTTGTCTTGCCAGCGCCGTTCCGGCCCACCAAGCCGATCTTGTCGCCGGGCGCCACCTGGAAGGAGGCATGCTCCAGCAGAAGACGCGCACCCGCGCGCACCTCCACATCCCTCGCGACCAGCATCGGACTCACTCTTCCGTACGTGACTGTGGCGACCAAAGATCGCTTGCTCAATTCAGGGTCGTTCGCGGGTACCTGGGGCCGGCAAAGAACGACCGCGGTTACCTTCAGCGTTCATGCTGCGGTTTGGTAATTCCCTGAGTTTCAAGCCTCTTACGTTCTTCGCCGGCCCCAGGTACCCGCTCACTACCTACTCCGCGGGCGATCTTGGTCACCGGGTGTCAGGAGGGTCCGATGCTGGTTGCGGGGGATGTCCGCTACCTCTTCCGCGGCTTGGTCGAATTCAGCGCCTTCGGCGCCGGAGTTGGAGGACGGCTGAATCCACGGGTGGAGGCGGGATGAAAGCCTTTCGCGGTAACGGCAGACCGCGGCTTGCCTGGAACCGACGCAGATCCTTGCGGCCAAGGTCCACCAAACGTGCTACGACAGCTCGTTGCAGAACCAGATCTGCCGCAGTGAGGTGTGTTGAGCGTGCGACGAACGCCAGGATCCCGGCGGTGAGCGCGTAGGGCGGGTTGGCCAGCAACCGGAACGGCCGACCTGGCGGGATGAAGTCCGCCAGATCACACTCGACGACGGAGGCGGCATGATCACTGAGGTTCGCTCGTAGTTGACGTGCACGCCTCGCGTGCAGTTCAACCGCGATCACGCGGGCACCCGCCTGAACGAGCGGCATGGCGAGAGCACCGGTACCGGCACCTAGATCGACAACGAGCTCGCCGGGCCGAATGGCCGCGGCTGCAACGATCTGCTCAGCCCAGTACGGATCCAGCCGGTGCCAGCCCCACGGCCGCCGCCCGGACACGACGCACCATGAAGATCATCGTCATGCTGCGAAGGCTAGCCCGCCGACCGGGCCGGGCGCGACGGAATTTCACCGATACGTGCTCGTTCAGGACGTGGCGACCGGCAGCGAATGCAGCAACCGCACGTTGAAGTTGTTGGCGTAGACCAGATTTCCGGCTTTGCGGACAGCCGGCCAGCGCTCGAACACGGTTTGCAAGGCGATGCGGCCTTCGAGCCTCGCCAACGGTGCCCCGAGGCAGTAATGGATGCCATGACCGAGTGCCACGGTTTGTCGGTTTGGGCGGTCGAAGACGAAGCGATCCGGCTCTGGGAACGCTTCCGGGTCCCGGTTGGCGGCCGCGAGTATCAGCAGCACGGCGTCGCCCGCGCGGATGGTGTGCTCACCTCGAGCGACATCTTCCAAGGCCTGGCGTCGGATGAACTGGTTTGGAGTCACCAGGCGCATCAGCTCCTCGACCGCCGCAGGCCAGCGGGACGGGTCTCGCGCGAGCTCCGCGCGAACATCGGGAAGCTCGAGCAGCATGGCGGCGCCGTTTCCGATCAAGCTCGTCGAGTTCTCGTGACCGGCGATGAGCAGCAGCACGATGTTCGCGAACAGCTCCTGCTCAGAGAGCCGGTCCTCCGACCCCCCGGCGAGCAGGCGGCTGACCACGTCGTCGGTGCTGCTAGCGGTGCGACGGCTCAGAACGGTGTCGACGAATCCATGCAAACCCTCGCCCGCCGCATTGACGCGAGCCAGCTCAGCTGAGCTCAACGTGTTGACGTCGCGCCCGAACGGCAGCAAGAAGTCATCACACCACCGTTTGAGCTGAGCGCCTTCCGGCTCCGACAGCGACACACCAAGCAGCTGCCCGAGTACGGCGATCGGCATCGGTTCGGCCAGGTGCGCAGCGAGATCGAGCGAGTCAGCGTGCTCATCGAGCATTCGGTTGGTGATCGCGCCGATCGGCTCGGCCAACTGATTGATCACCGAAGGCACGAACGCCGCAATGACAAGCCGACGGAGCCGCGTATGGTCAGGCGGATCGGTGAAAACCAGACTGGATTTCACAAAGGTGTACATGTCAGCGAGCAAGTCCGACGACCCGTCCGCGGAATCTGCGACAGGTGACGGCATCGTTGAGGAGAGCCTCGGCTCGCCCAACGCCCATCGGACATCCTCGTAGCGAGTGAGCAGCCAAAGACCCATCTGCTCATTCCAACTGGCCGGCCCCCGGATCTCCGCGTACCTGGCGTACGGGTCTGCCAGCATGTCCGACCCGAACAGGGTTGGAACGGTCTCGGTCATTGCCGTCACCCACCTCACGTCCCGACTCTGACAATTATCGCGTGCTGTCTCTGATTCGCCCTGTCCAGATCAGCGGGAAGATGCGCAAACTGGGTTCTACGTGAGGAGCGGAGATGGCACGAAAGTTTTCGATCATGAGCAGTTCAACTTCGAACTCCAATGCGCGCTGGGCGGTGTGCACTACGGGGCTGGGGACGTCGGAGAGATGTTGTCGACTGCCAGTCGAGTGGTTGACGGAGATGCTGACAGCTGGTGTCAGGAGTGAATCACGACCGCACAGCGTCTGGCGAGGGTAGCTGAGGGATGATCATGAACAATGGCAGCGACGGGCCGATGACGAGCATCTGGCCCGCCGTCTCTGCCGGGGGTGTGGCCCGCGGCTACAACGTGTTGATCTTCGACGGTCCCGGCCAGCAGCCGATGCTCTTCGAGGGGGCGTCCCATTCCGGCACGACTGGGAACACGTGATCACGCCAGTCGTGGATTTCCTGCTCGCCCGTCCCGACGTAGACCCGGCGCAGATCGTGCTCTACGGCATTAGCCAGGCCGGCTACTGGGTACCCCGGGCGTTGGCGTTCGAGCACCGCATCGCAGCGGCGGTCGCCGATCCGGGGGCGTATGACGTCTTCCAGCCGTGGCGCACGGCTGTGCCCGCAGAGCTGCTTCAGCTCCTCGACTCCGGCGACAAGCAGACCTTCGACCGGTTCTTCGACCAAGGAATGCAGTCGGCGACTCCGGCGGAGCGGCAGAACTGGGAGTGGCGGGCAAAACCGTACGGTCTGGAGTCCCCCTTCGACGTGTTCACCGCAGCTCGCCGATACAACCTCACCGAGGTAGTCGATCAGATCACGACTCCATTGCTGATCACAGATCCCGAAGGTGAGCAGTTTTGGCCTGGTCAATCACAGCAGTTCCCCTCCCAGCCGCGACGAGCTGAAGATGATCACCAGCAGTCCCGACCAACCCGCGCTTGGCTACGCGTCTGAGCGCAAGGTGAGCCGCAGCCGGAATCGTTCGATGTCCTCGGCGATCTGATCCGGGTATTCGCCGTTGATTGCGTGAGACGCGTCCGGGTACACAGATACCTGCCCGGCACGAAGTGTGCGTTCGCCAACTGCAGCTGCGGCTCGGGAGTCGTGCATCCGCGACCTTCCAGCGAGGATGGCGAGCACCGGCAGCGCGAGGTTCCCGAGCTCTTGCACAGTGATCTGTTGCGGACTGGGGAGTTTGAGAGCGTAGCTCTGCATGCCGGCTTCAATCATCTCCGCGGCAGGCACGTCCTGAACAGGTGCACCGTTGGCGGTCCAGCTGTTGAAGTTGTCCCGCCAGCTCTTCGGTAACCAACCGACGCTGGCCGGGATCGACCGAATGATCGCCGCGCCCGATATTGGTCCGAACACGAACACCGGGTCAAGAAGAATGACCGAACGTATCTTGCTTGGGTCGCGAACGGCAAGGTTTGTGGCAGTCCAGCCGCCGATGGAGACGCCCAACAGGTCGAGCTGCGGTTCGGGCAACTGCGTGAGGACCTGATGGAGCCACCGGGCTTGATCGGCGGCGCTGGTGATCGGTCGGCTCTGGATGCTCATTCCCGGCTCGCCGAGCAAATCCACCGTGTAAATGGGTGCCTGCCGAAGCAGCGTCGGGAGATTGTCAGCCCAGATTGGTGTGGCGGAGGCCCGGCCCGGTAGCAGCACGATCGGTACCCGGCCGGTGCCGGCGCTGCTGGTGAAGCGATAGACCCGGACAACGCCGAACTGGGTGCGGAGGTCCAGAGTCTGCTCCGGTGCGGGCAAGAGCTGCATCGCCTTGTCGTAGGCCGCCAGAAATCGATCTTGCCCAGCTGCCGAGGTGAAATGCCCGACCGGTGATGTGTTCCGCAGCGCAACAACCGTTCCGCCGGCAACGAGGCCGGCCGCGACGAGGATGGCTCGTCGCCTGCGGCCCTTCCGAGTCATCGCTCCCACCCGCCAATCCTCGCCCGATGCACCACGAAACCAACCCCCAGCCGCGACCCGCAGTAGATGATCACCGCCACGTCGCGACCAACCGCACTCAGCCACACGTCTGAGCGCCTGCCTTGAAGGTTCGGGGAGGCGCTGGGAGTACGCGCAGAAACCTAAGATGCTTGAAACCCCGCGCAATGCTCATCTAAAAGGTGCCGCGCAACACGACCACAGCGTTTCTGCGCGTGCTCCCAGGGCCTCCCCGAAGCCGGACCCAGCAACCGAGAGCGCTCAGACGTTAAAGCCCAAAGCGCGCAGTTGGTCGCGACCGTCGTCGGTGATCATCTCCATACCCCACGGGGGCAACCAGACCCAGTTGATCACCCACCGGTCGACCAGCCCGTCCAGCGCGGTCTGGGTTTGGTCTTCGATCACATCCGTCAGCGGACAGGCAGCCGAGGTCAGCGTCATGTCGATGGTCAAGGAGTCGTCGTCTTCGAGGTGCAGGCCGTAGATCAGACCAAGATCGACCACGTTGATACCAAGCTCGGGATCGACGACGTCCTTGAGCGCCTCCTCGATGTCCTCCAACAGTCGCTGGTCATCCAGCGGCTCGGAGTGCTCGCCGCCAACGGCGTCCGGCAAATCGTCCTTGACCAGATCTGAAGGCCGGCCCTGCGCCTCCGAAGGTTCGGTCGAGATGTCCTCATAGCTGCGAGTGTCGGTCATTGCTCCATCTCCTTAACTACGCTCGCTTTTGGGCTCACTCTGGGCGCGCAGCACTGCGTCCCGGAAGGCCGACCAGCCGATCAGGGCGCACTTCACCCGCGCCGGGAACTTGGCGACGCCCGCAAAAGCGATGCCGTCCTCGAGGCGTTCCTCATCGGGCTCGATCTGGCCCTTGCTCTGCATCATGGTCAAGAATTCCTCGTACAAGTCGAGGTCGTACGCGATGTCATTGCCGATCACCAGGTCGGTCATCACCGACGTAGAGGCCTGGGAGATCGAGCAGCCCATCGCCTCATAGGACACATCCGTCACGGTGTCCCCGTCCAAATGCACGCGGAGCCGCACTTCGTCCCCACAGGTCGGATTGACGTGGCGCACTTCGGCGTCATAGGGCTCCCGGAGCCCGCTGTGATGCTTCGTCCGGTAATGATCAAGAATGATCTCCTGGTAGAGATCTTCGACCTTCATCGCAGTCCCCCGAAGAACGAAGTCGTGTAGTCGAGGCCGTCGATCAAGGCGTCGATCTCGGCATATGTCGTGTACAGGTAGAACGAGGCACGCGTCGAGGACTGTACGCCGAAGCGCTCATGCAAAGGCCGCGCGCAGTGGTGTCCGGCACGCACGGCGATCCCCCGCGAGTCGAGCAGATGGCTCACATCGTGGGGGTGGATCGGCTGCCCGTCGGGTGCGGCGAGCGTGAACGAGACGGCCCCGCCCCGATCGACGGCTTCGTCCGGACCGAGAATCGTGAGGCCGGGCAGCGCTCGCAGCCCCTGCAACGCGTACGCGGTGATGTCGCGTTCGTGATCGCTGATTTGATCCATCCCGATGGCGCTCAAGTACTGCGCAGCGGCGGCGAGACCGACTGCTTGCGCAATTGGCGGCGTACCCGCCTCGAAACGATGCGGAGGTGGCGCGTACGTCGAGCCTTCCATGGTCACAATCTCGATCATCTCGCCACCACCCAAGAACGGCGGCAGCGCGGCCAAGAGCTCGTACCGTCCCCAGAGCACGCCGATACCTGTGGGTCCCACCATCTTGTGCCCCGTGAACGCGACCAGGTCCGCCCCCAGCGCAGCGAAGTCGACCGCCAGCTGCGGAACGGCTTGCGAGGCATCGACCACCACGGTGGCCCCCACCGCATGACCCAGCGCGGCGATCTGGCTGATCGGGTTCACCGTGCCGAGCACATTGGAGACGTACGCCACCGAAATGATCTTGGTTCGTTCGTTGATCAGACCCTCCGCAGCTGCCTTGTCCAGGTCTAGCCGTCCCTCACTCGTCACGTCGAACCAGCGCAGCACAGCGCCGCTGCGCTGTGCGAGGAGTTGCCAGGGCACGATGTTCGAGTGGTGCTCCATGACCGAGATGACGATCTCATCGCCCGGTTGGATGGAGGCACCGAGTGTGTACGCGCACAGGTTCAGTGCCTCAGAGGCGTTCTTGGTGAACACCACTTCCTCCGAGCGGTTGGCACCGATGAACCGCGCCAGTTGCGCGCGCGAATCCTCGAATGCCTCTGTCGCCTCGGCCCCCAGCACATGCATGGCGCGAGCAACGTTCGCGTTGTGGTTGAGGTAGTGATCTTCGATAGCCTCCACAACCACCCGCGGCTTCTGGGAGCTGTTGGCACTGTCGAGATAGACCAGCGGCGCACCATCGACCGTCCGCTCCAAGATTGGAAAGTCGCCGCGGATTGCCTCTACGTCAAAGGCGATCGGCTCGTCCACGAGCGCGACGCCGCCCGTCGCGACATCCGCGAGATCCGTGGTGGCCGGGTACTCGGGCCCACCGTCAACGGACATGATCTGCTACTCCGCTCCAGCCGGGGCAGCCGCTCGAACGTAGCGGTCGTAGCCCTCTGCTTCCAACCGCTCTGCTAGCTCTTGCCCGCCTTGCTCCGCAACCCGGCCGGCAACGAAGACGTGCACGTAATCGGGTGTGATGTAACGCAGGATCCGGGTGTAGTGAGTGATCAACAACACGCCGCGATCACCTTGCGCCGAGAAGCGGTTGACTCCGTCGGCAACCACCCGCAACGCGTCGATGTCGAGCCCGGAGTCCGTCTCGTCCAGGATCGCGAACCGAGGGTTCAGCAGCTCGAGCTGGACGATTTCGTGCCGCTTCTTCTCCCCGCCGGAGAAGCCTTCGTTGAGGCTCCGGTTGGCGAAGTCGGTATCCATCTGGACCCGTTCCATGGCGGCGTTGACTTCCTTGACCCAGGTTCGCAGCTTGGGAGCCTCACCATCGAGCGCAGTCTTCGCCGAACGCAGGAAGTTCGACACTGACACACCTGGCACCTCGACGGGATACTGCATGGCCAGGAACAGACCGGCGCGGGCTCTCTCGTCGATCGTCAGGGAGAGCAGGTCCTGGCCGTCCAGGGTCACGCTGCCCGAGGTGATGTGATACTTCGGGTGTCCGGCGATCGAGTACGCCAACGTCGACTTGCCCGAGCCGTTAGGCCCCATGATCGCGTGCGTCTCGCCGCTTCGGACCGTGAGATCGACCCCCTTGAGGATCTCCTTCGGACCAGCCTCGGTGTCGACCGAAGCGCGAAGATCGCGGATAGCCAGAGTGGACATGAAAGATCAGAACTCCTGTGCGTAGGTGGGTGACGAAGTGGGATCCGCGTCGGTGCGATCAAGGGGTGCGGAGACATCGACCAAGACGTCCTCGCCTTCGACGAGACAGCGATAGATCGGCACCGGCTCCGTGGCCGGTAGCCCGATTGGCTCCCCGGTGCGCAAGTCGAAGCGCGAACCGTGCAGGTAGCACTCGATCTCTCCGTCGCCAACGTCGCCTTCCGAGAGTGGGATCTGGGCGTGTGAGCACTCGTCGTAGATGGCGTAGAAAGCGCCATTGCTGTGCACGATGGCCAGCTCGACGGTGCTGCCATTCCCGCCGTCAAGGGGCACCTCGACAGGGATCGCCGACTCAGCGGCGACATCCTTGACCGAGCAGGCTCGAACCAGAGTGCTCATGATGGCAGTCCGATGTTGATCGCCAGCTCTGCCTCGACAGCTTCGAGCAGCCGCTTTTCGATCTCCGGTACGCCGACCTTCCGGATGATGTCGGCAAAGAAACCGTGAACGACGAGACGACGAGCCTCGGCCTCGTCGATGCCACGACTGCGGAGGTAGAACAGCTGCTCATCGTCGAATCGACCGGTCGTCGACGCGTGGCCTGCTCCTTCGATCTCCCCGGTCTCGATCTCCAGGTTCGGGACCGAGTCGGCGCGGCAGCCGTCGGTGAGCACCAGGTTCTTGTTCGACTCGTAGGTGTTGATGCCCTCGGCAACCTTGCGGATCAACACATCGCCGATCCAGACGGTGTGTGCTCCTTGTCCCTGCAACGCACCCCGATAGTCCACGTTGCTCCGGGTGCGCGGGGCGTTGTGATCGACGAACAGCCGATGTTCGAGGTGCTGACCGGCGTCGGCGAAGTACAGACCTAACAGCTCCGCCTCACCGCCCGCGGCTGCGAAGTCAACCGAGGAGGAAATACGGACCACGTCGCCGCCAATGCTCACCAGCGCCTGGCGATAGCTCGCATCGCGGCCGACGCGCGCGTGCAGGTGGGCGAGGTGGACGGCGTCGTCGTCCCAGTCCTGCACCGAAACCAACGTCAGCGAGGCGCCGTCCCCGACAATGATCTCGGCGTTGCCGGCGCGGACTGTCGAGCCGCGATGCTCCAGCACCACAGTGGCCCGAGCATTGGCGCCGATCTCCAGGACGAGATGATCGAAAACAGCGGCCTCGTTGCCCGTGCCGAAGACGTTCAAGATCACCGGCTGATCCAACTCTGCGTCAGGTGGCACCGAAACGATCCGGGCCTGCTCGAAGGAGTTCCAGGCCTGGGCTGCAACACGGTCGTTGGGAATGTAGATCGTGCCCAAGCGCGGATCATCGCGCCCAACCAGGTCTACCGTCACCTCGGGCGGCGCCTGAATCTCCACCCGCGCGCCCCCACCGGGCACGAATGTGCCGTTATGCAAGCCCCTCAGCCGCTTGATCGGCGTGAACCGCCACGCTTCCTCGCGGCCGGTCGGCACCGGATGATCAGCAAGGTCGAAAGAACCGGGAGGGTGTAGCCGGCTGGCCACCTTCTGGCGGCTCTCCACCGCATCGGCTACCCGGGCGGCAGCCTGATCAAGCAAGGTCACGTCGAGAGATCTCTTTCTGAGTCCGTGTAATGAGGGTGTTCAGCGATTGCCTCAATCAGCCGACTGCACCCTCCATTTGGAGCTCGATCAGCCGGTTGAGCTCCAGCGCGTACTCCATCGGAAGCTCCCGCGCGATCGGCTCGATGAAGCCGCGGACGATCATCGCCATCGCCTCGTCCTCGCCGAGGCCGCGGCTCCGCAGGTAGAACAGTTGATCTTCGCTGACCTTGGAGACCGTCGCCTCGTGACCCATCGACACGTCGTCCTCGCGCACGTCGACGTAAGGGTAGGTGTCGGAACGGCTGATGGTGTCCACCAGCAGTGCGTCACACTTCACAGTGCTCGCTGAGTGGTGTGCGCCCTCCTGGACCTGGACCAAGCCTCGGTACGACGTACGCCCACCACCGCGAGCCACCGACTTGGAGATGATCGAACTCGAGGTGTGCGGCGCGCAGTGCACCATCTTGGATCCGGCGTCTTGGTGCTGGCCCTCGCCAGCAAAGGCGATCGACAGGGTCTCGCCGCGAGAATGCTCGCCCATCAGATAGACCGCCGGGTATTTCATCGTGACCTTGGAGCCGATGTTGCCGTCGATCCACTCCATGGTCGCGCCCTCGTCGCAGGTGGCGCGCTTGGTCACCAGGTTGTAGACGTTGTTCGACCAGTTCTGGATCGTGGTGTAGCGGCAGCGCGCGTTCTTCTTGACGATGATCTCCACGACTGCGGAGTGCAATGAGTCGGAGGAGTAGATCGGCGCCGTACAGCCTTCGACGTAGTGCACGTACGCGCCCTCGTCGACGATGATCAAGGTCCGCTCGAATTGGCCCATGTTCTCGGTGTTGATCCGGAAGTAGGCCTGCAGCGGAATCTCGACGTGGACACCCTTCGGCACGTAGATGAACGAGCCTCCGGACCAGACCGCCGTGTTCAGGGAGGCAAACTTGTTATCCCCCACCGGGATGACGGTGCCGAAGTACTCCTTGAACAGTTCCTCGTGCTCCTTGAGTGCGGTGTCTGTGTCGAGGAAGATCACGCCCTGCCGTTCAAGCTCCTCGTTGATCTTGTGGTAAACCACTTCGCTCTCGTACTGAGCCGCCACACCAGACACCAGCCGGGCCTTCTCCGCTTCCGGGATACCCAGCTTGTCGTAGGTGTTCTTGATGTCGGCCGGCAGATCATCCCAGGACGTCGCCTGCTTCTCGGTGGAGCGCACGAAGTACTTGATGTTGTCGAAGTCGATGTCGCCGAGCTCGGCACCCCACGTGGGCAACGGCTTGCGGCCAAAGAGCCGGTGGCCCTTGAGTCGCAGATCGAGCATCCATTTCGGCTCGTTCTTGAGCCGGGAGATATTGGCGACTATCTCAGGGGTCAGACCACGCTGCGCCGAGGCTCCGGCAACATCACTATCCGCCCAGCCCCACTCATAGTGACCGAGGGCAGCCAGATGTTGATCTTGGGTCTGGCCGGTGCCGACCGGTCGGGTGACAGTGGGATCCTGAGTTTGGGTCATGATCATGGCCTTTCGGATGTGGTCATATCGGTCGTGGTCCTGCGGACATTCGGAACATGAGTCGTGCAGATACCGTCGCCGTGCGCGATGGTGGCGAGGCGCTGCACATGGACACCAAGGAGACGGGAGAACGCAGCTGTCTCCACCTCGCAGATCTGGGGAAAGCGCGCGGCCACATGCGCAACCGGGCAGTGATGCTGGCAGAGCTGCTCACCAATGGCCGACGGCAGCGTCGACGCTACATAGCCGTCCTCGGACAATGCGCCTGCGAGAGCCTGAGCCGGTGTGGTGTCCGGTGCCGCGTGTGCGATCCGCTCGTGGTAGCGCTGCTCGCTGTCGGCCATTCTCGACTCTGCGAAGAGCGTCACAGCCTCGGGGCCGGCCGAGGCCGCGAGGAACTCGAGAGCCTCGATGGCCAGGTCGTCGTAAGCGGTGTAGAACACCGAGCGTCCGGCATCGGTCAGTACAAAGACCTTGGCAGGGCGACCGCGGCCACGGTTGCCATAGATGCGCCGCTCGCGGGCTTCGAGATGGCCCGCCGCGAGCAACACGTCCAGATGCCGACGAATTGCCGCTGGGGTCAGCCCCAGCCGCTCAGCCAACTCCGCGGCGGTCGACGGCCCATGTTCCAGAATGGAACTGGCCACCCGCTGCCGCGTCGATGCGTCGGTCTCCACGCTCTGGGGAACCCCAGCGGCACCTGAGGCGGCCAGCTGGTAGTTTTTCACAACACCAGTGTGCCTTAATTCAACGAGTGGCTTCAAATAAGGCTCGCCTTAGTCACCCCGCGGACCTTGGCCTCGTCATTTTCCTATCCCAAACTCCGCGATATCCGATTGCGCAGCCGGGCGAGTGCATCCGGCGCGGAGTTAAGCACACAGATGTGACCCGCGCCGGCTACGAGGCGCAGGTTGGCGGCTGGAAGTGTGCTCTCTTAGGTGAGCGATCTTCCGCCTGGCTTGCGAGCGATGATCAACATCAGCGGAAACTCACCGACCAGATGATGGATTTCGGGCTGCTGGAATCCGGCGCCGGCGAGCCACTCCCGGTATGCGACGAGCCGGTGAACACCGCCGCTGCCAGTTCGCAGGTGGAGCCCAAGCTCGTACAGCGCAACGGATGGGGAGAGGGGCCGCCCATCCGGCACAATATCGGCAATAGCGAGCGCTCCGCCCGGAGTCACCGCCTCATGTAGGCGGCCCAGCAGTCGCCGGTTGGTCGCCTCGTTGAAGAGATGACAGACGTTTCCAGCGATCGCCAGGTCGTATCTGGCAGGCGCAAGTTCAACCTCGAATAGATCTCCGGGCAGGAACTCGAACTGCCGTTCGAGGCCGCCGTCGGTCACCACCCGCCGCGTGGTGGGCATGATCGGCGGCAAATCGACAGCGGTCACAACGCAGCTCGGGTGGCGCGCGGCGTACGCCAAGCTCCAGGGCGCGGCTCCCGCGCCAGCGTCGAGGACCTGGGTGGCCGCCGGCAGCAGGGTTGCCGCTTGCTGGGCAGCCGTGCCGAGCATTGTTCCGAGGTTGCCAACCACCTCGGGATAGAAGGCCGCCGCGCCGTCCGCTGTGTCGGCCCGCATGATCGGGCGGCCGTCGCGAAGAGCAACCTCGAGGTGGTCCCACATCGCGACCAAGCGCGCTAGGCCAGACAGCTGCGGTTGCAGGCCGCGCCAACGGCCGTCTTGGGTCTTCAGGAGGCCGAGGCCGGCGAGAGCTTCCAGCAGGCGCTCGGCGCCTCGCGCATCAATCCCACACGCCTCGGCCAACTCCTGCGCGCTTAGCACTTCTGCATCAAGCTCGTGGAGCACGCCGAGACGCACCGCTGCTTGCAGCGCGGCGGCTGCTGCCACCGCCTCACTCAGATACTCCAACGGCTGGCCGGTCTCCGGCCTTGTCGCCGTGGTGGCATTGACGCTCACGACCCGATGTCGATCTTGCCGGTGCTGCCGTCAACGGTGACCAGCTGCCCGTCATGCAGCAGCGCTGTGGCGTTGCCGGTTGCGACAACGGCGGGCACCTGATACTCGCGGGCGATGATCGCCGGGTGAGACAGGACTCCGCCGGTGTCAGTCACCAGGGCCCCGACGCTCGGGAACAGCACCGACCACACCGGCGACGTAATCGGGCATACCAGGACCTCACCTGATTGCAACTGGTCGAACTCGGACTCGTCCTCGATCACGCGGACCCGTCCGGTGTAGCGGCCAGGCGAGGCCGGGATCCCGGTGATTACCTGGCCATCGAGCCGCTGCTCGCGGTTGGACGGTGCAGCCTCCAGTACGCGGTCCATGTACCACAGCAGGGCCTTCATCATGAGTCGGGCCTCTGCCGGCAAGGCGTCGAAGGAAGGCGGTGGACCAGGAAGCTTGCCATACGTGGCGGGCCCTGGGTGCTGCTCGATGAACGCCAGCTCTCCTCGGCGGCGACTGGCAGATGCTCGCCGATCGTCGCCGTGGAGAAGGGCAGACCGGGCCTCCTCCCACGTTCAGGAAAAAGATGTCCTCGAGGCGGTCGATCTGGGTGCGCTCTCCCAGCCGACGCCCGATCTCCAAGAGCCGATACCGGACCAACGCAAGTGGCACGCTCGCGGTGAAGAACTCGTTGTCCTCCCGCACGGGGTAGGCCCGTTCGGCCCGGGCCAGGGCCCGTTCGAATCGGTCTCGCTCCGCCGACGGCCGCCCGGCGAGGACGGCCCGGGCACGTTCCTTCGCTACCGCGCGGCGCTCCGCGAGAGCCGCCGCCTCGAGGTCCGGATCGTAGGTGCGAGCGACCTGGTCGGCGAGAAGCCGCAAGGTCAGCTCCGGCGTCTCGGCCAGCGATGGCTCTGCGATCTCGTACCGCAGCGCCCGACAGGAAAATTGTCGCTGGTAGTCGTCGAACGCCCGGGCAAACCCCGGATCGGCGTCAGCCAGTCGGGTGGCGCTGTCGCGGTCGACGGCCGTCAGCAGACTCGAGACGGCAGGTCGATCAGCTGCCAGCCGGGCCAACTCGGCCAGCCGGTGGGCGGGCTGCGTTGAGGTGCTCGACAGTCCGGCCAGCAGCTCAAGCACCTCCTGGTCGGACCAACCGAGCAGCTCATAGCATGTGAAGGCCAGCTCGGCGAGGATCGGCATCAGCGCACCATGCAGGGTGAAATGGATCTCGATCCCGCGGTGCATGAGCTCCAAGGCTTGCTCGGCGGCCGCATCCAGTTCCTGATCGTCCAGGGCTGCCAGGTCGACGTCTCGAAGCCGCGCAATTCGAGTGATCAAATCCGGCTGCCACTCCTCGTACCAGTGGTCGATCAAGTGACCAGGTTTGTCGGTGCGGATGGTCGCCACTGACTTGGCGATGCGGCGGCGCATGTCCGGCACGAGCCGCGTGAGCAGGGGCATGAGAAACGCCGGCGGCGCAGGTCGGTCCTTGCCGCCGAGCGGCACGAGCCTGCTGTACTCCCAACCGCCGATCTGACGGAACTCGAGAGTCTCGGCCAGCAGCCCAAATTCTGCGAAGAGCCGCCGGAAAGCCTGGTTACGCGGATCACCGAACGCGACCGAGAGGCTCATCGGCGTCCACGGCTTTGGGGCATGGCTCGCCTCGCGCTCCCAGTAACCCTCCGGCACATCCACCGACACCGGCACTGGCTCGATTGGCTGCTCGGGGAGCGCAGTAATCGGACGGGCCTGAAGCAGCACGACCTCGCCGTCGGTAAGGGCCCACTCGATGTCCTGCGGCATCTCCTGGTGAGCCGCGACGCGGCGTGCGAGCTGCGCTACCTCGACAGCCACGTTGGCGCTGATCGCACCCTGAGCGCGAACACCTCAGGCGCGGCGGGCAGACGGCGGTTTCGTCGAGCAGCGCCAGGCGCCGGTCGCGATCCTCAGACGGCAGGAGCAGCCGGCCATCGTCTTTCGCGACATGCGCGAAACGACAGGGCAAGCCATCGTGCTACGCCGACTCCTCGATGCTGAGCAGCGATCGAAGCAATCTGGCGGAATCTCAGCGTGAACCCCAATTCCACGGCTGCTGCTCGAAGGTCCCGACGCCCTCGATCGTCGTCGCGCCGAAGTCCTTCACCAGGCGTAGCGGCTCTGCGCCGGCCTCGGTCAACGCGCTGACCAGCTCGCGCGCATGGGTGACGACGACGATCTGGGTGCGCTCACGTGCCGCGGCGATGAGCCTCGCGAGCGCCGGAAGAAGATCAACGTGCAAGCTGGTTTCCGGCTCGTTCAGCACCATCAACGATGGCGGTCGCGGGCTCAGCAATGCCGCGACCAGTAGCAGGTAGCGAAGCGTGCCGTCGGAAAGCTCGGCTGCACTCAGCGGACGTAGCAGACCGTGGGCCTGCAGCTCCAGATCGAAGCGGCCGCGGGTTTCCACGACCTGGAGCTGAGAGCCCGGAAATGCATCGTCGATTGTGCCGATCAACGCGTCGGCGTCGCCGATCTCGATAATCGTCTGCAGCGCCGCGGCGAGGTCTCGCCCGTCCCCATCCAGTACCGGCGTGCGGGTGCCGATCTGACTTTGTCGTACGGGTGAGTCGACATCGGTGCGGAATTGGTCGTAGAACCGCCAGCTACGGATCTGTTCGCGCACAGCCACGAGCTCCGGGGCGCGTACTGGGTCCAACACCTCGGTCAGCACACTCTCGTACGGTCGCAGCGCACCCTCGAAGTTCTCCCAGGAATCCCGACGTGACGACGAGCCGCGGAGCTCCACAAGGGCACGTTTTCGCTTGACCAGCACCGTGGCCGGCCGCATGACTGGGCCGCTCCACACCACTTCACGTTTGATCTCCGGATCGAGATTGAACGCCGACGACTCGTATCGCGTCGGCAGGCCGAGATCGATCAGATAGGAGAAGTCGTCTGATGCGAAGCCCAGCTGCAAGCTGATCGGCCCGGATCGTGCGGTGCCCTGCACCGGATATCGGCCCGAGCGAACCGTCGCGGCAACATGCTCGGGCCCGGCCCACAGCACGGAATCGAGTCCACCCTCACGAGCGAGGGAGGAGATGACGCGGCCCGAGGCACAGTCGGCCAGCAGCCGGAGCGCGCGATAGAGGCTGGACTTACCTGTGCCGTTCGCACCTGTGACGACATTGAGTTGACCGAGCGGAAGACGCAGATCGCGCAAAGACCGATAGTTCTCGATCGCAATGGTGGTTAGCACCTGCTGCATTCTCGCGCGAGCGCGGTCAACTCGCCGGCGAAGGCCTCCGGTTCCTCCCAGGCCGTGAAGTGCCCGCCGGTTGGCAGCTCAGTCCAGCGAACGATCGGGAAGAAGCGTTCGGCGAATTGTCGTGGCGCAGGCACCAAGTCCTTCGGAAAGATCGTGACTCCAGTTGGCACGGTCACCTGGCTATTTTCGCCGGGATCGTACTCGACGTAGGGCAAGAACGAGGAGCCAATGGTGTTCGTGACCCAATACAACGTGAGCCAGGTGAGCACTTCATCCCTGCTGAAGCGTCGGTCCAACTGCCCGTCACAGTCGCTCCAGGAACGAAGCTTCTCAACGATCCACGCGGCCAGTCCGGCTGGCGAATCCGCTAGCCCGACGGCTGCCGTGGCTGGCTTGGTGGACTGGAGCAGCGCGTAAGCACCTTCGCTCATCTGCCAGGCCTGTCCGGCCGCAAGATAGGCCCGTTCCGGCTCGGTCAGCTCGGCGGGATCCACGGTGAACAGATGTGTGTATGGCACATCGGTGAGATGCAGCGCGATAACCCGATCGGCATGGCGCCGCGCCAGCTGTTCTGCCACCGAGGCACCGACGTCGCCACCTGAGACGACAAAGCGGTCATAGCCGTTGGCGGTCATCAATTCCGCGATGGCGTCGGCCACCCTGAGGGAGCTCCAACCTGGGGTCGTCGGTCGCTCCGAGAAGCCATAGCCGGGAAGTGAGGGCACCACCCGATGGAAATCGCTCAGCAGCGGCAGCACCTTGGTGTAGCGCAGGAACGAGTCGGGCCAGCCATGCAGCAACACAAGAGGAAGCGCATCCGGATTTGCAGAGCGTTCGTGAATCTGGTGCAGCGAGAGGCCAAACGCCGGCACACGTTCGTGGCTGAAACGGCTGAGGTCAGCCTCCTGCGCACGCCAGTCGAAGTCGGTGTGCCAGTAGTCGAGAAGCTCCCGGAGGTAATCCAGATCCGTTCCTCTCGACCACCCCTGGCCCTCGACAACCGAAGGCCATCGGGTGTTCTGCAACCGCGCTCGAAGATCATCGAGGACCGCGTCAGACACTGCAAAGATTGAATCTGTCATGACAACCAGACTCCCATCCGGGACTGACAGTCGAGCTGATCAACAGCAGCGGTAGGCCAGAATGGCCACCATGCAGCTTCCCGTGATGCCTCCGGTCGCTCCGATGCTCGCGAAATCGGTTCCGCAGATCCCGAGTGGTGCACTGTCGTTCGAACCCAAATGGGACGGGTTCCGCTCCATCGTGTTCCGGGATGGAGACGAGGTCGAGATCGGCTCACGTAATGAGCGGCCGATGACTCGCTACTTCCCAGAGATCGTGGAGGCGGTCAAGACCAATCTCCCCGAGAAGTGCGTTCTCGATGGCGAGATCATCGTCGTGATCGGCGACCGGCTGGAGTTCGAGGTGCTGCAGCAGCGCATCCACCCGGCTGCTAGTCGGGTCAGGCTGCTGTCACAGGAAACGCCGGCGCGCTTCATCGCGTTCGATCTGCTGGCGCTGGACGAGACCGATTACACCCAGCAGCCGTTCGAGGAGCGCCGCGCTGCCCTTGAACAGGCGTTGGCGGATGTCGCGCCGCCGATCCATCTCACCCCGGCCACCCGCGATCACGATCTCGCCGTGCAGTGGTTTTCCCAGTTCGAAGGCGCCGGGCTGGACGGAGTGGTGGCCAAGCCGCTCGCCGGCACCTACCAGCCGGACAAGCGCACCATGTTCAAGATCAAGCACGAGCGCACCGCGGACTGCGTCGTCGCCGGCTACCGGGTGCACAAGAGCGGCCCGGACAGCATTGGGTCGCTGCTGCTGGGTCTGTACAGGGAGACCGGCGAACTGGCCAGCGTCGGGGTGATCGGCGCCTTCCCGGCCGCCCGGCGGAAGGAGCTGTTCACCGAGCTGCAGCCACTGGTCACGACGTTCGATGATCATCCCTGGGCATGGGCCAAGCAGGAGGAGGGCACCCGCACGCCGCGGAGCTCGGAGTTCAGCCGCTGGAACGCCCAAAAGGACCTGTCGTTCATCCCCCTGCGACCCGAGCTGGTGGTCGAGGTCCGCTATGAGCACATGGAAGGTGACCGGTTCCGGCACACGGCACAGTTCAACCGCTGGCGACCCGATCGAGATCCGCGCTCCTGCACGTACGCGCAGTTAGAGGAGCCGGTGACCTACGATCTCGCTGACATTCTGGCCACCGACCAGGCCACTATCGATTACGAGTGACCGACCCTCGTGGTCTTCCGTACACCGTTCGTCGCCCGCACGATTCTTGAACCGTCTGCTGAGCTGGCCGAAGGGCGGTCTTCGACAGGCTCAGACCGCATCTGCTGAGTCGCTCAATCTTGCCGGTCTAGAATTCATCGGTGCCCAGTCCCGACAGCGCCGTTCGGGTCGAAGATGTGGTGGTCAGATTCGGCGGCCGCCCAGTGCTCGACGGGTTGACGTTGCAAGCCGAGACTGGGGCACTGACTGCGGTCTTGGGGCCAAATGGTGCAGGCAAGACAACACTGATCCGGTGCTGCACCAATCTCATTCGGCCTTCCGTTGGCGCCGTTGAGGTGTTGGGCCAACCCGCCGGCTCCCGCCAGCTCGCTGCCCGGATCGGATTGATGCCACAGAGCGCCGGCGCCTGGTCAGGGATCAAGGCAGTTGAGCTGCTGCGTTATCTGGCCGGCCTGTACGCCAATCCGTTGCCGGTAGAACTGCTGGTCGAACGGCTCGGGCTCACCGATTGCGCGAAGACCCCCTACCGACGGCTGTCTGGCGGTCAGCAGCAAGCGGTGAATCTGGCTGGCGCGCTCGTTGGCCGGCCCGAGCTGGTCTTTCTGGACGAACCAACAGCTGGGATGGATCCGCACGCTCGCCGCGCCACCTGGCTGCTGCTGCGTGAGCTCCGCGCAAACGGAGTCACCATGCTGCTGACGACTCATGCGATGGATGAGGCCGAAGCCCTCGCCGACCAGGTGTTCATCGTCGACCAGGGCCGCGTCACGATCTCGGGAACGGTGCGTCAGCTGACCAAGTCAGGCGGCAGTTTGGAGACCGTCTTCCTTACCCACACCAGTGCACGAGCCAGAACATGACGGCGCTGGACCTTTCCCCCGCTCCCGAAGCGGCACCCCCCGCCAAGAGAATCCTCCGACACGGACTCATCGAAGCGCGTCTGCTGATCCGCAATGGTGAACAACTGCTGCTGGCCTTGGTGATTCCGGTGGCGATCTTGGTCGCTGGCCGGTTCGTGAAGTCCTCGGTCGGCAACTTGGACCTACTTGGGCCATCGGTGCTTGCCCTCGCGGTTTGGTCCTCAGCCTTTACCTCCACAGCGATCAGCACCGCCTTCGAGCGCCGCTACGGTGTGCTGGAGCGGCTGGCGACCACGCCACTGGGCAAGCCCGGTCTACTGGCCGGGAAAGCGCTGGCCGTCGTCATGATCATGATTGGTCAGCTGGTGATCCTGACCGGTGTCGCGCTGGGACTTGGCTGGCGCCCGAGCTTTACCCCACTCTCGGCGTTGCTCGCAATCATTTTGGTCATCTTGGCGACGGCCACGTTTGTCTGCCTTGCGTTGCTCCTCGCGGGCCGACTCCGCGCCGAATCCGTATTGGGCCTCGCGAACCTGATCTATGTGATCTTGCTGATTGGCGGCGCACTGATCATTCCCGTGGCCCGTTATCCGGCTGCACTTCGCCAGGTGATTGAGGCGCTGCCGACGGCTGCACTCGGCGAAGGGCTGCGGGCCGCAGCAAATGGGCAGCTGCTGGGTTGGCCCGTGCTGGTCTTGTTAGCCTGGCTCGTGGCCGCTGGTCTCGCCGCTTGGAAGGGCTTTCGTTGGACGTCGTGAAGCAGCTTGGCCCGGACCCGGAAACGGCCACCCGGCGCGGACCTGGCCTGCTGAAGTCGTGGGTGGCCCGCACGCCCTGCGGCGCTGGGCCGTCGTCTCCTTGATCATGAACATCGTGATCGTGGTGACCGGGGGTCTAGTCCGGCTGACGGGCTCCGGGCTCGGCTGCCCCACCTGGCCGAGGTGCACTGCGGACTCCTACGTCTCCCATCCGGAGCTCGGCATCCACGGCGCAATCGAATTCGGGAACCGGCTGCTGACCTTTGTGTTGATCGTTGCCGCCCTACTCACCTTTGTGAGCGCCCTGCTGTACCGGGAGGACGGCCGGCCGCGGTCGGACCTGCGCTGGCTAGCCGGTGGTCTCGCGGTGGGCATCCCGCTGCAAGGTGTCATCGGCGGAATCACGGTACTCACTCAGCTCAACCCGTACGTCGTCGGGCTGCACTTACTCCTGTCAATGGTCCTGATCGCGCTCGCGGTCTGGCTGGTGCGCAAGACGTGGCACCTCGAGCCCACCGGTGCCTCCGCCATCTCGGTCATCGCCACCCGGATCACCTTTGTGCTGATGTGGCTGGCGGTCTGGCTCGGAACTCTGGTGACGGGCAGCGGGCCGCATGCGGGAGACGAAAACGCGCGGCGCAACGCCCTCGACGGCATGTTGGTGACCCGCTTGCACACGAGCGTGGTTTACGCCACCGTCGCCGCAAGCGTGATCTGCTTCGCACTGTTACGCAGTCGAGCCGTGCTGCTGTTGGTCTTGGTCGAGATCCTGCAGGCAGGCATCGGCATCGCCCAATACCAATTGGGGTTGCCCATCGAGCTGGTCGCGCTGCACCTGCTCGGCGCTTCGTTGGCCATTGCCACGGTCACCAATCTGATGCTCTCGGTTAAAATCGACAGGCCTATCCGGCTCCCTGATTGCTCCCAGATGTTCCCGCGGGAACGTCTCCGAGCACTGTCTGGTGTCAGTGCTGATCTGTACGTTCTTCCTTGTCAGGGAAGGGTTTTCTCGGGGGAGGGCGGGGTTAGTGAGCAGCAAGATTCATGACGGACCAGGGGTGATACCGGGGCGTTATGCGGGTGAGGCGATCCCGATCCATGACGGTCCTACTCCGGAGCAGTTGGCGTATCAGCAGCACAAGACAGCGGTGGATGGGTTGGCGGGGCGGATTTGCGTTGCGGCTGCCGAGACGGCTCGATCCAGCTCGGTGCTGTTGGAGTTGGTGGGTGAGTTCGACGCGATCGGCGGCATGAAGCATTGGACCGGGTTCAAATCGTTGGCTCATTGGCTGTCATGGTCGTGTGCGATGTCGCCGGGGGTGGCCCGGGAGCATGTCCGGGTTGCTAAGGCATTGCGCCGGATGCCCACCATCGCGAGATTGTTTCGGGAGGGTCGATTGTCCTATTCGAAGGTCCGGGAGGTGACCCGGGTTGTTGATGTGGTTGATGAGGCTCGGTTGGCCGGGTTGGCGTTGACCGCCACGGCCGCGCAGTTGGCGAAGATGATCGCTGGGTTCCGCAGCGCTGATGGCATGCGCATCCCGCAGCAGAACAAACGCAGCGTGACCTGGCATGAGCGTGAGGACGGCATGATCGAGGTTCGTGCCCGGCTGCCCAAAGAGGAGGCCGCGGTCTTGCTGGCAGCGATCGATACTGCGAGGGACCAGTTCGGGCCGCCACCGCCGAAACCGGACCCGGCGGGCGATTGCTGTGAGCCTGCGCCGGGTGTCGGGGTGTACAGCAACGCCGATGCTTTGTTGGATGTGGCCCGGGTGTTTCTGAACACGGCTCCGCAGGATCGTTCCGGGGAGGACCGCAGCCTGGTGGTGGTGCACGTCTCGGCAGACAACCTCGGGGACGTTCCCGCGGGAACGTCTCAGCCTGCTGAGGCCGTCTGCCACATCGAGAACGTGGGTTCGATCGAGACCGCGACCGCCCAGAAGTTGGCCTGCGACAACCCGCTGCTCGGTGCCGTGCTGGACAAACATGGCACTGTGCTCGCTCTCGGGCGCACCAAGCGATTGGTCAGCACAGCGCAGCGGCGGGCGTTGATGATCCGGGACCACGGCATGTGCCAATACCCCGGCTGCCACCAAACCCGGCACTTCAAGGCCCATCACCTGATTCCCTGGATGCTGGGTGGCCGCACCGACCTTGAGAATTTGATCTTGCTATGCCAATGGCATCACACCGCTGTCCACGAGGGCGGCGTGATCATCACCCAGCAATCCGACAGGTGGCTGTTCACCAAACCCGATGGGCAGCCCTGCAACAGCTGGGTCAGCGACGAGAACCTGGCCCGGCATCTCGACTTCGCCCGGCGGGTTGTGCAACAGCAGACTGCCGAGCAAGATCAACCAGCCGAGGTGGATAGCTTCCAGCATCCCGATGCCCGCACCATCCGACCCCGCTGGACCGGCGAACCCTTCGATCTGCACGCCTGCGTCCAAGCCCTCTTCACCATCAAACTCCCCAAGCCTGACGATCGCCAAGATCAACAAGCGGCCTGAACGGCGTCCGCTGTCGATAAAAAATCTGGCTGACATATCAAGTAAGCCACCACGCGGTGCGGCGATTGCCGTCCCAGCGCCGACACCGCTGGATTCTCGCGTCCACTTCGCCATGGGATCCCAGCACACTGACCGCCTTGCTGACATCATCGCTGAGGACTCGACGCGCCAAGGTGACATGAGGGCTCCAACGCCCAGCTCCGAACTGGCCCTTCGGATCGGCTTCACATACCAGCGCGACCCGCTGCTGAAGCTGCAACAACTCGACCGATGCGAGTACCTGCCGAACCAGGATGCAGGCGCCATTCCGCGGACCGAAGATCATCACAGCGCCGACGCGTACGGTCAGATCGATACCGGCAACGATCTCGGGTAGCCGTGACTCAGCAGGTATTGGGATCGAGTCGGCGGCGTACAAGGTGAGATGGGGCCGATGGTGCCCCTCGGGATCCGAGCGCCGCGGCTTCGCCACGCCGGCCGCAGCCAGACGATCCCATTGGGCAACCACGGCCGCCTCGGCTGACGCATCCAGGGTCAACTCCACCGACTGGGCCACCGCGTCACCTTAGTCGGCGAGCCGCTCGGCGACCCGCCGCAGCTGCTCGGCGTACGCCGCCTGGAAATTGGCTGAGTCGACGGAAAGCCCGGTGAGCCGGCGGGCGATCTGCGGGATCACAGTTGGTGCGAAAGCGGCCGCAAAGAGCATCAGCAACACGTATGCGGGATCAAGGTCATTAGCTAGCTCGGCCCCACGCTGCCGGCGTCGCATGTCCTCGACCATCTCGCGGAAATACGGATCTTGCTCGGCCGCGTCGCTGCCTGTGTCGGCCAAGCCATCCCAGGCCAGCAGCCGAGCGAAGGACCGCTGCTCGATGTTCAGTCGCAGGAACGCACCGACAACATCGGCAAGCGTCAGCTCCGGGCGGCTCGCTGCCGCGCTGGTCATCTGCCAGCGCTGTTGGAGTGCCCGGTAGAGGCCCTCCTTGCCGTCAAAGTAGTAGGAGATCAGCTGCTCGTTGACGCCGGCCCGACCGGCAATCGCGCTGATGCGGGCGCCGGCGAAACCATGCTCCCCGAACTCGATCAACGCAGCTTCAAGAATCCGCTCGCGAGTGCGCTCGGGGTCGCGCTTGCGCTCCTGACCGCGCGGCGACCGGCGAGGCTGATTCATAGAGATCACACTAACACAGTCATGTATTCATATGTATTAATCATGTATTTACTTGACACAGTAGGGTGTCCATGTGAGACTTGAGGCATGACGCCTACTCCTCAAAAGCTTGAGATCATGATCATCGGCGGCGGCATTGGCGGTCTGTGCCTAGCGCAGGGCCTGCGCCGCGCCGGCATAGATGTAACGGTTTACGAGCGCACTCAAGCCCGCACCGACTGGCTACAGGGCTACCGCATCCACATCAACCCGCACGGCAGCCGAGCGTTGTACGACAGCCTGCCGCCCGCGGTCTGGCAGCGGTTCCTCGACACCGTCTCAGTCAACGATGGCGGCTTCGGCTTCGCGACCGAACAGCTGAACGATCTGCTGCGTTTCGCGGGCTCTGAAATTCTGCCCGAGGCCGGCCCAGCCGATGCCCATTACGGAGCCAGCCGGATCAGCCTTCGTGAGGTGCTGCTGTCAGATCTTGACGATGTCGTGCGCCGTGGCAAGACCTTCGAGCGATATGAAACCGGCGTCGACGGGCGGGTCACCGCATACTTCTCCGACGGCACGTCCACCACCGGGGACGTCTTGATTGGTGCGGACGGCGCCAACTCCCGGGTCCGACAGCAGCTACTTCCCGACGCCGAGCGGATCGACACCGGCATCCTGGCCATCGCCGGCAAGCACCGCCTGGACGGTGCCAACCTGCCACGGGCGCTGCGCGAAGATGCCAACATGATCATCCCGACCGGCAGCAGCTTCTTGTTCACCGCAGTATGGCAGCCGGACCGCACAATGATCGTCGAGGAGCCAGCCCCCGACGGCTTCCTGCTGGACAACTCGACCGCCTACACGTTCTGGGCCTACGCCGACCAGGCCAGTCGCTTTCCACTCGACAGTAGGGCCTTGAGCGGCGCGGATCTGCAGGGCGTCGTACTCGATCGGACAACCGGCTGGGCGCCGGCGCTGCGCGAGCTGATCGGCGGATCAGACCCGACCACGGTCAACGCGATCCAGGTCCGCAGTGCGACGCCCGTCAACCCTTGGCCGACCGGGCGTGTGACCCTGCTCGGCGACGCGATCCACAACATGACGCCGATGGCCGGCATCGGTGCTAACACAGCGTTGCGCGATGCCGACCTGCTGCGCAGTCAACTGATCGCCGTCGCATCCGGTGAGTGCGAGCTGATACCAGCCCTGCACGAGTACGAGGAGCAGATGCTCGACTACGGCTTCGCCGCCGTCAAAAGTTCGCTCAACAACGCGCGGCAGGCGGGAGCTGGCAACCGGCTCGCTCGTGGCGCGTTCCGCACCGTGTTACGCGTGATTGCCGCAGTGCCGCCGCTACGACGCCAAATGATCAACTCACTCGGTCAGTGAGCAGCGCTTCAGCGGAGCAGCGTATCGACCGCTGCGGCGACAAAAAGCAGTGCGAGATAGGAATTCGACCAGTGAAAGAGTCGCATCGGCTGCAACGCGGCGTCGGTCAGACCACGCCGTGCGCGCGCCAGCAGCAGTGCGGATTGCCAGAGCAGCGCAACGCCGAGGACGACGGCGACGGCGGGATACAGCCAGCCGGTGTGCGCCACGGGCCAGAGGGTCAACGACACCAAGACCGTCACCACCGAGTACGCCATGATCAGCCTGGCCACCACCGGGGCTGACCTCACGACAGGCAGCATCGGCACGTTCGCCCTGGCGTAATCCTCCCGATAGCGGATGGCGAGCGCCCAGGTGTGCGGCGGCGTCCAGAAGAACACGATCAAGAACATGACGAACGGCGTCAGCGCCAAGCTGCCCGTTACCGCAGTCCAGCCGATCAGCGGAGGAAAGCAGCCCGCGATACCTCCCCAGACGATGTTCTGGGGAGTACGCCGTTTCAGCCACAGCGTGTACACCGCAATGTAGAAGGCATTGGCGCCCAACGCGAGCGCCGCTGACAGCCAGTTGACGAAGTAGCCCAGCCAGAGCGTCGCGGCGATCCCCAAGATCATTCCGAACACGGTCGCACCCAGCGGGCCAACAGCGTGCCGGGGCAGCGGACGACGACGGGTACGCCGCATCCGTTCGTCGATGTCGCGGTCGAGCACACAGTTGAACGCATTGGCGCTGGCCGCGGCCAGGCAGCCGCCAACCATCGTGAAGAACACCACCGTGAGCGGCGGGACGCCGCCCGCCGCCAGAAACATGGCTGGCACCGTGGTCACCAAGAGAAGCTCGATGATGCGCGGCTTGGTCAGTCCTAGGTAGGCGGTAACAACATCGCGCACCCGAGCGAGCTGACGGCTGCGGCGGATCGCCTTCACCCCGAGGTCTACGCGGGCTGCACGTTTGCCTATCTCAACCTTGTCGGCGGCCACCCGATCTGGCACGTCGATGCTCGTCACAAGCTCTACTCACTCACTATTGAGTGGGCTCCGGTCAATGAGGCTGAGTCTATGGGTCGACACTGCGATTGACACTTCATGACGTGGACTTATGGCAGATCCCCGCGTGGACGTTCTCGGGCCTGACCCTATATCCCCGGCCGACTCGCCCCCGATAGGCTCCATTCGTGAGTGTGACCGACACCAACATTCCTGGCAGTGTCCTCCCGGATTGGTGGACTGAGCTCGATTCCCGCGCCGTCGACACCGTCCGAGTGCTGGCTGCCGATGCCGTGCAGCACGTCGGCAACGGCCATCCGGGCACGGCGATGAGCCTGGCTCCAGTGGCCTATTTGCTGTTCCAGAAGGTGATGCGGCACAACCCGAGTAACACCAACTGGCCAGGCCGCGACCGATTCGTGCTGTCGTGTGGACACTCCAGCCTGTCGCTCTACATTCAGCTCTACCTCGGCGGCTTCGGGCTCGAGCTCGACGACATCAAGGCGTACCGCTTCTGGGGATCGCGAACCCCGGGTCACCCGGAACACGCGCACACCAAGGGCGTGGAGGTGACCACCGGACCGCTGGGCCAGGGGATTGCCAACGCCGTGGGAATGGCCATGGCCGCCCGCCGGACGCGCGGACTGCTCGACCCCGAGGCAGCACGCGGCTCCTCGATCTTCGATCATCACATTTACTGCCTCGCCTCCGATGGCGACATCGAGGAGGGTGTGTCTTCCGAGGCCTCGTCGCTGGCTGCGACGCAGCGGCTCGACAATCTGACGTTGATCTATGACAGCAACCGCATCTCGATCGAGGACGACACCAATATCGCCCTCACCGAGGACACCGCGGCCCGTTACGCGGCCTACGGCTGGCACGTCCAAACCGTTGACTGGACCCACGGCGACGCCCATCACTATCAGGAGAACGTCGCCGCGTTGCAGGATGCCTTGGAGACGGCCAAAGCAGTCACCGATCGGCCGAGCTTCATCTGCTTGCATACGATCATCGGCTGGCCTGCGCCACACCTGCAAGGTACTGGCAAGGCACATGGCGCCGCGCTGGGTGATGAGGAAGTTGCCGACACCAAGAAGGTGCTGGGCTTCGATCCGGACAAGACCTTCGAGGTTGCCGACGAGGTGATCGAGCACACTCGGAAGCTGGTCGACCGCGGAGTCGAGGCCGAGCAGGAGTGGCAGCAGGCCTACGACAGCTGGGCAGCGGACAATCCCGGACGGCAAGGCACTGCAGGAGCGGCTGGCGAAGAACGAGCTCAGCCCTGGATGGGAGGACGCACTGCCGAGCTGGTCTGCCGATCCCAAGGGAATAGCCACCCGCGCAGCTTCGGGGAAGGTGCTGACCGCTATCGCCCCCAAGATGCCCGAACTGTGGGGCGGTTCAGCCGACCTCGCCGAATCCAACCTCACCACTCCTGAAGGTGAGCCGAGCTTCCTGCCCAGCGATCGGCAAAGCAAGATGTTCCCCGGTGGCCCGTACGGCCGGGTGCTGCACTTCGGGATCCGCGAGCACGCCATGGGCGCGATCATGAACGGCATCAAATTGCACGGCGGCTTGCGACCGTACGGTGGCACGTTCTTGGTGTTCAGCGACTACATGCGGCCCGCGGTACGGCTTGCGGCGCTGATGAAGCTGCCGGTGACCTACGTGTGGACTCACGATTCGATCGGCCTAGGCGAAGACGGTCCGACTCATCAGCCGATCGAACACCTTGCCGCACTGCGGGCGATTCCGGGGCTTGACGTGGTACGGCCGGCGGATGCCAACGAGACTGCAGCGGCGTGGGAAGTGATCTTGAAGAACAAAGACCGGCCCGCCGCGTTGACTCTTACTCGGCAGGCGGTGCCCATCTTTCCCCGCGGCAAGGACGGCTTTGCCGACGTCTCAGAGGTAGCGAAAGGCGGCTACATTCTCAAAGACAGTGACAGCACCCCGGATGTGATCTTGATCGGGACCGGCTCAGAGGTGCAGTACATTGTCACGGCCCAGCAGCAGCTCGCCGACCAGGGCATCGGTGCGCGCGTGGTGTCCATGCCATGTCGGGAATGGTTCGACGGGCAAGATCAGGATTACAGGGACTCTGTCATCCCGCCCGATATCAAGGCACGCGTCTCGATCGAGGCCGGAGTCGGGATTGGTTGGCGTGATCTCGTCGGTGACGCCGGGCGAATCATCAGCATCAATCACTACGGAGCCAGCGCGGCGGGAAGCCTGTTGTTCAAGGAGTTCGGCTTTACTTCTGACACAGTCGTCGCGGCCGCCCAATCCAGCCTCGATGCGGTCACCGCGACAACCGCGCCCACGCATCCGGCAGCCAGCGGACCGATCGGGCCCGCAGACGAAGAGCCCCACCCGGGCGTCACGATCAGCTGAGCCCAGCTGACGCCACCACCACTCATCCAGGAGAACTGATCATGAGCGAACGACTCAAGGCCCTCGCAGACGCCGGCGTTTCCATCTGGCTAGACGACCTATCTCGCGACCGCATCACCTCTGGCAACCTCGCCGACTTGGTGTCCAACAACTCCGTCACCGGTGTCACCACCAATCCGACGATCTTCGCTGCGGCACTGTCCCAAGGCCACGTCTACGACGCGCAGGTCAAGGAATTGGCAGCACGCGACGCCGAGCTCCACGACGCGATCAAGGCGATCACCACCGATGACGTGCGCAATGCGTGCGACATCATGGCCGCCACCTACGCAGCAACAAATGGTGTCGACGGCCGCGTTTCGATCGAGGTCGATCCGGATCTGGCGAACGAGACTGAAGCCACCACGGCACAGGCGAACGACCTGTGGAAGGTCGTCGACCGGCCCAACGTGTTGATCAAGATCCCGGCGACTAAGGCCGGCCTGCCCTCCATCGCCTCGGTTACCGGTGAAGGTGTCAGCGTCAACGTCACGCTGATCTTCGCTCTCGAGCGCTACCGCGAGGTGATCGACGCCTACCTGACCGGACTGGAGCGGGCTGCTGAGGTGGGCCATGATCTGAGCAAGATCCAATCCGTAGCCTCCTTCTTCGTCTCCCGAGTCGACACCGAGATCGACAAGCGGCTGGAGGCTATCGGCTCGGACGAGGCGCTCGCGCTGCGTGGCAAGGCCGCTATCGCCAACGCGCGTCTCGCGTACGCACTGTACGAGGAAGAGTTCAGCGGCGAGCGGTTCGCCGCGCTCGAGGCCAAGGGCGCCAATCGGCAGCGGCCGCTGTGGGCCTCCACCGGCGTCAAGAACCCTGACTACTCCGACACCATGTACATCACCGATCTCGTCGTAGCGAATACGGTGAACACGATGCCGGAGAAGACCATGATGGCTTTTGCCGATCATGGCGAGATACGCGGTGACATGGTGACCGGCACCAAGGCCGAGGCGCAGCAGGTGCTCGACGACCTGGAGCGGGTCGGCATCTCCTACGACGACGTGGTCGACGTACTCGAGAAGGAAGGTGTGGAGAAGTTCGAGGCGTCGTGGACCGAGTTGGTTGCCAACGTTAAGCAGGAGCTCGAGGCCGCCAAGTCCGCTCGATGACCGCACTGATCACCGAGCCAATCGTGATCACTGATCATCTGCGGCCAAACCCGCTTCGGGACCCACAAGATCGACGACTACCGAGGATTGCCGGCCCATGCGTGCTGGTGATCTTCGGTGTCACCGGCGACTTGTCAACCAAGAAGCTCATGCCGGCGGTCTATGACCTGGCCAACCGCGGTCTGCTGCCACCGGGCTTCGCGCTGGTCGGGTTCGCCCGTCGAGATTGGGCGCACCAGGACTTCGCCCATGTCGTGCACACCGCAGTCAAAGAGCATGCGCGAACTCCCTTCCGAGAAGAGGTCTGGCAGCAGCTTTCCGAAGGCATCCGGTTCGTGCCTGGTGAGATTGGTAACGAGGAATCCTTCAACCAGCTGGCCGAGACGATCGCCGATCTGGATGAGGCGCGTGGTACCGGCGGCAATCACGCGTTCTACCTATCCATACCGCCAGGGCTGTTCCAGACTGTCGTCGATCAGCTACGCTCCCATGGCCTGGCCGAGCAGCACCCCGGTAGGTGGAGTCGGGTGGTGATCGAAAAACCGTTCGGCCACGATCTCGCCAGCGCTCGGGAACTGAACCGGATCGTGCTCAGCGTCTTCCCGTCCTCCTCGGTGTTCCGCATCGATCACTATCTTGGCAAGGAGACTGTGCAGAACGTGTTGGCGCTGCGGTTCGCCAACGAACTCTTCGAGCCGGTGTGGAACAACAACTACGTCGACCATGTCCAGATCACGATGGCCGAAGACATCGGCATCGGCGGTCGCGCCGGATACTTCGATGGCATCGGGATCGCCCGCGATGTGATCCAGAACCACCTACTCCAGCTGCTGGCGCTGACAGCGATGGAGGAACCCAACTCCTTCGAGGCCAGCCAGCTCCGTACGGAGAAGCAAAAGGTGCTGGCTGCCGCTCGACCGCCGAAGCGGATGGACTTATACACCGCCCGGGGACAATACGCCGGCGGCTGGGCAGGCGGAGAGAAAGTTAAAGGTTATCTGGAAGAGGATCGGATCCCACCAGACTCACGGACCGAGACCTACGCCGCGATCCGCCTCGATATCGACAACCGCCGGTGGGCGGGCGTTCCGTTCTACCTGCGTACGGGAAAACGACTGGCCCGACGAGTGACCGAGATTGCGCTCGGCTTCAAAAGCGCGCCGCATTTGCCGTTCGCCAAGACCGACACCGAGGAGCTGGGCTACAACGCAGTGGTGCTGCGCATCCAGCCCGATGAGGGTGTAACTCTGCGCTTCGGGGCGAAGGTGCCAGGCACCCAGATGGAGATTCGCGACGTGAACATGGACTTCGCCTATGGCGAGGCATTCACCGAATCCTCACCCGAGGCGTACGAGCGGTTGATCTTGGACGTACTCCTGGGAGATCCGCCGCTGTTCCCGCAGCACGAAGAAGTTGAGCTTTCCTGGGAGATCCTGGATCCTGTCCTCGATTACTGGGCAGATCTGTCGGAGCAACCGCAGCTGTATGAGCCGGGATCGTGGGGACCGAAGATCGCCGAAGACATGTTGGCCCGGGACGGCTTCAGCTGGAGACGGCCGTAATGATCATCACTCTCGAGGGCACCACGTCGGCGAAAATCTCCGCTGAGCTCGTACGGGTTCGGCGGAGTGCAGGCAGCCCTGCTCAGGGCATGGTGCTGACCTTGATCATTGTCTGCGACGAGTCCGAGTTCCCGAGTGCACTCGAGGCCAGCATGGCGGCCGGACACGAACACCCGTCGCGCATTTTGCTCGTGGTCACGGCCGCGGGGCGAAATGCGGGGTTGGACGCCGAAGTCCACATTGGCGAAGGCACACCGGGCGAGGTCGTCGTGATCAGGATGCGCGGTGCGGTTGCGACGCATCCTGCCTCGGTGATCCGGCCGCTCTTGCTGCCTGATTCTCCCGTCGTGATCTGGTGGCCGGGCAAGGCAGCGCACAACCGCGCCGCTGATGATCTCGCGCAGCTGGCCATGCGGCGGATGACCGATGCCGCGGCATTCCCTCGCCCACTCGCTGCGCTCAAAGACCGCGCACGGGACTACATCGCAGGCGACACCGATCTGAGCTGGACCCGGCTGACGCCGTGGCGGGCGTTGCTCGCCGCCGCGCTGGATCAGTATCCGGCCAAGATCAAGTCCGTTTCCATCGAGTCTGAGCGAAACAATCCGTCAGCCGACCTACTCGCTGCCTGGCTGCGCACCCAGCTCAAGGTGCAGGTGACCGGCAAGATCAGCGACGGTCCTGGACTTACCGCGGTTCGGCTGAGTACCGCCGCCGGCGATATCGCGATCACTCGACCCGATGGCCTACTGGCCTCCTATGCCGTACCCGGGCAGCCCGAGCGGCTCGTGGCCCTCAAGCGTCGCAACTTCACCGAGCTGCTCTCCGAAGAACTGCGTCGGATGGATCCGGACGAGGTCTACGAGCGAACAGTCAAGTCGCTGTTGGACGGTGAACCGAAGTCAGCGAGCAAGCCAGCAGCCAAGAAAAGCGCCGCGAAGAAGGCAACGACTCGCACACGAACTGCCGCCAAGAAGACCAGGACGACAGCAAGGAGTCGCTCATGATGGACGCGGCGAGCAGCAGCGGCAGTCCAGAGATCTTGCTGCACGCCGGGCCGGATGAGGTGGCGGAGGCGCTGGCGGCGCGGCTGATGGCCCGGCTGACCGAGATTCAGCGAGACTTCCGGACCCCTCAGATCGCGCTTACCGGTGGTCGGATCGCCACCCGGGCGTATCAACGGCTCGCCGACGAAGGACCGAACTCAGCCGTCGACTGGTCGCGGGTCGAGCTGTGGTGGGGAGACGAGCGGTTTGTGCCCGCGGACGATCCGGACCGGAATGCCAAGCAAGCCCTTGACCTTCTTGCCAAGCCACTGATGCTGAACGCCGATCGAGTTCACGAAATGCCGGCCAGCGACGGCGGCCTCGACCTGGATCAAGCCGCTGAGGCGTACGCACGCGAGCTCGACGATGTGATCTTCGATATCTGCTTGCTCGGGATGGGGCCCGATGGTCACGTCGCCTCGATCTTCCCCGAACATCCCTCCTCCTACGCCGAGGGAGAAGTCATACCGGTACGAGCATCACCGAAGCCGCCGCCGGAGCGGATCAGCCTGACGTTGCCGGTGATCAACCGTTCGCACGAGGTCTGGTTCGTGGTCAGCGGGTCGGATAAGGCCGCGGCAGCGAAGATGGCACTGCTAGGTGCCGGGCCAGTGCAGGTGCCGGCCGCGGGCGTCTCCGGTGCGGAACGTACGCTCTGGTTGCTGGATCGGGACGCTGCGGCGGAATTGCCCGCTGATCTTCAACAGCGCGGACGAATCTAGGCCGCAGCTCGAGAGTCCAGCTGAAAACGGACCAGCCGTCCGGACTCGCGTTCATAGAACCGATGGGCATCTACCCGGGCCGCTCCGGACTCCAACCCGAGCCAAACGGCTCCATGGTCTCGAGCCCAGGTTTTGGTCGCATCGAGCAACGCCTTCCGATCCCGCTGGAGCGACGCTGTGGCGCACCGCGATGACCCAGGCCCGCTGCCCGAACCTTACCGAGACAATGTCGAGATAGACCGTCGCGAATCAACGACTGTCTGATTTTCATCCGTCACAAGAAGGGTCGACCGATCATCCGCCACGGTTGCTTTGAGGCGATCAACGGAACAGCGGCGACCAGTTCAGCTGGGCGTAGCAGGAGCGACGAAGCCACTGAGGCAGCAGCGACTCATGCGCGTCGGCGGGACCTGCGTGCGGACCATCCGGCGAAGCGGGAGCTCTCAGGGTTGAGATCAGTAGATGACTTCGCCGCGTTCGCGGCGGGCCCGGAGGGCCTGCAATGCCTCGGTCGAGATGTCAGCCGCCTCCTTGTCCGTGCGGCGCTCCTTGACGTAGGCCAGGTGTGTCTTGTACGGCTCGATCTTCGGCGGCGGCGGTGGATTCAGCGAGTCGAGGTTCGCCGGCAGACCGCATCGCGGACAATCCCAGGTCTCAGGGATCGTGGCATCCGCAGCGAATGCGGGCCGCGTTTCATGACGATTTGCGCAGTAGTACGAGACGTAGAGGCGCGGTGCGGCATCGCCCCGCTCAGCCTCCCCCATAGGACCAGCGCCCACCCGGCTGCCACGAATGGCACTTCCACCAGCCACGTTTTTCTCCCTCGCCCTTCCTAGCTGTGGATGAGTCGGTGTCTTGAGTCGAGCGACCGGCCGGTGGCTGTGGGCAGTCAGGCACCCAGCTTGTAGAGCAAGCCGAGCGCCACGATTGCCGCGAGCCAGACCACTCCGATGATGACGGTGAGTCGATCGAGATTTCGTTCTGCGACTGACGACCCACCAAGGGAGGAAGAGATTCCACCACCGAAGAGATCGGACAAGCCGCCACCGCGGCCTTTGTGCATCAGCACGAACAACGCGAGCGCGACACTGGTGATCACCAAGATGATGGAGAAGATCAGTATCGGCACGGTCATCATGGGCACGAGAAGCACGGACGTTAGCCTAACTCACCGATTCACAAATGAGTGAAAATCTCCACCAGCGTTGGATTCGCGGCATTCTCAGATCATCGGCATCTCGTAGAACCGTGCAATAGCAGCAAACTCGTCGACCTTCAGGCTGGCCGCGCCGACCAGGCAGCCGTCGATATCTTCCTGCGCCATCAAGGCCGCAACATTTGTCGCATTGACCGATCCGCCGTACAAGATCCTTATCTGAGTCGCGATCCCGGCACCGTGCCGCTCTGAGATCCAACCGCGGATCGCTGCGCAGACCTCCTCGGCGTCATCAGGTGTGGCCACCCGTCCGGTGCCGATTGCCCACACGGGCTCGTACGCGATAACCATGTTCGCGACCTGCTCCGCGGTGAGGCCCGCGAGCGCGCCCTCCACGTGGTGCAACGTATCGGGCACCTGGCGCAACTGTTGCCGGACGGCGAGACGCTCGCCGACGCAGACGATCGGGACGATGCCGCGCGAGACCGCCTTCAGGGTCTTCGCGTTGACGATGTTGTCGTCCTCGCCATGGAAGCGCCGCCGCTCGGAGTGCCCGACGACCACGTAGCGGCAGCCGAGCTTCACGAGCATGTCCGCGGAGATGTCTCCGGTATACGCACCGGCGTCGAATGCCGACACATCCTGCGCTCCGTAGCCGATCTCCAGCCGGTCGCCGTCAACCAGCGTCTGTACGGTCCGCAGATCCGTGAAGGGCGGTAGCACGATCACCTCAGACTTGTCCGGATCGTGCTTCTTGTCCTCGAGCGTCCATGCGAGCTTCTGCAACAGGCCAACGGCTTCGACGTGGTTGAGATTCATCTTCCAGTTGCCGGCCATCAGCGGCGTACGGGGCATCGGCTAGACCTTTCCATCGAGCACGGCCAAGCCTGGCAATGTCTTGCCTTCGAGATACTCCAGGCTCGCGCCGCCGCCAGTCGATATATGACCGAACTGGTCATCGCTGAAGCCAAGATCACGAATCGCCGCGGCCGAATCACCACCGCCGACGACCGTCAGCCCATCCGCTTCGCTGAGCGCCTGTGCCACCGCCCTAGTTCCGGCGGCGAAGTTCTCCCACTCTGCGATCCCCATCGGCCCGTTCCAGAAGACGGTCTTGGCGCGTTTGATCACCCCAGCGAACACCCGTGCCGAGTCCGGGCCGATGTCCAACCCGAACTGATCGGCCGGGATTGCATTGGCGGGCACAACGCTGGGCTGGGCGTCTGAGGCCACTTCCGGTGCCACCACGATGTCGGAGGGCAGCAGGATCTGCTTGCCGCCGGAGGCCGCATCGTTCAGGTAGCCCCGAACGGCCTTGATCTGATCTCCCTCGAGGAGGCTCTTGCCCACCTGGTAGCCCTGCGCGGCCAGGAAGGTGAAGGCCATGCCGCCGCCGATCACCAAGGTGTCTGCGATCTTGATCAGGTTGGAGATCACCGCCAGCTTGTCGGAGACCTTCGCGCCGCCAAGCACCACGACAAACGGGCGCGCGGGTGCCTCGATCAACCGCTCGAGCACCCGGACCTCGGCCTTGACCAGCTCGCCGGCCGCACTCGGCAACCGCTGGGCGACGTCGTACACGGATGCCTGCTTGCGGTGTACGACGCCGAAACCATCAGAGACGAAAACGTCACCGAAGGCGGCATATCGGTCTGCGAGGGCGCCGCGGTCGGCGTCGTCCTTGGACTCCTCCCCTGGCTCGTAGCGAACGTTCTCCAACATCGCCACATCCCCATCGCTCAGTCCGTTGACCACGCTTCGTGCCGACTCCCCCACCACATCGTTGGCCAGCTGCACCTCGGTATCCAGCAGCTCCGACAGCCGCTTCGCCGCCGGGGCCAGCGAGTACTTCGGGTTGGCCTGACCCTTCGGGCGACCGAGATGGGCAAGCACGATGATCTTGGCGCCGCGGTCGCGGAGCTGGTTCAGCGTGGGCAGCGAGGCACGGATCCGTCCGTCGTCGGTGATCGTTTGCCCGTCCAGCGGCACATTGAGATCGCAGCGGATCAGCACCCGCTTGCCAGCGAGGTCACCAAGATCAGAAATTGACTTCACGCTTGATCCTTTCCCGAGCACGATCGGCGCCTGGATGCGGAGATGGAAGCTTCGGACAGGTCGTTGGCCGTCTGCACACGTCGCGCCCTGTGCAGATCGTCTGTTACATACCTGAACGTAGGAACCGACCAACCCGATGAGATTGATCTAGAGGGAGCTGCCGATCAAGCCGACCAGGTCGAGAATGCGGTTGGAGTAACCCCACTCGTTGTCGTACCAGCCGACCACCTTGACCTGATTGCCGATCACCTTGGTCAATGGCGAGTCGAAGATGCACGAGCTGGGATCACTCACGATGTCGCTGGACACGATCGGGTCGGTGCTGTACCTCAGGTATCCCTTGAGCGGGCCATCAGCAGCGGCCTGCACAATGCCGTTGACCTCCTCTACCGACGTCTCACGCGGAGCCTCGATGGTGAGGTCGGTCACAGAGCCAGTCGGAACCGGCACGCGCAAGGCATAGCCGTCCAGCTTGCCCTTCAGTTGCGGCAGCACCAGCGCAATTGCCTTCGCAGCACCGGTCGAGGTGGGCACGATGTTCAGCGCAGCGGCGCGAGCGCGACGCATGTCCTTGTGCGGCCCATCCAGCAGGTTCTGGTCCTGGGTGTACGCGTGGATGGTTGTCATCAGACCATTGACGATGCCAAGCCCGTCGTCCAGCGCCTTTGCCATCGGCGCCAGGCAGTTCGTGGTGCAGGAGGCGTTGGAAATGATGTGGTGCTTGGCCGGGTCGTACTGGCCATCGTTGACGCCCATCACCACAGTCCAGTCCTCGTTCTTGGCCGGCGCGGAGATGATCACCTTCTTGGCGCCCGCATCGATGTGCGCTTTGGCCTTGGTGGCGTCAGTGAAGAAGCCGGTGGATTCGATCACGATGTCGGCGCCGATCTCGCCCCACGGGAGCGCTGCGGGATTACGTTCGGCGTAGGACTTGATGACCTTGTCGCCGACCTTGATGCCACCCTCGGTAACCTCGACCGGCACATCCAGCCGGCCCAGTATCGAGTCGTATTTCAACAGGTGCGCCTGAGTGTCGTTGTCGAACAGGTCGTTGAAGGCGACGACCTCGATGTCGGCACCCGAAGCCAGCAGCGCGCGGTAGAAGTTACGGCCGATGCGGCCGAAGCCGTTGATACCAACACGGACGGTCATGATCACGATCTCCTTCGGCGGGGCAAGGCCCGTGGCAGATTGGGCCAGAGACCACCTTAACGAACTTCTATGGCCTCTGTGACGGCCGGTTTTGCTGATGGTCAGGTGACTTGTGTGCGAGCTATTCCTCGTCCAGCATGTCGGCGCTGAGGCTGGCCTCGGTGTTGGGTATGCCCTGCTCGGTCGCCCGCTTGTCCGCGGTCGCCAGCAACCGGCGGATCCGTCCAGCGACTGCGTCCTTTGTCAGCGGTGGTTCATGCATCTGGCCGAGCTCCTCGAGGCTGGCCTGCTTGTTCTCGATGCGGAGCACTCCAGCCGCCCTCAGGTGGTCGGGAACGTCATCGCCCATGATCTCCAGGGCCCGCTCGACCCGGGCGCCCGCGGCCACCGCGGCACGCGCCGAGCGTCGCAGATTTGCATCATCGAAGTTGGCCAGGCGGTTCGCCGAGGCGCGTACCTCACGACGCATCCGCCGCTCCTCCCAGACCAGCAGCGACTCGTGTGCACCGAGCTTGGTGAGCAACGCCGCGATGGCATCGCCGTCCCGGATCACGACCCGATCGATGTTTCGCACCTCACGGGCCTTCGCCGGGATGCCAAGCCGGCGGGCTGCGCCCACCAGCGCAAGTGCCGCTTCCGGCCCCGGGCAGGTCACTTCGAGTGCCATCGACCGGCCTGGCTCAGTCAGTGAGCCGTGCGCCAAGAAAGCGCCACGCCACGCCGCAACGCAGTCGCAGAGCCCCCCGCTCACTACCTGTGGGGGGAGGCCACGCGCCGGTCGTCCGTGGGAGTCGATCAGACCGGTCTGCCGCGCCAGGGCCTCGCCATCCTTGATCACGCGCACCACGTAATGAGTGCCCCGCCGAATACCCGAGCCGTTCACGATGACCAATTCGCTCGGGTGACCGAAGACCTCGCTGATGTCGGTTCTCAGACGCCGGGCGGCGGCGCCGGTGTCGAGCTCGGCTTCAATGACGATCCGCCCACTCACGATGTGCAAACCACCCGCGAACCTGAGGGTTGCGGCAACCTCAGACTTGCGGTCGCACGGCTTGGTCACCTTGATGGTTGCCAGCTCTGATTTCACCTGGGCGGTCATAGCCATTGCTGAATGATTACATAGCTGACCGCCGCATCTTGACGCTTTGCCCAGACCGGATCGCGCGACGACGTGCTGGGGGGACACGCTTCGTCCGAGAACGACGAGCGGCTGCCAGCGCGATCCGCGCGGCGAGCTCGAGCGGCCGGCATGACCGGTAGACTACCCAGGATCTCGGCGTACGCGGAAGCCAGGCGGAGCGGGTCGTGCCGCGGCGAGCCGTCGCGAGCGGCGAGATCTGCGACCACCAGCTGGGCCCCCAGGGACTCTGCCCGGGACGCCAGATGCGAATCGTCAGAAGCAAAACCGCTGTCGACTAATACAGAGTCAAGTCGCAGATCAGGAGCGTGGTCGGCAAGCAGCTCGATGTGTTTGGTGGCCGAGAATCCCGCTGTCTCGCCGGAGGGCTCTAGATTGAGGGTCAGAATGCGTCGCGCCCGGGTGGCGTGAATCGCTTCCGCGAGCTCCGGAACCAGCAGATGAGGAATCACCGAGGTAAACCAGGAGCCTGGACCCAGAACGATCCAGTCCGCTTGGAGCACCACCTCGACAGACTCGGGACAGGCGGGTGGATCGCGCGGAATGAGCCGTACCGAGCACACCTCCCCCGCAGTCGTCGCAACTCGGGCTTGGCCGTGAACTTCGGAAAGCTCGTCCGGCTTCTCGGGGTCCAGCCCGATGACCTCGGCGGCGATGTCCAGCGGTACGGACGCCATGGGCAGCACTCGGCCTTTGGCTCCGAGCAGTTTGGCGACCATGTCCAGCCCGGCAACCGGATCGCCGAGACGTTCCCACAGCCCGACGATCAGCAGATTGCCGATGGCATGATCATCCAGGGGCCCAGCGCTGCTGAATCGGTACTGCAGAACGTCGGCCCAGGTACGGCCGGACTCGTCATCGCCGCATAGCGCCGCGAGCGCCATTCTGAGGTCCCCCGGAGGCAGGCAGTCAAGTTCGTTGCGAAGCCGGCCGGACGATCCGCCGTCGTCAGCGACCGTGACGACCGCGGTCAAGTGGTCGGTCACCCGACGCAGCGCTGTCAACGAGGCGGCCAGTCCATGCCCACCGCCAAAGGCCACCACAGCAGGAAGTGTCGGACCCAACGAGCCGGACGGGACGAGGCGCGTCATTTCGCGGGTGCTCACTCGCGACCCAGATCGCGGTGCAGGACGGTGGTCGGTAATCCGGTGGCACGCAGCCGCCGGGCCAACTCCTCCGCCATGGCTGAGCTGCGGTGCTTGCCGCCCGTACAGCCGATGGCAAGCGTGGCGAACCGCTTGCCCTCGGCGACGTAACCCACCGACACGACGGCCATCAGCTCCTGCATCGACACGAGGAAAGGCTCCGCGCCCGGCTGGCCGAGTACATAGTCGCTCACCGGTTTGCTCAGACCGGTCTGCGGTCGAAGCTCAGGAATCCAGTGGGGATTGGGCAGAAAGCGCACGTCGAAGACCATGTCCGCATCTACGGGAATGCCGTACTTGAAGCCGAACGAGAGCAACGTCACGCGTAGTTGATCATCGGTGCTGCCGCCGTAAGCATGTGCCACCCGGGAGCCCAGCTGGTGAATGTTCAGCGAAGAGGTGTCGATCACCAGGTCGGCCGCTGCACGCAGCGTGGCCAGCGTTTCGCGTTCCCGGTGAATGCCGTCCAGCAGCCGTCCGTCGCCCTGCAACGGATGCGGCCGGCGTACGGATTCCTGACGCCGCACGATGACATCGTCGGCCGCCTCCAAGAACAAGATCTCCGGCAGGGTTCCGATAGCGCCCAGTTCGGTGAACATTGTCGGCAACTGCTCGAAGAAGCCCCGGGTCCGGACATCGAGTACGACGGCGAGCCGCGTCAGGTCGATTTCCCGCGCCTGCCGGCAGACCTCCGGCAGCACGCTGGGCGGCAGGTTGTCCACCACGTACCACCCGAGATCTTCCAGGCTGTTGGCTGCGGTGGAGCGCCCGGCCCCGGACATGCCGCTGACCACGACCAGGCGGAGCGGCTTGGTCGGGCGCTCGACGTCCAACTGCCCCTCTGAGCTCTGCTGATCCCCGGGGGACGACCTCCCTCGGATCCCCCGGGATGATGGCTGGTCACAGGATTGATTATTCGCCAGATCGTGCGCTCCAGACGAGCCTAGGCGTTATCGAGGACTTCGCCCGTCGCCATATCGATCGCCTCGGGACGTGGCGCTTCTTGCAGCGCCGACTTGATCGCAGCGGCGGTCTTCGGGCCGAAACCGGGTACGGCAGCAATCTCTTCTACTGTTGCCGCCCGCAACTTCTTCAGGGAACCGAAGTAGCTGATCAATGCCTTACGCCGCACCTCGCCTAGCCCGGGCACCTGGTCGAGCAGTGACTCCACCATCGACTTGCTGCGCCGGGAGCGATGGTGGGTGATCGCAAAACGGTGCGCCTCGTCCCGGAGCCGCTGCAACAGGTAGAGGCCTTCGCTGGTTCGTGGCAAGATCACCGGTTCCTCGACGTCGGGCAGCCACACCTCCTCCAGTCGCTTGGCCAGGCCGCACAAAGCCACATCGTCGATGCCCAGTTCGTGCAGCGCCTTCGCGGCTGCGGCTACCTGCGGGGGCCCGCCGTCGACCACCACCAGTGACGGCGTGTACGCGAACTTGCGAGGCGCCCCGGTCGTCGGATCGATCAGGAGCGGGCCCTCCTCGTCGTCCAACCCGGTTGCCTGCCCGTCCGCTAGCTGTCTCTTCATGGCGGCACGATCATCGATCAGTCGCCGGAAGCGGCGGGTGATCACTTCGTGCATGGCGGCGACGTCGTTTTGTCCTTCGACTTGCCGGATCACGAACCGCCGGTACTCGCTCTTCCGCGGCAGGCCGTCTTCGAAGACGACCATGGAGGCGACGACCTCGGTGCCTTGCAGGTTGGAGATGTCGTAGCACTCGATGCGCAGCGGCGCCGTCGGGAGCTCCAGCGCTTCCTGGATCTCTTCCAGCGCACGGTTGCGGGTCGAAAGATCACCTGCGCGGGTGGTCTTGTGCTTGATCAAGATCTCCTGCGCATTGCGAGCCACCGTCTCCATCAGTGCCCGCTTGTCGCCGCGCTGCGGCACCCGGATGAAGACGTGTGAGCCGCGCCGCTCCTCGAATATCCGGGTCAGGGACTCTGCCGAGGGCGGCATGACCGGTACCAAGATCTCCCGCGGCACCGCATCGCGATCATTGGTGGTGGGATCGGGCTCGGTGTACAGCTGGAGCAGGAATTGTTCAATAAGCTCGTCGCTGCCGCCATCGTCGAACCGGTCAGCAACCCAGCCGCGCTCCCCGCGGACGCGGCCACCGCGTACGTGGAAGATCTGAACGGCCACCTCGAGCGGGTCTTCGGCGAGCGCGATCACATCGGCGTCGGTACCGTCCTGCAATACGACGGCGTTTCGCTCGGTGGCTCGCTGCAAAGCGCCGATATCGTCTCGCAGCCGCGCTGCCCGTTCGAACTCCAGCGCATCGCTGGCGGCGCGCATCTCCCGATCCAACTTCTTGATCATGGGCCCGGCCTGCCCGGAGACGAACTGACAGAAGTCGTCGACGATCGCCCGATGCTCCTCCGCCGTCACCCTGCCGACGCACGGTGCCGAGCACTTGCCGATATAGCCGAGCAGGCAAGGTCTGCCGAGCTGCTTGTGGTTCTTGAATACGCCGGGGCGGCAGGAGCGCATGGGAAAAACCCGGAGCAGCAGGTCGACCGTCTCGCGGATGGCCCAGGCATGGGAGTACGGACCGAAGTATCGGGTGCCCTTACGCTTGGCGCCTCGCCCGACCATGACCCGAGGGAACTCCTCGGAGACGGTGACGGCGAGCCAGGGATAGGACTTGTCGTCGCGGTACTTGATGTTGAACCGCGGGTCGTACTCCTTGATCCAGGAGTACTCCAGCTGCAGCGCCTCGACCTCGTTGTGGACGACTGTCCAGTCGACCTTGGTGGCCGTGCTCACCATCGATCGGGTGCGGCTCAGCAACGAGGCCGGGTCGGCGAAGTAGGAATTCAGTCGGGAGCGAAGGCTCTTCGCCTTTCCGACATAGATGACACGGCCCTCACCGTCGGAGAAGCGGTACACGCCAGGCTGGTCCGGTATGGACCCCGGCGCAGGCCGGTACGCCGGCACCGGGTGAGACGCGACTGGAGGTACCACGCGCCCCAGACTAGGACGCCGTTGAGACACAGTGATTGCGTGTACGAGCGAGATCAAGCACCGTGCGCGGCTCGCAACGTCACAGGCATGCCGTCGATCAAGATGATCTCCGACGCAGCCAGTGGAGCTCCATGCACGTGTACGACAGCGCGCCTGGCTCCGCTTCCTTCAGCCGGTGACGTAGACCTCCCCTTCAAAGACTTTGGTCTTCGCCTCGGCGAGAGGTTTCGGAGCGGGCGGCTTCGTCACCGAGCCGTCCTTGATCGAGTATTCGCTGCCGTGGCAGTTGCAGTGAATGACCCCGTCGCGGACTTCGGCCACCGGGCATCCCTGGTGAGTGCAGATCTTGCTGAATGCCTTGTACGAGCCCTTGCTTGGTTGCGTGACGACATAGTCGGCGTCCGCCAAAATGACGCCGCCGCCGACCGGGACCTTGGAGGTGGCAACGCTAGGGCCTTTCGGAGCCTGCGCTTTCGATGCCGACGGCTTGGCGGAAGTCGACTCGGCGGCGGGCGACGAGGAGGCAGGTTCAGATGTCGCTGGCTCGGCGGGCGTCGTTGACGGCGCACCGCTGGTGGACTCCGCGGCACAGCCAGCGAGCGCGACGACCCCCGCTCCGGCCAAGGCGACGACTCCAGCGGTGCGGAGCACTGTCCGCCTAGTGGTGCCGGACGCATCGTGAACAGGGTCGAACACGGTCATCAGTTGCCTCCGAGAGTGCAGATGCTCTTTCGACCGCAGACGAGATAGCGGCCGTTCCGGTTCGATGTGTCTCCCAGTCAGCTGGCAACCAGTGCCGGCTGAGTCGCTCTGATAGGCACCGCCTGGCCATCGAGCAAGGGTTTGAGGTACTCGCCGGTGTAAGACTTGCGATTGGCGGCAATCTGCTCGGGCGTGCCCTGGGCGATCACCAGGCCGCCACGCGATCCGCCTTCCGGCCCCATGTCGATCAACCAGTCGGCGGTCTTGATCACGTCGAGGTTGTGCTCGATCACCACGACTGTGTTGCCTGCGTCGACCAGACGACCCAGGACGCCCAGCAGCTTGCGAATATCTTCGAAGTGCAGGCCTGTGGTTGGCTCGTCAAGCACGTAGAGCGTGCGGCCCGTTGCCCGCTTCTGCAGTTCGCTCGCCAGCTTGACGCGCTGCGCTTCCCCACCAGAGAGGGTTGGCGCCGGCTGGCCGAGTCGTACGTACCCAAGCCCCACATCGACCAGAGTGCGCAGGTGCCGTGCAATTGGGGGCAGTGGTGCGAAGAGTTCCAGTGCTTCCTCGATCGAGGAGTCCAAGACCTCGGCGATCGACTTGCCCTTGTAGTGGACCTCGAGTGTCTCCCGGTTGTAACGCGCACCATGACACACCTCGCAGGGCACGTACACATCAGGCAGGAAGTTCATCTCGATCTTGATCGTGCCGTCTCCGGTGCAGTTCTCGCAGCGACCACCCTTGACGTTGAACGAGAAGCGCCCTGGTTGGTAGCCGCGCACCTTGGCTTCCGGAGTCTCGGCGAAGAGCCTACGGATGTGGTCGAACACCCCGGTATAAGTAGCCGGGTTGGACCGCGGCGTACGCCCGATCGGCGACTGATCAACATGGATGACCTTGTCGATCTCATCAGCTCCGGTGATCGAGCGGTGCCGACCTGGGACCTCGCGGGCGTTGTAGATCCGTTTGGCGAGGGCGTTGTACAGGATGTGGTTGACCAACGTGGATTTGCCGGATCCAGACACACCGGTGACGGCGATGAGCTGGCCAAGCGGAAACGACACCGTGATGTTGCGCAGGTTGTGCTCAGTGGCCTTGTGTACGGTGATCTCCCGACCCGGCGTACGGGGGCGACGGGAGGCCGGCAGCGGGATTGAACGGCGCCGCGACAGGTAGGCGCCGGTGAGCGACTCGCGGTTGCTCAGCAGCTCTTCAACAGTGCCCGAATGGACGACGTGGCCGCCATGCTCACCGGCACCCGGTCCGATATCGACGGCCCAATCTGCGGCCTTGATCGTTTCCTCGTCGTGCTCGACGACGATCAAGGTGTTGCCCAAGTCCCGCAGCCGGAGCAGCGTCTCGATAAGCCGTCGATTGTCGCGCTGGTGCAGCCCGATGCTGGGCTCGTCGAGCACATAGAGGACACCAACTAGTCCTGACCCGATTTGGGTGGCGAGCCGGATGCGCTGTGCCTCCCCACCAGAGAGGCTGCCCGTGGGACGGCTGAGCGAGAGATAATCCAGGCCCACGTCGAGCAGAAACTTCAGCCGCTCGTTGATCTCCTTGAGCACCCGCTCGGCAATCTGCCGTTCCCGCTCGCTCAGCTCGAGTCGGCCGAGGAAGTCAGCCGTGGCATCGATCGACATCGACGACACCTCTGAGATGTTCTTGCCGCCGACGGTTACCGCCAGCGAGGTGGGTTTGAGTCGAGCGCCCTTGCACACCCGGCACGGCACCTCCCGCATGTAGCCCGCGAATCGCTCCCGCGACGTGTCGCTCTCCGCTTCGGCGTGCCGCCGCTCGATGTACGGGATGACCCCTTCGTATTTCGCGTTGTAACTGCGCTCACGGCCGTACCGGTTCTTGTAACGCACATGGACCAGGCCGGGCACCCCCTCGAGCAGCATCTTCTGGGCAGCTGTCGGCAGCCGGCGCCAGGGCATGGTGGTTGAGAAGCCAGCGCTCTCTGCCAGAGAGTCAATGAGGCGGCTGAAGTAGTCCGCGACGTGCTGGGATGACCACGGAGCGATCGCTCCCTCCGCCAGGCTTTTATCATCGTCGGGAACGACGAGCTCTGGGTCGACCTCCATGCGCGTTCCCAAACCGGAACATGCCGGGCAGGCTCCCCATGGGCCATTGAACGAGAACTGCCGCGGCTCAAGCTCGTCGATGCCGATGTCGTGGTTGTTCGGGCAGGCCATCTTCTCCGAGTAGGCCCGCTCCCGTTGTGGATCCTTCGGATCGAGGTCCACGAAATCGATCGTGACGACGCCCTGCGCCAAGCGCAACGCGGTTTCTACTGAGTCGGTCAACCGCAGCTTGACATTGGGCTTCACGGCCAGCCGGTCGACGATGACATCGATGGAGTGCTTGTACTTCTTGTCGAGGATCGGCGGGTCGGTCAATTGCACGACCTGGCCGTCTACCCGCGCACGACTGAAGCCTTCTGACGCAAGCTCGCGGAAGACCTCGACGTACTCCCCCTTACGGCCCCGGACCACGGGGGCGAGCACTTGGAATCGGGTGCCCTCCTGCATGGCCATCAGCCGGTCGACAATCTGCTGCGGCGACTGTCGGCTGATCGGCTCACCGCAGATCGGGCAGTGCGGACGGCCGGCGCGGGCGTACAGCAGTCGGAGATAGTCATAAACCTCAGTGATCGTGCCGACTGTCGAGCGTGGGTTGCGACTGGTGGACTTCTGGTCGATGGAAACCGCGGGCGAGAGACCTTCGATGAAGTCCACGTCCGGCTTGTCCATCTGACCGAGGAACTGCCGTGCGTACGCGGAGAGCGACTCGACGTAGCGGCGCTGACCTTCGGCGAAGATGGTGTCAAAGGCCAGACTTGACTTTCCCGATCCCGACAGTCCGGTGAAGACGATAAGGGCATCTCGCGGCAGATCGAGCGAGATGTTTTGAAGGTTGTGCTCTCGCGCACCCCGGACGACGAGACGGTCGGTCACGGAGCACATCGTATGTGCCCGCGCTGACAGGAAACACCTCAATACGAATGGTCTTCGCGCCTCCCCGCCGCGTGGTTGGGCACTACGGTATGGGCATGACTACCGCAGCATCTCCTGCCACAGAGCAGCTGGAGACGCTGCGAGGCTTGGTCAGAACCGCCACCCAGCGATTGTTGGGCGACACGATCTTGGTCAGCGACGAAGAGGTGGCGGGCGCCCAGCCGACTTCCGGACTGGACTCGCGGCCATGTCGCTACCCACGTTGCTCGGAACGCCGATGCCGTCCGCCGACTGTCCGAGTGGGCGCGTACTGGCGAACGTCAGGACATGTACCCCTCGCCTGAGCACCGCGCCCAAGAGATCGAGGCAGGTGCCGGGCGATCTGGTCTCGACTTGCAGATCGATCTGGACACTTCGGCTGGACGGCTCGGCTCCGCATTCGATGACATTGATGCCGTGGACGCCTGGGATGCGATCGTCGAGATGAGAGGGGTGCCGATTCCAGCCCGGCTGCTGCCCTTGGCGCGGCTGCTCGAGGTGGCGATCCATCATGTTGATCTCGACATCGGCTATGAGATCACCGACATCGACGACCAGACTGCCGAGTGGCTACTCGAGTGGTGCTCATTTCGGCTGGGTAGCCGTGAAGACTGTCCGAGACTTCAGCTGACCTCGGATTCCGGCTTCACCACAGCGATCGGGAGCGTCGGCGATTCTGTCGCCGTCAGCGGCAGCAGCGCACATCTGCTCGGCTGGTTGATGGGACGGACCGACGCTTCGACCCTCAGGGGTGGCGAGGGCGTACGGCTTCCGGCCTACTGATCATGGGTATCAATCATGTCGAGCCGGGCGGTGCTCCGCTGGTCGCACGGCTGTCCGGCTCGGTCACCATGATCAAGGTCAGCGTCGGACCACTGGACAACAATGCCTATCTGCTGCAACACGATGCCGGCAGCAGCCTTCTCATCGATGCAGCCAACGACGAGGATCGACTTCTGAAGATCATCGCCGATTTGCCGCTGGACGCCATCGTGACGACCCATCGACACGATGATCACTGGCAGGCATTGCCGGCGGTCGCCGCTGCTACCAGCGCGCGGCTGATCTGTGGTCAGCCCGATCTTGAGGCCATCGGCGAAGGCGCTTGGGTGCAGGGCTTGATCGGCGTCTGGGATGGCGATCAGATCGAGCTCGGGGCGGAGCAGCTCGAGGTGATCGGGCTGGTGGGCCATACGCCGGGTTCGATCACACTCTGCTACGTCGGCGCCGGCCGGACGCATCTCTTCACCGGAGACAGTCTTTTTCCTGGTGGCCCCGGCAAGACGAACAGTCCCGAGGACTTCGCGTCGCTCATGAATGATCTTGAAACCAAGATCTTCGGCCGCTTTGACGATGACACGGTCGTGCATCCTGGTCACGGTGACGACACCACCCTTGGCACGGAGCGGCCACATCTCGCGGAGTGGCGCAAGCGCGGCTGGTAATGCCCCACCAGGCTTGTTGTCTGGCGACCGGTCGCGATATATCGTTGACGTATCGATAAGAACGTCACGAAAGTAGGGTGATCAACATGGGTGGCGCGTACGCAATGGGTGCGCCTTGGCATCGCTTCGCCGGCGCCTGCGGTCCGGAGTGGAGTCATCTGAGCGACTGGTTGGCCAAGATGACCGCATCTCGCGGACCTCGCAGTCAGCAAGGATTCGGCCAATGGGGTGGCGGATTTGGTGGCGCCCCGTTTGGACCGTGGTGGGGCCCAGGCCGTCCCTGGCGGGCTCAGAAGGCACGTCGCGGCGATGTGCGAGCGGCCATTCTCGCCGTCCTCGCGGAGCAATCGATGAACGGTTACCAGATCATTCAGGAGATAGCGACGCGTAGCGGCGGGGCGTGGAAGCCGAGCCCAGGCTCGATCTATCCAACTCTGCAGCAGCTCGAGGACGAAGGTCTGGTGCGGGTCGAAGACGATGCCGGCCGACGCAGCTACACCCTGACCGACCAAGGTCGCGCTTACGTAACCGAAAACGCCGACGAGGTATCAGCTCCGTGGCAGGCCAGGACGGAGGCCGGCGAAGGCGACGACGAACTCAAGCCATTGCTGGGACAAGTGGCCGGGGCCGTCTGGCAGATCGTGGCCATGGGAACACCTGAGCAGCAGGTAAAAGGTCGTGAAGCATTGGTTGAGTTCCGGCGGAAGCTCTACTCCATCCTTGCTGAAGACGACACTCCGCCGCACAATGGCTCATGACTCGAAACTATCCGGGCCGGCTGAGCCTTCCCCCTGGGAACGTGTTGTGGGTATGGCCAACGCCCTACGGCCCGATGGATTCTCGACCATCCCAGAAGACCCAGATTCGCATCGGTGATACCGAGCGAGACCGGGCCGTCGCCGCCCTCGGTGATCACTTCGCCGCCGGTCGGCTTACCAATGAGGAGTTCGAGCAGCGCATGGAGCAGGCCATCCAGGCGCGCTTCAACAACGACCTCGAACCGCTGTTCGTCGACCTGCCACGCACGGTGGAGCCACACGTCGAGGCGAAGTCGCAGCAGCACTCAGACATTCCCCTCGCGTGGGCAGCCATGTTCTGGTTGGCCCCACTGTTCGTGATCACCGCCGTAGTCGCAGCCGTCGTGCTCAGCGCTCCTTGGCTGGTCTGGATATTCCTCTGGATGTTCCTGATTACTGGGCTGTTCCGGCACCGCCGGCGCTACGTCGGACCACGCCACTACTACCACCAGTAACGTCGGCGCGCGGGGGGCCAAGGGAGCTGCACTCCCAACCCCTCGCCCGCCGAATGGGCGTGAGCGACCATGCGGCGCGCGATAGTGGAGGATTCGGTGCGCACCCGCGTACGCCCACGCGGCCATGGCGCGTCGTGTTTGATGGGCTGGTGAAGGCCTTCAAGCAATGGCGCAGGTGGCAGATCGGCACGATCCATGAGGTCGGCTGGATCGCCGATGGTACGACGCCCGGCATCTCGATCACCGCGGCAATCCCGCCAATCTTCGAGGCCTACGCCACCTGCTACGAACCCGACGGAGTCACAATCATCGCGCATGAACGCGCCTTGGTGGAGAGACTGGCCGAGGTCACCTCTGATCAACTCTGGTGGCTGGGCTATCTCGATACCGGTGCCCACAGCGTCGTCTTCGAGCACGTTCCCAAGGTGTTGCTGTATTGGAATTGGCCCTATGTCCTCGTCGCTGCCGGGCCGACGCAGGCTCTCAGCTGGCGCACCGGCCATATGCGAGGGGCCGGCGTACTTCCCGACCTTTTCTTTCCCGAAGATCGATCCTGGCTGGTATCTGCCCTCTGGGACGACACCTGGACGTGCATAGGCGGACCAGACGCGCTGATCGAGGTCCTCCGCAAAGACCCGCTGATCAAAGCCCACTGCGTCGAGCTCGATGGCGACGCAAAGCCACCAGGGCGCGAGCGCGAGTGAGTAAGAGATTGCGAAGTCGAGGAATGTCCACAGTGCTAAGCCAATCCCACATGATCAGCCGGGCCGCCGGGATCACTCGTTCGCTCGTTACCTACTACGGGCCGGTCTGGCGCCGCCGACGGTTCAAAGACGTTCTATGAGCAGTTCCTCGGAGCTGGAGACCTGGCATTCGACATCGGTGCGCATGTGGGCAACCGGGTGCACGTCTTCCGCCGCATCGGCGCTCGCGTGGTTGCCATCGAGCCACAGCCAGATTTCGTTCGCGTGCTGCGTGTGCTGTACGGCCGGGACCACGCAGTGATCATCGACGCGAGTGGCGTTGCCGCGGAATCGGGTCGAGGCCAGCTCCACCTGAGCAGCCGTACGCCGACCGTCTCAACCTTTGCCGATTCCTGGATGAACGACGTGCAGGTCGACCGACGATTCCAGCGGATCCAATGGGACACGGTGGTCAGCGTGCCATTGGTGACTCTCGATGAGCTCATCGAGCGGTACGGCGAGCCACAATTCTGCAAGATCGACGTGGAAGGTTTCGAGCATGAGGTGCTGACCGGATTGAGTCATCCGCTCCCAACACTGTCCTTCGAATACATACCCGTCGCCATCGATCGGGCCGTTGCGTGCGTGGCACGTATCAGTGCCTTGGGTGAGTACCGCTATCGCCACTCCCGAGTCGAGACCCATCGCTGGGCGGCCCCTCATTGGTTGGAGCCCGAGGCCATGATCGCGATCTTGCGCGCCATGCCGGCTGATGGCCGGTCTGGGGATGTCTACGCCGTCCGAACCGATCAGCTGACCCGACTCATCCAGGCCCGCGCGCGACCAAGCGTCTAGCGAAACGGATCGAGGGTCCGCGGGCTATCGAACTCAGAGCCTGGGACTCGGGGTAAATCGAGGGCGTCGGTGGCCAGGTTCGCGAGATCACCATTACGGATTGGTTGCTTTCCTCGGTAGCTGGTCCGGCTATTACCCGGGCTGCGGAACGTGGGATTGAGGCCATATAGGTTGCGGCCGGCGGGTACCCCTGGACCCCACGTCATGAAGGGTATTCGGAAGTTCTGCAACTTGGTGGGCGTGTAATGCGAGGCGCCGCGGCCACCATGATCGGCGGTCAGGATCAGCAGCGTATGGCGGCGCAGCTCGGGGCGGTCAGCGACTGTGTCCAGGATTCGGCCGAGCAGCCTGTCCGTGCGCTTGACGGCCGCGAGATAGGGCTGGCTCATGAACCCCCGCGCGTGTCCGACTCGATCCGGTAGCGAGAGATGGACGAAGGTGAACTCTCGCGGTTTTCGGCGTAGCTCGGCGGTTAGCTTGGCAACGAGCCGGGTGTTGTTGCGGTCGATGGTGAAGCGGTCGATCTTGGCCCGGCCGTCATTAGCCCCCACAAGGTCGCGGGCGCCATGACTATTCCACGTCCGCTGATAGATCTTGAACTTAGTCTTGGCCGCGAAGACGGCAGTCGAACCGCCGTGATCGTGGACCACGTCGAAGACGCTGGCAACGTAATGCCCTGATGCGCGATGGATTGTGCCACCGTTGTCGAAGTTCTCGGCGTATCCATGGCCGCCGCGCCCCGCGTTGACGGGGCGTCCGGTCAGCATCGTCGTGTGATTGGGCAGCGTGCTCGTCTTCTCGCGAACGGTCCGAGCGTTCAGTGTGTAGGAACCCTCGCGCATCAGCCGGTGGAATGCGGGCGTGCGGGACTTCCCGAGCTTGGTGATGGCGGCAGGATTGAGGCCATCGATGGAGATGGCGATCACATGATCGATCGGATCGTCGGCACTATGGGGCGTTTGTTTTTCTGCAGTGTGCGGAAGGATCGACGTCTTGGCCGCAGATGGAGTAACCGGCGCAGGAGCGGGCGATACTACGGTAGGAGTATTGACCGCGCCCTGGCGTGGGGTGGCATCACATCCCGCGGCGAGGAAGGCAGTCGTGATCACCACGGGCACAATCGCGATGGCCGGCCACGACGTCCACGGGCGTCGAACGGTCATGAGCTCGACCCTAGTCGCGACCGCTTGCTCCTGGAAACGTGGCGCGCCCGGCCATGACAATCACTCACTGGCACGAGCCTCAGCCCGCCTTCCGAACAGCAAGGAAGAGCGCAAAAATGATCGCAACTGCGGTGGCCAGCCCAAACGCCGCCGCAGCGCCCACTCTGTTGATCAAGATGGCGACAAGAAAGCAGAACAGCGCGAACCCATCCAGCCCTGGGACGATGCCGCGTAGAAGTGCGAGAACACCGGCGTGACCAGACTGCGCCACGGTGAAAGCGCACACCACGCTCAAGGCGATCGGAAAGGGCGCCAGCGCACCGGTCAGGGCTGGACCCAGGAATGCCGCGAACCCTGTCACCAGCACGACCAGCGCGGCCGTGGCGATCGCCCGGGCGGGCAGATCCCACCACGTCGTTGTTGCCGGTGACGGCAGTGGCTGGTCCATTCGGCGTAGCAACGAGGCGGCTCCGTGCAGTGCCAGCAGGGCAAGCAGCAGCGCGGCCACTGCGGGCACGGCTACCCGGGAGAGCGCAAGATCGGCAACAAGCACTGCCACCCAGCTCGTCAGCAAGATCACCAACCAGCCGTGCCGCCGGGAAAGGTAGGCGAAGATCAACGCGAATGCCGCGAGCGGCACGATGCCTAGCGTGGCAGCACGGGCCGCATCAGCCGCGAAGGCGCTTCCGTGGTCTAGATACACGATCAGCAAGATCGGACCGGCAACGATGGGTAACACCACCAAGATCCCGGCCAGCCGCGGACCCCAGCGTCGCCCAGCAAGCGAGGAAGCGACTACCAGCAGCGGTGCAAGGAGCAGCTTCAACGCCAAGACGTACACGGGCGCGAGTATTCCAGGGCTCAGTCGAGGGAGGAACTCGCCGAATCAAGGGTCCGAGGAAGTTGTACGGCCAGGACCGCGGTCGCAATTGCCACGGCGAATCCGGCCGCAGACTGCACCACAGGCAACAAGAAGCCGGAAATTGCGAAGAGCGGGAGAAGCACCGCATACGCCACCCCGACCGCACGCAAACGGCGATGGGTGCGTGCGATCGCTATACCGAGCACGATTGCCGAGACAACGAACAGCAGCGTCGCGCTGAACGCCGTGGCGCCCAGGGCAGGTCCGTACGCGGTATCTGCGTTGAGCGCAGGCATGCCTGGTACGCCCGCCAGGTGCGCGCGTCCGATCCCTGGCTGTACGAACGCCGCGCTGCCGAATGCGGCGGACAAGTAGATGTTCGCGATCGTCGTCAGAACCAGTCCCACCACCGCGAGTCGAGCTGCGCGACCAGGTACCAGGTATGCAGTGACGGCAACCACGCCCAGTACAGCCAGGGCCGCACCGAAGATGCTTGCCCCCAGGTGGCTGACCAGAAACACATCGGTGGTGATGTAGCGGGCGTATGCGTCGAAGTCTTCAATCGGTGGCTGATGGGTGAGTGTGCCCAGCCCAAGCAGGATTCCGTACGCGGGCAACAGCCACAGGCCAATCCGTGCCGCTCGGTGCGTCGGCATCACGGTGTTCTGCATCGATCCCTCTCTATGCGTTGTGAGCTACCGGTGGCGTTCCGACCGAATGATCAAGATGCCTGGCGATAGTCAATTCACGACGTCGTAGTGCCGGACCATAAGATCACGTTCGACGAGGAAACGATCATCCTCAGGGTAAAAGACTGCTTGATCGATGTCCTCGCCGGCGAATGCTCGAATGCTGTCCCGAGAATCCCAGAACGACAGCGTGATGATCTCGGAGCGGTCGTCATCGTCACGACGGAACATCCAAGCGCCCTGGTTGCCGGGCGTCGCTCGGTACTCAGCCATGCCGGTGTCGGCAATGTATGTCACGTACGCGTCAGCGTCGTCACGTCGCACGACGCCTCTCCACATGCGGGCGATCATGGATCGACAGTATCGATTCGGCGCGAGCCAGCGGCTCGATCATGTGATCACTTGGCCAACACGCCGGAAGTCTCGACCCAAGCTGGAGAGCCCAAAGAACTGAGTTTCTGGTCAGGAGTCGCCCAGCGCTCCGTCAGTGGCTTGATCACTCACGGGACCTCGACCAAATGTAAATGTCAGTGGGTTCCCGTAGCGTGAATGCATGTTCGAAGAGCAGGGAGGTGGGCCCAATGCGGCGACCACCTTGTCGTTGGTCGCGGAGGCGCACCACACCGTGCTCATGAACGAATGTCGACTGGTCGAGCTGGCCGCGCATTGGGCGGATCTTCATCATCCCGACAGCCAAGCTCCGGTCGAGAAGCCGCTGCCGGGTGCCGAGCACGGGCGCCAGCTGGGCGGAGACGGTACTCCAGATGTCTTGGAATTTGCCGCCGCAGAGTTTGGTGCACAGATGGAAATCAGCTCTGGCTCCGCACGCGCCTTGATGGCGGATGCGCTGGATCTGCGGCACCGGTTGCCGGAGCTGTGGCAACTGATCATGACCGGCGGGGTGCCGGCGTGGAAGGCCCGCAAGGTCGCCCAGGCCACCAGGCATCTCAGTCGCGACTCCGCCATGCAGGTCGATGCAGCAGTCGCCAGAGCGATCATCAGCCTGCCATGGGGCAGGTTTGAAACCCTGCTGGTCGCGAAGATCATCGAAGCCGATCCGCGCGCCGCCGAAGAGCAGGCGAAGATCTGGGAGGCCGAGCGGTTCGTGCGCTCCGGCCGCACCAACCAGTCTGGCCTGAAGTTGTTGATCGCCAAGGCCAACGCTGGCGATGTCATCTACTTTCTGGCAACAATCAACCGCATCGCGGAGATTCTCAAGCTCCAAGGCGATATGGAGTCGGTGGATGTCCGCCGATCAAAGGCCATCGGCATCCTCGCTCAACCGGCGCTGGCATTGCAGCTGTTGTGGGAATTCCGCAACGAGCAGCGTCCCGCCCCCGAGCCGCAGCAACCCGATGAACCGATCGACAACGAGCCCGAGGCACCGTACGAGATGTCCGCCGCTCCGCCTCGCGAAGATGATCAGGCGAAGGTCGAGCCAGCGGAGGTGATCATTGACCCGCCGACAATGGACGTGCGTAAGCTCCGGCCCAAGGTCATGCTGCACATCCATCTCAGCGAGGAAGCGCTGCTCGGCTACAGCAACGGCAAGTTCGCTATGGGCGGGGTTGGCCGGTTCGAAGGCGTTGGCCCGGTTACAGTCGGGCAGGTCCGCCGGTTCCTCGCCGACACCAATTGCGACGTACGTGTGCAGCCAGTCATCGACCCGCAGGACACGCCGGCGGTCGACAGCTACGAGATTCCGCGGCGGATCCGGGAAGCCATGTTCCTGCGGATGCCAGCCAGCTGCTTCCCCTACGCCGCAAACACCGGACGCCTCGAGCTTGATCACACGATCTCCTATCTTCCGCCGTCTCGGGGTGGACCGCCGGGTCAAACCGCAGTGGGCAAGCTCGGCCCGATGATCCGGTTCGAGCATCGGGTGAAGACCCACGGCCGATGGCGGGTGCGGCAGCCAGAATCCGGAGTCTGGATCTGGCGATCACCGAATCGCGCCTACTACTTGGTCACCAACGCCGGCACCTACAGTCTTGGCGACGGGCCCTTCGCCCGCCGGGTCTGGCGCGCCGCAGCACCGGCCGGCCCGCGCCCTGCCCTGGCTGCGTGATCCGATCGGCGCCGCTCAGATTTGATCAAGATGACGCCGGGCAACGCCTCCTCGATCACCAGGATCATCTGAAGCTTGGTTGACGCGATATGGCTCGAGCTGTAGGACGACCTAGTGATTGCGATTCGTTGCTCACGGCTGTTCACGGGTGAACGGTTCAGCGCGGGACCGGCGACCGTACTTCTCGATGGAGAAAAGATCGTCGGAGTCGAGTCGCGGGATGTCCAGCTGGATGAGTCATGGACGATCTACGACTATCCGAGCGCGACGGTGCTTCCCGGGCTCATCGACACCCATGTTCACCTTGTCGCAGACAGCGAGGTCGGCGCGTTGGATCGAGTTCCCGAGCTCAACGGCGAAGCGCTGGACGCGATCATCACTGAAAGCCTGCGGCGGCAATTGGCCGCCGGCGTTACCACCGTTCGTGATCTTGGTGACATTCGCTATGCGGCCGTTGCTCGTCGCGACGAGCAACACGACGGCCGCTCACAGCAGCCAGAGCCGACCATTGTGGCCTCGGGTCCGCCCCTCACGAGCGTCGGCGGGCACTGCCACTTTCTCGGCGGCGAGGTTGCGAGCGGCGCTCAGATTTCGGCCGCGATACGCGATCGGGTGGATCGCGGTGTGGACATCATCAAGGTGATGGCCAGCGGTGGCATGCTCACGCCGGAAAGCGATGTCATGCGCACTCAGTTCAGTTCCGAGGATCTGCGCGCCATCGTTGAGCAGGCGCACGACCACGGCCTACCTGTTACGGCGCACGCGCACGGATTGCCAGCCGTTGAGCAGTCACTCGACGCGGGGGTTGACTGCATCGAACATTGCAGCTGCTTGACCGACCAGGGATTCGGATTCTCTGATGCGCTTGCTGACCGCATCGCCGAGCTGGACATCGCCATCAGTTGCGTAATCCCCCCGCCGCCGTTGATGGAGCTCAGTACCGCCCCACCAGCCATCCAAAAGCTGGCTGCAACGACCGGACTGACTCCCGGCCGGGCACGCGAGCTTCGCGCCGACATGATCGGTCGACTGCATACCCGCGGCGTACGACTCGTGGTTGGCATCGACGCCGGACTCAATCCTTGGCTGGCTCACGGAAACATTCACATTGGGACGGCGCTGCTCGATGAAGCGGGCTTGTCCACTGCGGAAACGTTGGTCGCGGCCACGTCCGCGGCGGCCCGAGTCTGTGGACTCGGGCCGCGGAAAGGTCTGCTGCAGGATGGCTACGATGCCGACCTCATTGTTGTAGACGGCGATCTGCAGAATGATCTCAGCGCATTGCAGAGCGTTCGGATGGTCGTACGAGCCGGTGTGCCCGCGCGAATTTGATCTTGATTACAATCCTTCTGCGGCTGGTTCAGCCAGCAAAGAAGGTCCGCAGGTCAGACACGACGAGGTCGGGCACCTCGAGCGCGGCGTAGTGGCCACCCCTGTCGAACTCCGACCAGTGCACGATGTTGGCGTTGTCACGCTCGGCTAGCGGTCGGATGGTCTGGAAGTCGTGTGCAAACACGGCGACACCCATGCGTCCCTGGCTGATTGCCGGCTCGGCTCCGGAGTGGCCTTCGCTGTAGTGGAAGCGCACCGCTGTAGCGGCGGTGTTGGTCAGCCAGTAGAGCGAAACCTGAGTGAGGACTTGCTCTTCGGTCACCAGGCTGGTGCCGTTGCCGAAGTTCTCGAACAACTCGTTGTACGCCAGCTGGCCGACCGGAGAATCCGACAACGCTGCCGCGATGGTCTGCGGACGAGTCCCGTTCATCTGGTTGTAGCCGCCCACCGACTGGAACCAGCCGAGAAACTCCAGCGCGGCGTACTCCTTGGGGCCGAATCGCTCGAACTCGCTTTGATCACCAGAGGGAAACGAGAAGAGCTGCAGCACGTGGGCGCCGAGGAAACCAGGCGGATCCAAGACAGCCAGCTCACGGGAGATCATCGCGCCGCCGTCGCTGCCATGCGTGCCGTAGGACTCATAGCCGAGCCGGCGCATCAGCGTGTCGTAGGTCTGAGCGACCCGGGCCATGGTCCAGCCCCCTCCCACTAGCGGCGTACTGAAGCCGAAGCCCGGCATGGATGGAATCACGAGGTGGAACGCGTCCTCGGCACGTCCGCCGTGCGCCACGGGATCGGTGAGCGGGCCGATCATGTCCAGGAACTCCGCGAAGGATCCCGGATAGGTGTGGGCGAGCAGCAATGGAGTGGCGTCCGGTTCGGTCGAGCGCACGTGGACGAAGTGCACGGTCTGGTCGTCGATCTCGGTGACGAAGTTCGGGACGGCGTTCATCCGCGCTTCTTGGGCGCGCCAATCGAACTGCTGCCAGACGGTGACCATCTTCTTCAAGTAGCCGACTGGCGTTCCGTACTCCCAACTGTCATCGGGTGCTTCGACCGGGTACCGGGTGTGGGCCAGCCGATGCTGAAGATCGTCGAGTGCTTCCTGCGCAATCGAGATGGTGAATGGACGGATCGTGCCGGTCTGACCGGCTGCTGAGGTTGTTGTCATGTCTCGACGCTATGGTTGGTTTAGGACAGTTTCGTTCCGCTTTCCAGAGGAAATTAGCCTCAGATGTACCAAACCTCCGGTCGATTGCTTGCCCTCCTTGGGCTTTTGCAATCCCGCACGATGTGGCGCGGCGACGAACTCGCCTCGCGGCTGCAGGTCAGCGGCCGGACAGTTCGCAACGACATCGAACGGCTACGGCAACTGGACTATCCCGTCGAAGCCGTACGCGGACCGAGCGGCCACTACCGGCTTGGCGTCGGCGCGAAGCTGCCACCACTGCTGCTGGACGACGACGAGGCCGTCGCCGTGGCGGTCGGTCTACGTGCCGTCACCGGAGTGAGCGGCATCGAGGACACCAGCGCCCGAGCCCTTGCCAAGCTGGAGGCTGTGCTCCCCCATCGGCTCAGGCTGCGGGTCAACGCCGTACGCGATGCCGTGCAGACCGGGCCTGAGAACACGGGTAGCAATGTGCCGGACCCGGAGGTCGACGTGGAACTCCTGATGGCTGTAGCGGCTGCGATCCGTGATCATGAGGAGATTCGTTTCGCGTATCGCGATGACGAGCGGTTCCAGGTCGAGCCCTACCGGCTCGTCAGCTGGCAGCGACGCTGGTATCTGGTCGCCCGCGACGGCCGCACGGACGGGTGGTCGAGCTTCCGGCTCGACTGGATGCAGTTGCGCGTCCCCGGCGGGCGCCGATTCACCCCAGTCGAACTGCCCGGCGGTGATTATCCAGCGTTCGTGCTCCGTACGACGGCATTCGCCGGCTGGCAGGTACACATCAGGATCACTGTGTACGCATCCGCCGCGGACGTGCTGAGCCGCATCAATCCCGCGGTCGGCGTCGTTGAGGCCATCGACGAGCACACGTGTGTCCTCGTCACCGGAGCCGACAGTGTCGAGACGGTCGCTGTCTACATCGGCATGCTCGGACTCGACTTCACCGTGACCGAGCCGCCTGAGCTCGTTGCCCATCTGGCGACGCTGGCCAAGCGTTACGCCAGCGCCATCCAGCCGGCCAACTAGAGAACCGCATTTGCGTAACCGCCGCACGGATACCCGGCGTCGTGTAAACACCCAGCTACGAGCACATCTCACAGAATCGGGGGTTCGCTAATGCATCGTCATCTCGCCATAGTCCTATCCAGCGTCGTGTTGGCCGCAGGCGTCGGATCGGTCGCACTGGTCGCCCACGCGGACGGCTCGTCGGATCACGCAGCCGACGCATCGAGTGGATCCAAGGGGCGCAATGCACAGGCCCGCCAGTTCGTCGGCTACTGGATGGGTGTCGATCCGCTTGACGGTGGCGACTCGCGGCGAGGGATCACCGCTAACAAGGGCCGGACCTTCTCGGTGATCGGCCGCGACACCGTCTTTACGCTGTGCGACGGCACTGACCGTGCAGTCATCACGGTTAATGACGCCAAAATCGTTGGCTCGGCGTTGGTCAGCGACAACCTCGTCATTCGCTGCACCAACACCAACTCGACCGTCAAGCTGAAGGTCCGCTACGACGTCATCGACAAGAACATTATTCGTGAAACCGTGACGTCACAGAGCAACGAACCTGTCGACAAGATCATTTTCCATCGGGTGAGCGAGCCATGATTGCCTGATGACTGAGACAGCGGTAGGGAGTGGCGTTCTCAACCGTCCGGCGGCACGGTTCGTCGCTATTGGGCTTTTCCTGATGGCGTTCTTCACGGCCCTCTGGGCGTCGTGGTCGCTCTATGGCCTGTCAGCATTCCTCGGCGTCGCGCTGATCGTGATCTTCGGTGCATTCGCGGTGATCTTTGTGATCAACGGTGTGCAGTTATTCCGGTCAGCGGCCGGGTTGCCGCTCCCTGCAGGGGCGGAGTCGCAACGCCGCGGTCGCGCCTTGCAGGTGGGGTTTGGCGTCACGTTCGCAAGCGAGGGAGTGGTCATCGCCGTTGTCTGCGCCTTGTTGGCGATCAATGGCGGCTACGCGTACTTTGCACCGGCGATCGCACTGATCGTCGGCTTGCACTTCATTCCGTTCGGCTTCCTCTTTCGTCGCCGCATCGATTTCTATATTGCGGCATGGGTGGTGGTCTGGGCCATCGTCGGCATCTGGCTGATTGCTTGGCAGATTTTGGCGGCGCCACTGGTGGCATCGCTCGTTGGAGTCGCCACAGCTTGCGGCACCACCGCATACGGGGTGTACATGCTGCGGGTCAAACGAGCGATCATGGCGGCGCTCGACGAATCGGTTCGACCCGTCGGCCAGGCTAGCTAGCCGCGTCGCTAGCTCAGAAGTTCGGCGTAGTCGTCGCGGAGAGCCTGCCAGCCGTACTCCTTCGCAACGTTCCCTGCGACAGCCGGGACATCGTGCCCGTCGAGGCGTCCAACGAGCGCGCTCAGGCACAGGTGCCAGCCGGAGGCGTAGTCGGGTGCCTCTTCGCGCTGATCGAAGGTGTGGATGAGGACGAGGTGCACCTGCCCTAAGGCGGCAGGCGTCAGCTCGTAGCGCACGATGTGCCCGCCCCACAACAGAACAAGCAATCTCGGTCGGTCGGCTTCGAGGACCTGCCCCGGCTCCGGCGCGCCCTCGGCGGGCTCTCCGCCCTCAGCTTGGGGAAGCAGCACGTCACCGACCACATCGAGGTCGCGCGCCGGAGCGTAAGGGGCCCACTGGCGTACTTGGTCGGCCTTGGTCAGGGCGGCCCAAACCTGTTCGGGTGAATGAGCCAGGTCGCGTTCCAGACGTAGTGACCATCGCCCGGCCTCGGACTGCACGCTGGCCTGAACTGGATGTGGGGGCAACTGATCGGTCACGATTACTCCTCGTCGTTCTTCGGCTGGGCGTCGGCCAACGTGTCGAGGTGACTCTCGAGAGCGTCAAGACTCGCGACCCACATTTGTCGGTACGGCTCGAGCCAGGCGGCGACATCGCCCAATGCGTGCGCCGAAAGCCGGTAAACCCTGCGCGGCCCGTCCACTCGCGCCGCCACGACTCCTGCGTCTCGAAGCACCCGTAGGTGCTTTGAGACCGACGGCTGAGGTAGTCCCAACGCGCTGACCAAGGTTGCGACGTCGCGTCCGGACTGCGGATCACCAGGTTCTTTTGCGAAGCGCAGCTCGTCGAGGATCCGGCGGCGAGTCGGCTCGGCCAGCACACTGAAACCGTCCACATCGCCACATTACTTTCGCGGTATATGCCTGTCAAGGCATATTGCGCCATATCTCGCAGCGGATTACATGGCGCATGCGCTTGGACGACAAAACCGCTCGCCTCCGCGTACGGCAGGTGTTTCACTCGCCGCTATGCCGAGCCTGCAGCTTCCGACCCCTGAGGTCCGCGAGTCGTTCCTGGCCGCAATGGACGAGTTCGCCGCCGAGGGGCGCGGCGCGCCCCATGACCACACCATGATCGGATACGAGATCCAGACCTTCGGCGGGACGTGGCGTACGACTGAGGGCTTCGTGGCGTTCGTGCGGTCCCTCCGCGCCGACGCGTTCGAGGAGACGCCACGGCCGGTGGGCTGGGTACCCTGCACGACCTGGTGGTGGCTTGGGAACGACGATTATCTCGGCCGGATCGCCCTGCGGCACAGGCTGACCGAGCACCTGCTCCGCGAGGGCGGGCACATCGGCTACGACGTCCGGCCGACTGCCCGCCGGCGCGGCCACGCGACCGCGATGCTGCGCGCCGTGCTGCCCGAGGCTGCCGCGCGCGGGATCTCCTCGGCGCTAGTCACCTGCGACGCGGACAACGTCGCGTCCGCGAAGGTGATCCGGGCGAACGGCGGCGTACTCGAGAACGAGCTCGACGGCAAGCTGCGCTTCTGGGTGCCGACCGCGTAATGCTCGCCTGGGAGGTCCATCGGGAGGCGTTGACTTCAACGAGGGACCTTGCCAGAGATTTCGGCGTCTGCGGCGATGGCGAAGGCCCCGTTGACGTCTTCGATTGGCAGCACGTGGGTGATCACTTGCTCGATTTGCGGGTTGTGGTCGAGCAGGGTGATGGCGGTGTCGATCCCTGGGAACCTGCTTGGTCCGCATGTCCTGCTTGGCATGAATCCGCACCGCCCACATGCGGTCAGCCTCCCATCGGGGCGTCCGCGGCGAGTGTGACTGCCAGAGGGAGCGCGTCGACTGGCGGCAACGGTGGATCGAGATCACTCCTTCCTGCCGAGTCCGTGCTGATGGCCTCGCCTGAATCCAGGTTTCAGGGAGTCCAGTTCGGCTTGCATCAGCCAGCGCGCTGATAGCCAGCGCGTTGATAGCCAGGCTGCAAACGTCGCGCATGCGGCCTACTCGCTTTGAGGATCGCCGGCTGACCTACCGTGGGGATCGTGTCAGGGGTCGAGTGGGTCGAGGTCGCGCGAGATGTATTCGTCGGTGCCTACGAACCTCTCACGATCAACATTTGCGTGATCCGCGATGGTAACCGTCTCGTCGTGGTGGATAGCCGTGCCTCCGCGACCGAGGGGGCCCAGCTCGTTGCCGACCTGACTTGGTTCGCGCCAGCCCGGGTGCAGGCGTTGATCAACACGCACGCGCACTTCGACCACACGTTCGGCAACCAGCACTTCGGCTTCGGCGCAGTGACGGCCGTGCCGATCTACGGCCATCACCAGCTGCCAGCTCATCTCGACCAGTACGAGCGTCCTCGACTGGAGGCCTGGCGCAGTGGAACCGAGAACGAGCCGGCCCGGGACTGGGACGACGTTGTGATCACTCCGCCCACGCAGCTGGTGAGGACCCGCCAGCAGTATCGGCTTGGTGCGCGCTGCATCGAGCTCATTCCGCTCTCCCCGGGCCACACCGACACAGACCTTGTAGTGCACGTGCCCGATACCGATACGTGGGTTGTGGGCGACGTGATCGAGGCCTCCGGCCCACCCATGTTCGGTTCTGGGTGCTACCCGTTGGAGTTCCCCGGCAGCTTGCGGGGGCTGCTCTCCGAGGTCAGTCCGGCCGACGCGATCGTCCCGGGCCACGGTCCTCTCGTGGACCGCAGCTTCGCGGTTGCCCAGCTGACAGTCATCACAGAGCTGGCCACGCACCTCCGAGCGCTGCACAGATCCAAGGCCACCCAGCAGCAGGCCTTCACCGCGATACAGGCCGTTCCGTCACTGCGGGTTGATGGTCTGGAGTTGGCTGTGGCCCGGGCCTACTCGAGCTTGGCCGGCCGGTCCGCGCAGGACGAAACCAAGCCCGCATTTGAGTGAAAGATCTGCGCGTGGCTGGCCAATCGTGCCACGTCGGCGCCAGGGTCCAGCCGTGCGGAGCTACGGCCTGTACTGTCCATCCTCGCCGACGGCGAGGATGGAGTGGTGAGGGCGGGCTTCGACGCGATGGAGCGGCTGCGCGCCTCGTTGATGATCTCGGTGCCAGGTGGGGAGGGTCCGGGCCAGCGTCCGAGTACCTTGCACGTCGATCGCCCCGGAGCGCAGGGCGTCGCCCCATCGCAGCTCTCCCAGATGCCATTTGGCGAACGCCACGGGATCGTTCACCACGACCACCAGATGCTCCTCGCCGCCCGGGTGTTTCTCGCAAACCTCGGCATCACCGCGCTCTACCAGTAGCCAGCCGCGGCTGCCTGGTCCGGAAAGCGTGGGGTAGTCGAAGCGGACCAGCACCCGGCGCCACGGGAGGCGGTCGCGGTCTAGGTAGAAGGTCACCCACATCCACAGCACCACGCCCGGGTGAGCTTGCTCAGGGGTCAGATCGGCCCACCGCGATCCCCAGTGCTGGAGCGCCACCATGACGTCGGCGAACTCGCGACCCGCCTGGGTGGGCTGGTAGGTCGAGCCGGGGCCGTCCGGCTTAGGACGGATCTCCAGCACGCCGGCTCGCTCCAACTCCCGCAGCCGCTTGGAGAGCAGACCGCGAGACAGACCCGGGGCTCCGTCGGCGATCTCGTTGAAGGTCCGGCAGCCCAGGATGACGATGTTGCGGAGGATGATGACGGACCAGCGTTCCGCTAGGAGCTCGGACGCCCTGGCGATGGGACAGTACTGCCCGTAGGTCCTCACACCCACATCTTTCCACCGCGCGGGCACGGGAAGCAGTTCAGATTCTGAACCTCTCGGGCGGCGTGACCGCCCCCGACCCGACGCCTACCGACGAATGTCGCGCCGACCTAGACGGAGAGGTTCACAACGTGCACTTGGCGGGATGACCGAACGCCTGGACATTCGTATCGAACCCGAGGGACGGGTAAGAGGAGGAAACGACATGAGTTCGTCGACATATCTGCTGGCCGGTCAGGCCTCCGAATTGGAGCGGCTCCAGCTCCAGTCCCGGGTGTGGCAGCCCAGCGGCCGCCGGCTCCTGGCCGAGATCGGCGACGGTCGCGGTGGCCGGGCCGTCGATATCGGGTGCGGTGTGATGGGCTGGCTGGGACTGCTCAGCGAGTGGGTCGGACAGGAAGGTGAGGTGGTGGGTACGGACATCGACGACGCCATGCTCAGCGCCGCCAAACAATTCGTGGCCGACGAAGGCCTCGGCAACGTACTACTCAGAAACGACGATCTCTTCGCCACCAGGCTGGAGCCCGCATCCTTCGACCTGCTGCACGCGAGGTTCGAGCTCACCCCGCTGGGTCGTGGTCACGACCAGATGGCGACCTACGTACGGCTGCTCCGCCCCGGGGGCACCATCGTTCTGGAGGATCCCGATTGGGGATCCTGGCACTTCAACCCGCGGGCGGAGGCCTGCGAGGAGCTGATCGCCCTGATCCGCGAGGCGTTCGCACGTTGGGGTGATGCCGAGGCCGGGCGCAACCATCTTGAGCTTCTTCGCAGCTTCGGCATCAAGGGCAACGTACGGGCCGAGGTGCTGGCCCTCCCGCCGGGACATCCCTACCTGTGGCTGCCCCTACAGTTCAGCGTCGGTCTGGAACCACGATTGCTGTCGTTCGTGAGCGCGGAGGAGCTGCGCCGCCTCCGTCAGTACGCCGAGAACGAGCTTCAAGAACCCGCTCGCTGGGGCACCACGTTCACGGTGATCCAATCCTGGGGCCAGATGGTGACATAGCCGTGGCGCGGCCAGAGGAGGTCCGGATCAACGTTTCTCCAAGCACCGTATCGCCTCAGACCGTGGCAGCCCGCAGATCGAGACAAGGTCATCGCCTTGATCATCGGCATCCAGCGTGGCGAGTTCGGTCTTCCCATTACCGCTTCGGACCAGCCAGATCTCGTCGACGTCGCGCGGTTCTACCGAGCCGGAGGCGGCGAGTTTTGGGTCGCGGATCATGGAGGGTCAGTGGTGGGCACGATCGCCGCTCTGAGAATCGGCGAGGACGTCGCCGCGCTACGCAAGATGTTCGTGGCGCGTGAACACCGCGGCGCGAGCGGGCTCGCAGCAAGCCTGATGCAGACCCTCGTCGGCTGGGCAGAGGACCGGGACATCCGGATGATCTTCCTCGGCACCACCGCAGTGATGGGCGCCGCACACCGCTTCTATGAGAGACACGGATTCGTGTCCATCGACCCACGGGAACTGCCCGCCAGTTTCCCGAGGATGGAGGTAGACACGCGCTTCTACCGCAGACATCTCAACCGGGTTCACAGGTGCTGATCATCGCGCCCGTCAGCTCTTAGTCACTCTCTAGAGGAGAACACGTCCACCATGCCTGTCTTGCAGGTCTTACGCGTCTTCTGCGATGGCGAGGGTCAATTCGGTAGTCCCCTCGGCGTCGTTCTCGACGGTCCCGCGATACCACCCGAGCGTCGGCAACCACTCGCCGCCGAGCTCGGCTTCTCCGAAACCGTCTATGTCGAGGACCCGGACACCGGCCAGTTGCGGATCTTCGCCCCGGCCGCCGAGCTGCCCTTCGCGGGACACCCACTCGTCGGCACCGCTTGGCTCCTCAGCCGCCACCTCAGCCGCCCGGTAACGCAGCTGAATCCACCTGCCGGACCTGTGCCCACCTGGACCCGCGATGACCAGGTGTGGATCCGCGCATCCCTAGCAGCCGCCCCACCCTGGCGTCTTAACCACGTGGCGGACGCCACCGCAGTCGACGCCATGACCGAGCCACCCCACCGCGACCAAGACGCCGACCAGTTCTGGGCCTGGATCGATCAGCAGGTCGGAACTGTCCGTGCCCGGGTGTTTGCCGCACGGTATGGAGTGCCTCAGGACGAGGCATGCGGCTCCGCCTCGATGCTGCTCGCCGCACACCTAGGTCGCGCCATCACCATCCAGCACGGCAGCGGATCACTGGTCCAGGCCAGCCCGGCCCCCAACGGCATGGCCGATCTCGGTGGACGCGTCGTCTGGGACCACCAGCGTGCCGTCGATTAGCCACGATGGGCCCGCCCCCGTCCATTTACCCTGCCGCGCCGCGCTGTCATGACGACTGCTACGGCTCTGCCTTCCAGGTAGCTCGGGCGCGTAGTTCGCCGACGGAGAACTCCCGGGAACCGGGGAAGAAATCGGCTTTGAAAAGCCTTGAGCCTATGACGCTCAACTTACGGGCGACTCTTTCTGGAAGGCGCAATGTGATGTCGACAACCCGACTACCTGTTTTGTTCCTCACTGACCTGGTCGTACTGCCCGGCATGGTGGTACCGATCGAGCTCGATGACGCCGCCCGCGCGGCGGTTGACGCCGCGAAGGCTCATAGCGACGGCACGTTGCTGGTAGCTCCGCGTCTGGAGGACCGCTATGCCTCCTACGGTGTGGTGGCCGAGATCGTGCAGCTCGGCCGTCTCGCCACCGGCGAACCAGCTGCGGTGATCAAGGCCGAGCGGCGCGTCAGGATCGGCTCTGGTGTCTCGGGACCGGGAACTGCGCTCTGGGTTGAGGCTGAGGAACTCCCCGAGCCCGCCCACGAGACCGAGGAAGTCACCAAGCTCGCTGCCGAGTACAAGAGTCTCGTCATTGCGACCTTGCAGCGTCGCGACGCCTGGCAGGTCATTGACACGGTCAATCGGCTCACCGACCCCTCCACGCTGGCCGATTTGGCTGGCTACGCGCCATGGCTGAGTGATGAACGAAAGCGCCAACTGCTGGAAACTCCCGATGTGATGACACGGCTGACCACGCTGATCGAGTGGACCAAGGCCTATATCGCTGAGACAGAGGTCAACGACAAGATCGCGGATGACGTGCGCGAGGGCATGGAGAAGAGCCAGCGCGAGTTCCTACTGCGCCAGCAGCTGAATGCGATCCGCAAGGAGCTGGGCGAGGACGAGCCGGATGGCGCTCAGGATTATCGAACGCGTGTCGAGGCAGCGGATCTCCCCGATGACGTTCGTAAGGCGGCGCTCCGTGAGGTCGGCAAGCTTGAGCGAGCGAGCGACCAGAGCCCCGAGTCGGGCTGGATCCGCACCTGGCTGGACACCATCCTCGAACTGCCCTGGAGCACCAAGACCACTGACTCCACTGACATCACAGCTGCGCGGGAGGTGTTGGACGCCGACCACCATGGCCTCGACGACGTCAAGGATCGGATCGTCGAGTACCTTGCGATCCGCGCTCGCCGCGCGGAGCGTGGCCTCGAGGTGATCGGTGGACGCGGCTCCGGCGCGGTGATGGCCCTTGTCGGCCCCCCTGGTGTGGGCAAGACCTCACTAGGTGAATCGGTCGCTCGGGCGTTGGGCCGTAATTTCGTTCGGGTCGCACTTGGTGGCGTACGCGATGAGGCGGAGATCCGCGGTCACCGGCGTACCTATGTCGGCGCCCTGCCCGGCCGGATCGTACGCGCGATCACCGAGGCGGGATCGATGAACCCGGTGGTACTGCTGGACGAGATCGACAAGGTTGGCTCGGACTATCGCGGCGACCCTGCAGCTGCCCTGTTGGAGGTCCTCGACCCGGCGCAGAACCACACGTTCCGCGATCACTATCTCGAGGTGGATCTCGACCTGTCCGACGTGCTGTTCTTGGCGACGGCCAATGTGGTCGAGACGATTCCGCAAGCTCTGCTGGACCGGATGGAGCTCGTGAGCCTCGACGGATACACCGAAGACGACAAGATCGTCATCGCTCGCAAGTTCCTGCTGCCACGGCAGCTCGAGCGCGCCGCGCTGACCCCGGATGAGGTCACGGTCTCCGATGACGCGCTGCGAGAGATTGCCGCGAACTACACGCGCGAGCCCGGTGTACGCCAACTCGAGCGATTCCTCGCGAAGCTGCTGCGTAAGGCAGCCACCAAACTCGCGAGCGCGGCCGTTCAGCCGGGTTTGGTGATCGAGACGACCAACCTGCGCGAGTACCTCGGCCGGCCGCGGTTTACGCCCGAGGCGCACGAGCGGACATCGGTCCCGGGGGTCGCTACCGGCTTGGCTGTGACGGGTCTCGGCGGCGACGTGCTCTTTGTCGAGGCATCTGCCTTGGACGGAACATCGCAAGGATCTGGACCAGGCAGCCTGACGCTGACCGGGCAACTGGGTGAGGTGATGAAGGAATCGGCGCAGATCGCGCTCTCTTACGTCCGGGCGCACGCCGAGCGGCTCGGAATCACCGACCGGTCGATTCTCGACAGGCAGATCCACGTCCACGTTCCGGCGGGCGCGGTCCCCAAGGATGGTCCCTCAGCCGGCGTCACGATGGTGACGGCGCTGACCTCGATGGCACTCAATAGGCCCGTACGGTCCGATGTCGGGATGACAGGCGAGGTCACGCTGAATGGGCGGGTGCTGCCGATCGGTGGAGTCAAGCAGAAGCTGCTCGCTGCCCAGCGGGCAGGCCTGACGACGGTGTTCGTACCGAAGCGGAATGAGCCGGATCTGGATGATGTCCCGGCCGACGTGCTCGAGACGATCAATGTCATCCTGACCACCGACGTGGCCGAACTGGTCGCTCAGGCCATCGAGCCTGCAGCTGCTGACAAGGGCACCCGGGTCGCTGCCTGATACTCAAGGATCCGTGCGCGTGGCGAGCTGATCTTCGTCGTATTTCGACTTGACCAGGCTCGCCACCGTCGTGATCGTGAGAGTCACGACGATCACGGTCAACGACAGCCAGATGGGGATCTCGCCATCGAAGGGTGCCCAGTCCGCCAGATGGTAGGAATGCAGCGCGTGCAAGATCAGCTTGATGCCGATGAAGCCCAGGATGATTGACAGACCAACGGACAGGTAGACCAGCCGCTTGAGCAAACCGCCGATCAAGAAATAGAGCTGGCGCAGTCCCATCAACGCGAACACGTTGGCAGTGAAGACCAGATATGGCTCCTGAGTGAGTCCGTAGATCGCGGGGATGGAATCCAGTGCGAACAACAGGTCAGTGCTCCCCAGAGCGATGATGACAATGAGCATCGGCGTGATCAGCCGCTTGCCGTCCTCCACGACGGTCAACTTCGTGCCCCGATAGTCCTCGGTCGCGTTGAAGTGCTTCCTGACGTAACGCAGCGCCGCGTTGTCGGGTGGGGTGTCACTGTCCTCGTCGTGTTTGCGGTAGTCGAGATAGATCTTCACTGCGGTCCACACCAGGAATGCCCCGAAGATGAAGAACACCCAGCTGAATGCGTTGATGACCGCTGCACCGACCGCGATGAAGACGCCGCGAAAAATCAGAGCCAAGATGATTCCGACGAGCAGCGCGAACTGCTGCAGCTGCCGAGGCACCTTCAGCTTGGTCATGATGATCAGGAAGATGAAGAGGTTGTCGATCGAGAGGCTGTACTCGGTTATCCAGCCGGCAAAGAACTCTCCGGCGTACTGCGGCCCCGCAATCGCCCACACACCAAAGCCGAAGATGACCGCCAAGGCGACGAAGATAGCGATGAAGAGGCCAGCCTCCTTCATCGACGGCTCGTGCGGGCGACGCCCGAGAATGAGCACATCGATGACCAGGATCGCCACCATCACAACGACGGTGATGATCCACGCGTAGAGGTGCACCTCCATATGGAGTCCCTTCCGAGACGGGAGTCGGCGAACGATCAGTCTCGGAGGTCTCTTCCGCCAGGTTTACCGGCCGAGGGCACCGGGCTTATCTGGTAGGAATAAATCCTGTCCGGAACAATCCGTGATGACGATGCCCCCGCGAAGGAATACTCCCCTCCGAGCTTCAGTATGTCAGGAGACGCCCAATCGCCTGATTTCAGGATTCACCGGTTGGCCTCCACCATCTGCCGGAGCTCCTTCTTCAGATCTGCGATTTCGTCACGCAGCCGTGCTGCCAACTCGAACTGCAGATCGGCAGCAGCTGTGTGCATCTGAGTCGTCAGCTCTTGGACGAGGTCGGCGAGGTCGCCCGCAGGAAGCCCGGCCAGCCTCCGTGCCTGAGCGGTTGTCTCACGCGCGCCAAGGGACGGAACGGGAGCACGGCCGCGTCTCTGCCGGCCACCGAGCAGGTTGTCAGTGTCGACGTCCTCTCGCGCCAGCATGTCGGTGATGTCGGCAATTTTCTTGCGAATGGGCTGCGGATCGATGCCGTTGGCGAGGTTGTACGCCACCTGCTTCTCTCGGCGCCTGTTGGTCTCATCGATCGCGGCCGACATCGAGTCTGTGACGGAGTCGGCGTACATATGGACTTCGCCAGACACGTTGCGGGCGGCCCGTCCGATCGTTTGAATCAGGCTCTTCGCGCTTCGCAGGAACCCTTCCTTGTCGGCATCGAGGATGGCCACGAGGGAGACCTCGGGAAGGTCGAGACCCTCACGAAGCAGGTTGATGCCAACGAGGACATCGAATTCCCCCGTCCTCAACTCTCGGAGCAGCTGGACACGCTGCAGCGTGTCCACTTCCGAGTGCAGGTATCGCGTTCGGATGCCGTTCTCAAGGAGATAGTCGGTGAGATCCTCGGCCATCTTCTTGGTCAGCGTGGTCACCAACACACGCTCGCGTCGCTCGGTGCGCAACCTGATCTCGCTCATCAGATCGTCGATCTGGCCGTGTGTGGGCTTGACGATCACCTGAGGATCGACCAGTCCAGTAGGTCTAATGAGCTGTTCGACGAATCCTCTCGACTTGGCCAGCTCGTAGTTGCCCGGTGTGGCAGACAGATAGACGGTCTGGCCGATCCTCTCCACGAACTCCTCGAAGCGCAGCGGCCGGTTGTCCATCGCACTCGGCAGCCGGAAGCCATGCTCGACCAGCGTCCGCTTCCGGGACATGTCGCCTTCGTACATACCACCGATCTGAGGCACCGTGACATGCGACTCATCAATGACCAGCAGGAAGTCCGACGGGAAGTAATCAAGCAGACAGTTCGGCGGGCTGCCAGGCGCGCGACCGTCGATGTGCCGCGAATAGTTCTCGATGCCGGAGCACGTGCCGATCTGCCTCATCATCTCGATGTCGTAGCTGGTGCGCATCCGGAGCCGCTGTGCCTCGAGCAGGCGCTGCTCTCGCTCCAGCTCGACGAGTCGATCGGCCAGCTCGACCTCGATGCCGGCCATGGCCCGCTCCATCCGTTCCGGGCCGGCGACGTAATGGCTAGCGGGAAACAGATAGATCTCATGATCCTCGGTGACCACCTCGCCGGTGACCGGATGGAGGGTGCTCAGCTTCTCGATCTCGTCGCCGAAGAACTCCACCCGCACCGCGAGCTCTTCATACATCGGGAACACTTCCAGGGTGTCCCCGCGCACCCGGAAGGTGCCACGGCTTCCGGACAGATCATTGCGCGCGTACTGCACACCGACCAGGCGGCGCAGCAGGACGTCCCGCTCGATCTCTTGTCCCACCTGGAGCTTGATCATTCGGCCGACGTACTCCTGCGGCGTACCCAAGCCATAGATTGCCGACACCGTGGCGACGACTATGACGTCGCGTCGGGTGAGCAGGGAGTTTGTCGCCGAGTGGCGCAACCGCTCGACCTCCTCGTTGAGCGAGGAGTCCTTCTCGATATAGGTGTCGGTCTGGGGCACGTATGCCTCAGGCTGGTAGTAGTCGTAGTAGGAGACGAAGTACTCAGTTGCGTTGCGTGGGAAAAACTGCCGGAGCTCGTTGGCGAACTGGGCCGCGAGGGTCTTGTTCGGTTGCATCACCAGGATTGGTCGCTGCAGCCGCTCGGCGAGCCATGCGACGGTGGCTGTCTTGCCGGTGCCGGTAGCCCCCAGCAACACCACGTCCTGCTCGCCTCTGGTGATCCGTTCCTCTAGCTCGTCGATCGCCTGGGGCTGGTCCCCCGATGGCGCGAAATCACTCTCCACCTTGAACGGAGCGACTGCGCGCTGAAGGTCTTCAATCGGACGCATGGCGCGAGCCTACGTTGGCCTCCCGACAAAATTCATTGAGATTGCTCGCGCAATACCGACGCTCGCAATCTGGCATGCGATTCCGCGCAATACCGAGGCTCGCAACGGTGCGTGCGCCAGCTACCCGCCGGACGCCTGACTCTTCAGCATCGAGTTGATCATCGAGGTGAAGTCCTTGTTCAGCTGACCGGTGTCGGTGTTCGGTGTGAAGTACGCCGTACCGATAACCGTCACGCCGTCGCTCTGCCGTACCGAAACCAGCGAGAACAGATAGAGCTTCGTCGTACCTTGCCCACCACTGACGGTCACCTCAGCAACACAGGTCGCTGCCTTGAGCCGCGTCGTGCCGACATCAGCGTCCTTGGCATCTTGGAATTTCCCGTTCGACGTACCCTCGGCAACATCCCGATGCCATGCATCGCACAACTGGCCCGGGTTGGTGGAGGGCGAGATCTGCAGCGACTGCCCTAGGAAGACGCTCTTGCCATTGGACAGCTGCGCCACGTTCTTACCAGTCTTCTTGACCTGCCACCCGGTGGCAGGTACGAGCTCGACTCCATTACCGAGATCAATGGCGCCGCCGGTCGGCGCTTGCGCTGACTCGGTCGGTGTTGGCTGCGGTTGTGACGACGACCCCCCGCTGGGTTGCGTGGTCGGCTCCTCCGTTGGCGGAGCCGGCTGGCTAGGTGTGATCGAGACGTCTGGCTGATCGGTGCCTCCCCGGTTCAGGACCATGATGATGCCGCCAACAGCGGCCAGCAGGACAATGGCGGCCGCCACGATGGCGATGATCATCACCGGGCTTTTCTTGGCTGGCGCACCCTGAGTACCGGGCCCGCCTGGACCTGGTCCCTGCGACCCAAAATCTGCCGGCTGAGGAGGATATCCGCCGGGAGGAGGGCCGTACGCCCGCTGCGGGCCGTAGCTGCCCGGTGGCGGATAGCCCTGCGGCGGCGGCTGTTGCGGTGGATATCCGCCTGGCTGTTGGGGCGGATATCCAGGGCTCGGCTGCTGCGGCGGATATCCAGGGCTGGGCTGTTGTGGCGGATAGCCGCCCGGACCCTGAGGCGGGTAGCCGCCCTGCTGACCCCAGTCTGGAGGGTTTTGCGTCACGGCCGGCCCTCCTCTTCGTCGTAGAACCGGTCTCGCGCCGCATCGGCCGTGCTGCTGTCGTCATCGACTGTCGTGTCATCGGGAGCCGCTGGCTTCGCCTGGCCTGGCGGTGCGGGTTGCTCGCCGGCCACTGGCGAGTCAAAGCCTGGCACGATCGATTCGTCTTGCCTGGCGGTCGTCAGCACCGCCCCCACCTTGGGCCGCGTCGCCTTGGGTTGCACGCGCACCGCGGTGCCACAGACGTTGCAGAAAGCGGCATGATCCAGCAGCGGCATCTCGCACTGCGCGCAGAACTGGAGCTCACTCGTCGGCCCGACGCCAGCGGATCGCGCTGATCGCTCCAACGCGGCTTCCATCAGCCCAGCGTGCAAGACATTGCGAACGCGCAAGATCAAGATCGCCAGAATGATCAAACCCCAGAGAATGCTCAAGACGACACCGAGCGTGGCATTGCCAACGAAGGAGAACAGATACGTGCCGGCCTGGTACGCCGCGTTCGCCAGGATGGCTTCGCCGACCCCACGGAAGTAGCGGGGTGTAAAGCCGTCATAGCCACGGCCCAAGCCAGAAAACTCAGCCACGGCGATGCCGCTGGCCGTGCCGATGATCATCGGCTTGACAAAGCCCTCAAGGAAGATCAGCGAAACCCATAGACCCGGATCCTGGCCCTGTAAGCCTCCGGTCAGCAGGTCCCAGTGCCGGGTCAGCGTGTCGAAGCAGGAGTACGAAACCCCACTGATCACCCCGAAGGTCAGACCGTCCATCAGGTCGTCGAACTCGGGGCGACTTGCCAACAGCACCGGACCGATCTGCCGGATCGCCTCGCCGACGATCGGCACGACAAGCGCCACCAATAAGAAGGCGCCGACTGTTGGCGCCGCGCTCAGCGAACCCTCGTACGTGGTCGTGCCGTACGGCACCGGCCCACGTAGATAAGTCCACAAGATGGTGAATCCGACCGTGAGTACGCCGGTCAAGAAGAAGGCGAGGCCCGTCACGATGATCGGCTCGTCGTCCCAGAGATTCACGTCGTAGATGTAGACGATGTAGACCACCGGAACGGCAAAGGCTGCCACGAGCACCGCGATCGGCATGGCGCCGAAGATCGCTGCTATCAACGCCACGACGAGCGCGATCGTCAACGCAATTCGATATGTCTGCGGCCGCTGACCGGCACCGCGCGGCATGATCGAGGAGATCAGCGCAAACGAGGCGACTGGTTCATCGGGTCTTGCCGCGAAGGACCTCCGGCGCGCGAAGTCCGCCGAGCGCTGGTCCAAGCCACACACGTGGCAGAAGTGCGCGACTTCGGGGAGCTCAGCCCGACATCGTGGGCATTCCAACCTTGACCCTCCTTGACCCGGCCAGACAGCTAGACCTGGCGTCGACAAGTCTCTCGGCTCAAGGACATCGTGCCCCCGAGCATTTGCGAGTATGTCATTGTCGGGTGGCGAAGGAAGTCAGTACGTCCCAGAGAGCAGCGATCTGTGCCCTGAGTTGGGCGACGTTCCCGGTGTTGTCCAAAACCACGTCGGACGCCATCCGGCGATCTTCCCGGCTGGCCTGAGCGGCAGTTCTGGACCCGGCCGCCGCGTGGCTGTAGCCGTTGCGGGCCATCAGCCGCTGGATTTGAGTTTCATGATCAACATCTACCGTCACGACGAGATCGAAATCATGCTGCTGACCGGTCTCGACCAGCAAGGGAATGACATGGACCACGACTGCCTCGGGATCGGCGGCGCCCTCTAGCTCGAGCCGCACGGGCTCGTACGGCTGGATGCACGATCCGCTCGAGGTCTTCGCGGGCAGCCGGGTCAGCAAAGACGATCTCGCCGAGGCGTGACCGGTCGAGCTGCCCGTCGCGGAGTATCTGGGGACCGAACCGCTCGACGATTCTGGCGAGCGCTGGGGTGCCCGGCTCCACCACCTCGCGCGCCAGCACGTCGGCGTCGATGACGATCGCGCCGCGCGCCGCCAACTCCGCGGCCACCAAGCTCTTTCCAGAGGCGATCCCGCCGGTCAAGCCCACCCGGATCCCGACCGCAGCCTAAGCGGCGGTCGGGATCACGCGCTGACGACCGTCGTTTTCCACACAACTGTCTCGCATGAGGCTCGCTTAGCGCGAAACACGCGTTCATATCTGGCTTTGTGCGGGCGCGCCCGGTCGGGCTCCACAGATTGATCAGCTGCCGCCGGTGAGCTTCTGACGGAGTGCCTGCAGTGCCTCGTCGGAGGCCAATGAGCCCTCGGCGGGTGGCGCCGGGGATGCCGCCCCGGCATCGGAAGAGGAGTAGCTCGATGTGGAGGGTGCAGCGGAGCCGTCGGCGTCCTCGACCTGCTTCTTGTGCGCCTCCCAGCGAGCATGCGCCTCGGCGTACTGCTGCTCCCACGCCGCCCGCTGCTCCTCGTAGCCTTCCAGCCACTCACCGGTTTCTGGATCAAAGCCTTCCGGATAGAGGTAGTTGCCCTGGTCGTCGTAGGAGGCGGCCATGCCGTAAAGCGTTGGATCGAAGTCGTCGGCCGTCGCATCGACGCCCTCGTTCGCCTGCTTCAGCGAGAGTGAGATTCGCCTACGCTCGAGATCGATGTCGATGATCTTGACCATGACATCGTCGTTGACCTGGACAACCTGCTCCGGGATCTCCACATGACGCTCGGCAAGCTCGGAGACGTGCACCAGACCTTCAATGCCCTCCTCCACCCGAACGAAGGCACCGAAGGGGACCAGCTTGGTGACCCGACCGGGCACGATCTGACCGATCTGATGAGTGCGCGCGAATGCCTGCCAGGGGTCTTCCTGCGTAGCCTTGAGCGACAGCGAGACACGCTCCCGGTCCATGTCGACGTCAAGCACCTCGACGGTGACCTCTTGACCAACCTCGACCACCTCGGAGGGATGGTCGATGTGCTTCCAGGACAGCTCTGAGACGTGTACCAGACCGTCGACGCCGCCGAGATCGACGAACGCGCCGAAGTTGACGATGGAAGACACCACACCACGCCGGATCTGGCCTTTTTGCAGCTGGGTCAGGAAGTTCTGGCGGACCTCGGATTGGGTCTGCTCCAGCCAGGCACGCCGAGACAACACAACGTTGTTCCGGTTCTTGTCGAGTTCGATGATCTTGGCCTCGAGCTCCATGCCGACGTAGGGCTGCAGGTCACGGACCCGCCGCATCTCCACCAGCGACGCGGGTAGGAACCCGCGCAGCCCGATGTCGATGATCAGGCCGCCCTTGACCACCTCGATGACGTGGCCGGTGACGACGCCGTCCTCTTCCTTGATCTTTTCGATCGTGCCCCAGGCGCGCTCGTACTGAGCACGCTTCTTGGACAGAATGAGGCGGCCTTCCTTGTCCTCTTTCTGCTGGACGAGAGCTTCGACCTCATCGCCGACGCTGACCACGTCGAACGGGTCGACGTCGTGCTTGATGGAGAGCTCTTTGGAAGGGATGACCCCTTCGGTCTTGTAGCCGATATCGAGTAGTACCTCGTCACGGTCCACCTTGACTACGGTGCCGGTGACGATGTCGCCGTCATTGAAGTACTTGATGGTTTTGTCGATCGCCTCGAGAAAGGCTTCGGGCGAACCCAGGTCGTCGACGGCGACCTGTGGTGGTGCCTCAAGGGAGGACGTCATGTAGCAGGGCTCCGGAAATGGTTGATGTGATTGTGGGCGTGGCTGCGACCCGATCCGTACACACGAAGAGGTTCAACCAGCAGCTGAGACAATCCGACTCGTACGAGCGTGACCTACTCCGTCCGAAGTCGCGCAGGTCACAGCGACGGTTCAGGTTAGCGCCGCCCACCAAATAGGGTCAAACCTGCGCTATAACGAGTCGAGGAGTCGATCAGTGCGCTGCGTCGTGCCAGGACCGGCCTACGCCGACGGACACATCCAGCGGCACATTCAGTGCAACCGCCAAGCCCATCTTGGTGCGTACAACTTCCTCGAGCGCCTCGCGCTCCCCGGGCCCGATCTCGAAGACCAGTTCGTCGTGCACCTGGAGCAACATCCGGCTGCGCATGCCCGCGTCATCAAGCGCCTTCTCCACATCCAGCATCGCCACTTTGATGATGTCGGCCGCCGAGCCCTGGATCGGAGCGTTCAATGCCATCCGCTCAGCCATCTCCCGACGCTGCCGATTGTCGCTCATCAGATCCGGCAGGTAGCGCCGACGACCGAGAATGGTCTCGGTGTATTCGGTACGCCGGGCATCGGCCACCAATGAGTGCAGGTAGGTGCGCACATCGCCGAACCGCTCGAAGTACTCATCCATCAGCGCCTTCGCTTCGGACACCTCGATGTTCAGCTGCTGGCTCAGGCCATAAGCGCTCAACCCGTACGCCAGACCGTAGTTCATCGCCTTGATCTTGGCCCGCTCCCCCGGCGTGACCTGACCAGGATCGACGCCGAAGACCCGTGACGCGGTGACGGTATGGAAATCCATCCCCGACTTGAACGCCTCGATCAGAGAATCGTCCTCACTGGCGTGCGCCATGATGCGCATCTCGATCTGGGAGTAGTCCGCCGACATCAGCGCGTCGTAACCCTCGCCGACGATGAACGCCTGCCTGATCCGTCGCCCCTCCTCGGTGCGAATCGGGATGTTCTGCAGGTTGGGGTCGGTGCTGGAGAGCCGGCCGGTGGCCGCGATGGTCTGCACGTACGTCGTGTGGATGCGGCCGTCGTCGGCCACGGCCTTGAGCAAACCCTCGACGGTCTGCTTGAGGCGGATGGCGTCTCGGTGCACCAGGAGGTGTGCTAGGAACGGATGTTCAGTCTTGACATAGAGCTGCTGAAGCGCATCCGCGTCCGTGGTGTAGCCGGTACGGGTGCGGCGGGTTTTGGGCATTCCGAGCTCGTCGAACAGCACGACTTGGAGCTGCTTGGGCGAGCCGAGGTTGATCTGCTTGCCCAGCACGTCGTACGCGTCGCTCGCCGCACGGCTGACGGTACCGGCAAATCCGGCCTCCAGACTCTCCAGGTGGTCGACGTCGACGGCGACCCCCGTCTGCTCCATCCGGGCTAGCGTGCGCAGCAGTGGGAGCTCGACCCCATAGAGCAGGCTGGTGCCGTTGCGCTGCTCTATCTCGACGTCCAGTGCGTCGGCGAGATCGATGACTGCCCGAGCACGAACCATCGAAGCCTCAGCGGCCATTTTGGCGCCGGAGTCGTCGTCGCCGAAATCCAGCGCAAGCTGGTTGGGATCATCGAGCTGAGGTGCGCCTTCAACCCTGAGCTCCCGCTTGAGATAGCGAATGGTCAGGTCAGCGAGGTCGAACGTGCGCTGGTCGGGGCGGGTGAGATACGCCGCGATCTGGGTATCGGAAGTCAAACCAGCGAGGTCCCAGCCGCGAGCCCAGATTGCCAGCAGCGGACCCTTCGCGTCGTGCATCGCTTTGTGGCGTTCGGGATCGGCGATCCAGTCTGCGAGCGCATTCTCATCCTGAGCGCCGAGCTCGGCCACTGCGACGTACGCCGCTGCCCCATCGGCGGCGGCCAGCGAGAGCGCGGTAATGTCGCCGGTCCCCGAACCCCAATGCCCGATGATGTCGACGCCTGTGCGCTCACCCGCTGCGTGCTCGGCGAGCCAGCCGGCGAGCTCTCCTGGCTCAAGTCGCGCCGCCTCGAGGTCGAAGCCACCCTCGGGCACCACCTCGTCCTCATTCGGCAGTGCCTCGAGCAGCCGGTCACGCAGCACCCGGAATTCCAGACCATCGAAGAGTTGGTGGGTCGCCTCGCGGTTCCACGGGCGGCGCTCCAAATCGTCAAGGCTGATGGGCAGATCGAGGTCGAGCACCAGCGCATTCACCTGCCGGTTGCGCAGCACATCATTGACCCGTTCCTGGAACGCCTCGGCCGCCTTGCCCTTGAGCTCGCCCGCGTGTGCGGCCAGATTTTCCAGACCGTCGTACATCTCCAGCCACTTGGCCGCTGTCTTGGGTCCGACGCCGGGAACACCGGGCAGATTGTCGCTGGACTCTCCGACCAGAGCAGCAAGCTCTGGGTAGCGCCCGGGCGTCGCAAAGTACCGGTCTTCCACTGCCTTGGGCGTCATACGCGCGAGATCGGAAACGCCTTTACGCGGGTACAACACGGTCACGGAGTCAGAGACCAGCTGGAATATGTCGCGGTCGCCGGTACAGATCAAAACATCGAAGCCGGCCGCTTCGGCGCGAGTTGCCAGGGTGCCGATCACATCGTCGGCCTCGTACCCTTCCTTTTCGACGTAGGGGATGTTGAGAGCCTTGAGCACCTCCTTGACCAGGTCGAGCTGGCCTCTGAATTCGTCTGGCGTTGTCGCGCGGTTTGCCTTGTATTCGCTGTAAATCTCGGAGCGGAAGGTATGACGCGATACGTCGAAGGCAACGCCGAGATGGGTCGGCTTCTCGTCGCGTAGCACGTTGATCAACATGGAGGTGAAGCCGAAGACGCCGTTGGTGTGCTGGCCGGTCTGGGTTGAGAAGTTTTCGACCGGAAGCGCGAAGAAGGCCCGGTACGCGATCGAGTGGCCGTCGATCAGCATCAGCCTTGGCCGCGTGGGCAGCTCACTGGTAGCCACGCCAAGCTGAGGCCTGGTCGGCTGAGTCGTGGTCGGCACATGCTGACTCTAGCTGCGTGCACTGACGTAGAGGCCTGTCTAGTCTGAGCCCGTGACTTCGACCGACGACCGGCCAGACTTGCCTGCCGAATACGCCCAGCTCGGTGCACTCAACGAGAGGATGGGTTTTGAGCTGTTGAACCTGACACCTGAGAAGGTCATCGGGCGAATGCCGGTGGCAGGCAACACGCAGCCGTACGGACTGTGGCACGGTGGTGCCTCCTGCGTGCTCGCCGAAACTCTCGCATCACTGGGCTCGTTCATGTACGCGCAGCCGGAAAGAGTCTCTGTCGGAGTGGACATCAACGCCACACACCACCGCTCGGTGACAGCCGGCTGGGTAACGGGCACCGCGACGGCTTTACATCTCGGCAGGACTGTCGCCAGCTACGAGATCGTCATCGTCGACGATGTCGGAAAACGGGTCTGCACGGCTCGCGTCACCTGCCAGCTGGTCAGCCCGCGCCGGGCAGCCTGAATGCCCGAATTGGCCTAACTTTCGGTTGGATCCGCGGTCGTCTCCGCCAGCACTTCCAGCACGTGATCGGCCTCTGTCGCTGGGTTGACGAAGGCCAGCCGCAGCACGGTCCGACCCTTCCACTGCGTCGGAGTGCAGAGGATTTGCCCTTCGAGGGCGAGCCGCCGCGACCAGCGATGGTAGGCCGCGTCGTCCCAACCACGCCGCTCGAACAAGACGACCGACAACGTCGGCTTCGCCAGCAGCTGGAGCTGGGGGATGCCTTCGATTCCCTCCGCTACGGCACGCGTAGTTGTCAGGGTCTGCTCAATCGCGGCGGTGTATCGGTTGGTGCCATGTACCGCCAAGCTGAACCAGAACGGCAATCCGCGGGCCCGCCGGCTCAGATGCACCCCGTAGTCCCACGGATTCCAGACCTCCCGGTCGATGGCATCGAGATATCCCGCCCGCTGGGCGTGGGCGGCCCGGGCAAGTTCGGGTTGCCGGTAGAGCAGACGCGCAGCAGTCATAGGTAGCAAACAGCCATTTGTGTGGATCGACGATGAAGCTGTCGGCACGCTCGATCCCTTCGAAGAGCGGCCGCACGCTGGGAGCCGCCAGCGCTGCACCGCCGTACGCCCCGTCGACGTGCAGCCAGACCCCGAATCGCTCACACACGTCTGCAATGCCGGCGAGATCGTCGATGATTCCCGCGTTCGTGGTGCCGGCCGAAGCCACGACAGCGAAGACGTCATGCGAGGAGATCAGTGCCGATCGAAGCGCCGCCCCGGTCAGTTGTCCTTGATCATTTTCCGGCACGATCACGACTTCGGCGTCTAGCACCGACGCGGCCGCCTGAACCGACGAATGCGCCTGAGTCGTGCAGGCCAACCGCCATTGCCCAACCGGATGCCTGCCGAGCTGATTGCGGGCAAACTGCCGAGCGGCGACCAACGCGGACAAATTCCCGATGGTGCCGCCGGAAACAAAACACCCGCCTGCGGTCTCTGGCCAGCCGAGCAGGTCGACCAACCACGCCAGCGCCTGGTTCTCCGCAAAGATGGCACCGGCGCCAGCCTCCCAGGTTCCGGCGAAGATGTTGTAGCTGCTCACCACAGCGTCGAAAGCCAAGGCAGCCCTGGTGGGCGCGGCGGGGATGTAGGCGAGGTTCATTGCATCGTCTTGAGCCCGGGTCGCCGGGGCGATGACGTCTTCGAAGATTCGCAAGACCTCATCGGCACCGAGCCCTTCAGCGGTCACGGTTTGTCCGGCGTCAGCCAGCAGTTCCGAGGCCGGCCGCGCTGTGGTCTTGGGGTCTGAGGCCTTACTGATGCGCCGGCTCGCCAAAGCGACCGCCGCTTTAGCAATCTCCGTCTCGTCTCCCCAGACGCTGGCTGCTGCTGCTCCGACCGCGTGCGGAACTTCGGCATCGGAAGCGAAAGCTGACGACGTTGTCACCTGGGAGTGCTCCTGCCTCGCCGATCATCCGGCGGATTACTCGCACGCTAGTTCGCGGGCTAGCACCGGACAATCAATTTGTGATCGCTCGCGCAATTTGTGTCGCTCGCGATCAGGGCGTGAACCCTTAATCCTCGCCGAGGTAGACCTTGCGAACGTTCTCGTCGACGAGCAGCGCTTCGCCGGTGTTCTCCAACACGATCTTGCCGACTTCGAGGACATAGCCGTAGTTGGCGAGCGAGAGGGCAGCCTGCGCGTTCTGCTCGACGAGCAGGATGGTGACACCCTCGGACTGCAGATTCGACGATGGTTGACATGATCGCGCTGCATCATCAGTGGCGACAGCCCCATTGACGGCTCGTCGAGCATCAACAGCCTCGGCCGGCTCATCATGGCTCGGCCAATGGCCAGCATCTGCTGCTCGCCACCAGAGAACGTGCCAGCGGGTTGCGAGCGTCTCTCTCGCAGAATGTCGAAGAGATTGAAGACTCGCTCCAAATCCTGCGCTATCCCAGCCCGATCTTTGCGCGCGAAGGCGCCGAGCAGGAGGTTCTCCTCGACGGTAAGGCGCGGGAAGATCCGGCGCCCCTCCGGCGAATGCGCCAGGCCTCGGGTCAGCGACCTCATGTGCGGGAGTCGTGTCGATCCGGGATCCCTCGAACCAGATCTCGCCCGCCTCCGGCCTGATCAAGCCAGAGATGGTACGAAGCGTGGTGGTCTTACCAGCACCGTTGGTACCGAGAAGCGTCACGACCTGGCCTTGGTCGACCTTGAAGCTGATTCCCTTAACAGCCATCACCCGGCCGTACGCCACCTTCAGGTCCTTGACCTCAAGCATTGTCCTGACCCTCCTCGAAGTCCTCGAGTTCGGCGGTCGTCCTCGGGTCCGGTGCCAATGTATGCCTCGATGACTCGAGGGTCAGACTGGACCTCACTGGGCGTGCCTTCGATCAGTGCGCCTGCCTTGGACCAGACAGAGCACCCGGTCGCAGAGGTTGAAGATGAACCGCATGTCGTGCTCGATGACCACGACGGCCAGGCCCCGATCGCGGATCTTGAAGATCAGCTCCTCGGCTTGCCGGGTCTCCTGAGGGTTCATGCCGGCGGTCGGCTCGTCCAGCAGCAACAACTTGGGATCGGTAGCAAGAGCACGGGCGATCTCAAGCCGTCGCTGATCGCCGTACGGCAGATGGCGGGCCAGGTTGTCGGTGGTCTTGCCAAGCCCGACGAAGTCGAGCAATTCCTGGGCCCGTTCTGCAGTCGCCTTTTCATCGCGATGGAACTTCGGCCCGCGAAGGATCGAGGTGAGCGGCCCGGTATTGGTACGGCAGTAGCGGCCAACCATCACATTCTCGAGGGCGGTCATGTTGCCAAAGAGCCGGATGTTCTGGAACGTCCGCGCCATACCCGCAATCACCACCTTGCGCGGCTTCGGTGGCAGCAAGGCGCCTTCGAAGGTCACTTTTCCAGCAGTCGGGAGATAGAGGCCGGTCAGACAGTTGAAGAACGTGGTCTTGCCAGCCCCATTGGGCCCGATCAGACCCATGATCTCGCCCTTGTTCACCCTCAGGTTTACCGAGTCCACCGCGACCAGGCCGCCAAATCGCATCGTCACATTCTCAGCGACCAGGATGGGCGAGCCGTCAGCCTGGGCGCTAACGCCAGAAGGGTCGACTGCAGTCGTCATAGCACCCCAGCCCCCTTCAATGTGCCAGTCTCCTCCACTTCCTCCTCAATCCGCTCGGCCAACTCCTCGTCCTCCTCGTGGAACTCCAGCTGCCGGCGCTGGCTCGGGATCATGCCCTCTGGCCGGAACCGCATCATGATGATCAAAAGCAGGGCGAAAAGCATCAGCCGAAAGTCGCTGACGAAGCGCAGCTTCTCGGGCAGCAGTTTCAGCAGCGTGGCACCAACCAGCACGCCGAGCACGGTGCCCATACCTCCGAGCACGATCGCTGCCAGCAAGAACGCAGATTCTAGGAAGATGAACTGGTCCGGTGTAACCGAGATGTCCTGATGGGCCTTGACCGCGCCCGCGACGCCGGCCAGGAACGCACCACTGGCGAATGCGAAGAGCTTCAGCCCAAAGACGTTGACGCCCATGGCCTCGGCTGCCTTCTCGTCCTCCCGGATGGCCACCCAGCCACGGCCAATGCGGGAGTTGTTGAGCCGGACGAACACCAAAATGACAAACGCGATCAACACCAGCAGCAGGAAGTAGTAGTTGGAGAAGCGGCCGAGCGGGATACCCAGCACTACATGCGGATCGCCGAAGTCGAAGCCGAAGAGGGTGAGGTCGGGAATCGCGGGAATGCCGTTGGATCCGTGCGTAATGTTCGGGCCGGCCTCGCCGTCCAAGTTGATCATCGCAATACGGAAGATCTCACCGAACGCCAGCGTCACAATGGCGAGGTAGTCACCGGACACCCGCAATGTCGGTGAGCCGATGATCAGGCCGAGAGTCGCGGACACCGCGCCGGCGATGAGTACGACCACAATGAACGGCGGATGGATGTCGGCGGTAGCGAAGGCCGAGCGCGACAGGACGGCTGCCGTGAAAGCGCCCGCACCGAGGAACGCGATATAGCCAAGGTCGAGCAGACCGGCGAGGCCGACGGTGATGTTGAGACCCATCGCGGCCGCGGCAAAGATGATCACCTGCGTGGCGATGGACATGTTCGCGTCGGAGCCGCCCTGGGTGAAGGGGAACAAGAACGCCACGACGAATGCGGCAAGGATCAGTACCTTCCTGTGGCGCTGGGAGACCCCGGAGAGGAAGCCCATGACGCCGACCCGGAAGAGCACCGCAATAAACGCACCGAGGAAAGCGACAAAGCTGACGAAGGTGCCGCCATCGTCGATATTCAGCGCGAACGCTATCGCAAACAGGGCTGCCCCCATCACGACGGCGACCACAAGAATCTCAAGCGTCGGTCTGATCTGCGCACGGGCCAGTGTGGGTGGCTGGTCCATGATCATCAGCCGGGTTCCGGCGAAGGCGAGCGCCGCACCCAGCAGCGCGAGCCAGCCGCCATAGACCACATTGATCAGACCGCCGAGCTCAACGGCGATGCTCAGGATGATGATCGCGATGAAGACCAGAGCTCCGGTCGCAGCCGCCTTGGCACCACGCACCCAGCCGACCTTTATCTTGCCGCGCGGCTTGATCAGCCGTGAGCAGATGATGAGCCCCGCGACGAGCAGGCCGAGCACCATGCCGCAATACTGCAAGGGCGACGGATAGCCGATCAGAGTCATGCCATCCAGCGCCCTGAACGAGTACGCCCAAGGCAATAAGGCGGAACCTGCAAGGACGACGCCGCCGGCAATTCCGATCCAGCGCCCGGTTGGGTCCAACCGTTGTTGCCGCTCCGGTGTTATCACCCGTGCCATTGTGCTCATGCTCGATCCACCACCCGTGATCCGAGAAGGCCCTGCGGTCGGAAGACCAGCACCAAGATCAGCAACACGAACGCCCAGACGTCCTTCCACGCCGAGCCGCCAAAAGTACCGGGGATCAAGGTCACCATGCCCTCGACCAGGCCGAGGACCAGCCCACCGACGACAGCGCCATTGATATTGCCGATGCCGCCGAGGACCGCTGCGGTGAAGGCCTTGAGGCCGGCCAGGAAGCCCATCCTGAAGTCGATGTTGGTGTAACGCAGGCCCCAGGCCAGGCCGGCTACTGCCGCCAATGCTGCGCCGAGCGCGAACGCCACCATGATGATGCGGTCGACATTGATGCCCATCAGCCTCGCGGTGTCGGGGTCCTGGGATGTCGCCTGCATTGCGCGACCGAGGCGCGTGCGGTTGACGAACACGTACAGGAAGGCCCAGCAGATAACGAGCGCAATCACGGTGAACAGCGCGGCACGCTGGATCGTGAGTGGACCCAACTGGATCGCGGGTCCGGTCACATAGTCAATCTGTGGAAAGGGGATCGCCCGTCTGGCGTCGGGGAAGCCCGGTATGCGTCCGTAGAACAGGCGCACGAATTCTTGCAGGAAGACGGATACGCCGATCGCGGTGATCAGGGGTGCGAGTCGCGGTGCGTTGCGAAGTGGCCGGTAGGCGAATCGCTCAGTCAGCAAGGAGGTGCCGACCGCAGCGATCATGCCGACAATGAGCATGACGGGCAGCTGCCAAATGCCCAGCGACTCTCCAGGTATGAGTATCCAAGCGGTAAGTGCCCCGAAGGCGCCGATCATGAAGATCTCGCCATGGGCAAAGTTGATCAGCTGGATGATGCCATAGACAACGGTGTAGCCGACGGCGATCAGTGCGTATAAGGCTCCGAGCGACAGACCGTTGATGAGCTGCTGCAGGATCTCCACTCACGCCTCCCTTCGGTGATACATGCAAGGCGGGTGCTGGCGCAGTGGGGGCAGACGCTGAGGCCTGCCCCCACTGCGTGTCTGTGGAGAAGACTAACGGCGGAGACCGCTTGGCGCAGGCTCCGCCACCACCGCGTTAGGCAGTGCCTGTCTTGGCGGGCACCCACTTGCCACCCTCGACCTTGTATGCGGTCCACACCTTGGTCGTGGTGTCACCGAACTGGTCGAAGGCGACCTTTCCGGTCGCGCCGTCGAAGCTGACCTTGCCCATCGCATCGATCGTCGCCTGGCGGGCGGACTTGGCATCACTGGCGCTGGCCAGCGAGGTCTTGAGCGCATTGATGATCGCGTTGGCCGCGTCATAGGAGTATGCGCCGTAGGCCGCGTAGGGCTCCTTGTAGCCGGCCGCCTTGTAGTCGGTGACGAACTGCTTAGCTGATGCGAGCGTCTCTGTTGGAGCCCCAACCGAGGTGGCCAGGTCACCCTCGGAGGTCTTGCCCGCCAGCTCGATGAAGGCGTCATCATAGATGCCGTCGCCACCCATCAGCGGGACATTGAGCCCGGCCGACTTGGCCTGCTGGCTCAGCGGACCTGCCTGCGGATATTCACCGCCGTAGTAGATCGCCTCAGGATTTGCGTTCTTGACCTTGCTGATCACCGCCGAGAAGTCCTTGTCGTCAGGGTTGATGGTCTCGGCGTCGACGATCTCGCCGCCGCCCTGCTTGAAGGCGGTAGTGAAGGCGGAAACCAATCCCTGGCCGTACGCCTTCTTGTCATGGATGGTGGCGACCTTCTTGATGCCCTTGTCGAGCAGGTACTTCGCTGCAAACGGACCCTGGACATCATCTGTCGCGGCGGTGCGGAAGTAGCCCGGGTACGGGCGCTTCGGGTTGGCCGGATCCGCGCCCTTGGTTAGGGTCGGGTTGGTGTTCGCCGGCGACACCTGGACGATCTGCGCGCCGGACAGAACCGGTTGCACAGATTGCGAGACCGAGGAGTTGAGGGTACCGACGACGCCGATCACCTCGTCGTCACCGGCGAGCTTCGTGGCCGCGTTCTTGCCGACATCAGGCGTGGCCTGGTCGTCCTGCGCGTCGAGCTCGAGCGTCCATCCGGGGATGGTCTTCTTCTCGTTGGCCTGCTTGATGGCCAGATCGACCGAGTTCTTGATGCCGCTGCCCAAAGCTGACAGATCGCCCGACAGGGGCGCGATCACGCCGATCTTGGCGACCTTTGCCGCTCCGGCTTCCCCGCCCGGGGCCTGTTCAGCTCGGGAGCCACATGCCGACATCGCGAGCGACGCGGCCAGCAGGGTTACCCCCGCAAGAACCAACTTATGCTTGCGCACATTTCCTCCTGGTTGTTTCGGTTTGCAAGGCTGCGCGGAGCGCCAAAACCTCGCGAGCATTGTCGAACTTACGACTGAAGCTGTCTTAGAGGCTCTAACTTTGCTGTCTATAGCACCTTCGTTACGCGATTGAGAGCACATAGATGCGAATGCGCTATTTTTTCTTCGCAACTGAGCCGTGCTCGATGACTCCTTCCGCCACCTCGCGCATGGACTTGCGCAAGTCCATGGCCGTCTTCTGGATCCATCGGAACGCCTCCGGCTCGCTCAACCCGAGGCCGCTCTGCAGCAAACCCTTGGCTCGTTCTACGACTTTGCGTGACTCGAGCCGCTCGGTGAGATCGCTGACTTCTGCCTCGACGGCCTGTATCTCGGCGAACCGCGCTCGGGCGATTTCGATCGCGGGGATGAGGTCTCCCTTGCCGAACGGCTTCACCACGTACGCCATGGCACCTGCCTGGCTCGCCCGTTCAACGAGCTCGCGCTGGCTGAATGCGGTGAGCATGACCACGGGCGCAATGCGCTCGTTCGCGATCTGCTCGGCGGCGCTGATCCCGTCCAGCTTGGGCATCTTGACGTCCATGACCACCAAATCTGGTCTGAGATCGCTGGTCAGTGCTACGGCCACTTCCCCGTCCCCCGCCTGGCCGACTACGTCATAGCCCTCCTCCGTGAGCATCTCCACCAGATCAAGACGGATGAGCACCTCATCCTCGGCGACGACAACCCGTGTCTTGGTCGCGTCTCCGACCTGGCTGTTCTCTCCAGTCACGGGGACACTTTAACCAGATGCCTGTTACAGGCGTGGTGCATTGGATCGACTTGGCAACCTCCGGCTGTGGCAGAATGATCGGGCTCGGCGGCCGGCGCCGCCGGCTGGTTGATCATGAGCCCCAGGCCGGGGTGGCGGAATGGTATACGCGGACGGCTCAAACCCGTCTGTCCGAAAGGACATAGGGGTTCGACTCCCCTCTCCGGCACGCGTCTTTACTGCTGCCGCGCGAGGGTCTCGGCAACGCGCCGCAAAACGTGGTGGTGAGGCCGCCAGGCCCGCGGACTTCAGCGACGCTTGGGTTTCAAGCATCTTAGGTTTTGCGGCGCGTTGCCGAGAGCCTCACGCTCCTTCGGATTGTGCCGGGGAGGGGAGGCGAAGGCCTAGGTCCTTTGGCCGCCTCACAAGGGCTTCAAAGAGAAAGGGATCCGGCGTCAGTTCAACCTTGGCCGAAAGTGGTCAATAACAACACAAGATCCGGTCACGTCCTTGTCGTTAACGACCACTTTCTTGGGAAGTCCAGATGCGCTAAAGCGGTGCGCCGATGCGGCGTACGCGGATCATGTTGGTCTGGCCGGCGACGCCCGGTGGGGAGCCTGCGACGATCACGACTCGTTCGCCGTCGGCGATGCGGCCGCTTTCGGTGAGGGACTTGTCGACCTCGCGGATCATTTCGTCGGTGTGGCCGACCATCGGGGCCATGAAGGTCTCTACGCCCCAGTTCAGAGTCAGTGCTGCACGAGTTTCCTCGTACGGGGTGAACGCCAGTACCGGGATCGGTGAGCGAAGGCGGGTCAGGCGGCGCGCCGAGTCACCGGAGGTGGTAAACGTCACCAAGAACTTGGCACCAATCCGCTGGGCCACCTCCTCGGCGGCCTTGGTGATCACGCCGCTGGTGGTGTGCGGATCCCAGTCGATGCCGTGCATCTGATCCATGCCGTGGGCTTCGGTGTTCTCCACGATTCGTGCCATCGTCTCGACAGCCAGCACCGGGTATTCGCCGACGCTGGTCTCCCCAGACAACATCACGGCATCGGCGCCGTCCAGAACCGCATTGGCGACATCAGACGCCTCGGCGCGGGTCGGACGGGGTGAGGAGATCATGGACTCGAGCATCTGAGTTGCCACGATTACCGGCTTCGCCCAGCGCCGGGCAGCAGTGACGATCTGCTTCTGGACAAGGGGCACCTCTTCCAGCGGCAGTTCTACACCAAGATCGCCACGCGCGACCATGAATGCGTCGAAGGCATCGATGATCTCTGTGAGATTCTCCAGCGCCTGAGGCTTTTCCAGCTTCGCGATCACCGGGATGCGACGACCTTCGGCATCCATGATCTCATGCACCGGCTTGATGTCATCGGCGCTGCGAACAAACGACAGAGCCACCATGTCTACGCCGTTGCGCAGCGCCCACCGTAAATCCTCGGTGTCCTTCTCGCTCATCGCCGGGACACTGACGGCGACGCCTGGAAGGTTGATCCCCTTGTTGTTGCTGACCGGCCCGCCGACAACCACCTCGGTGATGACGTCGGTGCTGGTGACCTCGGTCGCTCGCAAGGCGATGCGACCGTCGTCGATCAAGATCATGTCGCCAGGTCGGACGTCTCCGCACAACCCCTTGTATGTCGTAGAACACCGCTCGACCGTGCCATCGATGTTCTCGACCGTGATCGCGAACGTCGCGCCCACGTGCAGCTTCTCCTTGCCGTTGGCAAAACGGCCAAGCCGGATCTTCGGGCCCTGCAGGTCGGCCACCACACCGACCGGGCGGCCGGCAGCAGCTGCTGCCGCCCGGACGCTGTGCAGGTTTCTCTCATGATCGGCATAGTCCCCGTGACTCATATTGAGACGGGCGACATCCATTCCCGCGGCGACCAGCTCCGCCAGGCGCTCTGCGCTCGACGATGCCGGGCCGAGCGTGCACACAATCTTGGCTCTACGCACGAGTTGACCCTAGCGAAGTTTGGCTGGGCAGCGGGACGACAGTCAAGCAGTGGTCTACCACGTGCTGATCAGGTCCAACGCATGCCGGAGATCAGACGGATAGGCGGATTCGAACTCCATGAGCTCGCCCGAGGTCGGGTGCACAAAGCTGAGCCGAACCGCATGCAACCACTGGCGTTCCAGGTCGAGCTTGGCTGCGAGAACCGGGTCAGCCCCGTACATCACATCGCCCACGCAGGGATGTCGAATGGCTGACATATGGACTCGGATCTGATGGGTACGGCCTGTTTCCAGCTTGATCTCGAGAAAGGTAGCCGCGACAAACGCCTCCAGGGTCGAGTAGTGGGTGACGCTGTGCCGGCCCTTGTCCATCACGGTCATCTTGTAGTCCGCGCTCGGGTGCCGGCCGATCGGCGCATCAATCGTTCCTTCGAAGGGATCCGGATGACCCTGCACGAGTGCGTGGTAGATCTTCTCGACGCTGCGTGATCGGAACGCACGCTTCAAGATCGTGTACGCGTGCTCGCTCTTGGCGACCACCATCAGTCCGGACGTGCCCACATCGAGCCGCTGCACGATGCCTCGTCGTTCGGCAACCCCAGAGGTGGAGATGCGGAAACCGGCGCCGGCAAGGTGGCTGAGTACGTCAGGCCCGCTCCAGCCGAGGCTGGGGTGAGCCGCGACGCCGACTGGCTTGTCGATCACCACGATGTCGTCGTCGTCATAGACGATGGCAACTCCTTCGACCTGCTCCGGCCGTACCGTTGCGGCGCGGGGCTGATCGGCGAGCTCGACCTCGAGCATCGACCCGACGTTGACCCGATCCGACTTCGTGATCGAGGCACCATCTACCAGGACGCGACCTGCGCCGATCAACTCCACAACCTGACTGCGCGACAGCCCCAGCATGCGCGCGACGGCAGCGTCAACGCGCTCGCCACTCAAGCCCTCCGGCACGAGCACGACTTTCCGCTCAGCCACGCGCGACGGTGCTCCGATCATGATCATCGCCGGTTTCGTCACGGCCGCCACGGCCGTGTCGCTGACCAGTGATGCTGATCCCCTTGATGACAGACAAGAACATGATCATGATGGCGGCGGCAGTAATGCACATATCGGCAACATTGAAGATCGGCCAGTGCGGCAGCTCGAGAAAGTCGATCACGTGGCCACGGAGCGGGCCAGGCGGTCGAAACAACCGATCAGTGAGGTTGCCGGCGACACCTGCGCACAATAGCCCGATCGCGACGGCCCACGCTGGATGACCGATCCGCGGCACCAGTTTGATGATCACGAAGGCCAGCACGATGATTCCTGCGATCGCGAAGACGTACGTAAAACGTTGGCCTTGACTGAACGCGGCCCCCGGGTTTCGGATGAGCCGCAGTGTGAGCAGCCCGCCAAGCAGCCGGACCGAGGCCAGCGGCTCGAGGTGGGTTACAGCGATGATCTTGGTGACAAGATCAGCCGTCAGCCCAGCAACGGCGATCAGGGCGACGAGAAGCCGCAGGCGTCGCCGCTCGATGGGGCCTACATCGCTGAGTGAAGTTATCGCCGTTCCTCGCGCTGCTTGCACGTGACACACAGTGTGGCACGCGGAAAAGCTTGCAGCCGACCCTTGCCGATGGGCTGCCCACAGTTATCGCAGCTGCCGTAGGTACCGAGCTCGATGTGTCGCAAGGCGAGCCGGGACTGGTCGAGCATCTCCCGGGCGTTGTTGGCCAGCGACATCTCCGCGTCGCGTTCGAAGTTTGCCGATCCCACATCAGCTGGATCGCGTCCCGCGCCCTCACTGCCGTCGCGAAGCAATCCAACCAGCTCGGCCGTGGAAATCTCGATCTGGCTTTCAAAGCGCGCGATGTCTTCGATCAGCGCCTGCTTGACCTCGTTGATCTCGGCCTTGGTCCAGGGATCTTCGCCCGGGCGAACCGGTAAGGACTTGGGATTCATCGGTTTTCCCGGCTTATCTTGATGGTCGACAGGTATTGCATGCACCGTTGGCGCGGCCTTGGCCGCCTTGGCGGTGGCCTTCCGACTCGTGGTGGTGCGACCGCCGTTCTCGGCTGCGGGGCTGGCCGCGGCGCTGGATTTAGCGGTGGTCATGGGATCCCCATTTCTTGGTCAGCACAGCAGAGGTGGAAGTGACGCAGAGACAGTAGGCCGCAAAAGCAGTTTCTTCAACGACCCGCGCTGATAACTCCCTGAAATTCCGACGGTGCGAACAACCAAGCACAGTGCAGGGACGCAAAGCCGTAGGGCCCGCCGAGGCGGGCCCTACGGGTGTTGATCATGGGTGAACCAGATCAGCGCTGGTCTCCCAGGAGAGCGTCGAGGCGCGGGGTGTTACTGCTTGGACCCCCGCTGTAGCTCGGGGCTTCTTCGCGCTGATCAGCGCCACCATGCTCACCCTGACCGGAGACAATCCCGTTGGCATGTCCCTCGACCGGCTTGAGCTCGCGTACGACATCCGGGATCTCGCCTGGCTCCGCGCGACCTGACTCCAGCGTCTCGATCTGGCTGCGCAGGTGGCTGGTGAGATTGGTGCGATACGCGGTCTCGAAGTTGCGCAGCGACGCAACAGCCGCGGTGGCGAGCGCGATCTGCGGGTCGCCGCTGATCCGGATCGCCTCGGCCCACACGACGCAGAACTGCGCGGCCGACACCCGCGCGTCGGCGTCGGCGACGATCTCGGGCGTGAGATCGGTCGCGCGCCAGAACGCCTCCGGAGGCGCGCCGCCGAGCGCCGCGATCACCGGGCGGACGAGCAGGACGCTGATCGAGGCATGCGCGGGCACGGGTCGGGCCGGGGTGATGTTAGCGCGCGATCGCCCAGATGATCAGCCAGCTGAGGCCGCCGCTGATCGCGAACAGCGCGGACAGGATCGCGGCGCGGTCGATGCCCTGGCGCTTGATCAGCGGGATCGTGATCGCGAACAGGTCGCCGGCGTCCATCGCGGCGTTGAACAGGAACAGGAACGGGGCGACCTCCGGGTGCGCGAGCGCGTAGAACGCCAGCACGCCGAGCCCGATGTCGCGCACGCCGAAGAACCGGGCCATCAGGCGCGCGGTCGCGGTGTCGTGCGTCGCCGGGAACCCGAGCATCCGCGAGGTCGGTCCGGCGGCGAGGAAGGGGGCGAGCCCGAGCGAGATCCGCACGAGGCCCATCCCGGTGACGACGGCCTTGAAAGGGAGGGAAAAGCTCATGGCCGGCATGTCCCACGGCGGCCCGGCCGGGCCATTGACCCGCCGCGACAAAGCCGTGACGCCGGGCGCCGGCGCCGGGCTCAGCCGGGCCGCAGCCGCGAGGCCAGCTTCTGGGCGGCGCCAACCGCGCGTTCCCACAGGGCGCCGGCGTTGCCAGTGCGGGCGGCGGCGGTCGCGGACATCGCCTTGACCCCGTCGCCGACCCGGCGCATCCAGGCCAGCTCGTCGTCGCTCATCGGCCCGCGATCGAGGGCGGCGAGCGCCTCGTCCAGCTCGGCGCCGCTGGCCGGTCCGGAGATCACGACGTCGACCTCGGGCCGCGACAGCGCGAACCGGTAGCAGTCCGAGGCGCGTGGCACCGGCTCGCCCGTCGGGACCAGCGCGCGATCGAGCAGCGCGCCCCATCGCGTGGCGGTGTACGCGATGACTCCGGGTGCGCCGTCCGGGCGGTCGACCGCGGCGGCGACGTGCGGGAACACCTCGGCCTCGGCGCCGCGGTGGGCCGCGTTGTAGCGGACCATGATCGCGCCGTACGCGGGGTCGGTGATGAAGCGCTCGAACGTCGGGCGGTGGTGGCACGAGATGATCACCGTGCGCACCTTGCCGGCGTCGATCAGCGCCGACGCCTTGTCGAGGATCCGGCGCGGCGGAGGCGCGTTCCACCAGCCGAGCAGGAGCACGTCGGCGTGGTCGAGCCCGAGCCGGCGCAACGCCATGTCCAGCGACGGGCCGAGCGCGAGCGCCGACCGCGAGTAGCTCTGGACCACGACGCACAGCCGGTCGCGATCGCGCTTCGCGGCGCGCGCGATCGCACGGCCGAACCCGTCCCGGCGGCGCGAGCCCCAGTAGAGGTAGGTGACGCCGCGCTCGATCGCCCGCTCGACGTCGCGCTCGCCGACGCCGTAGCTCGAGCCGAGCCCGAGCCTGCTCACCTGCAGCCCGGACCGACCGAGCGTCCGGGGCCGCCACCAGTCGCTCGTCGTCATGGCCGCAGCGTAGCGCGACCCGGCCGATGATTCATAGTGCGGCGCCTTGGCCGCGACCGCGCCCCCTGCTGCCGGACCCGCTCCGGACCGCCGCGCCGCGATGCGCGGGCTCGGCCGGGCGATGCGCTACCTGCGCCATCACCGTGGGGCCACGACGGGCGCGGTGACCGCGCTGGTGCTGGTGTCGGCCGCCAACCTGGCGGCGCCGCAGATGGTGCGGATCGCGATCGACCGCGGCCTCGCCCACGACGACGAGCGCGTCGTGGCCTACGCCGTGATCGGCCTGGTCGGGATCGCGCTCGCGCGCGGCCTGTTCAACTTCCTCCAGGGCTACCTCGCCGAGCGCGCGTCGCAGGGCGTCGCCTTCGACCTGCGCGACGCGCTGTTCGCCCAGATCCAGCGGCTCTCGTTCAGCTACTACGACCAGGCCCAGACCGGCCAGCTCATGACCCGGCTGACCAACGACGTCGAGCAGGTGCGGACGTTCGTCGGCACCGGGCGTCGTCCAGCTCGGCCGCGGCGCTGGCGATGCTGGTCGGCAGCGCGGTGCTGCTGTTCGTGATCAACGGCGGCTCGCCGCGGTCGCGCTCGCTGACGATCTCGCCGATCTTCTGGCTGCTGGTGAGCTTCATCGGTCGCGATCGGGCCGCTGTTCGGCCGGGTCCAGACGGCGCGTCGGCGGCTCAACACCGTGCTGCAGGAGGACCTGCACGGGCGTGCGCGTGGTCCGCGCCTTCTCCGGCGAGCCGGCGCGAGAGCGGCGCGCTACGGCGCGATCAACGACGAGCTGCTCGACCGCAACCTGCGACGTGATCGAGCGCGATCTCCGACCAACTTCCCGTTCGTCTTCCTGTTCGCCAACCTCGGCACGCTGGCCGTGGTCTGGGTCGGCGGCGCGCTGATCTTCGGCGGCAACCTCACGATCGGCGAGCTGATCGCCTTCAACACCTACCTCGGCTTCCTGCTGATCCCGATCATGACGATCGGCTTCCTGGTCGGCGAGCATCTCGCGCGCCGGGCGCGTCGGCGGCGCGCGTCTTCGAGGTGCTCGACGCGCCGCTCGAGGTCCACGACGCGCCCGGGCGCCCGGCCGCTGCCGGCGCTCGACGGGCCGGGTCGAGCTTCGACGACGTGCACTTCCGCTACGCCGGCGGCGAGCGCGAGATCCTGCGCGGGGTCAGCTTCACGCGTCGAGCCGGGCCAGACGGTCGCGATCCTCGGGCACCACCGGCTCCGGCAAGAGCACGATCATCAACCTGATCCCGCGCTTCTACGACGTCACCGGCGGCGCCGTGCTGATCGACGGCCACGACGTGCGCGACGTCACGCTCGACAGCCTGCGCCGCCAGATCGGCATCGTGCTGCAGGAGACGCTGCTCTTCCGCGGCACGCATCCGCGACAACATCGCCTACGGCCGGCCCGACGCGACCGACGACGAGATCGAGGCGCGCCGCCCGCGCCGCCCAGGCGGCGGAGCTTCATCGACGACGCTGCCCGCAGGGCTACGACACGGTCGTCGGCGAGCGCGGCGTCGGGCTCTCCGGCGGCCAGCGCCAGCGCATCGCGATCGCCCGGGCGCTGCTGGTCGACCCGCGCATCCTGATCCTCGACGACAGCACCTCGGCCGTCGACGCCGAGACCGAGGCGGCGATCCAGGACGCGCTCGACCGGCTGATGCGCGACGCGCCGCACCGCCTTCGTCATCGCCCAGCGCATCAGCACCGTGCGCGACGCCGACCTGATCCTCGTGCTGGACGACGGCGCGATCGCCGCCAGCGGCACGCACGAGGAGCTGCTGGCGACGCAGCCGAGCTGTACGACGAGATCGTCGGCTCGCAGCTCGCGGGAGCGGCCCGACACCGCCGGGCTGAGGCGCGGCGAGCTCCGAGCGACGAGGTCCCCGCATGAGGCCGTCCTGGAGCAGATCGCCGGGGCGTGCCAGCGAGCGGGTCGACGCGGCGCGGTACGGTCGCCGGCCGGCTGGTCGGCGAGCTCGCGGCCGCACCGGCCGACCGCATCGTGCTGGCGCTCGCTGCTTGATCGCGGTCGGCGCGCTGGCCCAGGCGGCCGGCCCGTGCGCTGATCGGCCGGGCGATCGACCACGACATCGCTCGCGGCGACCGCGCCGGGCTCGGCTGGACGATGCTCGTGCTCCTGCTGGGTCTACGTCGTGCGGCGCGCTGGCGCACGCGCGGCGCAGGTCCGGCGTGGTCGGCGCGGTCGGCCAGCGCGTGCTGGCGCGAGCCTGCGCGCGCGCCTCTTCGCGCACCTCCAGCGCGCTGCCGCTCGGCTTCTTCGACCGCCGGCCGATCGGCGACCTGATGAGCCGGGTGATCAACGACGTCGACACGCTGAACCAGCTCTTCTCGCAGGGGCTGATCCAGCTGCTCGGCGTCGCTGTTCGGCCTGGTCGGCATCATGGTCGCGATGCTGGTGCTCAACTGCCGGCTGGCGCTGGTCTCCTTCGTCGTCATCCCGGTCGATGCTGCTGACCACCTGCGTTCTTCTCCGCGCGCGCGCGCGACGCGCCTTCCGCGAGACCCGCGAGACCATCGGCGACGTGACCGCCAACCTGCAGGAGGAGATCGTCGGCGTGCGCGAGGCGCAGGCGTTCAACCGCACCGAGCGCCAACATCGCGCGCTTCCGCCAGCGCAACGCCGCCAACCGCGACGCCAACGTCGCGGCGGTCGGCGTGACCACCGCCTTCACCCCGGCGATCGACATCCTGTCGCACGCTGGCGACGGCGCTGGTGATCGGCTACGGCGGCTGGCTGGTGCTTCCAGGACCAGCTCACGGTCGGCGCTGCTGGCCGCGTTCCTGATCTACGTCCAGCAGTTCTTCCGGCCGATCCAGCTGATCTCGGCGTTCTACACGCAGGCCCAGTCGGCGCTGGCCGGCGCCGAGCGCATCTACGGCATCCTCGACGAGGCGGCGCGAGCCGGCCGACGCGCCGGACGCGCGTCGAGCTGGCGCCGGTCGCCGGCCGGATCGACGTTCGAGCGAGGTGTCGTTCGCCTACGACCCGAGGGCCGCGCCGGTGCTCGCTCGACGTGAGCTTCGACGATCGAGCCGGGCCAGACGGTCGCGCTCGTCGGCCAGACCGGCGCCGGCAAGACGACGATCGCCAACCTGATCCCGCGCTTCTACGACGTGACCGCCGGCGCGGTGCGCGTCGACGGCCACGACGTGCGCGCAGGTGACCCGCGCCAGCCTGCGGGCGCAGATGGCGATGGTGCTGCAGGAGCCGTTCCTGTTCAGCGGCACGATCGCCGACAACATCGCCTACGGCCGGCCCGACGCCACCGCGCGAGGAGATCGAGGCGGCCGCGCGCGCGGTCGACGCGCACGACTTCATCGCCGCGCTGCCCGAGGGCTACGACACCGCGCTCGGCGAGCGCGGCGGCCACGCTCAGCCAGGGCCAGCGCCAGCTGCTGGCCTTCGCGCGCGCGGTGCTGGCCGACCCGCGCATCCTGATCCTCGACGAGGCGACCGCGCAACGTCGACACCCGCACCGAGGCGACCGATCCAGGCCGCGCTGGCGACGCTGCTCGCCGGCCGCACCAGCGTCGTGATCGCCCACCGCCTGAGCACGATCCGCAACGCCGACCTGATCCTGGTGCTCGAGGACGGCCGGATCGTCGAGCGCGGCACGCACGACGAGCTGCTGGCGCCGCGGCGGCGCCTACGCCGACCTCTACCGGCGCCAGTTCCGGGCAGGCGCGCACGCCGCGAAGTGACGCCGGCGAAACGCGGCGGAAACCGGGCACGGGTATGGGGATCGGATGCCCCGGTTCGGATCCGTCCCGCCGCCGCGGATGACTTCGCCGCGATCGCGGCGATCACGAACCACTACATCGAGACCACGTCGATCGATTTCGGCTCCGAGCCGGTGACCGCCGACGAGCTGCTCGCGGGCTGGCGCGGCGGCCGCGACCGGTACCCTGGTTCGTGGCCGACGACGCGAGGGCTGTGGTCGGGTACGCCAAGGCCGGCGAGTGGCGCAGCCGCGCCGCGTACGGTGGTCCACCGAGGCCTCGGCCTGTACGTCGACCCCGGGCGCCGGGGCGCGGGCCTCGGCCGCGCGCTGTACGAGGCGCTGCTCGCGGCGGTCGCGCGCGCCCGGCTTTCGCTCGGCGATCGGCGGGATCACGCTGCCGAACGATCCGAGCGTGGCGCTGCACCGCGCGCTCGGGTTCGAGCATGTCGGCACGGTTCGCGACGCGGGCTACAAGCACGGCGCGTGGCACGACGTCGCGTTCTACCAGCGGCGGCTGCGCACGGATGACGCGGTGCCTGCCGAGCCGGAGCTGGATCAGAACGGCGCGGCGTAGCCGACGGCGACCACCCCGCCGCCCGCCGCGATCGAGAGGCGCTCGACGTAGCGCGCGGCCCGGTCCTCCGCGGCCGCGTCGAGCGCGAGCATCGCGAGCGCCTGGAACCCGAGGCCGCCGCCGATCCCGACGAGCACGTCGCGATCGGCGCGCGCGCCGCCGATGACGAGGCCGGCGCCGACGGCGATCAGCGCCACCTCGGTGACGCGCAGCGCGTCGAACGCGAACTCGACGCGGCGCATCCGGCGCAGCTCGCCGCCGATCGCCTGCGGGTCGCGCGCGAGCGCGGCGCGGATCCGTCGCGACCGCCGCGGCGGGCTGAGATAGGAGACCACGCCCGCGCCGAGCTGGATCACGCCGACGGCGAGCAGCGGGTAGCCAGCGCCGCGGGCGAGGTCGTCGCCGCGGGCGAGCGCGAGCGCGCCGGTGGTGATCGCGACGGCGCCGACGGCGCTCCACGCCGCGCCCTGCGCGCGCTCGCCGGCGAAGTAGGTGGCGGCCGCGGCGATCGCAGCCTCGGTGTCACCGCCGCTGGCGGCCTCGCCGGTGGCGTCGGCGGCCGCGGGGCGCGAGCCCGCCGCGAACACGGTCGCCGCGACGAGCGCTGCTGCGGTCGCGCGCACTAGTCGATCGGCGGGAACGTCTCGCACGCCGAGCTGAACGTGGTCAGCGCGTCGCGCAGGCCGATCGACAGATCGCCGTCGCAGATCGACGACATCATCGCGTTCGTGCCGGTCTGCTGGACGAACGACTTGAGCCGCGTCGCCTCGTCGGCGTCGCCGAACGTCGACGAGCACGCGCCCGGATCCGGGCCGGCGATCACCGCGGTCGCCCACCGCGAGCGGTGCCGGTGTACGTGTCGAGGAACTGAACGTAGTTCGCCACCGGCTCCATCTCGCGTCGGCACAGAGCGACTGGCTGAACGGCAGCGTCGACCGACTGCTCGTACGAGCAGTCGTTCTCGTCGGTGAGGAACACGACGCCGAGCAGCGCGTCGGTGCGCCGGAAGCCGATGTTGGTGCCGTCGGTCATCCGCTCCTCGAACGCGTCGCGCATCGCCGCTGAGCGGCATCTCGTCGCTCGGGCCGCCGGTGCCGACGTTCGCGACGCACGAGAACGTGCCGGACGGGTCGGGGTCGGCCTTCTCGATCCAGCGCTTCGTCATGTTGCACGCCGCCGGCTTCAGCATCGTGCCGTTGTCGCCGCCGTCGATGCTCATCGGGATCGGTCCCGAGCGGCGTGTCCATCGTGTACGTGTAGTTGCGCCCGGTGCGTGGTCACCGCGACGCGGTAGTCGAGGCCCGAGTTGTCGAGGACGTTGATGAACTGCGGGAAGTTGGCGATGAGGTTCGTCTGCTCCTGGCCCATCGAGCCGGAGTTGTCGATGACGAACAGGACGTCCATCTTCTCGCAGCGCGCGGCATCGGATACATCGGCACGCTGGTGTCGGCGTCCGGATCGGTGCCGTCGTCGCCGGGGACGTCGTCACCCGAACGCGGTGACTGTGGGCCGCACGCGGCGATCGCGAGCGCCAGGACGATGGATGTGGTTCGCAGCATCGATGACCCCCTCAGGCTCGATTCGGCGGCCGGACCGTAACATGGGCCTCCGGAAGTCCAGTTGAGAGAATCGTGGCCGGACCAATCGGGGGTACCCTGTCCGGCGTGACGGACGATCCGGTGGGGGCCGCGACCGAGGCGCTGTACGGCGTGCCGCTGTCGCGCTTCGTCGAGGAGCGCAAGCGGCTGGCCGCCGAGCTGAAGGCCGCGGGCAAGAAGCTCCCGGCGCAGCGGCTCGCGGCCATCTCCCGGCCCGCGGCGTCGGTCTGGGCGATCAACCAGCTGTGGCGGCAGGCCCGCACCGAGGTCGATGCCCTGTTCGCGGCGGCGGCGAAGGTCCGCGACGGTGACCTCGGGGCGATGGGCATCCATCGCGAGGTGCTGGCCGACCTGCGCGCGCGGGGGGCCGAGTTGCTGCGCGCCGACGGCAGCGCGGCGAACGAGGCGACGCTGCGGCGCATCACCCAGACCCTGCAGGCGCTGGCCGCCGCGGGCGGCTTCGAGCCCGATCAACCGGGTCAGCTGACGACCGATCGCGAGCCGCCCGGGTTCGAGGCGCTGGCGGGGCTGGTCGGCGAGGGCGGCGCGCCGGAGCCGGCGCGGCCGATCGTGAAGGAGAAGAAGCCGAAGGCCGCGACCGCTGCCGCAACCGAAACCGCCACCGCACCCGCCACCGCTGCCGCACCCGCTGCCGCTGCCGCTGCCGCTGCCGCTGCCGCACCCGCTGCCGCTGCCGCAGCCGCACCCGCACCCGCCACCGCTGCCGCTGCCGCTGCCGCAGCCGCACCCGCACCCGCACCCGCACCCGCTGCCGCACCCGCCACCGCCGAGGAACGGGCCGCCGCGCGCCGTGCGCTCGAGCACGATCTCGCGGTCGCCGAGCGGGCCGCCGAGGCGGCGGCGAGGAAGCTCGACGCGGCGCGAGTCGCGCTGGTGCAGGCCACCGAACGCCACGCCGCGCTCGAGATCGCCGAGCGCGAGGCGGGCAGCCGCCTCGAGACCGCGGCCGCCGCGCTCGCCGCGTTCGGCGAGGACTGAGAGACCGTCCGGGCGCGGGGGTGGGCGAATCAGCGCGGTCGCCGGCGCACGGGGCCGAGAGCCTGACGCGCTCTGATCTTGATCTGATCTGATCCGAGCATCGCTCGCTGTCGCCGCGCCTCGCCCCGCTCCGGCTGAGCGAGCACCGGCGCCCCGTGCCCGTGCCCGATCTCCGATCCGGGATCACGGTCGAGAACGATTCCTCGACG